>CAIXKE010000055.1 GCA_903919975.1 Akkermansiaceae bacterium | reverse complement strand
GACTCGGGCCAATTTCTCCGCTCCTACGCTCCCTGCCGACATCAAGAAACGTAATTATCAGAATCGAATCCTTAAAGGCATTGGAATTCATTCCGCGAGGCCGTGCGATGAAGTTTCTCGCGGAATGAATTCCGCGCTCCAATGGATGAGTCACTTCATTTTCGAAATTTGACATCATTCTTCCACTGGCTCGGCACGCAAAATAGCGGCTGGCGGCGCGGGCTCGACCGGGATCGCCTCCAGCTCCTGAGGAATGGGATTTGCGCGGGGTGGATCTGGCTCGGGAGCCAATTCTTCTTCCACTGGCAGAGCGCGACGCGGCTTCACCAAGACCGCTTTCGGCGAGATGGTTGGCGGCGTCACGATGGCTTTCGACACGACTGGAGCCGACATGATCGCTTTCGGCACAGTTGGCGGCGGGTCGGCTGGCGCTATCACGGCGGCTTTTTGAGGGCCGATGTCGGCTTGCTCAAGGGTCGGCGGAGTTTTGCGCATGCGGATTTCCACCCGACGGTTCGCGGTCTGCTCCTCGGGCGTGCCAGTGGTGATGATCGGTTGATAACGGCCGAATCCACGGGTGCTGATGCGGGAGGCATCCATCCGCAACGAGTCGACCAGATAGGTTTTCACCGCCCCGGCGCGACGGATCGAGAGTTCCAAATTGAACGCATCGCCACCGACAAGATCGGTGTGGCCTTCGATCCAACAATAGAGATTCGGATTGCGATCGATCAGCAAAGCCAATTTCATGAGACCGACCTTGGCACTCTCGCGGAGATCCGCCTTGTTGAAGTCAAACAAGAGATCGCTGGGCAGCATCGTCTTTTTGGCGAGCAGGATATTGGGCGGCAAATCCAACAGATCGTCCAACGAGGTGAGTCCATCGGCCTTTCCGTTCGCCCCGCGTTTGATTAGATCTTCGGTGAATTTCCCCAGATCGTCATTCATTTGCACAGCGCCCGGGTCCACGGTGACTTGGCCGATTTCCGCTGGTTTCAGGTGTTCCGGTTCGCGTCCGAGTTCCGGCAGGTCGGAGGCCACTTCCAAGCCGGATGAAACATCGATCGCCACGGCGGCGGGATCGCCTTCGGGGGCCGGATTTTTCATTTTCAGGGCATATTGCGCCTCTTCAATGTCCGGCTTGATGTCGATTTCCAAGTCCTTCGGGAGTGCTGCGAGGAGTTCGATTTCCTCCAGCAAAGCGGCGGAATCGGGAGGCGGTTGGACCACATCTTCAGGCACCGCCGGGGCCAAGTCGTCCATCGGGCGGACTTCCACTTGGCGGATGTTGACGTTAGCGGTGCTGAGTTCGCGCGCTTGTTCGAATTTCAGCGCGATTTGCATCCGGTCCAAAGCGAAAAACAGCGCGACATGCAGCAGGAGCGAAACCACCATCGCCAGCGCCGCCCACCAGCCGATATGCTCGGGGCCAGGCAACCGATAGGTCCCCCCTCCCCGTGATCCATTCCATGAATAGCAATTGGCCATGGCCCACTATACGCATGCGCAATAGGCTGGCAATCATCGGAATTTTTGTGTAAAATCGCAATTGGCACCCCGCGTGCTACCCCTAATTCAACCTAAATAAAATTATGGCTGCAAAAAAGATCGCGAAAAAATCGACCAAAACCGCCCCTGAATCGCCAGCTGCCCCCGCTGCGAAAAAAGCTGCGACCAAGATCGCCGCGAAGAAGGTCGCGTCCGTTGCCGCACCTAAGGCGACCAAAACTGCCGCGAAAAAGCCCGCCTCCGCTCCCTCGCCCAAGGCTCCCAAGGCCGCCTCAAAGAAGCCAAGCCTCGATGAAATCGCACGCGGTGCCTATTTAAACTACCGCAGCCGCGTCGAGAATGGACTTCCCGGAGATTCCCACAACGACTGGCTGGAAGCGGAGCGGAAACTCGGGGTCATTCACTGATCCTGAAATTTCCCGTGCTTCCGGCTTGGAGAAGCTGCGGCGGTTGGGCACACTTCGCTTCGTGAACGCTTGCTCATCTTTAGGCATTGGCTTGGCTGGATTCGGAACCGTCGGTTCCGGCGTCTGGAACACCTTGGAACGCAATGGTGAACTCATCACCGGCCGCACCGGTGGATGTGTCCAACTGCACATCGCCAAGATTCTCGTCCGCGATCCCGCCAAAGCCCGTGCCAATATCGGTGAAGTCCCGGCAGCGATGTTCACCACGGATTGGCGCGCCTTGGTGGCGGACCCGGCGGTGCACATTGTCGTCGAATTGATCGGCGGCACGACTGATGCCTTTGAAATCGTCGCAGCCGCCTTGCGGGCCAAGAAACCTGTCGTCACCGGCAACAAAGCATTGCTCGCTGAGCGCGGCGTCGAATTGTTTGCGCTCTCCAAGGAAACCAACACGCCAATCCATTTTGAAGCTGCCGTGGCGGGTGGCATCCCGATCATCCGCACGGTGCAGGATTCATTCATCGGCAACCGGATCCTTTCGTTTTCCGGAATCATCAATGGCACCTCCAATTACATTCTCGGCCGCATGACCGACGCCGGCCTGACCTTCGAAGCCGCCCTCGCAGAGGCCCAAGCGCTGGGCTACGCCGAGGCCGATCCCGCACTCGATGTGAATGGCTGGGACGCCGCCCACAAGGCGATCCTGCTCGCCACGCTAGCCTACGGGTTTCCCATCGATCCTGCATCGATCCACGTCTCGGGCATCGAGCAAGTCCGTCCCACGGATATCCATTTCGCCAAGAGTCTTGGCTATGTCGTCAAACTGTTAGCGGTGATTCGAGAACATCCGGACCGCTCCGTGGAGATCCGCGTCCAACCCTCCTTCATCGCGAAATCCAATATCCTCGCCTCCGTGCATGGCGTATTCAACGCCGTCGCCGTGCATGGCGACGCAGCGGGCGAATCGCTATTTTACGGCCGCGGCGCGGGCCAGGACCCCACCGCGTCCTCAGTCGTCGCGGACTTGGTGGAAGCCGGGCGTGCGCTTGGAAACGCTTCCGGCCACCGCGGGTTCCTGCCTTACCGCGAAAATGGCCATGTGCTGCCGGTGCGCGAAACCTCCACCGCTTACTACGTGCGCTTCGACGTCACCGACCGCCCGGGCGTGATCGCTGAAATCGCGAAAATTCTAGCAGAGCACAGAATCGGCATCTCCGGCACGCACTCGCCGGTGAACCCCGCGAATCCGGACGCCGAATTCGTGGACATGGTGTTCCTGCTGCACACTTGCCCCTTCGGAAAACTCCAAGACGCGCTCGCAGAGGTGGAAAAGCTCGATTGCATCAACAGCGAGCCCGTCGTATTCCGCATCGAGAGCCTCGGCTGAGGGAGCCGACACTTAATGCGTCAGCTTTGTTTCCAATCGCCACGCACCGGTTGGCCCATGCGTTCATTGAGGGACTCCGGCGATATGATGCGATAGGCTTTGGGATCCCATACGACTTCTTGCCCGGACTTGATCGCCATCAATGAGAGGTGACTGAAAGCGTCAGAACGCACGGCATCTTCGATCGGTGCGATGGACGGCGTGCGCTCGCGGACGGACTCGACGAAGGATGCGTAGTAATTATTCCGATAGAGCACGCGCTTGTCGCCTTCACATTCTTTCAATTTGAGCCACTCGGGATTGCTGGCCTCCGCTCCTCCGCGGTTCAGACTTACCCAACCCTTGGAACCGAAGAAGGTGGTGCCATCACCCGGAACCTTGTTCCGGTATTTGCTCACGATGGGTTGCGCGTGATTGGTGCTCATGAAATGCATCGGTATGCCCCCGGCGAACTTGATCTCCACATCCCAGGTGGCGCAGTTGTTGAACAAGCCATTGGGCGTTGGAAAATCCCCCGTGCCGCGAAAACTAACCGGACCTTGCTGGTCATAGTTCTGGCCCCATATCGCGATGTCCAACGGATGCGCTCCCCAACCGGCGATGAAGCCAATCGAGTAATCGGAACAAAACCACGAAGCTGGGCTGGTGATCCGGTCCTTGCTGCAGGGCTTCATCGGCGCTGGGCCGATGTATAGATCGTAGTCCAAGCCGTCCGGCACCGGGATTTCCACGAGTGACCCGCCGCCATTACCAGCCGGTGCCCAGACCTCGATGCGTTGAAGATCGCCGATGTAGCCGTTGAGGACCAGCTCGACGCCACGCTTGAGGATTTCCTGGCTGCGTTGCTGGGTGCCGTATTGGAAGATTCGCTTTTCCTTCTGACAGGCCTCCAACATCGCGCGGTTCTGGTTGAGCGTGTAACCTAACGGTTTTTCAATATAAACATCCTTGCCCGCCCGCACGGCTGCCAGACCGATGGGGACATGCCAGTGGTCGGCTGTGGCGATGATCACCGCGTCAATGGACTTGTCGGCGAGCAGCTCGCGGAAATCATTGTAGAGCTTCGGCTCGTGGCCTTGCGATGCGAGGACGCGCTTGCCCGCCGCTTCGCGCCGCGCTTGAAACGGATCGGCGATGGCGACACTCGTTGCGCCCTTCACCGCGAGGAAATTCTGGAGCAAACTAGTGCCTTGCCCGCCCACACCGATGTGGCCGAGGCGGATGGTCCGACCCGGAGCGGTTTCCTGACCCAGCACCCGGCTGGGGATGAATTGCGGGGCCACGGCTGCGGCGATGACTCCGCCGAGAAATTGGCGGCGGCTGTTGAGATGGTTTGAGTTCATGAGTGATTTGGAATTTGAGTTTTATTCGCTGGACCATTTGCGGAGGCGTTCCGCGGAAACTTTCACCGCCTCTTCGCCGGCGATTTCCAAGGTCGTGGGGCCGTCGAAACCTTGTGCGAGCAACTCCTTAACGATCGGCTCGATGTCGACGACACCATCGCCGAGCGGAATGAGCCCCATGCCGCAGCCGAACTGCGTGCCGCGCTTGGGAATCCATTCGGCGGGCATGTCCTTCCAATGCACGTGCTTGATGCGCGAGCCGAAGGTTTTCACAAACTGGAGTGGATCACCACCGCCGAGCCATGAGTTGCCGGTGTCCAGATTCACGCCGACGGTTTTCTCGTGGCCGAGCGCGTCGAGGATGCGGGACATCCCGTCCACGGTGTCGGTGAGGATGCCGTGCGGCTCCAACAACAACTCGATGCCGAAGGTTTCCGCCCAGCGGATCGGCTCGTGGAGTTTCTCGCGGATGCTGAAGAGCCGTTGGTCGTCGGTGAGGTGGTGACCGAAGTCCGTCTTCGAGTCGCCCTCGGTGGTGATGACCTGCTTCACGCCGAGAAAATGGGCGAGCTTGATCGCCTTGATGATCTCCGCCGTGCCGTAACGGTCCGGCGAGGCCGGATCTAACAAATTAGCGTGAGCGCAGACGCTGGTGAGCGTGAGACCGAACTCGTTGACCATGTCGAGAATGGTCGCCGGATGGGAATCCAAGCTGAACGAGGCGGAGAAGCCGTATTCGGTGCCGAGCGTGGCGCCGTCGTGGTTGTCTGTTAGGTCCGCGTAGTCGAAGCCGAGTTCGCGGATGAGTTCGAATTGCCGCCGCATGGGCGAGAACGGTTGGATGAGGGCGAAGCAGCCGATTTTCATGGTATCTAGGATCGTTTTTGTTTGGGTTCAGGGACGGATTTTTGCCATGCGTTCGGCATCCTCTTTGGTGGCGGGCCAATCGCCGGAAGGCAAAATGGTCACCTTGCCGCAGGCAGCCCACTCGGTGCCGCGCTGGAGCAGCGTCCGCCATGCGGGGTTGCTCATGCCAAGCGCATCATGCCCGAGCATGATGGCGAAGCCGCGTCCGCCTCGGGCTTCGGTGGAGAAGAGGATGTTCTCCGGCTTGCCGCTGCCTTTGAAGGCGGGGTCCGGTGTCACGCTGCCAAGCGCTTTGGCAGCGGGAGTCATCAGGGTTTTCTGCCAGAACTCATCCCGGATCCAGAATGGCTCCAGTCCCCGGGTGATTGGTGAGTCCGGGTCATTGAAGGACACCCGGTTGACGTGGATCGCTCCATGGGATGTGCCGTCCTTCCAAGTCCCGCAGGCGAGTTGGTGAAACTCCGGCCAATCGTAAAACACGGAACTGCCGGCATGAACGATGACGAGACCATGACCTTTCGCGATGTGATCGAGGAATCCCTTCTTCGTCGCCGCATCCCACTCTTTCTTTGCCGGGGCATCTTTACCGAAGGTGTTGAAATTGCTCACAATCGCCGCATACGGGGCAAACGATTCGGGTTTCATGTCCATCACACGCTCCTCGACGTCCACTTCAAAGCGACCGGATTCCTCCAACGTCGCCTTGATCGCCGGCGTGGTGGTCTTCCAATTGTGATTGTTCGCGCCGCTGAGGATGAGCACCCGCAACTTGGCATCGGCTCCCACAGCACTGCCTGCGGCAAGGCCGAACAAGGCGGCAAAACCAATGAAAATGCGAGCGCTTCGTTGCATGAGTGAACGAAACATAGCGTCCGCCGCATCTCCAATCTTGCAAAGTCGCTCACTGGTAAATATTACACATCCAGGCATGAAACTCCGCACCACGTTCCGCAGCGCAAGCGAACTCTACCACGCGGATACCTGCGAACCGCTCAAGGCGGCCTCCGCCCGCGGCGACCTGCGGCTGGCGGCGCTTGGACGCGGCAGCTATCCCGGCACCCGATTGCCCAAAAACGATCTCAAGGAAATCCTCATGGCTGGCTACTGGAACGCCACCTTCGACCAGGACTGGGGCCTCGACTGGCATTGCAACGAGGGCCTCGAAATCGGCCACCTCGCCGCGGGATCGCTGCCGTTCCGTGTCGACAAGAAACTCTATCAACTCAAACCCGGCGATCTCACCATCACCCGCCCGTGGCAGCGGCACCGTGTCGGCAACCCCCATGTTCCGGCCAATCATTATTCCTGGTTAATCTTGGACGTAGGCATGCGCCGCCCCAATCAGCCATGGCACTGGCCGGACTGGTTGCTCTTTCCACAAACCAGCCTGCAACGCCTCACCGATCTGCTGCGCCAAAATGAACAGCCTGTCTGGCATGGCAACCGCGAAATCGGCCGATGTTTCGAACGCATCGATGAAACCGTCGCGCTGGGTGACAGCATCGCCAACCAGACGCGCCTCAAGATCCTCATCAACGAACTGATTGTCCTTCTCGCCGAATTGCTAGAGTCACGCAACCCGCGTCTCGACGAAACCCTGGCCGGCAGCGAACGCACGGTGCTGCTATTTCTCGAAAACCTGCACCGCCGGCTGGACGAGCCATGGACGCTCGATTCGATGGCGGAAGCCTGCGGCCTCGGACGCACG
This sequence comes from Akkermansiaceae bacterium, assembly GCA_903919975.1. Lineage (GTDB taxonomy): Bacteria > Verrucomicrobiota > Verrucomicrobiia > Verrucomicrobiales > Akkermansiaceae > Luteolibacter. Next base: position 35,555 of record CAIXKE010000055.1, on the reverse strand, counting down.
CATTTTGCTCATTTCTGTCGCAAGCTCGTCAATGTCCCGCCGATGGAACACCTCACGCGCCGCCGCCTGGAAGCCGCCGCGCGATTGTTGCAGGATCAGCCGGAAGCGAGCGTCACCGAGATCGCATTCCGCTGTGGTTTCCAATCCAGCCAGTATTTCGCGAGAGTATTCCGCGAGCGCCACGGCCATTCGCCCAGCGAGCACCGGAAGAATCGTTAGACCCGGATGTCTGCAACGATATCCATCCTGAGAACCACCCTCGGATACGTTCTAAGGCAGGTGCCGGAAGAAAGCCCCAAGCACCATCCATTGCTTGAAAAGGGAACACACTTCGATCCGCTCAAAAAGGCGATGGCCAAATTCCTTCACGATCAAAGCGGGTTTCGATGGCGATCGGATGAACTCCGAAACGAGGCGCAATGAGTTCAGCCGCTTTGCTCCGGATCTCGGCGTTCGCCACCCACATATGTCGGCCATACTGAGCATCCATCGAGGGGAGCATTTTTTCGAAGCAGTCCTTCAAGATCGCGGCTGGCACTAGCAGCCGACCTGCAAACTCGTTCGCTTCCCTTTCGATTTCATACTTGCGCCCGTTGTGTTCGTTCAGCCAATCCAGCAAATGGACGCTACTGGTAATCGCTGCTTCCGCGAACTGCTCACGGTGCAGATAAAAATGACCCAATTCATGCGCAATGGAAAACCGCAATCGATTCAACTGGGCACCTCGGACGAGGTCGATTCGGTCAAAGATCTCGCCATCGATGTAGAGGCCGGAAAAGTCCGCGAGGATCGCCGCATCTGCTCCGAAGTCCGCTTTCAGCAGATCGTAGGGAATCAAGTCCATGCGGAGTTCCAGCTCCACGAATGAAATCAGATCGAGGGGGATTTTGTCCGCCATCAAGATCTCATGCATGGCTCTCAGGTCTTCGACTTTCTTCCAAACTTCGGCGTTCGTCATCGGAGGAGGCTTCGTTCAAGGTTGATTCAATTTCTTCACGCCGCTCAGGAGCTTTTCAAAATCCTCCGGCGTGTATTCCTGCCCGCGAATGGCGCGGAAAAACGCCGGCATCTTGCCAAGCAACTCCTCGTCCTTCAAATCCGCCGGGATTTGACCACGGGCGATGGCGGCCAAGTCCGCGAACTCCGCTCGTTGGTCCTCGCCCAACGTAAGAACGCCTGCGATCCGGCTCAGGAATTCCGCATCATCCGGTGGCGGCAGCACACCGCGCTCGATTTTGCTCCAGTTGCTCGGGTCGATGGCCGCATCGCGGCAAAAACTCCGCAAGGTCTGGCCCGCCGCGATCCGCCGATCCTTTGCATAATCTCCAAATTTCATGTTGTTTGTGTGGTTGGTTTCGAACCACGCTACCGCAGTGTGGTTTTTAATCAACCACAATTTTCGCATTGCGTATCCTTTCTTTGTCTCTGGCGCGATCGCCAACAAGTCGATGATCCCGCCGAAGCTCGTCCTCACCTGCCGGCTAATCGGCATTGAGTCATTCTCCTAAATTCGATGTTCAATGTTGTTCGTTCGAAGTTCGATGTTCTCTCGCGCTTCGGGCGCGGCTCCGACTTTTTAGATGGCGTGTTGGATGGGCGTTTCACAAAACCTTCATAGTTAGATAACCCGTAGTCAATTGGATCTCAATCATTGAAAAGCCCCGGTTGCGCAATCTCACTAACAGGCACCTTCGGGACGGGACGCCGCCCCAACGCAACCAGGATGAATGAACCCGAATCAGGAGCCGCGAGATTCAACGCCTCCTGATCCTTCTCTCCCTTACCCATGTCTCGAGGAACGAGACCTTTGACGAGTTTCCAACCGTCCATACCGTAGGAATCGTCGGTGTCCCGCCAGCGCTCGACTGCTTTGGCCGACGATCCCATGGGGTCGAGACTTTCATTTCCGACATATTCAGGGTCCCACTTCTTGCGGGCGTTCTCGAACAGGTATTGAAATGGAATAACACTAGAGCCGCTGATCTCGGCGCAGACCTGCTGGATGCCAGAATTGGGTTGCGGACGCAGCACTCCGCCCTGTACCTCGACGAGAGTGGTTCGCCCGGCATTTTGAATCTGCCAATTCGCCTCGATCTCGCGAGTCCCCTGACCGTTCTCCACGGCGCGAGTCATGCAGGTGTAGCTCGACCTTGCGGCAGAGGCGAGTTCGAGAGCGCCCCAGGTTGTGGCCGGGAGCTTGTCGAAAAGGAAAAGATGCACCTCCGTCTTCATCGAATCAATTTGTTCTATTCCTTGCGGAATTTCGAAATAGATGCGGTCTCCGGGCTTGGGACGATCGCTGGAGATGGCTTCTGCGAAAATCAAAATGGTGCGAATGGCCACAGCATCGGCAGGGAGCTTCACTTCGGCTCCGAGACCATCGATGAACTCTCGGGTCCACCATGCTAGTGCATCCTTCATCCCCGGATTATAAGTGACGGCTTGCCGCCGAGCTTCGGTGATATGGTCCCGAACGGTCTGAAACTCGGGAGATGCCACCGGGCCCTCAATCATCACCGAGGCCTCTCCATTGAGCCCGCCTAGAGCGAAGGCGGTCAGATTGTGCGAACCGACGAAGGCACACGCCTGCTCTCCGGGAAGCTCCGTGTAATAGATCTTGCTGTGCAGCATGGGGTGATAGCGCACGGTCGGGTGTTTGTGGCTAGAGGACGGTTTGGTATGGCCTAGGTGGACGAAGAGACGGTCCAGCGGAACACCTTCCACATGCAACTCGTCAAGGACCTGGTAGCCAGGGAAAGTGGCGGCGCCTATCACCATGACATTCAAGGCCTGACGATTCGAAACGAGGGCTTTCCTGACTTGCCGCAAGCCTCCGGGTGTGGCGAACCCGGTCACAATACTTGTTCGCACGGATTGTGACACACGGTCCGCGATCAGATCGGCGATTTGGGATTGGGGTTTGCTGAAGAGAACGGTTGTCTTGAGTTTCATGACGTTAGTTCAGCAACAAGCGCTTCACAGTCTGGTCGCGCGTCGACGCCTTTGGGCAATGCCTTGTTCTCGTTTGGTTTGAACACGCCCCACGAGACAGCACTGACCTTCAATACTCCCCAAGCGTTTCCTGATCGCTGTTCTGACCCACATTGCGGGCTCCACCCAGAATCGCTTGATAGTGCCAAGTTGCCGAGACGCACCCATGACCACAAACGAGGAATCTCATATGGAACTTCATCAACTCCAACAGGCGCATAGTCTTTCGCCTTCTTTGAAATGCGCTTTTTGGAGATACGTCCGATCAACACCTCCGCTGGTTCATCCTTGAGATTTTGTGGGAGGAGTTTGCCACGAACCGCAAGCGCGATGGCTGCCTTCCGAAGATCAGCGGTCGGGATGCTGTAGGATTTGTGGAAGAGGAGATTGAGATTGGCCGGGGTGGGTGCTTCGGCGAAGCGGGCGAGCGAGGCGCGGGCGAGGGCGCTGGCATGCTCGTCGCGTTCCTGCTGCTGCGCCTCCAACCGATCACACAAGGCCATCAACTCATCCACTTTCGCGACGATGCGCTTTTGCTCGGCGAGGGGCGGGAGGGGGAATGGCGAACCAGCGAAGTATTCACGTGGCACCCGTTTTTGTCCCGCAGACCCCGTCATCCGTGGTTCTCCACGCGTAATAAAGCCACGTGTCTTCAGATAGATCAGCACGAATTCAGGAAGAATGATTTTCGCTTCGCCACGGAATACGAGCAATTCGGTCGTCCCCGCCCCGACACCATTCACGAGGTTGCGCATCACTGCGGATTTTGCGTTTTCGAAGCAAGGCGTGATTTTCGCCATGACAACGTCTCCCTCGGCGAAGTGAGTGAATCCCTTTTTCACTTCGCGCCACGGACGTTCCTCGGATTGTGCGGGCACACCATACTTTGCTGAAATCAGCGTCATCGGCACAAAGGACACGAGCGTGTCGTCATCAACATTGTTCCTTATTTGGTCGTCCCAACATCATCCAAAGTAATCCAGCGCCAGACATTGGGAATTTCAAAGGGAAGAGATGAATCGCGTTCCAACCGGTCGCGTTGATTGTCAAATTCGTTCGTAAACTTGCGCCACGAAGAATCAGTCTGATCAGAAGCACGGCGTACGCTGAGAGCGCCCTTGGATGCCAGTTCCAACACCAATTCCCGCATCTTCGCCACGGCATTGGGGGCGGCGGCGAATTGATCGAACTTTTTGAAGAAGGTGACGAGGGTCATGGGAGCGCGGCGATCAGGGATTGCCACAGAGGGCGGGTTTTCCAGTCAGCGGGAAATCCCATTTCCGGGATGAGTTTGGGATCACGCGAAAGGAGCAGGCGAATGAGCCGTTCGGGCCAATCGGTGGCGGGCTCAATGCAAGTCATCAAGTGAACTAGCAAGATGAGGGAGTTATGGATTTTCGCTTCTTTTTTCGGCATAGCCGGATACACAAAGAAATTGGGGAAAAGGTGGGCGGGTTTCTTTTTGGGGAGTTTGAATTTGAAGACGAATTGGCGGTTCCACAGCCGTGAATGATGGGCGGCGATGTTTCTGAGCACGCTGAGGTGGTGCATTAGGGAGCAGAAAGTCTGCTCGTCCATGCCGAAGGGATTAGCGATTGACTGACGGATCGCCGATGATCGCAGTTGGCCTAGGAGATTGGAGATGTTCCCGAAGGAGGCGATTTCCACGATCACCCAAGCGGGCGGCCAAGGCATGAAGAGATTGGCGCGATGATGCTGGATGAATTCTTCCCGGCTGCGCTCCATTTCGTCATGGAGCTTTACCAGCGTGCGTGCATGGACGAGCGGGGAAGAGAAGTGCTGGTTGTCCAGATAGCCGAGCGGGCCGAGCGCATGTCCCACTTGGTATGCCCAGCGTGCCCGCAGGGAGATTTCCACGCTCTTGCAAGCCTCGATGACCAGATGCCGGAGCTTGCGATCGAAGACATAAAGCTTCCAAAGCTGCTCGAAGGTAGTTCCGGGCACGAATAGATCGCGGTCTCCCGGCAGGGTGTAGGGAAAGCGATAGGGGGAGAGTCGGTAGTAATTGTGATGCTCCAGACAGTGGAGGGCGAAGGGTTCGTTATGCACGACCAAACCGCGGGATTTCAGGAGGGCGATCTGTTCCTGATACGTTTTGGCATCCTTGGGCTTGCTCATGAACAACTCCCTTCAAATGTGATGCCCTGAAAAAAAGTAACCTCCCTTGGTGCGCATCGTGGAGAGGCGTGGGAGGTGTTGTTGGGAAACGAATCGTTCATGAACTTGATTTCGTCAACAATTTAATCAAACGCCCGCCTTGGCGGTGAGGGCTTGTTGGAGTTCCTTTTTCAACTGCGCCCGGGTGTCGGCGATCTGGGCGAGGAGCTTTTCGTAGGCGGGCAGGAGGTGATCGACATCGCCGGGGCCGGTGTTGGCGTTGTGCGGGTTCTTGAGGTCGAGGTTGTAGTTGCCCGCCTTGATTTCATCGATGGAGACGCGCCAGGCCTGTTCGTTTTCCACGCGGTTTTCCCACCACTCGCGTTCGGGGCCGAATTCCTCGAAGGTCATCGGCTTGGTCTTGTTGTAACTTTTCACACCCGGCGGATAGGGATGCTCGTAATACCAGATTTCCTTCGTCGGCTGGCCCTTGGTGAAGAAGAGCAGGTTGGTCTTGATGCCGGTGTAGGGGGCGAAGACGCCATTCGGCAGGCGGACGATGGTGTGGAGATTGCACTCGGTTAGAAGCGCTTCCTTGAGCCGGGTTTTCACGCCTTCGCCGAAGAGCGTGCCGTCCGGCAAGACGATGGCGCAGCGGCCGCCGGGCTTGAGCAGGCGGAGGATGAGGGCGAGGAAGAGATCGGCGGTTTCGCGGGTCTGATAGGCTTTTGGAAAATTGCTTTCGATGCCGTCGGTTTCCTTGCCACCGAAGGGCGGGTTGGTGAGCACGATGTCCACGCGCTCGTCCTTGGTCCAACTGGTGTAGGGCCGGGCCAGCGTATTGTCATGACGGACGAAGCCGGGGTCCTCGATGTCGTGGAGCAGGAGGTTGGTCATGCACAGCAGGTGGGGCATGTGCTTTTTCTCGACACCGCGCAGGCTGGACTGGAGCAGACGTTCCTGTTTCACGCCCTTCACATGGTGCTTGCGCATGTGGTTGATGGCGCAAGTGAGGAAGCCGCCGGTGCCGCAGGCGGGGTCGATGAGGATTTCGCCGGGTTTCGGATCGATGCGGTCCGCCATGAACTGGGTGACGGCGCGGGGCGTGTAGAATTCCCCGGAGTTTCCGGCGGATTGGAGGTCGCTGAGGATTTTCTCGTAGATGTCGCCGAAGTGCTGGCGCTCCTTGAGGCTGTTGAAGTCGATGTCTTCGAGCTTGTTGATGATCTTGCGGAGCTGCTGGCCGCTGCGCATGTAGTTGTAACCGCCATCGAACACCTCGCGCACGATGCGGGCGCGGCCGTCGTTTTTACCGAGCGTTAGATTCTGGAGTCCGGTGAAAAGCTCGTTGTTGACGAAATCCAGCAGGGTCTCACCGGTGATGCCTTCGGGATCGGCAGCCCAATTGCGCCACTTGAGTTTTTTGGGTATCGGGGACTTGTAAGTGGGATCGGTGAATTCCCATTCGGCTTCCTTGGCATCGTAGATTTTCAGGAAAAGCATCCAGGCGAGTTGCTCGATGCGCTGGTCGTCACCCCCGACACCCTCGTCCTTGCGCATTTCATTCTGGATGGACTTGATGGTGGCGGTAAGTGACATGGATTAGGCTGCTGAGTAGAGAGATGCTTCGAGTTCGCGGATGGCTTGATTGTAGCCCTCGGGACCGCCGAAGAAAGCGGCGATTTCGAGCGGCTTGCCGATTTCGTTGAAGGGTTTCTGATGGAGGACGGCAGGATCTTCAATGTCGAACTGGCCGACATCGGCATATCGGTCTAGCAGGGCTTGGAGCACGGCGCGGGCTTCGGCTCCGTGTTTGCTGAAAAAGCCGTTGTGCAGGACCTTCGCGGCGCGCTGCTTGCGGGTGAGCGGCGGCTGGCCGTAGGCGACGTGGCAGATGAGATCGAAGGCATCGAGCTCCGGGTTTACGTCCTGGCCTAGGATGTCGAGAGCTAGTCCATTGGCTTCCATTTCATCGAGGATGGCGCGCTTGCGGTCGGCGGAGTTCCAGGAGCGGAGGAAGTCATCGAGCGAGGCGTATTCCTTGAGGATGGTCTTGCGGGAGTAATCGCGCAGGGACTCGGTGACAAGCTTGCCGTGATCGTCCATGTATTCGACGCGTTCTAGCAGGATGGTGACGGCAATACCGTCGATGCGGATTTTCCTGCGAGGTTCGGGCCCGGGGCGCTCGGTTCCGGGCGGGCCGGGTGGCTCGACAAGGATTTCTTCGGGCTCGCCTTCCGGGTCAGACGGATCTCCGTCCGAATCGGGTGGGTCCTCGTGCATTTTCCCCTCATCAGGATCCGGCGGGGCGATGGGGCCGTTTGCTTCGGGCTCGTAGATCTGGACCGGATCGCCGTCGAAGTCCTTGTCGGCGAAGTGATTGGTGGCCTGGCGGAAGTCGATCAGGGTGAAGTAGAATTTCTCGGTGTCCTTGTGGATGCGGGTGCCGCGGCCGATGATCTGCTTGAACTCGGTCATGGAGCCGATTTCGCGGTCGATGACGATGAGGCGACAGGTCTGAGCATCCACACCGGTGGAGAGCAGGCGCGAGGTGGTGACGATGACCGGATAGGGGCTCTCCGGATCGATGAAGTTATCGAGCTGATCGACGCCGGCTTTGTCATTGCCGGTGATGCGCATGATGTAGCGCGAATCCTTTTGGACGAGCGCCTGGTTTTCATTGATCAGCGCCTGCCGCATGCGGAGGGCATGTTCGGTGTCCACGCAGAAGACCATGGTTTTCTGATAGGGGTCGCCGGTTTCCTTGAGGTAACGCGTGATGGTCTTGGCGACGAGTTTGGTGCGCTCGTCGATGATGATGAGATCGAAGAAGTCCTTGGAGAGTTCCTTGTAGATTTTCTGCTTTTCCTCGGGACCGGTGATAGCCTGATAGAGGCCGAGATAGATTTCGTAGGCGGTTTCGATCCGGCGGGACTTGCCCTTGATGGCGGTGGTGATCCTGGACTCGGTGCCGTCGTCGCGTTGGATAGTCTTGGATTTCGCGCTGAGTTTGGCCATCGCCGAACCGAACGGACGGAAATCGTTCACCATCGTCTGGTCGATGAGGACATTCCGATCAGCGAGGAAGAGGATGCGTTTTTTCGTCCCGGATTTCCACAAGCGCCAGATGATCTGGAAGGCGGTGTAGGTCTTCCCGGTGCCGGTGGCCATGACCAATAGGATACGATTCTGGCCGCGGGCAATGGCCTCGATGGTGCGGTCGATGGCGATGCGCTGTAGTAGCGAGGCTCTTTGCCGGAGCCGTCGTCATGATAGGGAGTATCAATGATGGCTTCCTGCGCCGGCGTGAGGCCTTTCCATTCGTTGTATTTCGCCTGGAGCAACTCGGGCGAGGGAAATTGATCCATCGGCAGCTCGGACTCGGTCTTCGGAAAGGTCCCCGTGCGGTCGTGGAAAGCGAAGGCATCGCCGTTGGAGGAAAAGACGAATGGGATGTCGAGAGCCTTGGCGTATCCGAGCGCCTGCTGCATGCCGCCTGCGACCTCGTGTTTGTTGTCCTTCGCCTCGACCACGGCGATTGGCGTTTTGCCGCTGGCGTAGAGCAGGTAATCCGCTTTTTTCCCCTTGCCTCGTGCGACCAGTTTCCCCCGGACGATGATACGGCCCGCAGTGAAGAAGTATTCCTCCCGCATCTGGGTCACCTTATCCCACCCCGCCGCCTCGATGGCAGGCGTGATGAACTTGGTGCGGATGTCCGCCTCAGTGAGGGATTTTTTGTTCATGGTTCATCTGAGCCACATTCTCACACCAACCCGTCCTTGCGCGCCTGTTTCCAGTAGGCGTATTCCGAGCGGTTGAAATCGATGTATTCGGGGGATAAATCGCTGGAATACATCGTGTAGTCGGCATCGCCTTGGTTGAGGTTGATGACAATCTCGAATTCCGGCTCGGCGACGGCGGCGCGCAGCGCATCCATCGGCGTATCCGCCTGCAAGCCTCCAAGGCAGGCAGCCTTGCCGCCGATGTGGATATCGATGAGCTCCTCGCGAATTCGGGCACGCGAGTAGCCGACGGCATGAATGATGCGGCCCCAGTTCGGGTCTCCACCATTCCATGAGGATTTCACTAGAGCGGATTTGCACACGGCTTCCGCGACTTTTTTCGCATCCAGATACGTGCGTGCGCCGATGACCTTGACAGTGACAAATTTGGTGACGCGTTCGCCATCGCGGACGACGGCTTTGGCGAGTTCTAACATAAGCCAACGGAGTGCCTCACGAAATTGTTTGCAGCGTTTGCCATTGCGCCGGACCGGAGACATGCCGGACGCGCCATTGGCAAGCACGAGCACGGTATCGTTGGTGGACATGTCGCCATCGATGGTGATGCGGTTGAAGCTGTCCTCCACGCATTCGAGCACGGCTTTGCGCAGCGAATCGCTGGGAATATGCGCATCGGTGGTGATGAAGCACAGCATCGTGGCCATGCTCGGAGAAATCATTCCCGCGCCTTTCACGCAGCCGCCGAGACGGACGCGGTGCTCACCGAGATCGAAGGAAATCGCGATTTCCTTGGCATGAGTGTCGCTGGTGATGATGGCCGCCGCCACATCGCTGCCATTTTTTGGACCCAAGCGCGCGATGAGGTCATCGTATGCCGGTTCGATGCGCATCATGGGCATCGGTAAGCCGATCACGCCGGTGGAGCAAACGCCGATTTCCGAGCGTTTGAGGCGCAAGGGTTTGGCGACCGCATCGCACATGGCATTGGCGTCCTGGATGCCTTGCACACCGGTGCAGGCATTCGCATTGCCAGAGTTGACGATGATGGCGCGGATATCGTTTTTGCGCAGGCTGGATTGGGAAACGCGCACTGGCGCAGCTTTCACTCGGTTAGTCGTGAAAGCGCCCGCAGAGCTGCATGGCACTTCAGAATAAATCAACCCGAGATCGAGACGACTGACCGCCGGATTTTTGATGCCGCAACTCACCGCGCTGGTGAGAAACCGCTGAGGGGCACCGACGCCACCTTTGATACGGGTAAATGGGAAATCCATAGCTTTGAGAAACGAATGCGGAGCGTGGCTAACGTTAAAAATTTTGCAATCCATGAGTTTCGGGCAGGCCGAACATCAGGTTGAAACTTTGCACTGCTTGGCCGCCCGCGCCTTTGCCCAGATTGTCCTCGGCGCTCATCAGTATCACCCGGCCGGTGCGCGGGTCGTGTTGCCAGCCGATGTCGATGAAGTTGGTGCGCGTGACATTCTTGGTGTCCGCGCAGCCGCCCTTGCCGAGCAAGCGCACGAACGGTTGGTCCGCGTATGCCTTCTCCAATGCCGCTCCAAGCGCTGCGGGCGACACTCCATCACGGAGTTTCGCGGTCGTGCTGGTGGCGATCCCCGCATTCACCGGAATCAAATGCGGGATGAAACTGATGACCACCGTTTCGCCGGCGGCGAGGCTGAGTTCCTGCTCGATTTCCGATAGGTGCCGATGTTTCGGTACGCCATAAGCCCGCGCGCTTTCATGGCATTCGCAGAACAAAAGCGTCAGGTCCGGCTTGCGGCCCGCTCCGCTGACGCCACTCATCGAGTTTGCGACGATCGTCGTGGGATCAATCAGGTTTTCGCGCAGCAATGGTAGAAGCGGCAGCAAAATGCTCGTCGGATAACATCCTGGAGATGCTACCAAACGTGCCTCCCGGATCTCCGCAGCCCGGGTTTCCGGCAAACCGTAAACCGCCTCCGCCAATAAACTCGGCGCCGGATGGGCGTGACCGTAAAATTCTTCATACACCGCAGCATCCCGCAGCCGGAAATCCGCGCTCAGATCGATCACTTTCAACCCGCGGTCCAGCAAAGCCCGGGCGATTTCCGCCGCCACACCATGCGGCAAAGCGAGAAATGCCGCCTGCGCCCCGGTGGCCGCAATCGCATCCGGATCAGGCTCGATGAACGTCAACTCGGCTGCCGGCGCCTTACAAAAGCGCGGAAACACCTCTCCCAGCGCCTTGCCCGCCTCCTGGCGGGAGGTCACCGCCACCAACTCCACTCCGGGGTGGCCCAGCAGCAACCGGAGCAACTCCATTCCCGAGTAGCCGCTGGCTCCGACGATAGCAGTTTTGATACGATTCATGCGGCGCATGCAATCTCATGATTTTCCGTGCTTGCCAATCCGCATTTCCCTTGGTTGCTTTCCCCCCCGTTCACGGAGCGGGCTGTAGCGCAGTCTGGTAGCGCACCTGCCTGGGGGGCAGGGGGTCGTGGGTTCGAATCCCGCCAGCCCGACCACTCTAAATCAAGGAAAAGCCCTAGTTTATAGGGCTTTTTCATTTGGATGAGAAAAGCGCACTCTCCGCTACTCCCCGTCTTTCTCCGCCATTCTGCGAACAAACGGTGCATTTTTGGCAACTGATTTGGCAACTATTTCGGACATCCTAAGCATTCGTCATTTTGTTGTGATCTGTTTGTTGGTTGGAGAATGAAAGGCCTGCTATTCCCAGAGCGTCAGCTCACCGTTAGCGGACCAAAATTCGTAGGTGTGGGTGATAAGGCTGCGGTAGCCGATGGTGCCGCCAACCTGGGTTTCGGGGGCGCCGCCTTCACGTGGCAGCCAGCGAAGTTCGATGCAACCGGTGCTGCCCTCCTCATCAGCCCAACCGGGGTGGCGGGCTTCGAGCAGTGCAAAGAGCGCTCGTTCGAGCAACTTGCCGATTGGCGTGTTGGCGGCGTTGGGAACTGGCAGCATGGATGCTAACAAGAGCGAGGCGTCGTCGGCTTCAACCGGCTGGTCGCTTTGGCATTGCGACCGGTGACGACAAACGACGCGCTCTCGATGAACTTGAATTTCAGCTGGGGGCCGCCGGAGTTCGGACGGCCAGGGCTGAATGGTGCGTCGATGTGCTTGAAGACGACGCCTTCGCAACCGAGTTGGCGGAAGGTCTGGAACATCGCCAATTTGTCGGCCGGTTCGACCACAGTGCTCACGGGTCGTAAAGCCGAGTGCTTGGGGTCGATCAGCATCAGCAATCCGGCATAGCGGTACAGGTAGCCACGCTGCCGCATGTCGTTGCCTTTCACCTCCAGCAGGTCGAAGACGTGGAGCGTGTCGCCCACCGCCTCGCCATCAATCAGGACATCGACCGGGAGTTCTTCCACCGCATGGCGGATGGGGCCGGGCAGAGTCACTACAAGTCCCCGGCGGTTAATGCCGGTGATCTCTTCGCCCTGCTTGCGGACCAGCAGGCGTCGGCCATCGTGTTTCTCCTGGAGGCAGTGCTGTTTGTCGCCGAGCAAACGGGACAGTTCGGATTCGTCAACGGCATTGAGCAGCTGGCAGCGGATGCCGCTGTCGCACCCTTCGTTGCCGGTCTGCTGGTAGGATGCGCCCGGGACCGCACAGGATTCGTTGAGTTGGTAGCCCTTGGCGAGCTTGGACGCGACGAGCTTCTTGTGGATGGCTTGCGCCTGTTCGAGTGTCACCGGGGCCGTAGTCTTGGTCCCGGTGGCGAGCGTGTTACCGCGGCGACCATAGGCGAAGTTGACGGTGAAGCCGTCGCCATGTGCTTCGATGCTGGAGTGATAGACTTTGTCGGATGAGCCCTCGCGGAAATGGAGCGAGCTGGATTTGATTATGGATGTGGTGGTTTGCATGTGTTGTGGGGTTGGTTGGTGTTGGGGAGAGTGTTAAAATGAAATGGCCGCCATGGAGACCTTGATTGATTTCGATGGCGGCCTGTGGTTCGTTGGAGGAGATATTGCGGGCAGAATTCAGACCTGGCGTGAGGGCACGAAAGTTCAGGATTGCTGGTCGTGGGTGCGGAAAGGTGGACTTCGAGGGTAAGGAAATCGGGGATTGCAACGCTGAGGCGGCGCACGTATGTTCAGGAATCCTGACCATGCATGCAGTCGTTTCGCCGCCCGATCACGAGCAACTCTTCGCCATTGCGGAGAGTCAGGATGGGTATTTCACGATGGTGCAGGCGCGGGACGCGGGGTTCGCCCGCAGCACGCACAGCTACCATGTCAAGGCGGGCAACTGGCTCCGTGAGCACCGCGGCATTTACCGACTGAAGAGGTTCCCTGCCACGGAGACCGGTTACCTCGCGCTGTGGTCGCTGTGGTCGCGGGATCAGCAGGGCCGCATCCAGGGCGTGTATTCACACACCACGGCGCTGGCCCTTCGCGATCTTTCCGATGCCAACCCGGCGAAGATCCACATGACCGTGCCGCCTGCATTCCGCCGCAACAGCGCCACGCCACCGGTGCTGGTTCTCCACAAGGCCAAGCTCCAACCGCACGAAATCATCCGGGAGCGCGGCTACGCGGTGACTACTCCCATGCGGGCGATTCTGGACTCAGCTACATCCGGTGACGCGGATCCTGGCATACTGCGCCAGGCACTTAGCGAGGGCCGTCGCAGGGGGCTTATCACCGGGGCGGAGATCAAACAGGCGAAGTCGCTTGCTGGCCTGCCGCCGTGGCTTGCTGAGATCCTGGAGGAAGTCTGAATCATGAAATCCTATTCCACCGCCTTTGCCTTCCGCCGCGCCTTGGAAGACCGCTTGAACGCCGCGTCCAAAGCGGAGGGCGTGGATCTTCAACGGATGCGCCGGCAGGTCGCCTTCGACCGCTTGCTGGTGAGGTTGTTTGATGAAGGAAGCCCTCCGTGGCGGCTGAAAGGTGGCTATGCACTTGAGTTGAAACTGTCGATTGCACGCACGACACGCGATCTGGACCTGGGACTCTCATCAGACGCGCTTCCGGGAGAAGTGCTACTTGAAGCCCTTCAAACTGCCGCGGCGCGTGATGCCGGGGACTTCTTCGTGTATGCGATCGGGGCAGCAATCATGGATTTGGATGGAGCGCCCTACGGTGGTTCGCGACACCCGGTGGAAGTAAGTTTGGATGGTCGGTTGTTCGCGCGATTCCATTTGGATCTGGGTCTGGGCGACATCCAGCGCGAACCCTATGAGTGGACAGAACTACGTGACTGGTTGGGCTTCGCCGGAATTGAAGCCGGGCGTTTCCCGTCCATATCCCGCGAGGAACATTTCGCGCAGAAACTGCATGCCTACACGCTCCCGCGGAACGAGCGGGCGAACACACGAGTGAAGGATCTGGTGGACCTTGTCCTATTGATAGAGTCAGCCGGGCTGAACCCGGAACGGCTCAAGCGGGACATCGCGGACACCTTCCAACGCAGGATGACTCATCCTGTGCCATCCGGGTTGGAAGCTCCTCCCGACTTCTGGAAACCGGTCTTCGATAAACTGGCAGTCGAATGCGGGATCGACCGGGATATTGATGGGCAGTTTGCCAAAGTCAGGCGCTTTTGCGAGGAGGCGCTAAAGACAGCATGATTCAGCCTCTAAGAGTAGATCCGCGTTTCAATCCATGCCCAGTTGAGGATGGCGACGAACTGTTTCCCAATGGCATCTTCGTGTTCAATGTGAGCAGAATGCTGGCGTATCTTGATCAGAACCCCACGGATGTTGAACTTGTGGAAATCGCTGTGTGCCACCTTGATCAGGGGTTCTCAGTACTGAATGAATCTCATGTTGACTCGGTTGATCTCAGCCGGCCCGTGGTGCTTGCAGAAATCTCGCCCGGGCAATACAACCTGATCGACGGGCACCACAGGGTGGAGAAGGCCCTGCGACATGGTTTGATCACACTGCACGCCTACAGACTGACGATCCGGCAGCAGAATTCGAGACCTCATGCGGACCGCGGTTCGAGTGTGTCTCCGCTCGACATCCTGAGAGGGATACTTCGCCATGCACGTCCTCTATACCTGCCGTAGCCAATGTCCCTGTGCAGGGAGGCTGATGCCCAGCTTGACGCAGCGTTTCCTGAGCGCAACGTCCGAGACGCCGATACCCTTGGCGGCGTGGACAAGCGGTTTTTCCCACACCAACTTGGTCAGCATCTTCTTGTCGGGCCAGTTGATCCGGGGCTTGGTCGGCAGTTTGATCTCCGGCATTTTGGCCAGCAGCTTGGTCGGAGTAAGCTCCCAGAACGCCTTGACCTTCTTCTCGTCGTCGATGCTGTTCCGATAGTGCAGATTCATCATTTGGATCGAAGTGCCGCAGTTGTAGGCGGTCAGCGACTCATTCTTGTCGCGCTCAGTCTGGAAGCTGATGGAGGTGTGGCGGACGATGTCCTGTACCCACTTGCCGGCCTTCGTGGCTTTTTTTAGCTGTTTCAGTTTATACTTCCAGCCTGTCGGCTGGCCGGTGAATGGATGCGCCTTGAGCCACTTGGCGAGCACAGGCGGGATGGGCGCCGTTCGCTTGAGCTTGCGGCGTAACTTGCCACCTGTCACCCGGATGACAGTCTTACCAATATCCCCCGCCTTAAGATGCTCGATTTCGCTGGGACGCAGTCCGGCGAAGAGGCCGATGGCTACCGCGGCTGCCGCCACTCCATCTTGGTAGGTCATGGCTGCGCAAAGCAGGCGTGAGACCTCGTCAAGCGACAGGATGGAGATCTGGGTCATGTCCCTCGGCAACTTGTCGAGGCGCTTGCAGGGATCTTCGAGGCAGTAATGATGCCTGACGGCCCAGTTGAAAAATGTGGAAAAGGCCCTGCGGTAGGTGTCCTTCGAGTTCAGGTTCTTGTAGCCGGCCAGGAGCTTCTCAATGTCCGACAACACGAATTTATGGACAGGCTTGTTGGGATCAGGGCGGATCAGCAATCGCAGAGCAGACTGGTAATGCGCCTTGGTCACCGGAGAGCCGACCGTCCGGTGTTCAGTGAATTCTTTGTAGGCGTTGAAGATAGTGATGGTCTTGATCTCCGACCGGTAGTGGGCTTCAGCGAACGCTAAGGCGTCTTCCAAGCTGATGCCCTTGGCCTTCACGCGCGCCTCAAGCGAAGAATAGTGCGACACCACCTTGGAGAGCTTGCGCCCTCCCGAGTGGAGAATCGCCGCCTCGGAGTCTGATATTTCCTCCACGGACAACCTTGTTCGCTGAACCTTGGTCGCAACGGCAGCACCTGCGAACGCTGCCTCCTGGTCGGCCTGCTCCTGAATGGCGTCAGATTTTTCTGAGAAGTTCTTGCGGACGCGGGTGCCGTCAAGCTTGGTGCCAGTGACCCGCCACGACTCGCTGCCAGCGGCGTTGCGGAATGGCTGGAGCTTGAAATGCTGAATCTTTTTGGGTCGAGACACGGTGCATTTTTGGCAACTGCTTTGGCAACTGCCAAGATATTTTCTTGCCAAGATTCGTAAACAGTTCATATTTAGACCGTTACAAAACGTCGCGCTATGCCTGGGGGGCAGGGGGTCGTGGGTTCGAATCCCGCCAGCCCGACCACTCTCATTATCAATGAGTTATAAAAAAATCCCCTCCCGTTAGGCCAAAAAGGGAACCAAAGTGGGAACCAATCCGCTGAATTACCCTAACGGTCTTTATCGTTCCACCTCGCGGGCGCGGGCGAGCGGTGCCGCACACATCACGTGAATCCGCGAGGACTGGTACCATTGAGACCCCATTAATCGGTGATGCTTGAGAAGGCTTAGGGTTTCGGCAGGAAAAACGCGCGTTGTTTTTCCGAGACGGGCATGGCGAGTTTTTCCATGACGTCGAGCATGTCTTCCCAGAGTTGGCGTCTGATCGAGAGATTGGCGTTGGTTTGCAGCAGGCAGCTTGGGTGGTAGGTGACGCGCGCCGGGATGCCTGCGAGTTCGAGCCATGATCCGCGCATTTCCGTGATGGCGCCGCCGAGCCCGAGCAATCCCTCAGCTGCGGTGGCGCCGAGAGCGACGATACAGGTCGGCCGGACGATTTCGATTTCCGCGCGGATGAAGGGCAAGCAGGCGGCAAATTCTTCCGGCGAGGGTTTGCGGTTATTCGTCGTTTGCCGTGGCGTGGATGGGCGGAACTTGACGATGGTGGAAATGTAAACGTCTTCGCGGGCAAGCCCCATGGCTTTTAGAATATCGGTGAGTTTTTGTCCAGCTGGGCCAACGAAGGGTTCGCGCTTTTTCTCTTCTTCGTAACCGGGTGCTTCACCGACAAACATGATCCGCGCATCCGGGTTACCGGTGGCGAATACCAAGGTGTCGCGCAAGGTGCCTAAGGCGCGGGCGGCGGGCCAGGTCTCGGCTTGTGTCCGCAGTGAGGCGAGGCGTTCGGTTTTTGTTTGCCCCTCGGCTGTCACGTGGGCGGGGATGACCTGCGGCGGAGCGGCAGCTGGCGATGATGGCAGTGCGGGCTGCGAGGCGGGCCGAGGCGCAGGCTGTGACATGGGTGGTTCTTGGGGTGCTTTGGCCGCTCGGGCGCGGAAAAGCAGGTCACGCAAGCCGTCGCGAGCGCCTTCATCGAGCAACACATGGGTCACCCCGCGGGCCTGTTCGGCTTCGAGAAACTCAATCACGGTATCGACGGGGCGGGGCACGGCAGGAACGCTAGCGGACCGGCTCATTCAGTGCAACCGCCGGGTTTTGAGAATCCGCGGGGATCAGGCGGGGGCGAGCGGATTGGGAAGAATTTACCGCAAAGGCAAAGGAAGAGAAGGGTCGAGAACAGGGATAATGGGGTTGAGGATGATCCGAAAGCAGAGACGGGGAATCTTGGGTGAAGAAGAATGGCGCGCGTTCGGTCACCACGGTGCGAAGATCTGAAAATGTTTCGGCCGCGACTACCGCCGTGATCCGCTGGTCGCTGGCGGCAAGCTGGAGAGCCACCGCCGCACCTAGCGAGCTGCCGAGCAGAATGACGGGGCCTTTTTCGATCGAGTTCAACACCTCACGAAGGTCTTCTTTTTCGTGGAAACCATAGGTGCAGGCATCGCCCTCGGATTCACCGTTGGCGCGGCTGTCATACGCCACCACGTCGAAGCCGAGTTTGCGGAAGCGATCCATGATTCCGGCTCCGCTTGAGCGGTTGTCTGCGACGCCATGAAGATGGATCAAGGTCCCCCGGTGATTACCGATCCCCTGTCCGCGTCAACCGTGAAGTTTCACTCCTGCGCCATTGAATGCGACCTCCTCACAACCGGCTGGTGGAGACGCCAGCATCGGCCGGTGCGGAGGATGCTGAATCACCGCGGCACCGATGGAGGGAAGCTGACTGACCGCTAAACCTAACAGCAATAAAAGCATTCCGATACCGATGAACATGAATCGCTTTCGCAGACTCATTTTCATGGACTGGGTGGCGTCAGGTCTTTCTGTTGTATGGCCACATCGCGCCAGCGCTTGGTGAGATCGCCGTAGGCATCGATGCGGCGGTCGCGGAAGAATGGCCAGATGCGGCGGAAGTCTTCGACGAGGGTGAAATCGAGTTCGTAGTGGAGGATTTCCTCATGCGCGGTGGAGGCTTTAGCGACGATTTCGCCGTAGGGATTCGCGATGAACGAGCGGCCCCAGAACTCGGTGCCATCGTGGGTGCCGCTGCGGTTGACGGCGGCGAGGTAGCAACCATTGGCGACGGCGTGGCCGCGTTGGACGGTTTCCCAGGCGCAATGTTGGGCATCGCCGAGTGTGGGTTTTTCTTCGGGCAGCCAGCCGATGGCGGTGGGATAGATGAGGATTTGCGCGCCGCCGAGCGCCATCAGGCGGGCGGCTTCGGGATACCATTGGTCCCAGCAGATGAGCACTCCGAGTTTGCCGAACTTCGTGTCCCAGACCGGCCAATCGCTATCGCCGGGAGTGAAGTAGAATTTTTCCTCGAAGCCCGGGTCCTGCGGGATGTGGGATTTGCGATAGAAGCCGAGCAGCGAGCCATCGGCATCATGGATGGCGGCGGTGTTGTGATAGAGGCCGGGTCCGCGGTGTTCGAAGAGTGAGGAAACGATGACGACGCCCAGCTCGCCCGCAAGTTTCCCGAGGCGATCGGTGACCGGGCCGGGCAAGGGATCCGCGAGGTCGAAGAGCGCGGGGTTTTCGATGGTGCAAAAATAGGGTGTTAGGAAAAGTTCCTGGGTGACCACGATGTTGGCGCCTTCTGCGGCGGCTCGGCGGATGAGGGTTTCATGGTGATCGAAGGCTTCGGCTTTGGTGGCGAAGGTCTTGGATTGGAGCAGGGCGATGCGCGGCATGCGGCGACTGTAACGGGGGAATTTGGGTGTCGCACGAAAGAAATCCTCAGGTTTTTCGCACCACTAGGGCCCCTACACGCGGGAAACAAAAGGAAGATTCAACCACTGAAACACTGAGCCCCACTGATTCCACTGAGAGCATGAAAAATCAGTTTGCTCAGTGGAGCTCAGTGTTTGCCTCCGGCTATGCTAATTTCGGCTCCGCCATGATTTTCAATATTCGCGAACGCTCAATCTGAGTTCAGTGATAAAACGGCTCGAATCCACAAAGGACTTACGCGGGAGGAAAGAGGCTCTCGAAGGCTGTTTGGGCGGGTCGGTTGAAACCCGGTTGGTTTTTGGAATGGTGATCCGGTTGACGTGGGTGGGCGGCTTGTTTAGTTTGCGGTTCTCTCATGAAAAAACGCTCGTTTTTCACACCTCTCCGGCCCGGCGGCATTCTTCGCTGGTCCACCGCATGTATTTTGGCTGGCAGTCTTAGCAGTTGTGACCGCGGGGTGCGTCATGTGATGACCGATCAGGACGCCGAAATGGCGGAGACTCAAACACAAATCGAGAAACTCGACACAGAAAAGTCCAAGCTCATCCAAGGCGAGGTATCGCATAACTTCCACATTCCTCGGGTGGGTTATTACCATGCGGATCAACAGGATTTTTTCGAGCATCCCTACGGGTTTTCGCAAGACGGTCGCTATTTCATCAATGGCGAATGGAAGGATGAATCGGTTCCAGCTATGACCACTGCGAGCCGCCCGACACCCGAGGCTCTCAAAAAAGTGGAAGCCGCACTGGAGGAGGAGCAAAAAGTGGCAGCCAAGCCATCGGGGCAGCAATCGCACGGGTTTGGCATGGGCAATGCGTTGATGATGTATTGGTTGTTAGCCGGGAACCGGGGGATGTTTTCAGGCGGCTCCGGATTCCAGCAGGCAAGCACCCAAGCGGGTTCTTGGCAGCGCGGTGTGGAAAACCAACGCGGAGTCGTAACACGCTACGCCTCGGCCAATCCGGGATATGCCCGAATGGTCGAGCAAAGCCGCGCCAGCGGAGCCCCCGTGAAAGCCGGACAATCGGTGCGCGGCGGCTTCGGCTCATCCACATCGCGCAGCAGTGGCCGTTCATCGTTTGGTAGCTGATATCACCCTCCATGAGAGCACCGATCCGACTTGATGCGAGCGCGCCACGCACCGACTGGCGTGAACAGGTGGAAGCGTCCGGCCTGGTCTGGCACAGCGACCCGGGAAAAACACCCTATTGGTCGGAGGACCAACATCTGGTGCTCAAGCTCAAAGCAGCGGAAACCCTGGAGGATGCGGCCACCGAGCTGCACGCGCTTTGTCTCGGAGCCTGCCAGGAAATTGTCAAGCGCGGCTGGTGGGATCGGCTCTCCATCCCTGATGCGGCCGCAACCCTCGCCCAAGCGTCGTGGCGCGATGCGGATTTCTCACTCTACGGGCGCTTTGATCTGGCATGGGACGGGACCGGCCAGCCGAAATTGTTGGAATACAATGCGGACACGCCGACATCATTGTTAGAAGCGGCGGTCATCCAATGGCAGTGGCTGGAGGCAGTCGCTCCGGAAAGCGACCAACTCAATTCGATTCACGAAGCGCTTGTGGAGCGCTGGCGATCGATTCCGGAGACCATGGTCCACTTCGCCTGCGCATGGGAAAATTCGGAGGATCGCCAAACGATCGCCTACCTAGCAGAAACCGCCGAGCAAGCGGGAAAAACGGTGGAGCTCATGGACATGAGTGAGATCGGATTTTCCCAGGGCGGCTATTTCACAGATGCCAATGATCGGGCGATCGACAAGCTCTTCAAGCTCTACCCATGGGAATGGATGGCCGAGGAACCCTTCTTCGCGGAGATTGGTCAGGAGCGCGCCCGCTTCATCGAACCTGCGTGGAAGATGATGTTATCCAACAAAGCGCTGCTGCCGATTCTGTGGGAGTTAAACCCCGGCCATCCTTTGTTATTGCCGGCGTATTTTACGCGGGACGAGTTGCGCGCCCAAGGGATTACGTTTTGGGTGGAGAAACCATTTTTCGGCCGTGAGGGCGCCGGGGTTTCACTGGTCGATCGGGGGAACGCGATCGCCGCGGGAGCCGCCGGCCATCATGGCGAGCCATCGATCTATCAGAGACATGCGAATCTTTTTTCCGCAGGCGGCCAGCACTTTGTTTGGGGCCTGTGGATGATAGGCGACGAATGCCGGGGTCTTTCCGCGCGGGGTGACAGCTCACCGATCACGGGAAATCTCAGCCGCTTTTTCCCTCATCGCATTGAGGAGTGAGGAAAGCCGCGAAATTACGGAATAGGCCGAAACTGCATTCTTAAAGGCGTCGATTTCACGGCAGTATGTCCTGATAGGTTCCGGGGTCGCTGCCGGGAATCTCGATGGCACCGCAGGCTTTTGCGTAGAATTCCTTCGGGCCTACGCCGCCGATGATGGCGTAGGCGAAGCCGATTTCGCGAAGCGCTTCGAGGGATTTCATGAGCAAGGCCTTGCCGAGGCCGAGGCTGCGGGCGTTTTCGGCGACTCCGGTGGGACCGAAGAATCCGCGTTGAGTGGTATCGAAGCAGGCGAAGCCGAGGATTTGTTTTTCCCGGGTGGCGATGAAGCAGGCGACGGGTTGGCGGGTGAGCGCGACCTCCACTTCGCTGACCCATTTTGGGGAGAAGTGGGTTTTAGCAAAGTCCGCGACCGTGTGTTTTTCGAAAGCCCGGGCGCGGCGCAGGGTCACGCCCTTGGCGGCGACTTCCGCGTAGAGCGCGGTGGTGTCCGGCAAGTCATAGAGGCGCACGAGCATGTCGATCATGGGAGGATAAAAGCGTGCGGCGGGCGCGGCGGGAAGCTTGGAATTCTCGCGGAATGAATTCCGCGTTCCAGTTTACTTCACTTGGCGGGCGCTGGCCTTGAGGCGCAGGGCGTTGAGGGCGATGAATCCGGTGGCGTCGTCTTGATTGTAGGCTTCTTCTTGGCCGCCTTCCATGGTGGCAATGGCTTCGGAATACATGCTGTGCACCGAACGGCGACCAGCTTGCATGACGTTGCCTTTGTAGAGCTTGAGACGGACTTCACCAGAAACGGTTTTTTGGGTCTCGGTGACGAGCGCCTGGATGGCCTCGCGTTCGGGAGCGAACCAGAATCCGTTGTATACGAGTTGCGCGTATTTCGGGATGAGCGAGTCACGGATGTGCATCGCCTCGCGATCAACGACGAGGGTTTCAAGGTCGCGGTGGGCGGCTAACAGAATGGTTCCACCGGGGGTTTCATAGATGCCGCGGGATTTCATGCCGACGAAGCGATTTTCCACGATATCGACGCGGCCGATGCCATTGCGTCCGCCTAGCAGATTGAGCACGCGCATGATGCCGTAGGGCGTGAAGAGCGAGTAGCCATCTTGCACGCCGGTGGATTTCACATCGCCAAGTTCGCCGAGGAGCGAGCAGAGGCTTTCGTGTTTGAGGCCGATGGCGTTGCCTTTTTCGAACAGGATCTCGATGTATTCCGGCTTCTCCGGGGCATCTTCGGGTGAAACCGAAAGCACATACATATCGCGGTCCGCGGGAGTGGTGGCGTCATACCACGGGTCTTCCATGGCACCGGCTTCGAAGGAGATGTGGAGCAGGTTGCGGTCCATCGAGTAAGGCTTCTTCATCGAGGCCTTGATCGGGATGTTGTGCTCCGCGGCGTAGGCGATCATTTCGGCACGGCCGGGGAATTGTTTGCGGAACTCGGCATCACGCCATGGGGCGATGCATTTCACGTTTGGAGCGAGCGAGGCGGCGGAGAGTTCGAAGCGGACTTGGTCGTTGCCCTTGCCGGTGGCACCGTGAGCGATGGCATCCGCGCCTTCGGCGATGGCGACATCCATCATGCCCTTGGTAATGCACGGGCGGGCGATCGAGGTGCCGAGCAGGTAGCGGCCCTCGTAGATCGCGTTGGCCTGGATCATCGGGAAAATGTAGTTGGCGGCGAAGTCTTCCTTGAGGTCGCCGATGAAACATTTCGAGGCCCCCGTGGAGAGCGCCTTGGCTTCGAGACCGTCGAGTTCATCGCCTTGGCCGACGTCGGCGCAGTAAGCGATGATTTCGGCGTTGTATTTTGCTTTGAGCCAAAGAAGAAGGACGGAGGTATCGAGACCACCCGAGTAGGCGACGAGAATTTTCATATCGGCGCGGAGAAAAGCAGGAACCGCCCCGCCGGGCAAGCGCATTGAATAAACGCGGAAAAGCTGAAAAGCTGAAAAGCTGAGATGCTGAGATGCTGAAATTGGCAAGCAGTAAGCGGGAACCTCTCTTATTTCAGCGTTTCAGAATCTCAGCGTTTCAGCTTTTACCCCCTCGATTGTTCCAGCATCCGGAGCAATGGCGCTTCGGCGCGTTTGCGGAGGGATTCCTCCATTTCGACGCGAGGTTGCAGGGTGTCCAGGCAATCGCGGAGTTTTTGGAGGGTGTTCATCTTCATGTAGCGGCAATCCGCGCAGGCGCAGCGGTCGGTGGGGCCGGCGATGAGATTTTTGTCCGGGCATTCCTTGCGCAGGCGATGGAGCATGCCGCTCTCGGTGACGACGATGATGTTTTTGACCGGCGCGTTTTTGCAGTAATCGACCATTTTTTCGGTCGAGCAAACTTCATCAGCGAGCAATCTAACCGAATGGGTGCATTCCGGGTGGGCGACGACCAGGGCGTCGGGATACTCGGCTTTGATTTTGTGGATCGACTCGCGGGTGAACTCGACGTGGACGTAGCAATTGCCCTTCCAGAGGTCCATTTTACGGCCGGTTTGTTCCATGACCCATGCGCCGAGATTTTCGTCGGGGACGAAAAGGATGGGGCGGTCGGCAGGAGCTTGGTTGACGATTTTGACGGCGTTGCCGGAAGTGCAGATCACATCACAGAGGGCTTTGACGCCGCCGGAGCAATTGATGTAGGCGATGACGTAATAGTTTTTCCCGGCGTTTTGTTGGAGGAATGCTTCGAGTTGGTCGGCGGGGCAGGATTGTTCTAACGAGCAACCGGCATCCTTGTCAGGCAGCACGACGATTTTGCCGGGGTTGACGATTTTCGCGGTTTCCGCCATGAAATGAACGCCGCAGAAAGCGATGACATCCGCGTTGGTGGCCTTGGCGTGATAGGCGAGGCCGAGCGAATCGCCGACGTAGTCCGCGACATCCTGGATATCGCCGGTCTGATAGTTATGGGCGAGAATGACGGCGTTGCGCTCCTTTTTGAGGGCCAGGATTTCCTCCTTCAGATCGAAAACGGTTTCTTTTGCGTCCATTTCTACGTTTCTGATTTCGAGCTTATAATTTAGGATTTAAGAGCGGTTGTTCAGTATTCGCCGCGGATGAAGTGATCATCTCAATGGTCCCGGAGTGTTTGGCACCGGATTTGACGATGAGGGAGGAGGTTTTGACGAGTCCGTGGAGTTGGGCGCGTTTTTCGAGGGTGACGGCACCGGTGCAGGAAATTTGGCCGCGGACGTGGCCATCGATGGTGGCGGTGACGGCGGTGACCGGGTTGAGGAATTCGACGCGTGCGCCTTTTTCGACACGGAGATTGCGGCATTCGACGGTGCCGATGATTTTTCCGTGGCTGCGGATGACAAGATCCCCGGAGCATTCGACGGAGCCGGCGAGTTCACCGAGGACGGTGAGGTTATGGCAGCGGAGCGTGGCGCCTACGACTACGCCGGTTTTCTGGATCGTCACATTGCCGCGGGTCTGGATCAGGCGGTTCCAGTGACCAGTGATATCATAATCCAACAAACTAACATAGCCGCTGCATTTCGGGCATTGGCTGGATTGCGCCTCGGCGATGGTGGTGAAGGCGTGACCGCAATTGAAGCAACTAACATCACGGGGCGGCCTGAGCGGATAGATCAAGCGCTTGAGGAACGAGCGCGGTGGCGGATCGACCGGGCCGACGCGCAGCAGAAGCGGCGGCCTCTCGGGGGCGAGTTCGGGCTCGGGGTCCGAATCCTTGCGCGGGGTGGCAAGCCTCGTCACTGGTTGGGCACGGACAACTCCCCTACCCTCGCGGACTTGGAAATTCGCCCGACAGGCACGGCACTGGGTGGAAACCACGAGTGCGGGTTCGATTTGCTCGTGCCCGCATTCCGGGCATGCCACCTCGATGCGATGGCGCTGGGGCTCATCGGCCATGAGTAAGGGGATTGGAACGTTGCAACGGAGCCCTCAATTTCAGGAAATGGTGCCGGCGAGTGTTCCTTGCTTGGGAGCCTCTGGAGCGGAACTGGGCTTGATGGCGGAGGCGGCAGCAGGCGCTTGCGAAGCCGGCTGCGTTTGTGCGGGCGCTTGGGCGGGGGTGCCAACGGTGGATTTGCCAACGAAGATCGCACCTGCTTCGATGGAGAGCGTCTTGGCTTTAATATCGCCGACGACTTCGGCGCTGGACTTGAGTTCAACGCGGTCGGTAGCGGTGAGGTTGCCATGGACCTTGCCATAAACGACGATGGTGGCGGTTTTAACTTCCGCTTTGATGCGGGCATTTTCACCGATGGTCAGATTTCCATCGGAGGAGATTTCGCCTTCGATTTTGCCATCCACGACCAGGTCGTTGGTGAATTTCACGGTTCCTTTGATTTCCACGTCCGAGGACAGGATATTGCGGGTGGCAGACGATGGGGCGTGGGACGGCGCAGCGTGTTGCGCGGCGGCGTAGGATGACTGCGCTGATACCGCTGGGGCTTCAGTGTGGCGGGGTTCTAGAGCGATGGGTGCGGAACGGGCGGGTTCGCTATGATTTTGGCCGATGACTTTTTTAAACACGGTGATTAAGTTGGTTGATGTTGGTGGGATGTCAAACCGATGAGGCTTCAGGGATTAGGCGGGGCTTGGCCGGAAGAGGTTTTTTGGGTCGGTTCCGGGGTGGTTTCTTGGGACGGTGCGACGGCTGGGGGAACTTGTTCCGCAGGCTGAACGGCTGCGGGTGGCGTGACGACTGCGGGCTGGGCACCTGGAGCAGCGGGCGGCGCGACGGGCGCGGGCGGAGGCGCGATTTCAACCGGGGCTTTGGCCTTGAGGGCTGAGATGCGGCGGGTGGCGGTCTCGACAAACGCGCTTTCGGAGAATTCCGATTTCACACGGTTGTAGGAGGCTTCAGCTTTGGTGAGGTCGCCTGCGGCCTTGGCGATGTCGCCAAGGGAAATCAGGGCGTAAGGCGCGATGTAGCGAGCTTTGGGATCGCTCACAATGGACTGGAAGACGTCCACGGCTTCGCCGGATTTCCCTTGAGCCATCAGCTTGGCGCCGAGACTGGCTTGGGCGGCTCCGTGTGCCGGGTGATCCGGGTTTGCAGTGATGAATCCACGGAGGGTTTCGATGGCGGCGTCTTGTTTTTTATCGGCCCACTGGCTTTCCGCGAGGAGGACGACGGCGCTCTGGGCGGCCTTGGTGCCGGCGTGTTCGCTGATGACGGCTTGGAGGGTTGCGAGATCCTCGGCTTTGTTCAAGGCCTCGCCAGCGCTGGTTTGGCGGCCAGTTTCAATCCCGCGATAGACCACGAGAGCCGCAGTGCCCAAGGCCAGAAGGATGGCGAGGGCGATGAGATTTTTTTGATTGCGGTCGAGAAACTCTTCGAAGGCGTTGGGGCCTTGGGAGATTTCCGCGAGTGGCACGGGTGATTCGATGGGATCGGCGGGCATGACAGGTGATGCAGCGGAACTGCGGGAACGCGATCAAAGCGGCGGCAGCGGCAAAATCAATGCGGAAGTCCGCATGAGTGCGATTTTCACGATATTAGGGGAAACCGGCGGTGTTTTTCATGGCCAGAGCGCGGGGCGGCCTCTAGCCTGCTCGGGCATGTCGAAACGTCTGTATGTGGTGGCTGGAGAGCTGAGTGGGGATGCTCACGGGGCGGGATTGTTGCGCGCCTTGAAGCCGATGGTGCCAGCATTGGAGATTCATGGCGTGGGTGGCCCCAAAATGGCGGAAATCGCCGGTCACGGGCTGTGCGACTGGGTGGAAGACGCGGCGGTGATGGGCGTCTGGGAGGTTTTGAAGCGCTATGGGTGGTTCAAAGAGCGTTTCGCGCGAATGCTTGCGGAGCTCAAGGAATACCGGCCGGACGTGCTGTTGTTGATCGATTACCCGGGTTTCAACCTGCGCTTCGCCGAGGCGGTGAAGCGCGAATGCCCGGAGACACGCATTGTGTATTACGTGAGCCCGCAAGTCTGGGCATGGAATAAGGGGCGCATTCCGAAGATGGTGCACCTGCTCGATGAAATGCTGTGTTTATTTCCCTTCGAGCAGCCGATTTTTCAGAATGCGGGATTAAAAACCACGTTTGCCGGGCACCCGTTGGTGGACGAACTGTCGGAAAAGCTGATGGCCGGTGAGACGCGGGTTGAGAATTTGGTAGGCTTGTTTCCGGGAAGCCGCGAGCGCGAGGTCGCCAGTCTTTTCCCGATGATGATCGAGACGGCGAAGCGCCTGAAATCCTGGCGTAACGATCTAACATTCGAGGTGCCGGCCGCCTCTGCGAAGCTTGCCGCGCAGATCCGCAGCTTAATGGCTGAGGCCGGAGCGGCGGATCTGATCCAAGTGAATACCGGTGAGAGCCACTCGCTGATGCAGCGGGCGTGTTGTGCGGTGATCGCCAGCGGCACCGCCACCTTGGAGGCTGCCTATTTCGGCTTGCCTTATTGTTTGGTCTATCGGGTCGCGCCGCTGACTTACCTAATGGCGAAGTTGTTAGTGAAAATCAAATACATCGGCATCGTCAACATTCTGGCGGGTGAGGAAGTGGTCCGGGAATTCATCCAAGCCGATGCCGATGCGGACGCGGTTTCCGATGCCCTGAAGGATTTCCTTCAATCCCCGGAAAAACGCGTGAATCTTCAGGTGCGCCTTGCGGAAACCACGGCCAAACTCGGTGGGTCCGGCGCTCATGAACGCGCCGCCCGCGTGGTGGCCGGTTGGTTGACGGGCACTGGCGAAGCGGGATGATAACACGAACCATCCATTCTCCCGCCTAGACAAACGCCCCGCCGCCGGGCACAAGCAGCCGACATGAAAAAGATTTTTTCCCTCGAAGTGCCGGGGCACCAACCGCCGCGCGTGATCGAAGCCATCAAGAACGATGTGCGGAAATACGTGAAACGCGAACGCCGCAAGGCGCTGCCCGAAGGCGTGGATTTCTGGGATTTCGATTGCAAAGTCGGTCTGGGAGAAGCCGCACCCGAGGTGAAACACGTCGAGCAAATCATCCCCGCCATCGATCAGGCGGCGGAGAAACAATGTGGCGCGGTGTATATCGAAATCCTCGCCAAGCCCGGCCACCGGACGAGCAAGGGCGAGACTTCAGCGCCGGGCGATGGCTGAGGCGGCGAGGTGGGCGGTGGTCCAGGCGGCTTGGAAATTAAAGCCGCCGGTGATGCCATCGATATCAATGCACTCGCCGGTGAAATAAAGGCCGGGCACCTTGCGGCTTTCCATCGTTTTGAAGTTGATGGTTTGTCTGCTGATGCCGCCGCAAGTGACGAACTCATCCTTGTTGGTCGTCTTGCCATTAGCTTCAAAACGAGCGGACTTCAAACCTTCTAACAATGATTGTGTCGCTGGTTTTGATAGTTGGCCCCAGGTCATTGGATCTTCGATACCGCAGCAGGAAACGATACGCTCCCAAAGCCGCCGGGGTATGGGCGGGATTGGGGTATTACGCACGAGTTTTGCGCCTTGGTTTTGTCGGATATCCGCGAAGCGCGCTTTCAGCGATTCCATGTCCATTTCCGGCAGCCAGTCGATGACGAACGGGAAATGATGCTTGGTTTCCGCCATCGCCCGCGCCTCCCATGCGGAGAGCCGTAGGACGGCCGGACCACTGAAACCGCGGTGCGTAATGAGCAACGGGCCTTGCCGTGCTGCTTGCGATCCCTCCCGGCGAATAGCGACCTGCGGATGCGAGAGTCCCGCCAATCCGGCGATGCGCGGATCCGTCACGTTGAAGGCGAAAAGCGAGGGCACCAGCGGCTCGATGGTTTGTTCTAGGCGCTTCAACTGATTCAACAACGGGCTGTCTTTGAGCGATCCGGTGGCGATGCAGACTGCGCGTGCGGTGATCGGTTCCGCGTGGTGATCGAATGTCAGTTCGAAGCCTCCGTCATTTTCCAGCCGCTTGATGCCGATGAGCGCATGGTTTACTAACAATGGAATCTTGTGTTGGCGGGCACGCTCGAGAAAACAATCGATGATCGTGGCGGAGGAATCGGTCACGGGAAACATCCGTCCATCCGGCTCCGCCTTGAGAGTGACACCGTAACGCGCAAACCACTCGATGGTATCTTGCGGTTGCCAATGATAGAATGCCGCGTGCAATTCGCGGGCACCACGCGGGTAATGTTTCGATAACTCCGCAGGATCGAAGCACGCATGCGTCACATTGCAGCGACCGCCACCGGAAATCCTTACTTTTTGGAGGAAATGCGAGCTCTTCTCAAATATGGCGACGTGTTTCCCGGCCGCCATTTCCGCATAACGCAAGGCTGTGAAAAACCCGGACGCGCCACCGCCGATGACCGCAAGATCGAGAGTATGGGACAGGTCGTTCATCAACATGCCGTGGGTATCTCCGCGCCTCCATCTGAGAAAGCACAAAATCTCGATGCTCTCCAGGCTTCAAACTCTTCTTCATCCGTGACAACCGTCTCAACCGAGTTTAAAAAACCGCCTCTCCTGAATAAATAGATGCCAGACCACCAATCCGATTATGTTTTCGCCCTCTGCAATCCGGGGTCCGAAAAGGCGCTCAAGCTGGAAGCGGAGATGATGGCTTTGGGCTGGCGGTCCGGCTATCAGCGACGAGGATTTGTGACGTTTAAAGCGGATGCCGTATTTTCCTTGCACTCGTTGGACGTCAAAATCGCGTGCGCGCGGCGGCTCTGTCTTTCGCTCGGGAAAACATCGACACGGGAGGAGGCGGAGCGGTTGGTGGCTGAGCACAAGATTCATCACGCCCGGTATTTCGAACGGAAAATGCAGGGCGTGGCGGGCGATGGCCAGCCGGAGGTCGGGGAAATCATCGGCACAGTTGTCGAGTTAGGGCCTACGGAATTTTGGGCCGGTCTGCACCGACACGCTCCATTTTTGAGTCCCCATCCAGCGGGAGATTCCGGGATCGTGATGGCGGCGGATTCACCGTCGCGGGCGTGGTTGAAACTTGAGGAGGCCGTGCGGTTTTTTGATCTGGAATTCACGGAAAAGGACATCGTCGTGGAGCTCGGCTGTGCGCCCGGCGGGGTGGTGCTGGCACTTCTGCAACGCGGGATCTCGGTCATCGGTGTGGACCCGGCGAAAATGGCGGAGGTCGTCCTAACATCCACCATCCAAAATCGTCAGGAAGCTCCATCCAATCGACCGTGGTTCTATCATTGCCGCAAGCCGGCGGCACTCGCCAGCAAACGCGATCTCGGCCAGGGGGTGACTTGGTTCATGTCCGATATGAACCAATCACCGGAGGTGGTGCTCAAGGAGTGCGCTCGTTTCAAGGCGATGGCTCCGTCGATCCGTGGGGTGTTGATCACCTTGAAACTAACGGAAATCGAGCAGGTTGCGGACAAGCAAACATGGTTTACCGCGTTGCGTGGCATGGGTTTCAAAACCATCCGCCTGCAACAACTCAGCGTGCATCACAAGGAATTCGCGCTGCTGGCGATGAAGTGATCCGATTGAAGTCAGCGTGCTGAAAGCTTCCCTTGGAGCTTCATTTCTTCGATGAATACCAGCACATGCGGCGGCGGTGTATCGCGTGCCAGCCCCCCGGCGGAAATGACGATGGGGGCGGGTTGCGGATGAATTAGTCGTGTTAGGACGCGCATGTCATCATCTCTCACCAGCCGGGAGGTCTCGGCAATGATGGCGCATCCCAAATTCGCTTCCACCGCGGCGGCGAGACTGGAAATCCCATCAAATTCGCCAGCGATTTCCACCTGGATTTTATATTCCTTAAAATACGCCGTCACACGGTCCCAGTAATCCGGAGATTGCTCGCGATCATACAACAGCAACCTCTCGCCATTCAGATCAGCCGACGTGAGGGCCAATGAACGCGGTCGCGCAAGCCTCGGTTGGCTGGAAAGCCGCCATACATTTTCCTTCGGGGGATTATTATGATCCAGCGCACATGTTTTTTCGTTAGATTCATGGGAGTTTTTTTACTCTTTCGGGGAAGAAACGACCGTAAAGTCGTCACTCCTTATTTGGCTCAAGCGTGTAGTCTTCCTTGCCGTCCTTCATGAGCCAGCCTTGGTTGGCGAGTTGGGCGCGGAGGGTGTCGGATTCGGCCCAATTTTTTGCAAGGCGGGCTTGCCAGCGGGTTTCAGCGAGGGCGCGGATTTCCTCGGGGATTTCGACTTCGGTTTCCTCGGGCAATGTCAGGCCGAGGGCGCGGAGGATGCGGTTGAATCCGGCGAGCGCGGCAGCGGCGTCTTTTCCGGTTAGGCTGGCGGCAGTGCGCAGGCCGGTGAAGAGTCCGCCGAGGGCGGCTGGGGTGTTGAGGTCGTTGTTGAGGCTGTCCCATGCGGCTTGGAACGGGCCGAAGCCGACCGAATCCAGAGCTGTATCGGTGCCCATGTTGGACGCCAGTTGGCGGGCGCCTTTGGCGAGTTTCGCGAGTGCTTCGCGGGCGGCGGAGAGGGATTCGAGGGTGAAGTTGAGTTGCTTGCGGTAATGGCCGCCAATGAGCACGTAGCGGACTTCCATCGGGGTGAAACCGCGGGCTTCGAGGTCGGCGAGCGTGTAAAGATTGCCGAGCGATTTCGACATTTTCCCGCCATCGACTAACAAGTGAGTGATGTGAAACCAATGTTCGGCGAAGTGGCCACCGCAGGCGCAGGCGCTTTGGGCGATTTCATTTTCATGGTGCGGGAAAACGAGGTCCACGCCGCCGGAGTGGAGGTCGAAGGTATCGCCGAGGTATTCCTGGATCATCGCCGAGCATTCGAGGTGCCAGCCGGGTCGCCCATCGCCCCACGGGGAGGGCCAGAAATTTTCGCCATCTTCCGGGCGGCGGGATTTCCAGAGGACGAAATCGGAGACGCTGTCCTTTTCGTATTCGTCAGCGTTGGCGCGGGCGTTTTGGGTTTTCCCGAGATCGAGTTCGCGTTCGTCGAGGTGGGAGAGTTTGCCGTAGCCGGGGAAAGAGGAGATTTTGAAATAGACCGAGCCGTCATCGGACGCGTAGGCGTGGCCTTTGGCGATGAGCGCCTCGATCATGGCGATTTGTTGCGGGATGTGTTCGACGGCGCTGGGCTCGATGTGCGGCGCGAGCAGGCCGAGTTTTTCGCAATCGGTGTGGAATTTCGCGGTCCAAGCGGCGGTGAAGTCGGTGAGCGATTGGCCGGCTTTTTGGGAATCGCGGATCGTTTTATCGTCCACGTCGGTGATGTTGCGGACGTGGAGGGTGCGGGTGCCGCCGGTTTCGAGCGTGCGGCGCAGGACGTCCTGAAGCACGAAGGTGCGGAAGTTTCCGATGTGCGCCGGGCCATACACGGTGGGTCCGCAGCAATAGAAACGGAAGGTCTGGCCATCGATGGGGCGCAGTTCGCGTTCGGTCCGGGTCAACGTATCAAATAGACGCATGACCGGGGGGTTTAGGGAGCAAAGGCCGATGAGCCAAGAGCGAAGAGTGGGAGGCGGCGAGAAAACTTCTCATTTCAAGGGTTGGGGATTTGGCAGTTTGCAGGTAGCTTGCAGCCGGACATGACGCGAATGAACGAAGATCCCCGGGCAAAGCAGATCGCTGTGGGAGCGGCCATTATCTTGGTTTTGGCTCTTACGGTGTGTGGGTGTTTGCTCGGTTGGGGATATTTGCCCGGTTTGTTGGGCGAGTGGGTCGGGACGATGGTCGGGGTGCTGACGACGCCATTTTTCATGGAAGCTTCGTTTATTTGTATCGGGCTGACGGTGGTGGTGGCGCTGAATTCTTGGCGTCAGAGCCGGGATGGCGATGAATTGGTGTATTTGGAACAACTGGACGGGCCGGATGTGCCGACCGATCTTCCGGAGCACGCAACATGGGCGGTTTACCGAGAGAAGCCATTGCCCGGTGAGACGCCGACCTTGCTGACGCAGGTGGAAGGGGCTCTGGCGATCGGGGATTTTCAGGCGGCGGCGGATTCGATCGGCGAGATGTCTGAAGCTGAGTTGAAACGGCCGGAGACTTTGGTGTTACGGTTGGAGTTGGCGAAGGCGACCGGCAAAAGCGATTTGGCGGAGCGATTGGAAAATGAACTCAAGGACGCTCGAAGCGGGGACGCGTAAATGGCGATGGCAGGGAAGGTTCAATCACCGGAAAAAGAACTGCGTTTCACGCGAGCCGGACAGGCGACGCTTTTTTGGCTGTTGTCCGCTATGTGCACCGCGATGGCGGTGACATTGGTGGCGACTTCGCTGTATCGGAACGTGAATCCTGAATTACCGCATTTGGCATGGGCCATGCTGCCGGCGGTTTTGGCGGGGTTTGCGGCTTGGTTGGCGGTGCGGCTGACGCGCCATGCTTACCTGATTTTATCGCCCTTGGGGATTGAGATTTTCCCGTTTTTCCGGCCGATGACGGGGATGCAATTGGTCGTCTGGCAGGAAGTGGATACGGCCGAAGTGAACACGACGCTGACCCGGCTCACGCTGCATCGCGATGCGGAGAAAACCTCCGGCATTCATCTTTCGCTCAGGCCGATTCGCAAGGATCGGCGGGAATTACTCGCCAAGGCGGTGATCGGGCGCACGCAATCCGGCCGGAGTTAAAACCATGCCCACACCTAACGAACTCGCCATTCTTGCGGTCGCCTGTCTACTCGCGGCGGCGTTGTATTCATGCGTTGGCCACGGCGGGGCATCGGCGTATTTGGCGGCGATGGGATTTGCGGGGATCGCGCCGGTGATGATGAAACCCACGGCGCTGGTGCTGAATATTTTCGTGTCGGCATTGGCCGTGTGGTTTTTCTGCAAGGCCGGGCATTGGCGGGGAAAATTGTTCTGGCCCTTGGCTTTGGCGTCGATTCCTGCGGCGTTTCTGGGTGGTTGGTTGCAGGTTTCCGATCCGATTTTTAAAACCATTCTGGCCGGTGCGTTGTTATTTGCGGCTTGGCAATTGGCATTTCTGAAAAAACCGGTGGATGTGGAACCCCGCCGGCTTCCGCCATGGGGAGCGGCGCTGCTGGGATGCGGACTCGGATTCCTCTCAGGACTCGTAGGGATCGGCGGTGGAGTTTTTCTAACGCCGCTACTGATTCTATTTCGCTGGGCGGATACAAAAACCGCCGCCGCCATCTCGGCCGCGTTTATCCTGGTGAACTCGATTTCCGGATTGCTTGGCTTTTCGGTGCGGGGTGGTGAAGTGCCATCGCTCGCGTATTGGCTGCTGCCGGGCGTCATGATCGGCGGGGTGATCGGCGCTTTCTGGGGCAGCCGCAAGGCACCGCCGATCCTGCTCCGGCGCTGCTTGGCGCTGGTCTTGGCCACCGCCGCGGTGAAATTCGCGGTGATTTGATCGGGCGAATGCGACGAATCCAGAAAATCATTGTTCATTCGGCATCCAGGAATTCATGGTTCGGCCATGCGTCCACACTCACGGCAGATTCTCACGGTTGAAGAAACCTTCGGCGGAAATGGCTGGCACTGCGAACTGGTCGAGGGCCGCGACGTGCTCCGCGCCGGATTCGAGGCCCATCACACGAGGGTCGATCTGATCGCCCAGGCATATCCTCAGTTGAATGCGCTCAGCATCATTTCCGAATCTCCGATGACGCTGGGTGAGGAACATCTGCCGGCGGTATTGGAGTTGCTCGCCCGCGCTAACAAGCCTCTCACACTCGGCGGATTCGAATACGACATCGACCGCGAGATGCTGGTCTTCCGCATCACGAATCTCTTCGAGCGCGAACGCTTCGATTCCGACATCGTTTCGTCCATGGTCCATTGTGCGATCGCCGAGCTGGACCGGATCATCCCCTACGCGGCGATCGTTCGAAACACTCCTGCAGATTTGTTAGCCGATCTGGATCTCCAACGTTTGCTCATGCGAGAAGACATCATTCCGCCTGTGCCGGGCATGGAGGAGGAAGAGGAGTATTGAGGCGCGATTCGGCACCACGCCCGAAAATGACTAACAACTTTCAGCTTTCTCTAATACCAAATCTCGCAAATGAGGTGAGTCCTCAATTGGAGCGCGGAATGCATTCCAATGCCTTTAAGGATTCGGCTTGTCGGAGCGCGTGCATTCTGCGCGCTGCTGGATGACGGACATACTGTCCGTCGTGTCGCTTCGCGGAAGACGGGTGACAGAATGTCCCCCGTCCGACAGCCGACAGAATGTCGGCGCTCCTGCATGCCGGCGCTCCATGTCGGAGCGCGTGCATTCTGCGCGCTGCTGGATGACGGACATACTGTCCGGCGAGCTTCGCGGAAGACGGGTG
>CAIXKE010000054.1 GCA_903919975.1 Akkermansiaceae bacterium | reverse complement strand
GACTCGGGCCAATTTCTCCGCTCCTACGCTCCCTGCCGACATCAAGAAACGTAATTATCAGAATCGAATCCTTAAAGGCATTGGAATTCATTCCGCGAGGCCGTGCGATGAAGTTTCTCGCGGAATGAATTCCGCGCTCCAGTTCGTCGTGCCCTATTATTTGCAAATTATCCCAAATAACCACTACGACCGATTATTCGTTCGGCCGCACGAATAATCGGTCGCGCGAGGTGAGCGGAATTTTCGCTGGGACTTG
Source organism: Akkermansiaceae bacterium (assembly GCA_903919975.1). Lineage (GTDB taxonomy): Bacteria > Verrucomicrobiota > Verrucomicrobiia > Verrucomicrobiales > Akkermansiaceae > Luteolibacter. The sequence continues at coordinate 57,426 of CAIXKE010000054.1, read as the reverse complement.
GCTATCTGGCTCCGGCTTCTTTGAGCTTGGCGATGGCCTCGTCGAGGCGCTTGCGGGTGGTGTCAATTTCAGCGGCGAGTGAGAGGATGCGTGCGTCGCGGGCTTTGAGGGCGACTTCCCAGGCGGCGACTTGTTCGGTGGCGGCGGTGAGTTCCGTCTGCAATCGCTCTGCAAGCACTTCTTTTTCGGCGAGTGCGCGGGTGGAGGATTCGGCGGCTTTCTGGGTTGCTTCGATGGATTCCTTGAGCACGGCGATATCGCGTTCCAGCGCGGCGCGGTGTTTCGCGTCTTCGGCGGCCTGGTTGGCGGCGGCGGCGAGTTGAGTGCGGAGCGTGGCGACGGTGTCGTCTAACTTTCGCTCGCCACGCCATTGAACGACAACCAACGCGGTGAGCAGCAGGCAGCCGATGGTGTTGATAATGACGAGCGTGCGGGGAGTCATTCAGTCTTTGGTTTCGAAGCTTACTTTCTCGACACCCGCATCGCGCACGGCATTGAGCACGCCGAGCACTTGTTTGTGGCGGGCTTCTTCATCGGCGGCGATGAGGACGCGGGTCGCACTGACGGAAGCGAGGGGTTTCAGGCGAGCTGTTATTTCTGATAGAGTGATGATTTTTCCATCCCAAGTGGTCACGCCATTGGCATCGATGGCGATTTGAAATGGCGGATCTTTCTGATCGGGTATAGCGGTGGAGGCCTCGGGCAGATTGATCGGGACGCGCCGCATGTGGGTCATGCTCAGACTCACCAACATGAAGGCGGCCAGCAGGAAAAACATGATGTCGATGAGCGGGATGATTTCAATCCGGGCTTCGTCGCCTTCATCATCGCCAGAGTGACTGTGGAGTTGGACGGGCATTGAGGGGTAAAAGCTTAAATGCTGAAAAGCTAAAATGCTGAAATTGAAGAGTGGAAGATCTGCTGCGGATGGTGTGCGGAAGATGATTGAAAATGCGGTGTTATCGTATCTTGTTGCAGCGTTTCAGTTTTTATTCTGGGTGATGGCGAAGTTTTCCAGGTCGTGGCCGTGTTCGCGGGCGGATTTGACGAGGAGTTCGGTGTGGTTGATCCAGCGTTCGAGCGAACCGCGGAGAAGGGATACTCGTTTGCGGAAGAAATTATAGGGAAGCAGGCAGAGGATGGCGATGCCGATACCGCAGGCGGTGGCGATGAGAGCTTCGCCGATACCGCCGGAAACTTTGGCAGCGGCGAGTTGTTCATCGCCGATGAAGGAGAAGGAACCCATGATGCCGACGACGGTTCCAAAAAGACCTAACAACGGAGCTAGAGTGATAAGCGTGCTGATCACCCACATGCGGGCCTCGGATTTCTCGATGAGCTGGGTGGCGTGGAGTTGCATCGCGGCGAGCATCGAGGTGCGGGCATGAGTGATGCCTTCCGCGAGGTTTTTCAGATAGGGATCCGGGGTGTCGCGGGTGAGGTTCCATGCGGTGGCGAAATCGCCGGTTCCGATGGCTTCGCGGGCTTGCTCCTGTTTCGCGGGTTGAAGCAAGGATTGAAGGCGGAGCCACCAGATCGAGCGGTCGAGGATGACGCAGAGGGCGAGAAAGAAGGTGGCGAGAATAGGCCACATGACCCAGCCTCCTTCGATGAAGGTTTCGACGACGATATTGGATAGCATGTTAGGGATCACTAGCGGAGTTGGAAAACGATGGGGCGCTGGATTTTCATGACTCCACCGGAGGGGAATTTCCAGCCGCGAACGATGCGGACAGCCTCGTTATTGAGCAATGGCCAGGGCGAGGGAGATTGCGCGTAGGCGGAAATCACGCGACCGGAGGCATCGATGGTGAACTCGACGACGACGGTGCCGGATTGGCCCTTGCGGCGGGCTTCGGGCGGGTACGAGGGGAGAGTCATGCTGCCGGCGGCGAGGCGCGAGGTGCTGGACATGCCGGTGCCGGGTGTATTGCTCCCGGTTTGGCTGCTGGCTTGACTCCCGGATGCGGTTCTCGGCGGGGTCGCGCGGGCTGGCTTGGTTGGCGTGCTGTGGGTGGTCGACTGAATTGCGGAAGCGCTTCTGGTTTCCGGCTGTTTAGGTGCGATTTCCGGCAATTCGGGGATATCCGGCAATGGCGCAGTCTCCGCGAGGACGGGCAATTCCGGAGGATCTTGCAGGGTTTCCGCAGGGCTTGCGGTGGTGGTTTCCGCAGGGGGCGTTTCCACCGTCGTGCCTTCGGGGGCCGGCGGTGAAGCGTCGCCAAGGATGAAATCGGCGTCCAGCAGGAGGGTTTCCTCGGTTTCTGAAACCACTGATTCCGGATGCCGCCCATGAACGATGACCCCGAGCGTGCCAAACCCGGCGACGCTCAACCAAGTGGCGAGCGTGCCGATGTTCAGGGAGTGGAGCAGGGATTGCATATGAGTGCGGGTGGGAAAAGAAACAGCAGGCGGCTGAAAATGAAAGCCCGCAGATGCGGTGGCGGGTCAGAATTCCAAAGATACGCCGATGTAGTAGTTTCGCCCGTTTGCGGGATCGATCCCATCGTTACGGACGCGTGCGAAGTAGCTTTCGTCGAAGAGATTGTTGATCCCGGCAATCAGGCGTAGATTTTCGTGGATTTCATACTCTGCAGTGAGGTCCCAAACCATGTAGGCCGGGACTTTGAAATTGTCGTCGTTGCTATCGTTGGCGTAGTGGTCATCGAGGAAAGTACCGCCGAAGGTGAGTTTCAGTTTGTCCTGATAGTGGTAGTTCAGGCCGGTGCGGAGGATGAAATCCGGGGCATATTGCGGGGTGTTTCCATTGCTGGGACCACTTGTAAATTCGGCATCCAGGAAAGTGCCGTTCACATACCAATAGAGCGAACTGCGGCTGTCGGAACCGGAAATCAACCGTAGCACGTCGCTGCTGACGGAGACGTCGATCCCTTTGTGAATCGAGTCCCCGACGTTGGCGGTGGTGTTGCCGAGCGTGCCGATTTGGTCTTTGAAGGAGAGCAGGAAAGCGCTGGCATCGAGCGTGAGCCAGTTGGCGGCGCGGGTGTGGTAGCCGAGTTCGTATTCGATCGATTCGCCCGCTTCCAGATCGTCCGGGACGACTTGGCCGCCGCCGCTTGGCACAGATTCGGTGAACATCACCGGGCGATACGATTGCGAGACATTGGCGTAAACCGCCGAGTTTTCCGCCGTTTCGTATTCCATGCCCAAGCCGCCGAGCACGAGCGTGTCATCCTCATCGCGGGTGCGGGTGGGACGCACGGGATCGATGAAATGCGTTTTGACGTCCTGGCTGAATGTTTCGATCCGGATCCCGGGAGTGATGGAGAAATTCCCGAAACTGAAGCGGTTTTCCACAAACACCGGCACATAGAGGACCTCGCGGTCCGAAATGCGGGAGAGCTGCCCAGATGTGGCCGTAGGCGTGGCTCCGACCTCGTCGGTGCGTGGGGAGTCGACGTGGTAGATTTGAATTCCGGTGCTCAATGTGTGTTGTGCGTCGCTGCCCCAATTCTGGCGATAACGGGCGTCCAGACCGAGCGTTTCGAAGTTTTGATTTTCGATTTGGTTGGTGGCTCCGGTGGCGAGGGTGCCGAATCCGCCGCCTTGCTGGCGTTTGCTGAAGCGGGTGTAGTCGGTCCACCAGGCGGTGGCTGTGAAGAAGGAATCGGCCGTCGGTTCGATCTCGTAACTCAGCGAGACGGAATCGCGATCCAGCGAGAATTTATCGTTGAGGCGGGTGGCTTTCAGGCTGCCGGAGTTAAAATCGGCGATGAAGAGGCCGCCCGGCTCGCCGTGGTTTTCCTCGTAGGTGTCGGCATTGAAAATGATTTTCCCGCCGTTTTCGAGGGTGTAGAGCAACTTGATGGTGCCGTTGTTGAGGTCGTAATCGCTGTTTTCCGCGCGAAATCCATCGCTCTCGCGGTGATTGAAATACAGGTAATAGCCGAGGTTTCCGACGGTGCCATCCGCCGAGGTAAAGGTGGAGTAGAGATCATCGCTGCCCACGATGTGCTGGGTGCGCAGCGAGAAAGGTTTGTCGGTGCGTGGGCGGTGGGTGATGTAATTCAATGCGCCGCCGGGTTGCGGGCCATGCTGCAATGCCGCGCCGCCGTGTAGGAATTCGATCCGATCCACAGTATCGAGCGGCGGGGTGTAGTAGGCTTCAGGATAGCCGAATTGGTCGGCGTGAATCGGAATCCCATCACGCAGCACTTGGGTGAATTGCGCCCGGTGTGGATTGAGGCCGCGGTAACCGAGGCTGACTAAGGGTGAGGATTCTTCGGCGAGCAAGAGGCTCGGCGTCTGCGAAAGGGCCTGTCGGTAGTTGTTGCCGACAATCCGCGCCTGGGCATCCAGATCGATCACGGCGGTCTTCTTGCCGGAAAAAATCGACACTCCGGCCACCTCGGGCAACCAACCTTGCTCATTCGTCTCATCCGACTCCGACTCAGCGGTGACGACCATCGCATCCAAGGTCTTGAGCACGTCCTGAGCTTGCGTGGGCATTGAAAATAAGAGCGCGGTGACGGAAACGGCGACGCTGGCAGCGAACCGCAAACGAGGTGATGACTTTTTCATGGTGAAATTATTAATGAGACGCATTCGCAAGAGTGACCAGCGAGGAAACCTATGAATCGGGATTTCCGTCAACCCTAAATCCAAAAAACCTCGCTGGACCGCCGCAATGCATCTGCGATGGACGTTTTGTCCGCGATAGGCAACAAGCCGTGTCTTCACATGTCCGCTCTCCTCTCCGCCAACGAAATCCGCCTGACTTATGGATACCAAACGCTGCTCGACGGCGTGACCTTGGCCGTGGCCGCAGGGGAAAAAATCGGCATGGTCGGCCGCAACGGCTGTGGAAAAACGTCGTTGTTGAAAATCCTGACCGGCCAGAATGCCGCGGATTCCGGAGAAATCGCCCTCCGCCGATCGCTGCGGATTGGGTATTTGCCGCAGGAATTCGAGCTCGATGGCACATTGAGCGTGCAGGAAAACATCGCCGCTGGCGCCGCCGATATCGTGGACGCGGTGCGCCGATACGAAAATGGCGATGGCAGCGAAGCCGAGCTCGCGGACTTGCTGCATCTCATCGATCACGCCGATGGCTGGAATCTCGACGCCCGGATCAAGGCCACCGCCACCGCGCTCGACGCACCCGCCCTGGACTTACCCGTCGGCCCGCTGTCGGGTGGGGAAAAACGCCGCGTCGCGCTATGTCGTGCACTCGCCTGCCAGCCGGATCTTCTGCTGCTCGATGAGCCGACCAACCATCTCGACGCCGAATCGATCCGCTGGTTGGAAGATTATCTCAAAGGCTTTCCCGGCGCGGTCATCTTCGTCACGCACGATCGCTACTTCCTCGATGTCATCGCCACGCGCATCATCGAAATCGATCAGGGCCGTGCGTTTTCCCATCCGGGAAATTACACGGCGTTTCTCGAATCGAAAGCCGTGCGCCGTCAGATTTCCGAGCAAACCGAGCGCCGCCGCCAACGGTTTCTGCGCGAGGAACTCGATTGGGTGCGCTCCGGCGTGAAAGCGCGCGGCACGAAATCACGCCACCGCATGGACCAGTATTACGAGATCGAAGGCATGGAAGCCCCGCCCGAAGAACGGGAAATGGATTTGCTCATTCCACCGCCGCCGGACTTGGGAAACATCGTCGTTGAGTTGGAAAACGCCGGCGTCAATGTGGGCAACGCCGTCACTCCCCGCTGGTTGTTCCGCCACCTAACACTCACACTGCGGCCCGGCCAATGCACTGGCATCGTCGGCCGGAACGGCGTCGGCAAAACCACCTTGCTGAAGTTATGCCTCGGCCAAATCCCACCCACCGAAGGCTCGGCCGTCACCGGCAAACGGGTAAAGGTGAACTACATCGACCAAACCCGCATGCAACTCGATGGCACCGGCTCGTTGCTCGATGAGATTTCCAATGGCAATGAAAAGCTGATGTTCGGCAACCAGTCGCTCGGCGCACGCAATTACCTCCGCCGCTTCCTCTTCAACGACCAACGCATCAACGAGCGGGTTGACCTTCTATCAGGCGGCGAACGCGCCCGACTGATGCTCGCGAAAGTCCTGAAAAACGGCGGCAATGTCATCGTGCTCGACGAGCCCACCAACGACCTCGACCTCCCCTCACTGCGGATGTTGGAAGAAGCCCTCGCGGATTTCGACGGCTCGGTGATCTGTGTTTCCCATGATCGTTATTTCCTCGATCGGATTTGCGATCAGATTATCGCCTTCGAAGAAGACGGCGTGTTTGTGCAACCGGGGAACTATTCGTATTATCTCGAAAAGCGCCAAGCCCGCGAATCCGCCGCGCGAATCCAAGCGCAAGCCGCCACGCGCGATGCTGCTGCCCGCAGAAAAGCCAGCACCGGAAGCTCCGCCAAACCCCGCAAACTGAGCTTCAAGGAATGCGCCGAACTCGAAGGCATCGAGAGCGCGATCCTATCCGCCGAACAAGAAGTCGAAGCCATCGAAATCCAGCTTCACGATCCCGAATTCCAAATCACCAACTTCGCGGAAATCCCCGCGCTCGCCGGCAAACTGGAAGCAAAAAAAACGATTGTGGCCGGGCTTTACAAACGTTGGGAAGAACTCGAAGCCTTGCGCGTCGCCTTCGAGGCGTAGCGAATGTTGAATTAGGGCCGACACACCAAAAAAAAAATCAGCGAAACACAGAACGCGGAGTGATCTTTAGCGAGCTTATAAAAGTAGTCCAGGACTTCATTCCGTTCTGCGTGCATAAGAACGGACTGAAGTCCTGGACTACTTTTCAGGATGATCCCGCCAAAGGTTGGTTTCTAGCAGCAAGGGTGAAATAAAAGGTGGCTCCATGATCGACCTCCCCGACGGCCCAGATGCGTCCTCCGTGACGACTCACAATACGCTGAACCAGCGCAAGGCCGACTCCCGTCCCCGGAAACTCGTTAGGACTGTGCAAGCGCTGGAAGACCCCGAAGAGTTTGTCGGCAAAACGCATGTCAAAACCCGCGCCGTTGTCCTTGATGCGAAATACCAGCACGCCGTCCTCCCCCGGCTGCGCAGCAATTTCGATTTCGCCGACTTCGCGCCCTTTAGTGAACTTGATGGCGTTGCTGACGAGGTTCACCCACACTTGCCGAATCATCGTTCTGGTGCCCTCAACCACCGGGAGCGGCTGCAAATCGAGCTGTAGTTTACGATCCGGCGGCTCTTGCGCCACGAGTTCGTTATATACCTCCTGAACCAGCTCCCGCATGTCGATTGGCTCCGGTTCCGTCTGTTGCCGACCGAGCCTTGAAAAAGCCAGTAAGTCATCGATCAACCGCCCCATTCGTTGAGTCTCAGAGCAGATCACTCCGAGCTTGCGCCGACCTTCTTCATCCAGCCGTTCGGCATAGTCTTCCGCCACCATGCGGGAAAATCCGTCCACCGCACGCAGTGGCGCACGCAGGTCATGTGAAACAGAATAACTGAAAGACTCCAATTCTTGATTGACTGCTTCCAGCGCGGCGGCGCGGCTTTCAAGTGTGGCATTGAGCAGGCGTATCCGCTCATCGGCTAGCTTGATGTCGGTGGCGTCGAAATTAAAGCCCACTATCCGATCCGCTTTGCCGTCATCCCCTGCGATTACCATCTCGGAAGCTTGGATCACGCGCACCGCTTGGTCGGTAGCGCGCACGATCCGGAACTCGCGCTGGTCACGGCCGCAGGTGGCCACGGTATGCCGGAGCCGATTTTCCTGTTCAGCTAGATCCTCGGGCAATACCGCGGCCGCCCAATCCGAGTAGCGCGCGCGTCCTTCCGGGTTGGGCGGCAGACCGTAGATCTCAAACATTCGCGCGTCCCAAGTGAGTTGATCGGTCCTCATTTCCCATTCCCAGACTGCGATGTTGGCGGCATCAGCCGCCAGTCTCAGGCGCTCCCCGCTCGCCTACAGTGCTTCCTCAATGTGTTTGCGGATCGTGATGTCCGTGTCAGCGATCGCAACTACGGCATGTTCGTCGAGCGCCGCTTTAAAATACGTTAGAATTGCGTTAGTTTCCTGCAATTCGGCGGTGCGACTTTCCACCATCTGCTCAAGTTCCGCGTTGATTTTGAGTATTTTTTCTTCCGCCTGTTGTCGTTCGACGGCGATACCTACGACCCTTACCGCCCGCCCGATCACTTCCATTTCGGTAGCTGTTGGAAAACGCGACTCGTGATGATAAATTGCTAATATCCCGATGCTTTTGCCTTGTCGGCAGTGGATTGGTGTGGCCCAACAGACAAGCAGGCCATGGCTGAGGGCGAGCTCCCGATGGTCAGCCCATAACGGATCGCTACCGATGTCTGATACTATGATCTGCTGTTTTTCACGCGACACATTACAGCATGAGCCTGCCGCAGTGCCGATTGCGATTCCATCAATCGCACGGTTGTAGTCCTCTGGCAGACTTGGTGCCGCACCGAGCCCCAGATGCGTGCCATCGGCATCAAGAAGGAGCACCGAGCAAAGCACTCCCTGAAGCTTTTTTTCCATACCGAGCATCAATCCGTCCAGCGCTTGGCCGGGTGAGGCCGCGCTAACAATCAACTCCAAGGCGTTTTTTTCCCATGCTAACAAATCTTGAGCCTGCTTGCGTTCGGTAATGCAGGTGTGAGCAACTATGGCACCACCGTCTTTTCCGGCCAAGGGGATGACGTCCATGACATACCAGCGGGCAAGGTCGGAAGCATCGCATGGATATTCCAGGGAGAAGCGTGGAAGCACACCTGACAACACGGACTCTATGCCATCGGCAGCGGCCTTGGCGTACACATCCGCCTCATGGCAAGCCAGGCGACAGGTATCCAGATAGTTGGCACCGAAGCCGATTTTTTGAACTTCTGGGTTCCCATTTTCACGAGCAAAGCGAAGCCAGGGCTCATTCACGGCAAGGATGATTCCAGTCCTACCCAAGACCGCGATGTGTGAGGGAAGCGAATTCAGAATATCCCGCTGAAACGCCTCGTTCGCCCGCAGTTCCTCAAGCATCAGGCGAGCCTCCTCGGTGGACCGTGGTTTCAGCAATTCCGGTGAAGCCAAGGTTTTTTCACGAAGTGCTTCATACGCATCCCTAAGGAGGTCCGCCGTTTTAGAATGGGGCTGCGGGTCATTCATATTCGGTTTTGATGAATCGCCCTTTCGGTCGGCGCGATTGCACACAGTGTTCCGGTCTCGTTGCTCAATTCGGAGGAAATAATCGATAACTCGACGAATTCCTCATGGACGGTCGGTTTAATACGTTAAGTAATTGCAGATTACAGGAGGCGGCGAAAGCAATAAATGCGGGAAAATCCGCCCACCGCACGCAGTAGCGCACGCAGGACGTGAGAGATCGAATAACTGAAAGCTTCCAGTTCCTCATTGTAAAGAATGCGGGTTGAAATGGTCCGGAGACTTCGCTATGATCAGAATTCCGACGCGCCCCACAGGAGTATCCCAATCACCGCCGATGAGTTCATTTGAAAGCAAAGTCCAAGAAGCCCTCGCCAATCCCAAAAACCAGGGCGAAATCCCTGACGCTGATGCGGTAGGCACCGTAGGCTCGCCCGATTGCGGCGACATGCTCCGGATGTGGCTGAAATTCACGGAAAAAGACGGTAAACGGGTGATCGACCGCGCATCATTCCAAGCCTTTGGCTGCCAAACCGCCATCGCTGTGGCCTCAATGGCCACCGAGTTGCTGCGGGGAAAAACCGCCGAGGAGGCGAAAATCCTTACCGCCAGCGAACTCAGCGGCGATCTCGGAGCCTTGCCACCGATGAAAATCCATTGCGGCCAGCTCGTCGAGGGGGCCTTGCGCAATGCCTTGGACAACTCCGATCCGTCCCCTCAGGCCGATGCCGCTTCGGCCATGGCACCCACGCTGGCCTCAGACCTGCACCGCAAACGGGCTGGCAAAATCCGCATCGTTCCGCTCGATTAAGCGGACTTGGGAAAAATTTCCGTTTCTGAGATAGAGAAGCCGAATTCGTGCCGTTTCATCCAAAGCCACCCCCATACACACGTGTTAGAACTCAAGGAAGTCAGTTTCAGCATCCGCAAAGACGGCGAGGAAGTCCCTCTCGTTGACCGGGTATCAATCCGTGTGCCAAAGGGTCATTTCATGGCCATCGTCGGGCCGTCGGGTTGCGGCAAGACCACCTTGTTAAAAACCATCGCTGGCCTCAATCCGGAGTCCTCAGGCGCGTTGTTCTGGGATGAACGGAATCTCTCGGAAGATGGCGATTTCTCACCCACCGAGATTGGTTACGTGCCGCAGTTTTCCATCGCTTACGATCCACTAACCGTCGATGAATCGGTGGAAGCCGCCACCCGCCTGCGCGTCCGCTGCCGCGATACCGCGGAGCTCGATCAACGGATTGATTGCGTGCTGGAAGAAACCGGCCTCAGTCCGATCAGCGATCGCCAAGTGAAAGTCCTATCCGGCGGGCAGAAACGCCGTCTCGGTCTAGCGATGGAACTCGTTTCCGATCCGAAAATCCTGCTATGCGACGAAGTGACCTCCGGCCTCGATCCGCGCTCGGAACGCGAAATTGTCCGTCTGCTGCATGATTTATCCCGCAAGGACGGACGCATGGTCCTCTCGGTGACGCACTCGCTTTCTCATCTGGAATTGTATGATTCGATCCTCGTGCTGCATGAGGGCCTTGTCGCTTATCACGGACCGCCGGAACAATTGACCCACTATTTTTCCGTCAATGACACCGAGGAAATCTATCCACAACTCGCCTCGCAAGCATCCGATCGTTGGCACACCTCATGGCAGAAGCACCGCGAAGCCTACGAAAAAATGCTCGAACGCAAGCGCGCGAAACTCATTGCCAGCGGCGATCTAATCGTCCCCGCCACCACGCCTATAGCGGACCCAACACCGGAATCTCCGCAGGAAACTCCCGCCAAACCCACCGATATCGCCACCCAAGCCCCTGTCCTGGAGCCGCTGCGCCTGCCCGGTTTCTTCAGCCAATTCGCCACCTTGCTCTCCCGCCGATGGCGGATCTTTTTCCGCGATCGCGGCCAGGTGTTTCTCCAGTTGGCCATCCTGATTTGTTTCCCTCTGCTCGTCATCCTTTTCAGCGATAAAGCATCGGGAAATATCCGCCGTTTTTCAGACACCCGCTCGACGGATGTGATCGCGGAAATCCAGGAAATCCAGAGCGTCCGCTCGGACCAAGCCAAGGTCGGCTCCGCCGTTTCGGGCATCATCATGTTCCAAGTCGTGCTGCTCTCGCTCATGGGATCCAACAACTCGGCCCGCGAGATCGCCGGCGAACGTCCGATCTACGAAAAGGAAAAATTCGGAGGGCTCCGGCCATCGGCTTATCTCGCCTCAAAGGTGGCGTTTCTAGCCTGCCTGGTGATCACGCAGTCACTCTGGATGGCGTTTTTCGTCAATCTCTTCGGCAACTTCCGAGGGGAATTCGTCCAGCATGCAGGCTTCCTTTTGTTAGTAAACTCCGCGATGACGATGATCTGCCTGGCGATTTCCGCGCTCATGCGCACGGCCGAACAAGCGTCGCTGCTATCGATTTATCTCGTCGGTTTCCAACTCCCGCTTTCCGGCGCGGTGCTGGCCTTACCGGAGAATGTTGAAACCTTCACCCGACCATTCATTTCCGCTTACTGGGCGTGGTCCGGATCCGTCGAGGCGTTACAAACGCAGGTCCACGACGCCGTGAAATCCGTCATCGATACCGGCCTCTCCGCTCAAAACGCCTGTCTTTATGCCCTCGGGGCTCACATCGTCGTCGCGCTCATCGCCGCATGGGTCGGTGCTTGCCGGCCCCAATGGGACTGAGCGAGTGAATGCTGAAAATGCCGGGAGCGAACTGGAATTTCGCGTGCCGTAGCGGATTTCATCTGCTTGAATCCAAGCCATGGCCGCCCGCATCAAAACCGTCGCCTCGATCACCATCGGGAAATTCTTCGATTCGCATGCCGAAGCGCTCGGCTTGCACCTGCAAGGCGAACGCGTCGGATTCGATCGCCCGATCAGCGAATCCGCCATGAACCGCCCGGGCCTCGCGCTCGCCGGGTTTTACTCATATTTCGCGTGGAAACGCGTGCAGGTACTCGGGAACTCGGAGCTCTCCTACCTGCGCAAGCTACCGGAAGCCATACGCATTGATCGCTTCCGGTTGATGTGTGATCGTGGCATCCCCTGCATCATCGTGGCCCGCAATTCGGTGATGGATGCCGAGTTGCTGGCAGTGGCAAACGAGCACTCGATCCCAGTGTTCGGCACGGCCATGGTGACGATGAATTTCCTCAACGCGGCGACCATCCGGTTGGAGCATGATTTCGCGCCCAGCGTCACCCTGCACGGTTGCATGGTGGACATGCGCGGCGTCGGGGTGCTCATCATCGGAAAGAGCGGATCGGGGAAATCCGAGACCGCCATCGGCCTGCTGGAACGCGGAGCCTCGCTGGTGGCGGATGACATGGTGCGCGTCAAATACGTCGGCGGCGAGCTCGTCGCCAGCTCGCCCGATTTGTCCCGCGGCTACATGGAAATCCGAGGCATCGGCATCGTCAACGTCGCCAACCTCTACGGTCTTGCCTCGATCCGGCCGGAAAAGCGCCTTGACCTCGTCGTCACGCTCAAACCCTACGCCGATCTCAACGAGGTGGACCGTCTCGGCATGCAACAAAAAACCCACGAGATTCTCGGCCAGCAAGTATCACATGTGGAAATCCCCGTCGCGCCCGGCCGCGATACCGCGCGCATGGTGACCATCGCCGCGCTCGATCAGCAACTCCGCCGCCTCGGCTACAACATGGCCGACGAGTTCAACCAGCGCCTGCTCAATCACATGGCCAAAGATAAATAAACAGCGGGTGAGCTCTTAGATAACCCGTGACCAGAGCACTTTGAGGTAACGGGATTCCGGGTAATTTGAGAGCGTCGGATGATCCGGACCCGCTCCGGTGCGATCAAAGGTTTGCAAGCGCTTATTGCGGCGATGGGCGGAAGTGACCACGATCTGCTCAAACTCGCCCACGCCTAACATCCCGGAGCACGAACACGTCACATAGAGCCCTTCCGGCGCGACGAGTTGCAGAGCGAGCTTGTTGAGGTCGGCATATTTGGCCGTGCCGATTTCATCCTCGCGGCCGTGGATAAACTTCGGTGGATCGGCGATGACCAAGTCCCAAGTGCGGCCGTTTTCGATCATCGTGCGCGCCCAAGTGAATGCGTCGGCATGGGTGAATTTAGCCTTCGCGTTGTTGAGGTTTGCGTTGCGTTTCGCCATCGCGATGGAGACTTCATCCAAATCCACGCCCGTGACGTCCTCCGCCCCGGCAAGGGCGGCGGAGATGGCAAAGCCGCCGGTATAACAACAAAGATCAAGCACCGTGCGGCCCGAGGCGAGAGAACCGAAACGTTTGCGGTTGTCGCGTTGATCGCAGAAGAATCCGGTTTTGTGGCCTTGGCTGAAATCGATTTCGTAGCGGACGCCGTGTTCGCGGATTTTCACCGAGCGCACGGGATCGGATTCCGCGCCACCGGTGCGCGGGATGTTTTCGACGCGGGCGAGGTCCTGATCCACGGAAACTACTACGCGCTCAGTACCAAAACACTCGTGAAGCAGCGGCAGCCAATTCGGCAATCGCTGCCAAGCCGCAAGATTGGTGATTTCCACCGAAAGCACATCGGCGAATTTGTCCGCCACCATGCCCGGCAGAAAATCCGCATCGCCGTGGATCGCTCGGTAGCTGTCTGTCTCCGCATCGAGCTTGAGGGTTTCGCGGCGAAATTGCGCGGCCCGGCGGATGGCGCTTTGAAAAAACGATTCGTCGATTTCTTCTAACGAGTGGCTGACGATGCGCAGCGGCATGCGCGACTTCGGGTTCCAAAGTCCCCAGCCAAAACGGGTGCCTTCCTTGCCGATGACTTCGACGAGGTCGCCGGGGCGGGCGTCACGAGAAACCTCGCCAATCATCTTGGGCCAGATCGACGGGTGGAAGGTGATGTTTTTGATTTGAACAGTCGGCACGGCGGAAACATCGCCGCAGCCGCATGACGATGTCCAACGTTTAACGATGCGTTTAGTTTGCAAGGCGCTCGGTTTTCAGGAAAGGTGCGCGTTCATGAAAATGCACCGCATCCTCGCCGAAGCCTCCGCCGGCATTGTAAAATCCGTGTTCAAGGAGCACAGGGTGCTCGATCACGCCCTGGCCGCCGCGTTCGAGGAAAACCCGAGATGGGGCAAGCGCGACCGCGGATTCATCGCGGAAACCGTGTTTGAAGTGGTCCGCTGGCGGCGCGCCCTCGGGTTTCTGGCCGATAGCGAGGAAGCCAACGCCATCTGCGCCGCGCAGTGGGTCCGCATGGGCTACGAAATCCCCGAGTGGTGGACGTTCAAGGGCCTCACCGCCGATGAAATGATCGCCCGCGAAGCGGATCTCGCCGCACAACCGCGCGTCATCCGTGAGTCGATCCCGGATTGGCTGGATCATCTAGGCGTGGCCGAATTGGGCGATGCCTGGGATGCGGAAATCGCCGCGCTCAATCAGCGCGCGCCGGTATTTCTCCGCGTCAACACCCTCAAAAACACCCGTGAAAAAGCCATCGAATGGTTGGCCAGCCATCAAGTGATCGCCAGCGAAGTGCCCGGCTTGCCGGACGCCCTCGTCCTGGCACCCGGAAAAATGTTGCCGAAACCCCTGCGCACTGAGGGCCGGGTGGAAATTCAAGATGCCGGCTCACAACTCATCGCCCCGCTGGTCGATCCCCAAGCTGGCGAGCGCATCATCGACACCTGCTCCGGCGCGGGCGGCAAATCGCTGCACCTCGCCGCACTCATGGGAAATGAAGGCCGCGTTTTCGCCATGGACGTGGACGCCAATAAACTCGGCGAACTCGAGCGCCGCGCGAAACGTGCCGGTGCCACCTGCCTCAAATCCAAGCTGATCAACGCCACCACCCCCACCGATTTCACCGATATCGCCGACCGCCTGCTCATCGATGCCCCCTGCTCGGGCCTCGGCACCTTGAAACGCCAACCCGACCTCAAATGGCGCTTCAAACCCGCCCAACTCGAACGCGTCCGCAGCATCCAGAAAGAATTGCTCGCCACCTACAGCACCATGCTCAAACCCGGCGGCCGCCTCGTCTATGCCACTTGCTCGATCCTGCCGTCGGAAAACCGCGCCGCCGTCGATTCCTTGATCGAGAAAGGCGGATTCACCCTCATCGAAGAACGTCCAGTCTCCCCCGCCGCCACCGGATTCGACGGATTCTACGCCGCCGCGCTGATGAAAAACGCCTGAGGGAAAAGCCCGGGGCCTGCATTTTTTCCCGGAATAAAACCTGCCTTTGGCCTTGCCAGCACCGATTCGCCACCTAGTCTGCGTGTCCGTTTCCCTCTTGCTGGCAGACGGTTGGAGCCCCGGTGTCTGTCAGCATTTCCACATTCCGGGGCAATTGTCAGAAGGAAAACGAACCAACAACACAACCCCAAACCAAGTAAACATATGGCTTACGCATGCGCGGAACCCACCAACACTGAACTGAACGACCTCATCGACTCCAAGTTTCGCGAATTCCGCGAAGGATCGATCGTCAAAGGCACGATTCTTGAAATCCGCCCTCAAGTCGTTCTAGTCGATATCGGCTACAAATCCGAAGGCGCCATCCCATCGAACGAATTCGAGGATGAAGAAATCGAAATCGGCGACGAAATCGAAGTGCTGCTCGAAAAACTCGAAAACGATGAGGGCATGGTTGTCCTCTCGAAGGAAAAAGCCGCCCACAAACAAAACTGGGAAAAGATCGTCAAAGTCTTCCAAGACGGCGGCCTCGTCCGCGGCAAGGTCAAGTCAGTCGTCAAAGGCGGACTCACCGTCAATGTCGGCGTCGAAGCTTTCCTTCCCGGCTCACAAGTGGACATCATCCCACCAAAAGACCTCAACGAATACGTCGGCAACGTCTACGAATTCAAAATCGTCAAGGTCAACGACGAGCGCAAAAACATCGTCCTCTCCCGCCGCGAAGTCATCGAAGCCGAACGCTCCGAACAACGTCAGCAATTCCTCCAAACCGTCAAAATCGGCGACAAAGTCACCGGCGCGATCAAGAACATCACCGACTTCGGTGCCTTCGTCGATCTCGCAGGCATGGATGGCTTGCTCCACATCACCGACATGTCGTGGGGCCGTATCAATCATCCTTCGGAACTGCTCCATATCGGCCAGTCCGTGGATGTCGTCATCCTCGACGTCGACCGCGAGAAAGAGCGTGTTTCGCTCGGCCTCAAGCAAATGTCCGAGAACCCATGGGAAGACATCGAACGCAAGTTCCCGATCGGCCACCATGTCAAAGGCCGCGTGACCAAGCTCCTGCCCTACGGTGCGTTCATCGAAATCGAAAAAGGCGTCGAAGGCCTGGTTCACGTTTCCGAACTCTCCTGGGTCAAGCGCATCACCCGCCCAAGCGACGTGCTCGAAATCGGTCAGGAAATCCAAGCTGTCGTGCTTGGCATCAGCATCGATGAACAGAAAATCTCGCTCGGCGTGCGCCAGCTCGATTCGAACCCATGGGACGAAATCGAACTCCGCTACCCAGTCGGCGCCACCATCAAGGGCCCGGTCCGCAACCTCACCGCTTACGGTGCGTTCGTGGAACTGGAAGAAGGCATCGACGGCATGATCCACGTCTCGGACATGTCCTGGACTCGCAAGATCAACCACCCATCCGAAGTCCTCAAGAAGGGCGACGAAGTGGAAGCCGTGGTGCTCGCCATCGACAAGGCCAACCAACGCGTCTCCCTCGGCATCAAACAAGCCGAGAGCGATCCATGGAGCCTCATCGACAGCCGCTTCAAGGTCGGCGACCTCGTCAAGGGCACCGTTGCCAAGATTGCGTCCTTCGGCGCCTTCGTCAGCCTCGACGGTGACATCGACGGCCTCATCCACATCTCGCAACTCAGCGAAGACCACGTGGAAAAGGTCAAAGACATCATCAAGGTGGGCGACGAAATCGAAGCCCGCGTCATCAAGGTGGACAAAGTCGAGCGCCGCATCGGGCTCTCGATCAAAGCCGTCGGATACACCGAAGAACAACTCAAGAAGGAAAGCGCCAGCTTCGAAAGCCTTCGCCCATCTTCCGAGATGGTCGGCCTCGAACAAGCGTTCAACCTCGCTTCCGCCGCCGCTTCCGAAGAGTGGAGCCCAGGCGAAGAATAAATCAAGGAGTGTGGGCGTCTCGCCCACACATCCATTCAATCAAAAAGCCGGACGGTTCATCCCGTCCGGCTTTTTTTGTGATAACTCAACGAGTGAAATAAGCAGTCAATTTGCTCTCACCCCACTGCAACTTCAGAGTTCCATTTTCGCAGGCTTGCACACTCGACAATCTGGTGTCACAAACAAGTGCCCTGTCAGGCGACTTGGCAATAATCATCCAACCCCGAGCACCGATGAAAACCAAAGACGCAAAAAAAGAGACCAAAAAGCAGCCTACCAAAACAGCCAAGGAAAAGAAGCTGGCGAAGAAGGAAAAGAAAAATAGCAGGTGACCTTGCGGTGACCCGTTTCCGCGTCATCCCTGCGGCGGAACCAAGCCACCTGCGCGATATCCCATCGGCGTCATCTGATAGCGCTTTCGGAATAAGGTCGCGAAATACTGGCTGGAATTAAACCCGGCCCACATCGCGATTTCGGTCACGGACAACCCGTGTTTTTCCCGCAAGGCACGTGCGGCATGTTCCAGACGGCAATGATTCAAGTAGGCCATCGGCCCGCTGTTCACCAACTCCCCGCAATACTTCGCCATCGCGGTGATCCCCATGCCGCATTGTTTCGCCATGGATTTGAGCGTCCATGGTTCCGCGCTGCTGGCCGGGTTGTCCGCCAGATCCCTGAGAAACAAGTCCACCGTCCGCCTCCGCGTCACCATCTCCGGCGATTCTTCAAGCTGCTGCTCCGCCAGCACATCGAGCATCTCCACCAACAATCGGTTCACTCCCACCGCAAGTCGCGAGGTCACACCCGGCTCACCCCACCGCAAAATGCAGTCCGCCAAATCGCGGAAAATCTCGCGGATTCTTGGATTCGCCGTCCACACCGACTGCTCACCTTGCCGCAACTTCCTCGTCAATTCCGACAAATCCCGCAGAGCCAGGACTACCCACTCCGGCCACTTCCACTCCTGATTCGGCCGCCTCACCTCCACATCCAAGATCAACCAGTAGAGTCGGCCCCGACCGATGTTAGGATCGCCCAACTTGTGCATCTGCCACGGTCGCGTGATGGTCATGTTTCCCGCATGCAGCAGGTGGTTCCGGCCATCCACTTCGAAGTCCATCCCCCCGGTTTCTAGAAATACGATCTCCAAGCCTTCATTCCGATGGGGCTCGAGACCCCAGTCCTGAGAGCCCCGGCAATTCCAGAAACCGATACTGCTAAGCCCGGGCAAAATGTTCGAATTCATTCGCTTACCCGGGTAATGGCCTTTCGATAGCGCGTGCAGCTCGATTTTCCCCTCGCTCATCGCTTTCATCTGAGCCTTGCAACTATCAATTTCAAAGCGATCCGCTCCGCTCTGGTAAATCGGCGATGGAAAAGAGGCTTTCATGGAATGTTCAATATCATTCACCGAAGGATCATGCAAGACTGGTTCGCCATTCCCTGCAATGGATTACCACACCTCAAGAAAAACCTTCTTCATGAATATCAGCATCCTCGATTGGACCATCGTCATCGTTTACCTCGCCGGCGTCGTTGGACTCGGTTGTTGGGCCGGCATGAACGCCAAAAAAAAAGGCCAGCAGCAGGGTGAATCCGTCGCCGGCGATTATTTTATGGCCGCCCACACGCTCAAATGGCCGGTCATCGGCCTTGCGCTCTTCGCCACGAACATCTCCTGCGTCCACCTCGTCTCACTCGCCCAGTCCGGCTACGACACAGGCCTACTCAATGGCAACTTCGAGTGGATGGCCGCCTTCACACTGATCCTGTTAGGATTTTTTTTCGCGCCGTTTTATCTAAAATCCAAAGTCGCCACGCTCCCGGATTTCCTCGAAAAACGCTACTGCCGCGAATGCCGGGACCTGCTCGCGGTCGTCTCCATCGTCGCCGCGATCATCTTTCACATCGCCTTCCCGCTCGCCACCGGCTGGCTGATTCTGCACGACATTTTCGGCATCGAGAAATGGACCTGCATCTTCCTGATGTGCGCGCTCACCGGCATTTACACGGTGGTCGGAGGGCTCGCCGCCGTCGCCATCACCGAAACAATTCAAACCATCGTCCTTCTGCTCGGTGCCTTCGTCATCACCTGGTTCGCCTGGCACAAGACCGGCGGCTGGGAAGGCATGACCACCACGCTCGATACCGCCAACGCCGCCGCCCAGGGCATCACCGATGGCAAACTTATGAGTATGCTCCGCCCGCACGGCGACGACAGCGGCATGCCGTGGTATTCAATCCTGTTAGGCTATCCGGTCCTTGGCATCTGGTATTGGTGCGCGGACCAAACCATCGTCCAGCGCGTGCTCGGCGCAAAAACCGAGAACGACGCCCGCGTCGGCTCGATCTTCTGTGGCCTCATCAAAATCCTTCCCGTCTTCATCTTCATCGTCCCCGGCCTGATGCTCTACACCGCCGTCAAACAAGGGAACCTCGAAGGCGTCACCCAGGCCCGCCTCGTCCAGACCGTCACCAATCCGGAAGGCGGTAAAGACAAAATCATCGCCATCACCGGTGACCACGGCGGCGCGAAAATCGACCCGATCCGTCTCAAGGAAGGTGAAATGCTCGACCTCTCCCAACTCGCCATCAAACCCACCTGCAAGGATTCCGCCCTCATCATCGGCCCCGACGTGCCGGTTAAAATCGTAAAATCCGAAACTGGCGAAACCATCCCAGCCCCCGCAGGCATCCGCCCATACAAATCAAAGGAAGTGTATGCGGTCATGATCAAGAAGTTGCTACCCGTCGGCGTTCTCGGCCTCCTCGCCGCAGCACTCATGGCCGCGCTGATGGGAAATCTATCCAGCGCCTCGAACTCGATCGCCACGATGGTGAGTTATGACATCGTCAAACGCTTCCGCCCCGCCACCAGCGACAAACAACTCGTCCGCATCGGCCGTATTGCTACACTCTCGTCCATCGCCCTCGGCATCGCCCTCGTCCCACTGCTCGACCGCAAAGCGAGCATCTTCAACGCGCTCAATGAAATCATCGCCCACATGGCACCGCCCATCACCTGCGTTTTCCTGCTAGGCGTATTCTGGCCCGCCGCCTCCGCCCGCGGCGCGAAGTGGACGATGTGGCTCGGCTCCTTACTCGGCGTGAGCATTTACGCATTGAAAGCCCTCCACGAAGGATTTCCCGACGCCTTCGCCTGGGTGCCAGCCTTCTTCATCACCACCCCTTTCATGATGATGGCATTCTACATGTTCGTCGCCTGCCTAGTACTCCAGATCGTCTTCACCAAGCTCCAACCGAAACTCGCCGGAGAAGACGCACAAGCCCTCTATTGGCCGCATCCGTTAGACGCGCTCAAGGCCCCCGGTTGGTCGGGCATCCTGAATTACAAAGTCCTCGCCGTAATCGTCATCGCCTCCATGACCGTGCTCTACATCGTGTTCCATTGATCCCGGAAATCCCACCCATGAAAAATCCGATCCTCTGCATCGTTCTCGCCGCGCTCGCCTCAAGCTGCGCCCCCACCCAAGTCAAACGCTACGCCTGGGTCACCGGCCTCAAGCCTCAAAAAGCCGAATACTACCACAAACTCCACGCCAACCCCTGGCCAAGGGTGAATGCAAAACTCAAGGAGTGCAACATCAGGAACTACTCGATCTACGAGCGCGAGATCGATGGCAAAATCTACCTCTTTTCCTACCTCGAATACACCGGCAAGGACTTCGATACCGACATGAAAAAAATGGCCGCCGACCCCGAAACCCAACGCTGGTGGAAACAAACCGACCCCTGCCAGTCCCCTCTCCCCGACGCCCTCAAGGCCGGCAAAATTTGGTCCGACACCAAGGAACTCTATCACCTCGAATGAAGCACGAAATCCTAAGCACGAAATTCGAAACAAAGAATTTCGCAGTCAATTCACTAGGTGTCTTCTCTTTTCTTCCGTTTCGAATTTAGTGCTTAAAATTTAAAGCTTTCTTCATCATGCTTCTCCAAGACCACGTCATCTTCCTCACCGGCGGTTCCACCGGCATCGGCCTCGATTGCGCGAAAGCCTACGCCGCCGAAGGCGCAAAGGTGGTGCTCGTCGCCCGCAATGGCGATCTAGCCGCCCAAGCCGCCGCCGACCTCGGCCCGGACCACCTCGGTTTCGCCTGCGATGTCTCCAAAGATTCCGATGTAAAATCCGCCATCGACCGCGTGCTGTCCCACTACGGAAAAATCGACGCCATTCACAACAACGCCGGCATCGCCACGCCCAGCAAGCCACTCCACGAAACCACCGACGACGAGTGGGACGCCCTCTTCAATATCAACCTGAAAAGCGTGCTGCACACCACCCGTCATGGCATCGAAGCGTTGCGAAAATCCAAAGGCTGCATCCTCAACACCTCATCCCTCGTCGGCGTCATCGGCCAGGAAATCCACGCCGCCTATACCGCTACCAAGGGTGGCATGAACACTCTGACGAAATCCATGGCGCTCGACTACGCCAAGGACAGCATCCGCGTAAACGCCGTCTGCCCCGCAGGCACCTGGACCCCCATGCTCCGCACCTGGGCCTCCGAACAACCCGACCCCGCCGGCATTTCCAAATACCTCGATGACATTCACCCGCTCGGTGATTGCCCCGAGGGCGACGTCATCGCGGATGCCTGCGTCTTCCTGATTTCCTCCAAGGCCCGCTTCATCACCGGCCACATCATGCACGTCTCCGGCGGAGCGGAAATCGGCTATCGCCGCTGAATTTTTGACGAAATCAATAACATGAAGATTTCATCAATTCTGCTCACCACACTCCTCAGCGCCGGCAGCCTGCTGGCCCAAGAGGCCACTCCCGCCACTCCCGCTGCCATCAAGAATTGGCAGGACGCCCGCTTCGGTATGTTCATCCACTGGGGCCCGGTTAGCTTAAAAGGCACCGAAATCGGCTGGTCGCGCGGCGCACAGGTACCCACCGAAGAATACGACAACCTCTACAAACAATTCAACCCCACCAAGTTCAACGCGGATGAATGGGTCGCCGTCGCCAAGGAAGCCGGGATAAAATACCTGATTCTAACCACCAAACACCACGACGGTTTCTGCCTCTGGGACACTAGGGAAACCGACTACAACATCATGAACACGCCCTTCAAGCGGGACGTGGTCAAGGAACTCGCCGCAGCATGCAAAAATGGCGGCATCGCCTTCGGCACCTATTACTCCACCTGCGATTGGCATCACCCGAATTTCCCTCTCACCAGCCCCGGCGGCAAGACGAAGCGCGAAACCCATAACCTCGACCGCTACACCGATTACCTCAAGGCGCAGACCAAGGAACTCCTCACCAATTACGGCCCGCTCTTCACCCTCTGGTATGACGTACCGCAGCAATTCGACGCCACACGCGGTGCCGGCATCATCAACATGGCCCGCGCCATCCAACCGGACATCGTCATCAACAACCGCACCGGCCACCCGGGCGACTACGATACGGCCGAGCAACGCATTGGTGGCTTCCAGATCGACCACCCGTGGGAAACCTGCATGACCATTTGCCAACAGTGGGCGTGGAAGCCGAGCGACAAGATGAAGTCGCTCCAGCAATGCCTTGACTCACTCATCCGCACCAGCGGCGGCGATGGCAACCTGCTCTTCAACGTCGGCCCGACACCGGAAGGTCTTATCGAGCAACGCCAGGTGGACCGCCTCAAGGAAATGGGAGCCTGGCTCAAGCTCAACGGCGAGAGTATCTACGACACCCGCGGCGGCCCGTGGAAACCGGCTCCGCAATTCGTCAGCACCCGCAAGCAGGACAAAATCTACCTGCACTTGCTGAAGAAAGTTTCCGGACCCGTGAGTCTGACCGCGCTGCCGGTCGCCATCAAATCCGCGAAACTCCTCCACGGCTCGGCCATCAAAACGGAAACCAATGATGGCCTGCTCTCGTTTGAAATCCCGGACAAGTCCTGGGAAGCCATCGACACCATCGTCGAAATCACCATCGATGGAAACGCCATGGACATCGCTCCGATCGATCCTCAGAAATCATGATTACCCGTATTTCCACACGCGACGCCCGCTATCCCATCGGCTCCGGCCACGGCTCCGATGCCATCCACAAGGACCCGATTTACTCCTACGCCGTCACGCTTCTAACCGACGACAAGGGCCGCACCGGCTCCGGACTCGCCTTCACGCTCGGCGAGGGCAACGACCTCGTCTGCAAGGCCGCCGAATTCTACGCCGCCCGTCTGCAAGGCCGCGACATCGAGGAAATCATGGCCAACTTCGGCGCGCTCCAAAAGGAGATGGCCGATGAACAACAATTCCGCTGGCTCGGCCCGCACAAGGGCGTCGTCCAGCTCGCGCTCGCTTCCGTCACCAACGCCTGCTGGGACCTTTGGGCCAAAACCCGAGGCCTTCCGCTGTGGAAACTCCTGCTGGAACTCACGCCCGCTCAAGTCGCCGCCACGCTTGATCTTTCCTACCTCGAAGACGTGCTCACCCATGAGCAGGCCGTCGAGTTGCTAACCAATCCAACCGCCAGCTGCGCATCCCGCGAAGGCATTCTAACAAGCGGCTATCCCGGCTACGACACCTCCGTCGGCTGGTTCAACTACAGCGACGAACAAGTCCGCGAAAACTGCAAGCGCGCGATGGACGCCGGCTTCACCGCCATGAAACTCAAGGTCGGCTCCAAGGACCCGGAACGCGACCTCCGCCGCGCCCGCATCGTCCGCGAAGTCGCCGGTCCGGATGCCCGCATCATGGTGGATGCCAACCAGCAATGGACGCTTCCCCAAGCGCTCGACATCTGCGCCCGTCTCAAGGAAATCAATCCGTTCTGGATCGAGGAACCCACCCACCCGGACGATATCATCGGCCACAAAACCCTCGCCGATGCCATCGCCCCGGTGAAACTCGCGCTTGGCGAACACGTGCCTAACCGGATCATTTTCAAAAACTACCTCCAGGTCGAATGCGCCGGCTTCATCCAAGTGGATGCCGTCCGCGTCGCCGGTGTCAGCGAGTTTCTTGCGGTGAGCATCATGTGTAAAAAGTTCGGCGTTCCCGTCGTCCCGCACGTCGGCGACATGGGCCAACTCCACCAACACCTCGTGCTGTTCAATC
The DNA here is from genome assembly GCA_903919975.1 of Akkermansiaceae bacterium. Lineage (GTDB taxonomy): Bacteria > Verrucomicrobiota > Verrucomicrobiia > Verrucomicrobiales > Akkermansiaceae > Luteolibacter. The sequence continues at coordinate 33,173 of CAIXKE010000054.1, read as the reverse complement.
ACATCGGCCTCGACCTGCCAGCCATCTTCCTCGAGCACATTCCGCACCTGCGCGAACACTTCGTGCACCCGGTCCGCGTCGAAAACGGCGTCTATCGGACACCGCAGGACATCGGGACTTCGTGCGATTTGAAATAAGTAAAAAGACTACCCCCGGACTTAATCCCAAGCCTTAGCAGTGCTTATTCCTTCCGCTTCACCAGCAGCAAGTGCTCGCAGGCCATCACGCACTCGTCCCGCTGGTTGAGCACCTCGAGCTTCTCCACGACGATGCCGTAATCCGGGCGCTTATGATCCCGTTTTTCAGCGATGGTCACCTTCGTCCGGATCGTGTCGCCGATGAAGACGGGCTTGGGGAAACGCAGTTTTTCGTAACCGTAGGTCATCGCCAGCGGATTGATCCCCGCCGCCGTCTGGCCGACTCCGATGGTGAAGGTGAGCGTGCCGTGGGCGATGCGTTGCTTGAAGGGCTGGGTGGCACACCACTCGGCATCCATGTGGTGCGGATAGAAATCGCCGCTCTGGCCGGCGTGCAACACGATGTCCGTCTCGGTGATGGTGCGACCGGTGCTGATGCGGGACGCGCCGATTTCAAATTCCTCGAAGGCGATGTCTTTCATGATTGGATTCCAAGGGTTTGGTGGATGGACTTAGCAGCTGTCTCCAGCGCGGTGATTACCGTGGCGGGTTTCTTGGCCCCCTTCCGGCTGCGCAGCCACGAAACAGCGAGCGCCGCATGCACAGCACTTCCAAACGTCCCGATGCGCACGACGGCGTCATCCACGCCTTCAAGGGTCTCGTCGCGGGCTGTCATGCTCGCGCCTTCGGACGACATCAGCAAGCGGCCCGAAGCGGTCCGGCCCGGGTCGAATCGCCCGCCCACCTCGATGGTAAGCCGGACACTCTCCGGGCTGTCTTCCCGGGCAATCACGAGCAGCGCACCTCTTTCCAGAATACTGAGGTGGCAACTCTCTCCCAACTCCAGTGCCAGTGCCCGCATCGGTTCACGCGCCGCCTCCAGCAGCGTCTTCAGAGGCGGATGGGCGTGGGCGAGTTCGAACAGACGCAGCGACTGCGCGTATTTCCCGGAAACCGGATCGCGCCGGAGATAGGATCGCCTTTCCAGACAAACCAGCATCCGGAAAATCTCCGCGGTGCCACGATCAAGATCGCGCGCCAACTCGGCCAGCGAGAGAGGCGTGGGCGACGCGGCAAGCGCCTCCAGAATGTCCAATCCCTTCTCAAGCGCGGGTACGGAATAGCTTGGAGCGGAATCGCCCGTGGTTTTTTTTCTCGACGCGGCCATAGCTTCGGGGAAAAGTCTCTTTTGTAAAAACAATTTTTACCAGTGAAAACTTTAGCCCCGTGAACGTGACCCTCCCATCGATCGCCGACGTTACCCCGCAGCTTCCTGTGGAGCCGTTTCCGATTCTCATCATCGGAACGGGCGGCATCGTAAGGGACGCGCATCTTCCCGCCTATCGGATCGCCGGTTTCCCGGTGTGGGGCATTTACAACCGCACTCGCCCGCGTGCTGACGCACTGGCGGCCGAATATGGCATCGCAAATGTGTTTGATGACCTTGACGCCGCCATCGCCGCAGCACCGGACGACATCATTTACGACATCGCGCTGCCGGCATCGCTGTTTGCGGAGACGCTCCGGCGCCTGCCTCGCGGCTCGCACGTGCTGATTCAAAAGCCGATGGGCGAAGATCTCGCGCAAGCCCGCGAAGTGCTGGAAGTTTGCCGCGAGCGCGGCTTGCTCGCGGCGATCAACTGCCAGCTCCGCTTCGCGTCCTTTGTCACCGCCGCTCGGAACATCATCGCCCAAGGCCTCATCGGCGATCTGATCGACATGGAGATGCGCCTCACCACCATGACGCCGTGGGAGTTATTTCCCTTCCTCAACGGTCTGCCGCGCATGGAGATCGTCTATCATAGCGTTCACTATATCGACCTGATCCGGTCCTTCCTCGGTGATCCAGCGAGCGTGCACGCCCGTACCGTTTCCCATCCGCTGCATCCGGAGCTGGCATCGGTGTGCAGCGCCATCCTGCTCGACTACCCGGATCCGGTGCGCGCCACCATTACGACCAACCACCTCCACCGCTTCGGCCCGAAACATCAGGAAAGCTATCTGAAATGGGAGGGCACAAAGGGCGCGATCAAAGCGCGCGTTGGCCTGCTGATGGACTACCCGCACGGCGTGGGCGACCTGTTTGAATATTGCCTGTTGGAAGACGGCGGAAACTCAGGCGAGTGGCAGGGCGTCACGCTCGAAGGATCTTGGTTTCCGGAAGCGTTCATCGGGTCAATGGCCCAGGTCCAATGCCACAAGGAAGGCACGCTCGCCCACATGCTCACCGACGTCGCGGACGTCATCCACACCATGGAAGCCGTGGAAGCCGCCTATGCATCGTCCGCCCGAGGTGGAGTGAAACCCTCCGAATTTTCCTCACCCTCATGACACCCCTTAAAGGAATTGCCTGGAATCACACCCGCGGCTTCGTCTCCGTGGTCGCCTGCGCACAACGCTTCGAAGAACTCCATCCGGATGTCTCGATTGTTTGGGAGAAACGATCGCTGCAAGCCTTCGCCGACGCTTCGCTCGCCGATCTCGCCGCCGCGTATGACCTGATCATCATGGACCATCCGCACACCGCACTTGCGGCGACGGAAGGTTTGTTGCTTCCCTATGAAGAATGGCTGCCAGCGGAATTTCTAGCAGACCAAGCGGCGAACTCCGTCGGCGGCTCGCATGAAAGTTATCGCTTCCAAGGAAAACAATGGACACTCGCCACCGATGCAGCCAGTCCCATCGCCACCTGGCGGCCGGATCTGCTGGAAAACCACAAGCTCGCGCTGCCGGAAACCTGGGAGGACGTGCTGGATCTCGCAAAACGCGGCTTCGTCACCGTTTCAGCCTTCCCCATCGACATGTTGATGCACAGTTATACCTTTTGCGCGGCATTGGGCGAAACTCCGTTCCAAAGCGAAAACGGTGTGGCTTCGAACGACACACTCGCCGCCGCTCTCTCAGAACTCCACAAACTCGTGTCTCTCTGTGATCCCGCCTGCCTCGAACGCAATCCCATCCGCACCGCCGAGTGGATGTCGCAAATCACCGACCCGCGCGCGGCCTACTGCCCCTTTGCCTACGGTTACTCGAACTACTCGCGCCCACGCTACGCTCCCTTTCTCCTCAAATCCGGCGGCCTTGTCACCTTTCAGGGAAAACGCCTGCGCTCCACCCTCGGCGGTGCCGGCATCGCGGTTTCCTCGAAAACCAAGCACCCGCAAGCCTGCATGGACTTCGCCCGCTTCACCGCCGCGCCCGAGACCCAAATGGGGCTCTATTTCCAATCCGGCGGCCAACCCGGTCACCGTGCGGCTTGGACCGATAACGCGGTGAATAACGCATCCCACAATTTCTTTCGCGACACACTCCAAACGCTCGACGAGTCCATCCTCCGCCCGCAATTCCCCGGCTACATGGATTTCCAAGACGCCGCCTCGCCCGTTGCACATGCCTGCGTGAGCGGGGCTGTTTCACCGGCTGATGCCGCCACGGAAATCAACCATCTCTATCAAAAACATTTTACCAAATCCCATTCATGAAACGGTTCGCATCCGTCACCGAGGTTCTTCCTGAAAAGCTCGCGGAGTATCAGAAACTCCATGCCAACGCATGGCCGGGAGTACTGCGCCGGATCACCGCGTCCAACATCCGCAACTACTCCATCTACCTTCGCTCCTTCGATGACGGGCGTCACTTCCTCTTCACCTACTTCGAATACATCGGTGACACATTCGACGCCGATATGGCCGCCATCGCCGCCGACGAGGAAACCCTCCGCTGGTGGGATGTCTGCAAACCCTGCCTGATTCCCTTTGACGGCCTCTCTCCCGGCGAATGCTGGGCCCCGATGGAGGAGGTGTTTTATTATGATCAACCTTAACGTTTAATGTTTCATGTTTAATGTTTCATGTTCATCCCTCCCCCTGAAAGGCCTCATCGTCCTCGATTTCTCCCAATTTCTGGCGGGGCCAGCCGCTGCCATGCGCCTCGCCGATCTGGGTGCCCGCGTGATCAAGGTCGAGCGCCCCGGCACCGGCGACATCTGCCGCCAACTTTACATTTCCAACCTCGGAGTCGAAGGCGACAGCACGCTCTTCCACTCGATTAACCGCAACAAGCAGGGTTACGCCGCCAACCTCAAGGACCCCACCGATCTGGAGAAAATCCGGCACCTCATCGCCAAGGCGGATGTCCTGATCGAAAATTTCCGCCCCGGCGTGATGGATAAGCTCGGTCTCGGTTATGAAGCCGTCCTGGATATCAACCCACGCCTCGTTTACGCCACAGTCACCGGCTACGGCAGCGAAGGTCCGTGGGTTGGCAAGCCCGGGCAGGACCTGCTCGCGCAATCGATGTCCGGCCTCTCATGGCTCACCGGAAACGAAGGCGACGGACCGGTCCCCATGGGCCTCGCCGTCGCAGATCTAACAACTAGCGCTCACCTTGTCCAAGGCATCCTCGCCTGCCTCGTCCGCCGCGGAGTGACCCGCGAGGGAGGACGCGTGGAAGTCAGCCTGTTGGAGTCCATCCTGGATCTCCAGTTCGAAGTCATCACCACCCATCTCAACGATGGCGAAAAAGCCCCGCAGCGCAGTGCCGTCCGAAATGCGCACGCCTACCTCGGCGCACCCTACGGAATTTACCCCACCGCCGACGGCCACCTGGCACTTGCCATGGGCTCGATTCCGGTGCTCGGCGGGTTGCTGGACTGCCCGGCGCTGCTTGCCTATCAGGAACGGCAGTCGTGGTTCGACCAACGCGATGCAATTAAGTCGATCCTGCGCGATCATCTCGCCACACAAACGACCGCGCACTGGCTGTCCATCCTTGAACCCGCCGACATCTGGTGCGCCGATGTGCTGAGCTGGGAACGCCTCCGTCAAACGGAAGGCTACCGCGTGCTCGACATGGAACAGGAAATCCTCTGCCCCGCCGGCACCCCACTCAAGACGCTGCGCTGCCCGATCCACATCGACGGCGGCATCTCCAAGTCTCCTGTCGGCGCGCCCGCCATCGGCCAGCACACCGCAGCGATCGATGCGGAGTTTTCAATCTAACCAAAAATTTAAAGCCTGATGTCTTTTCCCATTCTCGGAATCCTTCTCCACGCTATCGGCGCGCTCGCCGCAGGCATTTGTTTCACACCGCAGCACAAGATCCGCAACTGGACTTACGAATCATTCTGGTTCTGGATGAGTCTCAGTTCGTGGTTCCTCCTTCCCATTCTCGGCTCCCTGATTTTCATCCCGGACCTGTCCGGAGTGCTCGCCGCTGCGCCGCGCGATGCGATGTGGAAATCATTGGGTTATGGTGCGGCATACGGCTTCGGCGGCATGGCCTTCGGCTTTGCGATCCGCTACGTCGGCTACTCGCTCACCTACGCCCTGGCGGTGGGACTATCCGCCGTGCTCGGATTTTTTCTAACTCCTCTCATTCAGGGCACTCTCGGGAAAATCACCTCCAGCGCGGGAGGAAACGCGGTTTTGACAGGGGTGGGCGTCGGATTCATCGGCATCATCCTCTGCGGCCTTGCCGGACGCCGCAAGGAAATGGAAACCAAAGCTTCCGGCAGCGATCCGCACAGCACTTTCAATCCTGCCATTGGGATTCCGCTGTGTGTGCTGGCCGGAGTTTTATCCGCCCTCTACAGCCTCGCGCTTGGCTCGGCCGATCCCATTGCCGAAATCGCCCTCGGCAAAGGGGCCAATCCCGAACTTGTAATGAACGTGCGGTTTCTCTTCGCCAGCACCGGAGCGTTTCTCAGCACCCTGCCGATCACTCTCTGGCAGCTTTCAAAAAAGGGCAGCCTGACAGAACTCGCCGGCGCGGGTGCCCACGGCATGCCGGGCACATCGATGAATATTTTCTGGGGCTGCCTCGCCGGACTTCTCTGGTATCTCCAGTTCATTTTCTACGGCATGGGCCACAACCGCATGGACACGCTCGCCGTCGCCAGCTGGCCGCTGCACATGATCATGCTCATCCTCTTCAGCACCCTCGTCGCCATCATCCGCCGCGAGTGGTCGGATTGCTCGCCGGGCACCAAGCGCTTCATCAGTGTCGCCATCAGCGTTCTCGTGCTCGCTGTGCTGGTCATCGGCTACGGCAATCATCTGAATCAAGCTCCCTCATCCCACTGACACCATGGAACGCAAACCACACAACACGCCCAAGGAACAACACACCTCCGTCCCCGTCTGGAACGCCGAGAACTGGTTCTATGAAGACATCGTCATCGGCCACCAGATCCGCTCGATCCGCCGCACGATTTCCGAAGGCGAGAGCATGCAGTTCAACGCGCTGGTGCTCGACATGCACCCGTATGTCGCCGACGAGATTTTCGCCCGCGAGCAAGGCATCTTCGGCAAGCGCCTCGTCGCCGGAGCGTTCGTCTTCTCCGCCGGCCTCGGCCTCGTCGCTACCAACTGCGTGAACGCCTTCAGCTACGGCTACGACAAACTGCGCTTCATCAAGCCGGTGTTCATCAACGACACGATCTACACGATCAAAACCGACCTCGAAAAATCACCGAAATATCCCGACATGGGACTCTACCGTGCGTCCTACGAGATCTTCAAGAATGATGGCGAACTCGTGCTCTACTGCGAGCACATCCAGACGGTGAAATACCACCACCCGGAAAACTTCACTTCCAAGTAAGCCATGGACCGTATCGACACCCACCAGCATCTCATCTATCCGGATCGTTTCAGATACGACTGGGCCGAGGCGATTCCCGCCCTGCAGGGAAACTTCCGCCTTGAGGAATACCATGCGGCCGCGGCTGACTGCGACATCACCGAATCCATCTTCATGGAGGTCGATGTTCCATGGGACCAAGCGGCCTCCGAAGCCGCATTCTTCTGCTCGCTTGCTGAAGATCCCACCAACCGCATCTCGGGCGTGATCGCCGCCTGCAGACCGGAGCATGCGGATTTCGCCGCTCAACTGGAAGCCGCCGTCCATCCGCGCCTTGTCGGCTTCCGGCGCGTGCTGCACACCCAGCCCGACGAACTTTCGACCACCCCGCTCTTTCGCAAAAATGTGGGGCTCATCGGCAAGGCGGAACTCACTTTCGACCTCTGCCTGCTCCCACGCCAACTCGCTGCCGGTGCCGACCTCATCGATTCCTGCCCGGACACCCGCTTCATCCTCGACCACTGCGGCGTGCCCGACATCGCCTCAGGCGACCTCGCATTCTGGCGCGAACAACTCCGCGAAATCTCCCGCCGCCCGAATCTCGCCTGCAAGATTTCCGGCATCATCGCCTACGCCGCTGGCGAAATCACCGCTGACACGCTGAGACCGGTCGTCGAGCACGCCATCGACTGCTTCGGCTGGCACCGCCTCGTCTGGGGCAGCGACTGGCCGGTCTGCAATCTCACACGCGACCTCGGCACGTGGACCCGTCTTCTCGACGAAATTTTATCGGGCGGTTCCGAAGACGAACTCGCCCGTCTCTATCAGCACAACGCGCGCGAAATCTACCGCCTCAAACCGACGTCGTGATCCGAACCACACACCATCAAGGTCAATCGTGTAGTGGCGGCTCGACAATTGGACGGCGATTCCACATTCCTGACCCACCCTTGAACGATCTTAACCATACACAAAAGCGTCCGTGATTGACAACTACAACCTCATCCTGCTTTCGGGTGGCCAACACCATTGCGACAGCTCGTGGAGCAGGAAAGCGACCGGGACCGATCGCTGTTACAAAGTCTATTTTCCGGTATCTGGAGCGGCTGCGTTGCAGCTGGGTCCGGATAAGATCGTGCTCAGGCCCGGCCAAGTGTATTTGATTTCCGGCTACCGACTCACGCACCAATATTGCCCGAAGGCGATGGCGGTCTTCTGGCTCCATTTTGTGCCGGAATCCCTCTACCTGCGTCATCTGATCGATCAATTGCCTGCGGTATTCCACTGCCCGCGGCCGGATGACTGGTCCTTGGAAATACTGCGGGACTTGTGCGAAGTCTTCCAGAATCCATTCAGCGACGTGAACCGGCCGCGCAAGGAGAGTTCTCCGGTGGCCGACTGCCGGGTTCACGGGATATTGCTCACGCTCATCTCACGGGCACTGGAGGTTCTGGCTGACCCGCCTTCATTCCAGCCGCAGTGGCAACGCCTGAAGCCGGCGGTCGATTTCATGCAACTCCGCTACAGGGAGAACCCGACGTTGGCCGAAATCGCATCACAAGTCGGTATGGCGGCGAACCATTTCCATCGCCGGTTTGCCGCATTGTTCGGCAGGACGCCGTTCGAGCACATGCTGGCACAGCGGATGGACCGCGCCCGCCACTTGCTTGCGAGCACGGGAATGACGGTCAAGGAGGTCTCCAACCAGGTCGGCTACGAGGACGCCGCGTATTTTTCCCGGGTGTTCAGCAAACGCTTCGGCATCACCCCCTCGGACTACCAATCGCGGCCCTTGTGGCATGATCGCTGAGTTTGCGTGAGCCGACAGGTTAAGATCGTCCAAGCATTTGGAATGATCGTCTATATCCCAATCCCGGTTTTTCCGCTATCCATGGCTCGTTTGCAAATGCCAACCCCGACCCTGCAACCCACCTCATCCAACCCAATGCCCATGGATTCCCCGACTCCCGCCCAGCCCGACTTCACCGATGGCTACGCCGCTCGCCTGGAAAAATGTTATTCCGGCGCAGTGTACGACGTGCTTCGCGCCATGGGGCATCCCAACCAGGTGCTGCCGAACACAATCCGCCCGCTCTTGCCGGAACGCAGCCTTGCCGGCCGCATCTACACGATCAGCGGCCGTGCAAAACCAAACCTCGACGGCCACCAGACGCTGTTGTCGTGGACCGAAATGCTCTCGCGCGCGCCCAAAGGCAGCGTCGTGATGATGCAGCCGAACGATTCCACCATGGCCCACATGGGCGAGCTGTCCAGCGAGACGATGACACTGCGCGGCGTGCGCGGCTACATCGTGGACGGCGGCTGCCGTGATTCGTCATTCATCCGCAACATCGGCTTCCAGGTCTTCTGCCGGTATTTCACACCGGTGGACATCGTGGGGCGCTGGGAGGCCGAAACCTTCGGCGAACCGATCATCATCGGCGGCGTCACCATCCACACCGGCGATTACGTCATGGCCGACTACGACGGGGCGGTGATCATTCCCGCCGCGTTGATCGAGGAAGTGACCAGCCGCGTCGAGGAAGTGCTTTGCACTGAAAGCCTGGTGCGCAAGGCGATCCTCGAAGGAGTCGATCCCAAGGAAGCCTATCTGCTCCACGGCAAGTTCTGATATCATGAAACCGGCAACGCCCACACTGCTGCGCATCTCACCGGACGATAATGTGATGGTTGCCGTGCGGCACCTCGAACCATCCACCTTGCTGGAGATCAACGGCCAGACAATTTCCCTCGGCGTCGCGGTCGGCCTCGGCCACAAGCTCGCCGCCCGCGACATCGCACCGGGTGAGAAGATCATCAAATACGGCGTGCCGATCGGCTCCGCCACCATCGCGATCCCGGCGGGCGGGCACATTCACCTGCACAACATGAAAAGCGATTATCTCCCCACCTACCTGCGTGGAAAGGGCTGCGTGGAATCATGAACACCCAACTCACCGGCTACCTGCGCGCCGACGGCCGCAAAGGCATCCGCAATGTCATCGTCGTCGCCTATCTGGTCGAGTGCGCCCACCATGTGGCGCGCGCCGTTGCCGCGCCGTTCGGCGAATCCGCCGTGCATCTGATCGGCTTCGGCGGTTGTTATCCGAACGCCTACGCGGACCGCATGATGAAGGCCTTGTGCACCCATCCCAACGTGGGCGGAGTGCTGTTGGTATCACTGGGCTGCGAGAGTTTCGACCGCGCCTCCGTGGAAGCGACCGTGGCCGCCTCCGGACGGCCAGTGAAAACGTTGGTCATCCAGAGCGAGGGCGGCACCCGCACGACGATCGATGCCGGCCGCAAGTGGATCGCGGAAACTCTAACGGACTTACAGGGCGTTCCCAGCGTTCCCATGAGCGTGGCCGAGCTGACAGTCGGCACCGTTTGCGGCGGCTCCGATGCCACCAGCGGCCTGACCGCCAATCCGGGCATCGGGCGAGCCTTCGACCTGCTGGTCTCGAATGGCGGCACGGCGATTTTCGAGGAAACCGGCGAGTTGATCGGTTGCGAGGACATCATGGCTTCGCGCGCGGCAACTCCGGATCTTGCAATAGCCCTGCGCGAATCCGTGGAGAAGGCGGCACGCTACTACACAACGCTCGGCCACGGCAGTTTCGCCCCCGGCAATGCCGAAGGCGGACTCACCACCCAGGAAGAAAAATCCATGGGCGCCTACAGCAAGAGCGGGAATTCCATCATCTCCGGCTTGATCAAACCCGGCGAGCTTCCTGTCGTGCCGGGACTGCATTTGTTGGACGTGGTGCCCGATGGCGAGGTGCGCTTCGGTTTTCCCAACATCAATGACAACGCCGAGATTGCGGAACTCATCGCCTGCGGTTCCCATCTGATCCTGTTTTCCACCGGACGCGGCTCGGTCGTTGGATCGGCCATTTCGCCGGTGATCAAGGTCTGCGCGAATCCGGAAACCTACCGCCGTATGCGCGAGGACATGGACGTGGACGCCGGCCGTCTGCTGGAAGGCCGGACAACTCTCGATGAACTCGGCCGCGAGATCTATCAACTCACGCTTGAGGTCTCGAACGGCCGCCCCACGGCATCGGAAGATCTCGGCCACCAGGAGTTCGTGCTCACCTACAAGTCCTTCGAACCCTCCGGCCCGACCTGCCATCCCGCCTCATGAAACTCGAACTCGAAAACAAGATTGTCATTGTCACCGGTGGCGCCAAGGGCATCGGCGAGGGCATCACCCGCGCGTTCGCCGCCGAGGGAGCCGTTCCGGTCATCCTCGGACGCAATTCCACGGAAGCCGCCGCCATCATCGCGGAAATGGCCGTGCTGAACCAAAAGGCCGATGCGTTCCATGCCGAACTGACCGACCCGGAGTCCATCCGCGTCGCAGTAGAGGCGATCGTTTCTAAATACGGGCGGATCGACGTCATCGTCAACAACGCGGGCTGCAATGATGCCGTGAGTCTGCGGCATGATCCCGCGGATTTCGTTCGCTCGCTCGAACGCAACCTTGTTCACAGCTTCACGCTGGTCCACCACGCGCTCGACGCGTTGATCGCTGCAAGAGGCAATGTCATCAACATCGGATCGAAGACCGCGACCACCGGCCAGGGCGGCACGTCAGGTTATGCCGCCGCCAATGGCGCGCTCAACGCCCTGACCCGCGAATGGGCCGTCGATCTTGGAAAATTCGGCATCCGCGTGAACTGCGTCGTGCCCGCTGAGGTGATCACCCCGCAATACGAACGCTGGCTCGCCAACGCGCCCGATCCCGAAGAGGCCCGCCGCAAGCTCGATCAGAGCGTGCCCTTCGGCCACCGCACGACCACTGTTGCGGAGATCGCCGACACCGTCGTCTTCACCGCTTCCGCGCGTTCATCCCACACCACCGGCCAGATCCTCCATGTGGATGGCGGTTATGTGCATCTCGACCGCGCCTGCACCGCCGGCACCACCCATCTCAAAACGACTGTCTAACACGTCAAGCCCATGACCATGTTCACCACCGCCGACGGCAAGAACCGCATCGCCACCTTCCTGCTCGTTTGCGGCATCTTCTGTCTGTCGGGCTTGTGCAATGGCATGATCGACGTGTTCAACCGGCATTTCAAAGACTCGCTCCATCTATCAGACGCGCAGTCGGCGCTGGTCCAAGGGGCGTGGTATGGCGCGTATTTCCTCATGGCCTTTCCTGGTGGCATGGTCGCCCGGAGATTCGGCTACCGCTGCGGCATCATGACCGGCCTGTCGATCATCCTCGCCGGCTCGCTGGCCTTCATCCCCGTCACCCGGATGACCGGTGAAACCATGACAATCTACGCCACGTTCCTCGCCACCCTGTTTGCCGTGGGCGCGGGATTCACGTTTCTGGAAACGGTGGCCAATCCCTACGCCACGGTGCTCGGCCCGCCGGATGCGGCATCATCACGCATCAACCTGGCCCAAAGCTTCAATGCCATCGGCTGGATTCTCGGTCCGATGTTAGGTGGAAAGTTCACTCTCGGAGCGGCAGGTGCCGCCAGCAATGCCCAGTTGTACATTCCCTATCTCGTCGTCGCCGGAATCGTCGCTGTATTCCTCATCCTGACGACCTTCACGCCTGTTCCGAATCTCAATCCGGAGGAAAAGGCCGCGTCGCCCACGCAAAATGCAGCCGGGCCTCCTCTCGCAAAGGAACGGCACTTCATCTTCGGATGGGTTTCACAGTTCCTCTACGTCGCCGGGCAATGCGGGATTTTCGCCTTCTTCATCACCTACATCCTCGATCGTCGGACCACCCCCGCGCTTTCCGGGGACATCGCCCGGATGCTGCCATCCGCCATGTGCGAACTCAGCGGCGACGGCTGGCACATCACCAAGGGTTGCTCACCCTACATGCTCTCGCTTGCGTTCCTGCTTTTCGCCATCGGCCGGTTTTCGGGAAGCGCCATCCAGACGAGGATCCCCCCGCACCGTGTGCTGGGTCTCTACGCCGCGGTCAACAGCGTGCTGATGCTGCTGGTCATCACCAATCTCGGCTGGGTTTCCGTGTCCGCGCTCATCGGTTCCTTCTTCTTCATGTCCATCATGTATCCCACCAACTTCGCGCTCGGCATCCGCGGTCTGGGAGGTAAAACCAAGCTCGCGTCCTCATTCATGGTCACCGCGATCATCGGCGGTGCCATCATGCCCTGGTGCATGGGACGGATCATCGATTTATATGGATGGAGCGCCGGATTCGTCATGCCTCTGGTTTGTTTCCTCTTCATCGCCTTCTACGGATTCACCTGGGGGAAATGGTACGCCCGCGATGCCTCCGGCCCCGGCAAGTCACCCATGATGACAGGACATTGATCCGTAAGAATAGATTCCCTCAACTCTCATGAAAAAACATCCGCACATGAAAACAAAGATCACACATTTGGCACTGTTGCTTCTACTCACCGTCTCCTCCGCCATCGCGCAACAACCGCCGGTTGACATGCAGAAACGGGCCGAGGAATTGAAGAATTTGAAATGGGGGATGTTCATCTGCTGGTCGTTCAGCACCTTCTCGGAAAAGGAGTGGACGCCTGGCATCACAGACATCTCCCTTTTTCGGGCAACCCGCGTGGACACCGTCCAGTGGGCACGCACGGCCAAGGAGGCGAACATGGGCTACATCCTCTTCCTTACCAAGCACCACGATGGCTTCTGCCTCTGGGACACCAAGACGACCGACCGCAAGGTGACCAAGGCGCCGCTGGGCCGCGACGTGCTGGCGGAGTTGAAAAAGTCCTGTGACAAATACGGCATCAAGCTCGCGCTGTATTTCTCCGAGGGTGACTGGACCTGGCCCGGTGCCAAAGATGGCGCGGTCGGCGGTTCAGGGCAGGATGCCGCGAAGGAACGGCAGCAACTTACCGAACTCCTGAGCAACTACGGCCCCATCGAATACATGTGGGTTGACCACGCGGCCGGCACCGGCGGCCTCAGCCACGCGGAATTCATCGCCCACTGCAAGGCGCTGCCGCCCGGTTGTTTCATCGGTTTCAATCACGGTGACCAGACCGGGGTCCGGATCCGTCTTGGCGAGATGGGAAAACCAGGTCCGCTCACGGATAACAGTGGTGCCGGCTACAACCAGGGTGTTCCATCCAAGGACTACCTGCTGGCTGAGTTCACCTAACCGATCCTGCCAAATCACAAGGGCGGCGCGATGTGGTTCTATTCGCTGCCGGAACATGACAATCTCTGTCATCCCGCCGATAAGCTCTAAAACGATTACCTTGGCGCGGTGAAATTCGGCAACATCTTCTCCCTTGATGTCGGCCCGGACTACAACGGCAAGCTGCGTGATATTGATGTGAAAACCCTCCGCCAGGTCGGCTCGCTGATCCGCGGAGAAACCAAACTTCCGACTCCCGTCCCCGGAATCCGTGTCGATTGATTCCGCCTCAACATTCTTGAGGGCGGCCGGGATGCCAAACATCGGTGAATTCATCCTTTTGGTATGACCCTCGAAAAACAAGAAATTTGCGAACTCGGAATTGCCAAGGAGCAGGCAGCGATATTATCTCTGCACTTCGAAGGCATGCAGCCAGAAATCGCTCCCTGTCCCCAGTCGATAGAATCGGCCAACTTCCGGGGTGCAAACCCTGAAGTCGCCTTTTCGTCTGAGTCCCCATAGTTCCATCTTCCCACTACCCAATGTCCCAGTCCACCATCAACGGCATCTTTGTTCCCAACATCGTCCCCTACGATTCCAAGGGCCGCATCGATGAGGACGAGCTCCGCCACATCATCCGCTGGGTCGGCGACAAGGGCGTCACCGGATTCTACCCGAATGGCAGCATGGGCGAGTTCATCCGCCTCAGCGTCGAAGAGCGCCGGACCGTCGTGCGCATCGTCAGCGAGGAAGCCAAGGGCCGCCCGATCCTCGCCGGAGCCGCCGAGGCGAACATCGAGCTCGTTTTGGAAATGTGCAACTACTGCGCCGATCTCGGCTGCCGCGCGGTTTCCATCACCGGACCCTATTACTACAAGCTCACCCAGGAGAGCATAGAGGCCTACTTCCGCGAACTTGCCGCCAAGTCGCCGATCGACATCGTGGTATATAACATCCCGGTCTTCGCCAATGAAATCTCACTACCCGTGCTCGAACGCCTCGCCATGGATTGTCCGCGCATCGTCGGCACCAAGGACACGTCGAAGGACATGGGCCGCTTCCAGCAGACCCTGCACACCATCAAACGCCAACGCCCGGATTTCTCGGTGCTGATCGGTTGGGAGGAACTGCTTTGCACCGGCCTATTCATGGGCGCGGATGGCGGCACACTCTCCAGCGCGGGAGTCGTCCCGGAAGTGGTGATGAGCCTCTATCAGAATGCACGCGCCGGAAATTGGGATAAAGCGAAACAAATCCAGTTCGAACTGCTCGACCTTTTCTCGCTGATGGTCAACGCGCCGAACTTTCCCGAAGGCTTCCGCACCGGCTATGAGCTCCGCGGCTTCAAGGCCGGAAACGCCCGTTTCCCGCTCTCATCCGCCGAGCAGGGCGTCATCGCGGAAATGCGCGCCAAACTCGCCTGCGTGCTCGCCGGTTGCGGATTCGAGGAAGCAGCAGGCGAATGCCGCGTGGCGGACCGGTCCGCCCCCATGAATGTGGAGGCAATCGTGCAGGCCGTGCTCAAAAACATCCAAGCCCGCTGACCTAACATGCAAGCCCTTGGTTTCATCGAAGCCCCCTTCTTCAGCATCTCTGCCATGCTCGCCCAGGAGGCGGCCAATGCCGCGGACATCCAAATTCTCGGATTCGAGGCCACCGGCAATGAAAACCTGATCATCCGCTTGTCGGGCGACATCGCCCAAGTCCGTGCCGCGCTCGATGCCGCCGAGAAACTCGCCCCGCAACTCGGCGCATCCATCACCACCGGCACGATCCCCCGCCCCGCCGATGGATTTGATCCGATGATCCATTTCCCCAATGGCAGCAATCCGCTTTACGGCGGGCGCGACCAATTCCTACCCACCGATTACCCGGCCAATCTAGAAGCTAACAAAACCATGAAACCTCAAGCCATCGGCATCCTCGAAACCCAAGGACTCACCGCCATCCTCGAAGCCACCGACGCCATGCTCAAAGCCGCCAACGTCAAACTCGTCGGCAAAGAAAAAATCGGCGCCGCCTACGTAACGGTCGTCATCTGCGGTGATGTCGCTGCGGTTTCCGCTGCCATCGATGCGGGAAAAAATGCCGTCGGATCACTCGGTAAAGTGATCGCCGCCCACGTCATCGCCCGTCCACATGATGAGTTGGTCGCATTGCTGCCGAAATAAGCTCGATTGGAGGCTTCTAAAAATCACGCTTCAAAAAAGCCGCATCGCGCTTTCATCCACTATGCCCGATGCAAATAATCCGGCACCTGATCGCGCTGTGAAGCTGGCGGAACCGCCGCACTGACAAAGGAAATCACCGCGCCCACCCCAGCCGCATGGGATCCACCAAGCCGTGGCTCCACCTCAAACTCGGGAAACCGATAGCGCGAACGCCGTTGCAACCATGCGATCATGATGAGCAACACCAATAGAACACCGACTCCAGCCGCCGGAATGGTGAAACGCTTGGCTTCATCGATTAAGGGCTGAAGCTTCTCCATAACCGTCGGTTTCCGCACCGGCACCACCAGCGCATCGCTGGTGCCACTCAGTCGCTCATCCACCACCGCTCGGCCATCCAACATCTTCTCCATCCAGTAAATCCGGATCGACATCTGCACAAGAAACCCCTCGATCTGACGGGCCGGGTCATCGTCCTTGGACGCCTGAATCACCGCGCTTTCCATCGCCCTCTTCTGCTCGGCCGCCGGAATCACATCAGTCAGTGCCGGACTCAGATACAGCACCGATCGCTGCGGCCTCCCCATATGATAAAAAATCACAGCGGCCGGCCGCCCCTTTGTAAAAAACCGCTCAACCATCTCCTCCACCCGCACTTCCCCCGGAATCTCCTGATTCCCCTTGAAAACATACACAAATAAATCGATCGCTGAATCATCCGCATGATAATTCAAGAATGCCAACCGATCCCGTTGATTCACCGGACTCAGCAGCCCCTGCGGATCCACCAAAAATAATTTCGGCCGAGCTTCAAAATATCCCGACCAAAATTTCTTCGGGATTTCATTCTCCGCATTTGCGGTTTTATCGATCTCGTTCGAGGTCGCTAGTGGTGACTCGAGGGCCTTCTTCTCGCTAGACGCAGCCTTATCAGAGTGTGGCTCACCACTCCGCTCATGAGTTCTGGCGGTCGCAAGCCCCCCGCACATCATCCCCAAAATGATCAATTTCGGCCACAGCTTCATTTCACCACCTCCGTCACTTCATTCTCGGCCGCTTGATTCCTATGACTGGCGTGCATCCGCCGCACCGGATCGCCCGAAATTGCCGCTGGCTGCACCTTGCGCCTAAAATGCTCAGGATTGCGCTGCGCCTGCCGGCTCCGCTTGGCCAATACGCCCTCAAGATGCCGCAGTGCCCTGATAATCCCCTCCGCATAACGCCCCTCTAACCAGTGGGCATGGGCACGACTCAGGCAATCAAAGGTATCGGCCTCCTCCAAAAAGGGTTCCAGCAAATACCCGAATACGATACCCGCCGCCTTCGATTCCGGATCGATCGTAAGCAATATTCCCGCCTCGTTCGGTTTCTCGATCGGCACATCCTCGAACGCGGACCGGTTCAACGACCAGAACCCAAACTGCCGGAGATTCGCCACCTCACCCAATGCACCCGTGTAAATCGCGACGAAAATCTGCGGAAAGCGCTTCGAAATTCGTCCCATCGCCGCTTCCACCCGGTCGCGATCACCATACCTCAAAATTCCGGCACTGTCCGTGAGGCAGCGGAGCCTCACTTCCTCCGCACCAAACCGCGCATCCGCATCCAAGATCGAAAACCCACAATGCGGGCACGAATCCGCCGCGCGGTGGATTCGTTGGACGCAACGTGGACACTTCATAGGCAACAGAATGCAATCTCTTACGATGCACGCCGTAGTTCGTCAAAGCGAAACATCAGGAAAGGCTTACTAAATTGGGCATCTCGCGGACTTCACAAACCCTATAACTCAGCCCATAATCCCAACACCCCAATGTCAGACTTCACCGAGATCGACCGTGAGGATTTCCGCAACCTACTCGCGGAAATCGGACAAACCCACATCCCGTTCGGCAAATTCGGCATCAAAGCCTATCCGCCCGCCGGTGTGCCGATCATCGACCTACCGAACGAATACCTCGCGTGGTTCCACGAGAGAGGCTACCCCAAAGGCCGCCTCGGCGAACTGATGGCGCAGGTTTTTGAAATCAAATCCGTCGGCATGGACTCGGTCTTCGATCCACTCCGCCAAGCCAAGGGCGGGCGTTTTAACCTCCGTCCCGTCCGACGAAATTCCATCAACTTCGAATAAAACCGGCATCATCCTTGCACTTCGTGCTGCAAGTCGACAGCTCGCTGATCGGCGTTGGTGAACGCTAGGGTTTTCGCCAGGGCGACGCGGGCAGCGGCGGTTTCTCCGATGCCACGTAGGGCAAACGCGATCAAGAGGTAGGATTCCGCATCACGTCGTGCTTGCAGATCCTCGTCAAACACCAACAGGTTCGGCAGCGAAGTGGCGAAATAGTCGATCTTGGCGGTTTCCTTGAGCTTGGCTTCAGCAAATGCCTGGAGGTCCGCGAAGATCGCACGCGCGTCGTCCTCACGCCCCAACTCCCGCAAGGAGAGCCCGCGGAAATAGCTCAGCGGACTGTGCACGGTGACGGCCATGTCCGAAAAATCCCCGGCCTCATTCGCGGACAGTGTGAAGGATTCCCGCGACTCGTCTTCACGACCGAGAGCTTTGAGCGCCTTGCCGATCCAGTAGTTCACATCGGCCTTCGCCTGCAACAGGTGATAGGCTTCGCCGAGGCTTTCCGGGGTCTCCATCGCGCCGGTGAAATGCGCGAGCGCACCCGCCGGATCGCCGGACCCCAATGCCTTACGACCTAACAAAATGTGTGCTGTGGTGAATTGCCGGAGCACACTCCCCTCCCCGCCTTCCCACGGATGGAAACGACGCGATGTCATGATTTCCAGCGCTCTTTGAGGGTTTCCGGTCAGGTTATACAAAGTCGCCAAAGCCACCGTGCAATCATCGCGCTGCAAAACCCGTTCCATGCGCTCTTCAAGAAACGCAAGACGCTCCGTCAGCGGATCATTCAACTTCGAGACGAATTGATCATACTCGGAAACCAGTCGTGGATCACTCGCATCCAAGTCCAGCGCGCGCAGATAGAAACTCCGCGCAGCCTCGCCATCGCGTTTAAGATTCCATGTTGCAATGCCAAGATTGCGGAACACCGTGGCGAACGATGCGCCGTCCTCGATGGCTCGCAGCCAGACAGTGATGGCATCCTGATGGCGCTTCAGATCGTAGTAATAATTTCCTAAACCATAAGCCGCCACCGGGTCTTGACCGGGCTGTTGCAGTGCCCATTCCAGGACAATCTGTTCGTGGCAGCGCGACGGAAAAAAGTAGTCCGGCGATTGCGCGCGGGCCTTGGCCAGCAGCTTGCCGTCGTTTTTCAACCAAGCGAGCACGTAGAGTGACATGGCGCTGCGCGACGAAGGATTCGGCACTGCGCAGGCTGCCACCGGTTGCGCGAGATGTCTTTCCAATAGCTTTGCAGCATCCTCGTTGAAACCGGCGTCGGCGTAGTCGAAGACGAGGTCGAGAACCGTCTGCGCATCGTTCCGAGATAATTTCAGATAGTCTTCCTTGGAAACCAATCCACATGCCGTGCCCTCGTAGCGCGCCCAGTGGTCGAGCGGATCCATATCCAAAACATCGGCCAATAATTCCGCCGCCGCATCCGGATCTTCCGAGTGATGCGCGATCACCGCTTGCAAGACCATCGCCTTGGTGTGGTCGCCATTCGTCGCCAAGGACTCGTCGAGATGGCGCAGCGCGGGGTCATAAGCAAAATTCCGGCAATCGAGGCAGGCGAGTTGATAGAATGCCGCCGACCGCCACGCCTGATTCCAAGTGGCTTTGTAAAACAACGGATAGGCCGCCTGAAACTCACCCTTGAACACGAGCGTCAAACCGAGGAAGTAATGCGCCTCGCCGGTTTCCGGATTCGGATGCCGGCGGGTCAAACGGGCGATGGCTTTTTGAAAATGCGCTTCGGCGGCATCCAAGCAACCTTGTTTCAGCGCGCGCCGACCCATGCCGATGTTGCAGCGGGCGTCGCCGGGATCGCGGCTCAGCGCCTCGTTCCAATACAACTCGGGCGACTGCGTGGCATGGCGGTATTGGTCAAGGTGCTCGCCCGTGAAATACAGTTCATCCGACGAGGAAATATCGCCGGGTGCCGGTGGTTCCGTCGCGACTTCGCGGTTCGGGGTGATCCGGCTTTCATCGACCGGGCGATAGGTCAGCAGGCATTTGCCATCCTCATCAAAAATCGCGGCGAGCAGTTCCGTGGGATTTTCACCGGTGAATTTCAGTCCGCTGTGTTGCCAACATTTTCCGGGCTTCACGGAGAAGGACTTTTCTAACAACACCTCAACACCCCTCGTCACCACCAGTCGCGCGTTCGGCACGGATTCCGAAACACAGACGCCGAGGTCGATCATGCGATCCTCTCCCACCACCATCCGCAGCGCCGCCTTTTCGGTCGCTTGCTGGACCGGGCCGATCCCTTGAATCGGCCACCAGAATTGCGAGAAGGTCTTGGTTTCGTAAGGCGCGAGATACGAAAAATCCGGTTGATTGTCGGTGTAAACACCGGCCATCAGTTCGATGTATGGGCCGTTCGTGTCGGTGAGCTCGCGATCCCAAGCATGGCCAAACGCATGGTCGCCCCAAGTCCATTGTTTCTTGCCCGGCGCGATGTGGCGGTCCGCGACATGCACGAATCCCCCGCCCGCCTTGAAATCGTAACCTCCGAAGAAATCGAACTGCGTCTGGCAGACCATATAACTCGTTGGCACCGGGATGTTCTTATACCAACTCAGGTCGTTGGCGCCGGGACGATTCTGATAGTCCACGCCGTAATAGGGATTCATCGCCTCCGGAAACGACGACATCGCCCGCACCGCATGGTCCGCGACATAGCGCACATCCGGTGGAAAGAACGATTGGTATTGCTCATGCACCATCGCCGCCACGTTCGCCCACCAGAGGAAGGTCTGGGTGAATGGCGTGCGATTATACAAACGCGCCCGCAGCTCGATCAGCGAGGAACCGGGCCGTAGGCGGATGCCGTGCATGCCTTTGAGTCGGTTGATCGGATCATGTTCGCTCAGCCACACCGTGCGTGCACCGTCCTCTTCCTCTTCAATGAACACATCCGCCGGCATAAAAGTCCCGGGGCGGTGGTGCTGCGGCCAGTTGAACTCGACTCCACCGGAAATCCAAGGTCCGGCGAGACCGACGAGCGCCGGTTTGATCACATCTTGGCGGTAGAAGAAATCATAGTCGTGGTTCGTCTTGTCCTGACCGATGAAGATCCGTCCGCCGATTTCCGGCAACATCACCAGACGCACGAACTCGTTTTCCAAACGCGCGGACTGATAGGAAACCGGCTGCGGCTCATCGAAAACCTTGTCGATAAACGGAACGGGATACACCTTACCGGATGATCCCTGATAGACGCGTTTCTCGAAGAAAACGGGGTTCTTTTCCGGCGCGCCGACCGGATACGTTGAAATGACGCGGGGTTCCAGTTTTGCGATGACGGACATGGTGGGGTAAAAGCTGAAATGCTGAGATGCTGAAAAGCTAAAATTAAAGATCACCAGAAGATGATGAAGAACGCGATGACGCCGAGAATGACGAGGCCGCCCGCGATTTTCACGATGGGTTCGGTGACCAAGCTGATCTCCTCGCGGACTGGCAGTTCCTTGGCCTTGGCGAGTGGTGAGACGAGGGTCATCACCGTCATCAGGCCGCCCACCACGAGGAAAGCGAACAGCACTTGCAGGAGGAAATGGATGTCATGGCCCCATGGCCGCGCTTCCGACTTGGTGGTGAATTGGAATGCCGCATAAGCCAGCGGACCGGTCACCAACGCCAACACCCCGGCAGCACCGGGGACTTTTGGCAGGACAAATGGCATGATGAACGCCGCCACCACGCCAGGCCAAATGTAGCCTTGGAATTGTTGGATGTATTGAAACACGCCGCCGAATTTCGGATCGTCCAGAATTGGCGCGATCGAACATCCGGCGATGACAAATGCCAGTGTCAGCCCGCGGCCGAGCCAAACGAGTTTTTCCTGCGAGGCATTTTGGGAAAACATCCGTCGAAAGACATCCATCGTGGAAATGGTGGACGCCGAGTTCAGCAGCGAGGCCAACGTGCTGGTGACGGCACCGGCGATGGCGGCGTAGATGAACCCGCGCACGCCCGGCGCGATCAGCTTGGTGACCATCGTGGGAAATGCCGCGTCGGTCTTCGAGCCGAGTTCAGCGCCGTAGAGTTGCTGCGCCATCAGCCCGGGCATCACCATTGCAAAGGGCACGAGCAACCAGAGACCACCCGCGAAAATCATCCCAAGCTGGCCATGTTTCAGCGACTTCGCGGCCAAGTTCCGCTGCACGATGAATTGATTCAAACCGCAGTAATAAATCATCACGATCCACATCCCGCCAGCCACGCCAGTCCATGGAAGATCCTTGTTATCCGCCGGCATCACCATGTGAAGCTTCGGCGCGTTGAACTCGGCAAACTTGTCCCAGCCGCCGATGGCATCCAGACCGAGGAAAAAAATCAATATCCCACCCGCGAGCAGCGCCAAACCCTGCACCAAGTCAGCCCATGCGATCGCCTTCAAACCGCCAATCGTCGAGTAGCCCGCGCCTAACAAACCAATCAACCACACCGCCTTGGTTAGCTCCATGCCGGTGATCGCCCGCAGCGTCACTCCGCCGGAATAAAGAACCGCCGGCAACATCACCACCGCGTAGATCGCTACCGTTAGAACCGCCATAATCCCGCGCGCCGCCGTGTTGTAGCGGTATTCGAGATACTCCGGCATCGTGTAAATCCCCGCCCGCAAGAACTTGGGCAGCAGCGTCATCGAAATGATCACGATGAACACCGAGCCGAGCAACTGCCAACAACTGCCAACAACTGACCGCCAGCCCGGTTGATCCCGCCGCTTGCCCGGCCATACCGACCATTTGCTCGGTGGAAATATTCGCCGCGACAATCGAGATCCCGATCAACGGCCAAGTCAGCCCGCGCCCGGCAAGGAAGAAATCCGAGCTATCCTCCTCGTGGCCTTTCGCCTTGCGGCTTTTCCAGACACTGAGTCCGACAACGAGAATGAAAAATCCAACAAATACAAGGAGGTCTTGGGGCGCGATGTTCATAGAATCTTCAATGGGTTCCTTGAAGATTACGGAATCCTCACCCGCATTCGCCATGGAAAATCGAAGGAAATGCATGAACATTCCTCGGATTTCAGCGTGTCCTAACCTCATGAAGCCCGCCTCACCGGAAAGACGCCCCGAGGGTTTCCCGGGACAACGGTTGGTGATCGTTCCTCCCTCCATTGCGATTCAAGCATGCGGGCAACCGATCACCCGTGATCTATGCGTCACCCATTTGGGAGCGTTTGTGGCGGCCGGCGGCCACTATGTTGAGCGCTCGCACGGGACGTCCCAACATATTCTCATCGCCTGCATCTCCGGTAGCGGCACCTGTGATCTTGGTGGAAAGGAATGGCAACTAGAGCCAGGAAACTTGTTGTTTCTACCCCCACGCGAACGCCACGTTTACCGATCATCCGCGTATTCTCCATGGACGATCTTCTGGCTTCACTTCCGCGGCTTACGGACCCATGACTATCTCACCAGCCTCGGGGTTTCCTCGGAGCGACCGGTCGTCACTGTGGATGATCCCGCCGTGCTCACGGAAGCTTTTGAAGACGTCTTTCGCCACACCACCCATGGTTTCAACCCGGCAGCCATGATTGGCATGACCACTGCATTTGCCCGGATGTTAGGCGTGGTCAAGGTCCACCAACGAGCTCCCGGCTCGCGCTCGCGACTGGCCGAAACCCGGATTCACAAGGTACTCGCGCTGATGCGGGAAGATCTGGCGCACCCATGGACGCTCGAAGAACTGGCACGCGCCGCCCATCTCAGTGCCGCCCATTTTTCCGAGCTCTGTCGGCTGCAAACCGGCCTGCCGCCGCTCGGCCTGCTGATCCGCCTGCGGCTGCAACGCGCCATGGATTTGCTGCAGCAAGGCAATCACAACGTGGCCGAAGCCGGAGCCGCCGTCGGCTACGATGACCCATTCTACTTCTCCCGTCTGTTCCGCAAACACATGGGCGTGCCCCCCTCCGCCTGCCTTCACGGGCCGTGATCGTTTCTTCGCCCCGTCACCTCGAAACACTTGCGCGGAAAGGATGAAATCCACAGTCTAGTCGGGTGATTCGATTTGCGGTGCTTGGCAGTGGCAGTGGTGGAAACTCGGCGGTGGTCGAGTGCGGCGGCGTGCGCCTATTGATCGACGCCGGGTTGAGCGCGAAACAACTCACACTGCGACTCGGTTCGCTCGGGATCGATCCCGCATCGCTCGATGGAATTTTACTCACCCACGAACACGGCGATCACGTGAAGGGGCTCAAAGTTTTCTTAAAACAACACGCGACGCCCGTGTTCGCGACCTCCCAAACGGCACATGTCGTCCGCGAATTGGGCATCGAGGGCGGCACGTGGAAGACTTTCGAAACCGGCCAGACCTTCACCATTCGTGATACGATCATTCAGAGTTTTTCCATCCAACACGATGCGGTGGATCCAGTCGGATTCGTGCTCGGCAGCGCTTCGCGGCGGATGGGTTTCCTCTCGGACGCCGGCCACGTCACCCGCAGCATGACCGAGAGCCTGCGCGGATTGCACGGGTTGTTTGTCGAGGCCAACTACGATGACGGCCTGCTCGAAGCGGACACCAAGCGGCCGTGGTCGATCAAGCAACGGATCAGCTCCCGACACGGGCATTTGTCCAACGATCAAGTCACCGCGCTGATTCGCGACATCGCCCACGCCGAGCTCGGGCGCGTGGTGTTAGGTCACCTGAGTTCGGACTGCAACAAGCCGGATCTCATCCTGGGCCAGCTGCAGAAAAACCTCGTCGAAATGGGCCACGGCCACGTCGGCTTGCACTGCGCCTGCCAGGATGTGCCGACGGAATGGTTCGCGCTTTGAGAGGCTGTCTTTAAAATGGCAGGGACCGCCTCTCCGAGCGGTCCGGAGCGTGGGTAGCGAATGAGGCGGGTGAATGTGGGGTCGTTATGGCTTTTTTATTCGTTTTCCATTCTCACCTCACGCGCCGGACCGCTCGGAGAGGCGGTCCCTGCCTTCATTCGCCAAATCATTCACCTCGCATGGCCGAAGGCAAAAAACTGTCCCTGCGTGGCGGCAGGGACAGAGCTCCGGGCGGATGTTACTGGCTCCGTTGCCTGCTTGCGGAGAAAGAAGACTTGATTTATCCTCCGCCATGGCCATCGAGAATTTCGCAGAGTTTTCCCCTAATATCCATCCATCCGCCTTCATCGCCGCCAGCGCCGACGTGATCGGCCGCGTGACCTTACATGAGGAAACCAGCATTTGGTATCACGCCACCTTGCGGGGCGACATCAACGAGATCATCATCGGCCCCCGCTCTAACATTCAAGACAACGCGGTGATCCACCTTGCCGACAACTATGGATGTTATGTCGGGGAACTGGTAACCGTCGGCCACTCGGCGATTCTTCACGCCTGCACGGTGAAGGACGAGGTATTGGTCGGCATGGGGGCGATCGTGCTCGATGGCGCGGTGATCGGTGAACGCTCGATCATCGGCGCGGGAGCTTTGGTCACGGGAGGCACGGTGATTCCACCGGGATCGCTGGTGTTAGGATCGCCCGCCAAAGTGGTGCGGACATTGCCACTCGACGAGCAGGCGAAGATCAAACTGTGGGCGGAAAAATATGTGCGGGGCTCCCGCAAATACCTCGAGCGCTGAGTCTCACCATCACGAGTCCCAATTTGGCCGGCGGGCGGAGACGCCCGGGCCACTGTGGCGCGGGCGTCTCCGCCCGTAGCCAACTCTTCGATAGGTCATCCCATTTCCCGGCGCGTCAGGATGTCTGAGTCTCACAAAAACGGATTTGCCACGCGTTCCTCACCAAGGGTGGTCGCCGGGCCGTGGCCGGGCAATAGCACAGTGACATCCGGCAGAGGGCCGAGCACAACGCGCAAACGCTCCAAGGCATGTCGATAAACAGCGGGCGTTTTGCAACCGCCCATCGATCCAGCGAACAACGCGTCTCCCGTGACCAGCACCGGCTCAGCCAGCCCATCGACATCGAAGCCGAGTGATGGCATGGCATGACCGGATAGATCACAACTCCGGACGGCGAGCGGCCCGCACAAAACAGTTTCTCCGGGTTTCATGTGGACCGTTCCAGGAAGATCCGCCGAATGGACAGGAATACCCGCCGCAAGAAAATGCTCAAGCGCCCCGACGTGATCGATGTGCGTATGAGTGATGAACACGCGATCCGGAAGGCGGCCACAGCGCTCGGAAAGCTCTTTGGTGAGATCTGCAGTTTTAAATCCGGCATCAAACAAGATGATCGAACCGCCCGCGCGGACCAGCCATGCATTCACACGTTCCTCACCAAATGGCAGGTCAATCCGCTCGATGCCATGCAAGTCCAACGGCTCCGGCTGATAGGTCGCATGGCGTGCGAAAGCCTCTGGATTAAGACCTAGCACCGTTGCGAGTTTGCGGGCGGTTTCCGCTGAGAAAGAACCATTTTGAAAATCAAGCACTGCGGATTCACGGAGTCCAGCCCGCTCGGCAGCATCGACAAGCGTGAGCCCGTGGCCCATGAGAGCCTTGCGAAAAACATAGGTGAAATCGTCTTCAAGCATAACGTAACTTCGGCGGGTGTTTTGCTGGAGTCAATAGACGAGAAATTCGCGGGTTTACTGAGCAGTCCGAAAGATGCAATACAATAGATCAGCCGCAAAAAGGCGCAAAAAAGCTCAAAAAGTAACAAATTTAAGTTTTTTGCGTCTTTTGCGATTTTTTGCGGCAAATCATCTTGTAGGGTAAATCAGGGACTTATCAGTGATAACGGTTCCTTTTTCCGCGGAGGCCAAGGAAGATGACGATCCCCGCGAACAACAGGAAAACACAGGCGGCAACGCCAAGGATCACGAAGAACCGGTTGCTCGCATGATCCACTTGCTCGTTGCTGATTTCATCGGCAGCCGACTCTCCGGGGATGCGGGTGAGGACCA
Organism: Akkermansiaceae bacterium; assembly: GCA_903919975.1. Classification (GTDB taxonomy): domain Bacteria; phylum Verrucomicrobiota; class Verrucomicrobiia; order Verrucomicrobiales; family Akkermansiaceae; genus Luteolibacter. Next base: position 6,171 of record CAIXKE010000054.1, on the reverse strand, counting down.
GTTTGCCATCGGAGATTCCGACACGAGTCAGCTTGTCCATCGCCGGCCCAAGCAGCGGATCAGCTAGATAACGTTCGGTGATGCGATAGGGCGACATCTGTTCGATAAACTCCCGCGGCACCGAAGCGCCGGGAACTTCGATTTGGTCGAGTTGCAAGATCAACTCGTGCTTGAGCAAGGCCGGCCGCGCGATAAGGGTGCCGTTGAGGAACCGGCTGTCCGAGGCGATCCAGCCACTTTCGCCCTTCTTTGTGAAACGGGGTTTTCCATTGAGCGGGAAGGAAATGGCGATGCGAAGCGTTTCGCCCTCGATGGCCATGACCCGGAACGTGCCGCGGAGATCCGCTAACGGTTGGTAGGCGGCGATGGCGAGATTCAGGTCATCGGTGGTCAACGCGAGGGCGGTTTCCTTTTCCCCATCCAATTGCTGCCGGAACACTTCCAAGCGCTCGGCAAGACGGTTGAGTGCCGGTTCTTGGTCGTTGAGTGAGGAAACCTCGATCAAAACCGGTTTCTCGCCGGTGAATTTCGCGATTTCATTGAATTGGCGAAACAATGTGACGATTGAGAACACGATCAGAAAGACCATAACTAACAAGGCCGCAATGAGAATGGCGCAACCCGCAAAGGGCGAACGGGCACTGGAATCCTTGGATGCTTTTGTGATCATGGTTGCTCGTCGGGGCGCTTTGTCACCTCGTCCGCTGCGTCCGGCTTTACTTCGGGAAGCTCCGGGCTGTCATCAAATTCTTGCTGCGGATGGTCGACCGACCAACCGTCATCACCCGAGCCATAGTCGGAATGGTGATGATATGGATCATCTTTGAAATAATCGTCCCCAGGGGCGGATTCAAGTTCAGGCTCGGGTTCGAGTTCTTGATGCGGGCTAACAAGAGTTCTTTCCGCGCGCTCGCGGGCTTCTTGCTCCTCCGCCACCCGGTTCTTGCGGCGATCAAGCCAAGCGAGCCAGATGCAGATTTCGTAGAGCAAAATCATCGGCAGCGCCATGAGCAGCAGCGTGAACACATCCGGCGTGGGCGTGAGCACGGCGGCGGTCACGAAAATGGCGAGGATCGCGTATGACCGCGTCCGCGACATCGTCTCATAGGTGAGCATGCCGAGTTTCACAAACACCATCACCACCACCGGCAGTTCAAAAGAGAGCCCGAACAGCAGCGTGAACTGCGTGGCGAACGAAATGTATTCGCCGATCCGCCAATCGTTAGAAACCCCGAGGTTGCCGCTCCATTCGTAGAAAAAGGTCAGGGCGCGCGGCAGGACACCATAATAAGCGAACAACACACCACCGATGAACAATCCGAAACCAACGGCCATCGATGGCCACATCACGCGTTTTTCATTCGAATGCAGGCCGGGCAGAATGAATTGCAGGACAAACATCAGCAACAACGGAAACGCCAGAATGATGCCTGCGAAAAATGACAGCTTCATGGACAACATGAAGGTTTCGGTCGGCTTCAGGGCGGACATGAGTTTCAAATTCCCGCGATTGTCCACCTCCGGACTGGGCGCGGTTTTGACCAAGGCCAAGACTTGCCGTTTCAGATCCGGGGAAACATTCAAAGCGTCGATAAACCCTTCGCGTTTCCCCTCCGGCAAGGCCAGCGAGGCGCGGAGCAAACCCGAGGATTTTGCGTGAAAAACCAAGGTTTCATCGCCGCACGCCTGATAGAACGATTCACGTTGCGCGGGATCCAGTCCGGCGGCGGCATGCTCGACGGATTTCGCTTTCTCCCACTGCGCGACGTCCAGCGGACGCGGCGCCTGTTCGGCGGTTTGCGGGAGTTTCGCCTCGAGTTGCGTGATCCAGACTTGTTCGACTGGTCGCCGCAGCACTTCCATCAATTGCTTCTGAAAGGTGAAGCAAATCACCATGGAAATCACCAAGGTGAGGACAACCCGTGTGATCATGACCCGTAGATCCTCGAGGTGCTCGAGGAACGGTTTTTCATGATCCGGGTGGGAATTTTCCCGCAGTTGGACGATTTTATTCAGCAGATACATGCCAGGGGCGGGCATTCAAGCCGCCGCCGCCCCGCACCGCAAGGGCGGATGTGAAGGCAGCGAAAATTCCGGCATTGCGGGGCCCGGTATCCTATTCCACCCTCCCGCGCCTCCTCCCACAAATTCAAGCATCACTCCATGCGTTCCAAAGAATTGCTCCTCGCCGATTTTCCGATCCTCGATCAATCGATCCATGGTCAAGCGCTCGTCTATCTGGACAATGCCGCGACCACCCAAAAGCCGATGGCTGTCTTGCGGGCATCACGGCATTACTACGAGACCATCAATTCCAACATCCACCGCGGCACCCACCAACTCGCCCGCGCCGCCACCGAGGCATTTGAAAATGCACGCCAGACCATCGCCACCCATCTCCACGCCACAACGCCCGACGAGGTGATTTTCACCTCCGGCACCACCGGCGGCATCAATCTGGTGGCCAACATCCTCAGTCTTTCCGGCAAGATCGGACCCGGCGACGAAGTGCTCATTTCCACGCTCGAGCACCACTCGAACATCGTCCCATGGCAAATGCTCTGCCAACGCACCGGCGCGATACTCAAGATAATCCCCTGCCACGATGACGGCACACTCGATCAAGAGTCCTTCCGCTCCCAACTCTCCCAAGGCAACGTAAAAATCCTCGCCGTGACCTGGATTTCCAACGCTTTCGGCACGGTCAACCCGGTGGCTGAATTGACTCGCGCCGCCAAACAAGCCGGAGCGATCGTGCTAATCGACGCCGCCCAATCCATCGCCCACCTTCCCGTCGATGTGCAGACGCTCGGGGCGGATTTCCTGGCGTTTTCCGGACACAAAATCTACGCGCCCACCGGCATCGGTGTGCTCTGGGGCCGCGCGGAACTGCTCAACGAACTCCCCCCCTGGCAAGGTGGCGGAGAAATGATCAAAGAAGTCACTTTCGAACACACAACCTACAACGAACTCCCGTTCAAATACGAAGCCGGCACTCCCAACATCGAGGGTGCCATCGTGCTCGGCGCTGCCTTCGATTACGTCAATGGCATCGGCATCGACGCAATCCACGCACATGAGGGAGCATTGATCCGCTCTGCCGCCGCCGCGCTCTCCGATATTTCCGGCATCCGCTTCTACGGCCCCGCCAACCGCTCAGGATCGCTCTCTTTCAACATCGATGGCATCCACCACTACGATCTCGGCACTTTGCTCGACCAAATGGGCGTCGCCGTGCGCACCGGCCACCATTGTTGCCAACCGCTGATGGCACGCTTCGGCACCACCGGCACCGTCCGCGCCTCGTTCGCCCTCTACAATACCGAATCCGACATCGAGGTTTTTGCAAACGCCACGAAAAAAGCGGTGGGAATGCTGCGGTAAGCGGAGCGGTTTCAGCGCTTTTTTACGACTGTTTCGGAGGGTTGGATTTTCAGTCCCTCCGCCTTTGCAGCCTTGCGTTGGCGTTCGTCGAAGCTAAAAAAAATCTCAGAATCCAGAAGTAGGGCTGCGGCGACATGTAGCAGATCTAGGCTGCGGGTTCCAAGGCGGACACTGTGGCGGTCTGCAAGCTCCGCGGCTCTGGGAAAAAGAGCGGCGGCCGGAATAGGCATGATTATAAAAATCCCGTTCGTAATAAATTCCATGGCCCTTTTTATTGGCCCGAAAAATTCTCATACATCCGCATGTAAGTCCGCAGTTTTTCCTTCTCATCCCCCCCGAACGCAAACCGCCGATCCACCACCCGCGATATGCAGTGATAAATCACCGGTTTCCCGCCCCCCCCCCCTCAGTCCGAGGCAAAATCGTCCAACGCGCGCTCCTCATGTCGCGCAGACTACCCGCTCCAAATAGACAGTCAAAATAGTTTCTTGATAAATGCCATGGCCCTTTTTATTGTTTTGTCTTTCCCTTTGAATAATATCAGACCGACTGCCTATTCCCCTAACAGACAAATCCACATTAATTTTGAATCTTTGGAGAGACAAACATTTACCTCGCCTTCCGGCCGTGTAAATATCATAAGTCTTTCATCTCCAACAGGAGTCCATGTCCCAGCAAATCGCCGGCGCATTTCACCCAGAAAATATTTGCGATCAATTTCATCTGCAAGAACGGCATCTGAAGGAACAGCCATCGGACCCGCAGCGGACTCCAGAAGCCAATTGGCTTCTGGTTTGCCAAAGAGCAACCAACTATCCGTAGAGAAATGCACTATCCGGAATGCTTCTGGACTAATCGTATTTATCAGACGAAAAACCTCCTTGCGTTGGGAGTTGGCTGATAGAAAAAAAACGCCCACCACAAGAGCTATGCTCAGGATTGCAACTTCAAGTAGTCTGAGATTCCGGCGCATCATGGACCCTTCTGCTGACGCACAAATCCAAGGCAATTGAACCTGCGTTACACCAGGCCCCTTCTGGGGTTAAAATTGAGTTCTGAAATTACGATGACAGCGCGGCAAATCACACCTAACAACAACGATGACAACTTGGAAAACTCACCCGATGTCAATTCGGCCATGTACACCATGTAAAACTACTGCGTTGCAGAAAAAGTGAACCGTGTGTCCTTGCCCGCGCCGGTGGACAAAACCTTGAACGTGTCGCTACCATACGCGAACTCATTTTTAGATTCAAGACCTTGGAATTCGCCGACCGTGCGCGGCAGCTTCACATGACGAACTACGTTGCTACTCTTGACGAAGACAAGGAGATAGAACGTATCGGACGAATCAATGTGCGTCTTCTGTGCTTCAGACCACTTAAACCCCAATTGAGCGTGGATTCTGTCAACCGGAGTATATGGGCCGTAGATAAACAGCTTGTCCCAAGCAAAATTTGTCACGGCAGAGACGGTTACTATCGGATTCGTGGTTGCTGTTGCGGCCCGTGCCGATTGCTCCAATGCTTTTACGAAACCACTATCAGACTTCACGAATGCGAACAAAACAAATACAACCATTGTCGCTGAAATGGCTATGAAAACCCTGGGAGACTTCATGGCGTGATGAATTTTAGTTTGCCGTCATCAAGCGCCTTTTGGCATAGGTCGGCGCAATTACCAAACTGAGATCCAAATCCGCGCCCGGCCGCGTTGTTGTGTTCATCCATTTCCCTCTCATTCTTGGGTTGTCCTTTTCGGTTGCCAGCGTTCTCGTGGTTGTCGCCAATGTCTTTTGCGCATTGTTGGCCGATGGCTCTGGCCATCTCACAACTCCAGAAGCAATGCCGCCAAGCGTCCGCCTTGTCGTTGTGAAGTGTCATTCCAGGAAACCGATCTTGCGTTTCTGCCAATGCCTGTCCGGCCAGTGCTGCTGCCTTCTTGGACTTCTCCACTCCGCAATCCCACCAGCACGCAAACTTCTCATTAAAATCCGCATTGCCACCCCCTCCGTAAGCCAAACCGAGAGGGTCAATTCGGCTGATAGAGCTATTGCCTACAAACCCATACAGATTGATTCCGCCTTTTTCTTGGATCGGATCCCTGGATGGCCAGCGGCCAGTATTCGGATCGTAATAGCGATAGCCATAATAGTACAGGCCAGTCTGAGTATCAATCGGCTTGGTGCTGAAGCGGTGGGCAAACAAGCCGCTGCTATCCGTGTCGACTAGTGTTCGGCCAAATGGGTCATATTCAAAGTGAGCGGTGAATGCACCCGTGCTGTCGAGGTATTCGCTCACGTTGCCGTTGCCGTCGTAGAGAGGATAGTAGATTGTGGATTGGTGATTGTGGATGGCTACCGCCAAGAGACCACCGACGCCGCCAGCGCCTTGCATGGAACCGCTCAGGTCGATTCCCCAAGTGTAAGACTTCGTGAGCGCACTTCCGACATATTCCGCAATCGGGTTCCAGCCATCATAGACGTATACGGTATTCGTGCCGCCGGTGTTTTTGGTGATACGCCGCGAATGTGAGTCATACTGGTAAGTGGTGGTGACCCCTGAGACTGTGGTGCTGATGAGACGGTTTTCAGCGTCCCAGGTAAGAGCGCTGTTGGCGGTGAGGCTGGCAGGCAATGGATATGCGGTTGCGTTGCCGTCGGCGTCGTGGATGGGATTGAGGATCGTGGATTGTGGATTGGTGATGGAAGAATACTGGTTCAGCGCGTTGGCGGTGTAGTTGGTGATGGCGGCGGGCGAGACGCCCTCGCCACTTTGAAGACGGTTG
>CAIXKE010000053.1 GCA_903919975.1 Akkermansiaceae bacterium | reverse complement strand
TGTTAGAAATGGATTCAAACGTTTGTTTGACCATCCCCAAATCTACCGACGCAGCGACCACAACAACTAGTATAAAGCAGCCCGTTGACGACCGCATATTGACGTCGTTTTTGAATTTCTTCAAATCCGACAGGCTGCTAGAAAATCGCCCCCTCCTTCGCAATCCGGTCGAATGCCGGAGTCTGGACGATGTCATTGGGCGAGGGATGGTTCTTGTCCGCATAGGCGGAGCCATAACGCCCAAGGTCGTCGGCGAAGAGAAATAGGATGTTCGGTTGAGCCGCCAAACCGGTCACCGACAAACCAAAGGACCCAATCAGGAGCATGCGCGAAATGGACAATCCCCGTCATACCTCGGGCATAGCCTGAATATTTTAACAAAGCCGCCCCGTCCTTCATTGAAATTTCAGGCCTTCTTCATTCACAAACGCATTCAAGCTGCTAGTTATCACCAAAGCAACCCCATGGAATACGCCACCGAAACCGAAGTCGCCGATGCCGCCAAACACCTCCGCTCGCTCGCCAGCGGGCTCAATGAAGTGCTTTTCGGCCAACAGGAACTCATCGATCTCGTGATCGCAGGCGTCCTCGCCCGCGGCCACATCCTGCTCGAAGGCCTGCCCGGACTGGGAAAAACCGAGTTGGTCAAAGGCCTCTCGAAGCTCCTCCACCTCGGCACCAAACGCGTCCAATTCACGCCCGACCTACTGCCCGGGGACATCACCGGCAACCCCGTGCTCCAAGAAATCGATGGCCGCCGCGAGTTTGTTTTCCAACCCGGTCCGCTCTTCACCAACATCGCTCTCGCCGACGAAATCAACCGTGCCTCGCCCAAAACCCAGTCCGCCCTGCTCGAAGCGATGCAGGAACGCCGGGTCACCGTGCTCGGCAAGACCCACGACCTGCCGAAACCGTTCTTCGTCCTCGCCACCCAAAACCCGATCGAACTCGAAGGCACCTACCCGCTCCCCGAGGCGCAGCTCGACCGATTCCTGTTCAAACTCGAAGTCACCCGCAATGACGTCGCCACCCTGCAACGCATCGTTTCCCATCGCGAACTCGGCACCGAACCGCAAGTGAACCCGGTGATGACCGCCGAAACCTTCAACTCGTTGCTGGAACTCGTCCGCCGCATCTTCCTGCCGGATGTCGTAGCGAACTATATCGCACGCCTCGTGGATGCCACCCATCCCGGCCAATCCGCCGCTGCCAAGGGCATCCGCTACGGTGCCAGCCCGCGCGCCGCCCTCGCTCTCGCCTCCGGCGCAAAAGCCCGCGCCCTGATGCAAGAGCGGACAAACACCAGCTTCGAGGATGTCAAAGCCATCGCCCCAGCCGTGCTCCGCCACCGGATCGTGCTCGATTACAACGCCCGCGTCGAAGGCCGGACGACCGAAGACATCATCCGCGATTTACTCGAAGAAGTTCCCTTCCAAGCCAATGCCACACCCAGATTTCTAACAGGAAATTCCTGACCTTTAAATCTGAAATCTGAAATTTCAAATCCACCTCTTCCATGCGCCAACTCTTATTTTTGTTAGCCCTATTCCTGCCGCTTTCCGCCCAGGAAACGATGATTCGCCAAGTCTATGATGCCAAATCAGACACCCACGTCGAAGTCCTTGCCTTATTCACCCAGCCGTCGTCCGGCGGATTTTTTCCGATTCGGGTGAAGATCGCTAACAATCTTCAAAGCGACCGATCCATCCGCCTGGATTTCCGCTCCAGCATCAATTACGACAATCGCATTCAAAGTCAGTCGTCGTTCGATATCGCGGCGCCTGCCGGCAAAACGGTCACCCGCGATCTAATGGTTCCATTATGCGATAACCCCAACGCACATGGAAATCAGAATCAATTGCAAGCCACACTCAGCGGCTCCCTCGGCAATGCCGTCAACACCATCAGCTCCGGCGCAAAAAACACCGCAGCCTGCGTGCTACTCAGCGAATCCCTATTCACGCCCAACGCCTCCGCCTTGGATGCCGAAATCAAAAAATCCGGAGCTAGATACGGAAACGAGCAGTTCGCCGCGAAATTCGATCCCAAGCAACTGCCGAACGACTGGCTCGCATTCTCCGGCTACGACAGTCTGTTGATGACGGATAGCGATTGGTCCAACATCCCAGCCGGAGCTCGCAATGCGATTCTCTCCTGGATGACTCTCGGCGGCCAACTGGTGATTTACAGCAACTCGGATGCCAGCCCCGCTTCTCTTGGTCTCCCATCAGCTACAAGCTTCGGTTCCTATGAGCTGCGCCAGATCTCCGCAGATCTAAAACTTTCTCCACCCGAAACCATCAACCTGGTTTCCAATATCAATCCCGTCCGCATACGCAACAAATCGACGTCCTACGACTTCAAGGGGAGCTGGCCGCTGCAATCCCACTTCGGAATCCAGGAATTTCGTTACACGGCTTTCATCGCGGTCCTCATCGCCTTCAGCATCCTCGTCGGCCCCATCAATCTTTTTGTATTGGCCAAATCCAGCAAACGTCACCGCCTCTTCTTCACCACCCCACTCATCTCGCTCGCCGCCAGCCTAATCCTCATCGCCCTGATCATCTTACAGGATGGCTTCGGCGGCAACGGCGTGCGCCGCGTTCTGATGGAAGTGCGCCATGACAGCGGTCAAAACGCCGCGTTTCTCCATCAAGAGCAAATAAGCCGCACCGGCATCCTCACCGCCGCACGCTTCACCGTAGATCCCGCCTGCCTTTTCACGCCAGTTCCTATCAACAAAAGCCGTTGGGCCCGTTATACCGATGATTACAACACGAGCGGCACATTCAATCTCCAACCCGCCACCGGCAAGATGGAAGCAAACGGCGATTGGTGGCAAAGCCGATCCGAACATGGCCATGCGCTCTCCGCCGTGATCGCCACCCGCGGCCGAATCGAAGCAACCTCCACGCCTAACACTTTTATCTCAACCTTCGATTTCCCAATCAAAACCCTCTATTTCTTGGATCAATCCAATCAATGGCACCGCGCCGAATCCATCGCCACCGGGAAACCCTTCACCCTAACACTCATCGACGCCAACATCGCAAAACCCGCGCTTGCCAAGGAAGCGTTGGCCTTTACCTCCCGCAACCGGCAAATTCTAGAACGCGCGCTAAATCGCCCCAATCATTTCATCGCCCTCACCGACCAAGCACCCGCCATCAATACCCACCCTGGCATCCGCTGGAAGGAAACCCAAACCGTCATCACAGGATCCATGATCTCTCCCTAACCTCTTCCCTGATCACTGCTCACTGATCACTCTGCACTCATTTCAATGTCCGCCCTCAAAGTCAACAACCTCCACCGCTACTTCGGCCCAATCCAAGCCGTGAACGGTGTCACCTTCGAGATTCCCCACGGCTCGGTCTGCGGCTTCGTCGGCGCGAACGGCGCGGGGAAAACCACTACCATGCGAATCCTTGCCACGCTCGATTACCCGACGCTCGGTAGCGCTGAAGTTTGTGGCATCAACGTCGTTCACCAACCATCGGAAGTCCGCAAACTCATCGGCTGGATGCCCGATCATTTCGGAAATTACGAACACATGACGGTGCTCGAATATCTCGATTTCTACGCCCGCGCCCTCGGCTACAAAGGACAGGAACGCCGCAAACGCATCGATGAAGTCATGGATTTCACCGACCTCGTTCCGCTAGCCGACCGCTTTTCAAACAAGCTATCCAAAGGCATGACCCAGCGCCTGGGCCTCGGCCGCGCGCTGCTGCAGGACCCGCAAGTCCTCGTCATGGACGAACCCGCCGCCGGCCTCGATCCGAAAGCCCGTGTGGAACTCAAGCACCTCATCCGCGTGCTCGCTCAAGAAGGAAAAACGATTTTCATCTCGTCCCACATTCTATCGGAACTTGGGGAGATGTGCGATTCACTGCTCTTCATCAATAACGGTCGCATCGTCCACCACGGCGATGCGGAAACCCTCAAACGCGGCTCCGACAGCGTCGGCGGCGTCCTCTACGATGTTCAGGTGGATGGCGACCCACAACTGGTATCCGATTGGACAGTGCTCCAACCGAACGTCGAATTCCTCGAATCCCGCAAACAAGGCGGCCGCATCCGCATCGACACCCAGGATCCCACCAAAGCCGCCGACGTCCTCGCCCGCATGGTCAAGGACGGCCTCCGCGTCACCGAGTTCCACCGCGAACAACGCAATCTCGAAGACGCCTTCATCGATATCCTCGGTCGCCTAGACGCCGGCGAGCAAGCCCTTACCCCACCCCCACCACTGCCGCCTTCTTCCCCCACTTCCACTTCCTCTTCCACTTCCTCTTCCTCTTCCTCTTCCTCTTCCTCTTCCTCTTCCTCTGATCACTGATCACTGATCACTGATCACTGCTCACTGCTCACTGCTCACTGATCACTGCTCACTGCTCACTGCTCACTGCTCACTGCTCACTTTCTTCCCATGTCCACTCCCATCACCCACCTCACCGATTTCTCCGACAAGCTCTCGCCGATGCTGGTCAAGGAGTTGCGTCAAGGCATGCGTGCCAAGACCTTCATCGCAGTCTTTCTCAGCCTGCAGATTTTCCTGGCCGTGATGCTTTTCTCCGCAAGCGCGACCTCTACTTCCGACCATGTCGGCTCGGTCGTCTCCGGAATCATCTTCACGTTCTTCGCCACCGCCGTGCTACTGGTGCAACCACTGCGCGGAATCGGCGCGCTATCATCGGAAGTCAAAGGCAACACCATCGACATGATGGTGCTCACCCGCCTGAGCGCCTGGCGCATCGTCTTCGGCAAGTGGGTGGCCATCGTCAGCCAATCCGCATTGCTGCTCTCGACCATTATCCCCTATCTCATTCTGCGCTACTTCTTCGGCGGCATGAACCTCGTGGCGGAATTAACCATACTCATCGTGATGTTCCTCACCTCGATGGCCCTAACCGCCTTCACCGTCGGTCTTTCCGGTTGTTCATCCATCATCGTCCGCGCATTGCTCCCAATCTTTGGGCTGCCCATTCTCTTGTGGACAATGGCCGTCGGATTTGTATTCCGCAGTTTCCGAGGTTCCAGCGGGTTCATGGATGTTTTCGCACTCGATAGCACCGATTCCCGCATCGCCATGGCAGTTTACGTCGCCTCCATCACTTATCTCGGCGGATCCATGCTCTCGCTTGGCACGTCGCTCATCGCCCCGGCCGCGGAAAACCACGCGCTTGTCAGGCGGCTTGTCGCTTTGGGCGCATTACTCATCCTCCTGCCCTTGGGCTACTTGCAAAAAATCGATGATGCATTGGTTTATATCATGACAATTGTCATTGCCGTTCCCGCCATCGTAATTGCCCTCACGGAATCCGCCCCGCTGGTGGCCACCGTCTGCAAACCCTTCGTCAAACGCGGAATACTCGGCAAGGCGATCGGCTACTTACTTTACCCGACCTGGGCATCGGGCATTCTCTTCGCGATTCTCATCGGCCTGATCGGCCTAGCTTTGTTTTTCAGTCAAATGATGCTTCATGGCTCCGTGAATTCCTGGAATCGCGAAGCATCCATCGTCACTCTCGCCCTATTCGGCGGGCTGTTCTTTCCCGCCGCCTGGCAAGCGTTTCTCTTCCGTGGCGAAGGACAGCGGATTGGACACTATCTTCTCCTACTGGTCGGATCGGGCGTGATGCTAGGTATTCTAACCGCGCTTTCGGAATCGATGGACAATGGTCTTTTCCTCTGGTTCTTCGCATGGAATCCACTGGCCTTCCTCGCCATGCTCACCGATCACAAAACCGACAAGGACGTCCTTCTCGGAGCTGTCGCGATCGTGGATGCACTTTTACTCATCCTACTCATCACTCGGGCGCTGATCGAGATCCGGAAATCCGCGCCGGTTATTCAGGAAGTTGAGAACGCCATGAAAACCCCCGACTGATGGAACTGCCCGCCTTGCAACGTGCCCACACGTCCGCATTGTTGGCGGCCGCGCGACTGCGCCTGCCATTGCGCATGCGCACCTGGCAAGGCCAAGCCGGCGAGTTCCCAGGCGGCGGCACCGGATCGTCGCTAGATTTCCAAGACCAACGCGCCTATGCCCCCGGCGATGACCCGCGCCACATCAACTGGCAAGCGTATGCCCGCACCGGGAGTTATACCATGAAGCTCTTCCGCGAGGAGATCCGCCCGGTGGTGGATCTGATTCTCGATGCCTCGGAGTCGATGTTTTTCGACGAAAAAAAATCCGCTAGAGTCGCTGAATTGTTTTATTTCATCACCGAGAGTTGCGCTGTCGCCGGCGCCTCATTGACCATCCATGCCGTGCGTGGCAGCGGCAGCGCCCAACTCGATCCCGCCACCCTGCGGACGCATAGCTGGCTCAAAACCGCCCGCGCACTTCCCGCGACGAATCCCTCCGCCGCACCGGACCTTGCGAAGGTGCCGCTACGCGCCAATGCGATCCGCGTTTTTCTATCCGACCTATTGTTTGCCGGTGATCCGGAACCGATGCTCCGCCATCTCGGGCAGAGGCATGGCAGCATCGTGATTTTCGCGCCTTGGCTCGAATCCGAGGCCCGGCCCGACTGGTCGGGAAATTACGAATTCATCGATCCCGAGCGCCAATCCCGCCATCCGCACCGCATCGAACCCGCCACGCTGCGCCGTTACATCGAAGCCTACACCCATCACTTCGCGCTGTGGAAAAACGCCGCACGCCGTCATCAGGCCGCCTTCGCCCGTATCTCCGCGGAGGAGGAATTCGTCTCGGCGCTTTTCAGGGAAGCGGTTCCCGCCCGGGCCTTGGAGAGCGCTTGATTTTCCAACAGGCAAAGAACGGAGGCACCACACTCCTGTGGTGCTGGCGAATGTGAGGACATTGTGAAGTGGTAAGCACTCCACCAATGACTCACCATTCTCATCCACGACATGAGTGTCGTGGCTCCATTATCCTTAATTTTTAGGCAGAGGCTCGGAACGGAATCGTTCCTGCTGGCTGCGCAATTGCGCATCGTCCGGCGCGAAATTCACCGCCCTTTTCGACCATTCAAGCGCCTTTTTCCGATCCCCCTTGGCAAACTGAATCTCAGCCATGGTATCAATGTAAGATGACTGATAGGGATGCGTGGCGAGCGCAATGGTGAGAAATTTCTCGGCCTCATCGAGCTTCAAAACAGCTCGTGAAGCAAACCACGCGGCCGTATTCCGGGTATTGTCCGCATCCGGATATTTTTTGATAACGGCTCCCATCAGATCCCAAGTCTCCCGGAACCACTTTTCATGCTCGTTGACCAAGCCCGCCTTGCGCAAAGCCGGGAAAAAGAAATCGGCCAATACCCCATCGCTTGCGAAGCTCCGATGGCACTGTGCCAGCAAGGCGATCGATGCCTCACGATCGGTTTTGAGATTGGTAAGGGCGCGGGCCATATCCGCCTGAAGGCGCTGATGCATGAACGGAAGCGGCGTGCTCCAACGATAATCCGAGGTGGCAAAAATCCGCGCCAGCACTTCAGATGCGGCAGCCGTTTCCCTCCACCGCTCTTGATCTAACAATGAATCCGTATGGATTTTCAATGCCACGGGAAATTCATTCGAATCAGGATCCGCTTCGCAGGCCGCCCTAGCCCACCAATCAGCCGCCCGTTTGTAATCATATCCGTGGGCATAGCCGTTGCCTATGCGCATCGCGACGGCGGAATCGCCAAGGGCAAGCTTGTCCGCCCATGCATCATGAGTCGCCGCTTCATCCTCACGCCCGGCGCGGCGAAGGGCCGCCGCAGCATAAGCATGAAGTTCGGCACCCGGTGGCTGGTTTGCCGCCTTGATGATATCAATCTGCTTGAGAATAACTGCGGCCGCGTCATCCCATCGTTCCATGGCGGACAGAAAAACCACCTGCTGCCCCCAGAAAACCCGATTTTGCAAGTCATCGGGCAGTTGCTTCCAAGCCTTGTAACTGTTAGCCACGTCACCTGTCTCAGTCGTCAATTCCCAAATCCGTTCAATCAAACTATTACGGCCTTCCGCGGGAGCCTTCTCGACGGCCTTCCATGCGAGCACCATCCAGCGCTCGCGCAATTTCTCGGCATCCGGGCCAATACAGGACAAGGCTAACAAGCCGCCAAAGCGCTCCGCCATATTGGACTTGGGATCAAGTTCCGGCAGCCATTTCCACCACTTCAATGATGGATCGTCTTCTCCAAAGGCCATCGCCACAAGATCATCCCAGCGCTCGCCATCAGCAGCCGCCCAGAGGATACCAATCCGCTTGGCCAGCATCGGCGCTCCCGTCATGACTTCACGATTCCCGAAAAGCGCTTTTAAAAAATCCTTGAATTGATCGCGATCCGCTTCTGCCAACTTGGTTAGCGGCTTCGAAAACACATCGAACGCCTGCTGATTCAATCCCCTGCGTTCGAGAAAATTCGCCAGCGCCACGAGTTCTTCAAATGCCGTGGAAACTCCTTGCTGATTCTCGATGTCGTCACTCTGCAGGATGGTCATTCGTTTTTCGACCCATGCTTGATAGTCCGGTTGCTCGGGATCCAGGCCCAACGCTTTGAACGCTTCAGGAATCCGCTCGAGCGACTCGAAATGATGAAACGCGGCCAGCGGATTGGATTTCACATAGGTCGGCTCTACGAGGTCGATTTCTCCAAGAAGGAACAAGGCATTCATCGCATTACCTCTTTCACTTGTGTTGCGGCCCGAGAGCCCACGGACCAAGGGTTCCAAATCCGCCTTCCGGATCCGTTTCCCACTCCAACGCTTGGCCGCCAATCTCGAGTATACGGCGGACGATCCTTCATCTTGTGGAGTCGCTTCCGACTCAAGCAACCATGGCAGAGGATCGCCCGAGAGCGCCGCCATCGCCGCGGCAATCCGCGGTTTTCCGGCAGCCGCGGCAGCAGCCCGTGCGGCCTGAAAATTTCCAGCAGCCCGTTCCAAGGCAAGCACCCAAAACATCGCTTTTTGCCCTTTTTCGCTTTTGGCTCGCTCCAATTCGGCTTCTAAAGTGCCGTGGCTGCGATGGAATTCTGCCAAGGCCAGCAATCCATCCGCATTCGCCGGCGCCATTTCGAGAAACTCACGGGCTCCGACAGCATCGCCTTGCAATAGGCGTTCGCGGGCCGCTTGGGCGGCGATGACATTCATGTCGGACGCGAGCTTTTCCCTAATTCTCGCATGGGTTTCCGAAGCGTAGAGTTTGAGCATTTGGCTCCATGCCTGCTTGTTTTTCATTTTCCCAAGCAACATGACTTTATCGTTAGGCGAAGCCTTTTGATAGCGTTCCACCAAGGCGGCAACCGAAGGATCGGTCTCCGGAGTAATGTGAAGTTGGATCTTTCTCAACAACTCGCGCGCACGGAAAACCTGCTCCGGAGATGATGACTCGATTGCCTTTTCCAGCACCGGAACCACGGTTTCGCCGAGCTTCCAAATCTCCAAACTGGCCTTTTCACGAACCTGATAACTTTCATCGCCAAGTTCACGGATCAAGGTTGCAAGGTTGGCCTCCGGCTTTTCCATCGGCGAAGGTCGCGGAGTTTCCTGCGCAACTGCCGCCGCGAGCTTGGAGAAACCCACCAAGACCGAGAAAATCAATACCGTTGGGATGTGCATGCGCTTAGGGAACGTCGCTTGGTTTTCCAATCATTCAAATCGCTTCCAATGAATGTTCATGCCGCAAAACTCTCGCCGCACGAACAGGTGACCACCGCGTTCGGATTGCTCACCTTGAAACCACCTTGCTGAAGATCGTCAGAAAAATCCAGCTCGCTGCCGCTGACAAATAACGCACTCTTTGGATCAATCACCACATTGACGCCATTGCTGGGAACCAAAATATCGCGATCCCGCGGACCGTCCACCAAGTCCATCTTGTATTGCAAACCGGAACATCCACCACCCACCACCGCTATCCGCAGCGCTCCCTCCGGCCGACCCTGTCGGTCCAATAAGCTACGCAAATGCGATGACGCGCCCTCAAGCACACGCACCAATTTTTCGTTGCCGATCTTGTAATTCACCGTCGGATTCATGCGACGAAGGTGGCCGCCATTCCGGACCCCGTCAATCCCCACCATGAAATGCAAACGAGCCGCCTGAATCAGGCGGCTCGTTTGGGAAAAACTGGATTTAAAAGGAACCGATCAGGATTGCACTTCTTCAGCAACCTCAGGAGCTTCGACAGCCTCCGGCGCAACGGCTTCAACCGCAACTGCGGCCTCAACTGCGACTTCAGGAGTCGCCGTTTCCACGACTTCGTCACTTACCGTTTTGGCGACTTTCTTGGCAGGAGCCTTTTTAGCGACCTTCTTGGCAGCCTTCTTAGCGGCCGGTGGCTTCTTGGCGGCGGATTCCTTCTTGGCGGCTGGCTTCTTCACGATACCGCCGAGTTTCGCCTGTTCCTTCTTGCGCTTTAAATAGTCAGCACGACGGCGGCGTTTGATGATTTTTTTCGATTGTTGGCCCATGGTTGGTGCCCATTGGCTAGGGACTATCCCACTCGGTATCAAGCGGAAATCTTCACCGGACCGCAATCCGTGTGGTTTCGCATTCGACAAAACCCTCTCCGCACCCCCAGATTCCTGCCCATGGCAGGTCTCATCATCGCTCCAAGAGCACGCATTTTTCACGGTCACGAGTGGGTTTACGCCACGGAAATCCGCAAATCCTTCGGCGATCCGCAACCCGGCGACGTCGTCACACTCAAGGATTTCCGCGATCGCCCGCTCGGCTCGGCGATTTACAATCCGCAGTCACAAATCGTCGCCCGACGCTTTTCCCGCCGCCGCCAAGACCTCGATCTCGACTTTTTCATCCGCCGCATCCGCCAGGCCATCGAATTCCGTCAGCGCTCGGGCATCGATGAAACCCTCGCCCGCCTCGTTTGGAGCGAATCCGACGGCATCCCCGGCCTGATCGTGGACCGCTACGGCGACCACCTCTCGGTCCAGACCCTCACCCTCGCCATGGACCTCCGCAAAGAGCTCATCCGCGATGCATTGGTCGAGCTGCTCGCCCCGAAATCCATCGTCTTGCGCAACGATTCCCCCTTCCGCAAAGCCGAGGGCATGGAACCCGGCATCGAAATGCTCTACGGCGAAAACCCTGGCTCATTCGTCGTCCGCGCGAATGACATCGATTTCGCCATCGACCTCTTCGATGGTCAGAAAACCGGACTTTACCTCGACCAACTCCAGTCCCACGCCGAGATCGCCAAGCTTGCCAAAGGCAAACGCGTGCTCGATTGCTTCACCAACCAAGGTGGATTCGCCCTTGCCTGCGCCAAAGCCGGCGCCGCCCACGTCACCGCCGTGGATGTCTCCGCCACCGCCTGCGAAGCCGCCCGCCACAACGCCAAACTCAACGGCCTCGACATCGAGGTCCTCGAACACAACGTCTTCGATTTCCTCAAACACGCGAAACCCGAATACGATCTCATCATCCTCGATCCCCCGAGTTTCACCCGCAACAAAAAGACGCTCATGGACGCCATGCGCGGCTACAAGGAAATCCATCTCCGCTCGCTCAAACTGCTCGATAAAGGCGGCATCCTCTCCACCTTCTGCTGCTCCCACCACGCCAGCCGCGAACTCTTCCTCGAAAACCTCGCCGAGGCCTCCGTGGACGCCAAAAAATCCCTCCGCCTCATCGGAGAACACAGCCAACGCGCCGACCACCCGGTCCTCATCACCCTCCCCGAAACCGGCTACCTCAAAGGCTTCACCGTCGAGGTGATCGCCACGCGGTAAGGCCCTTGCTTTTCAGCTTTTACTCCCCGCCCGTGGATTACTCCTCCCTCATCGCTAAACGCCGCGAACGCTTCTCCGAATTGGAAGATGCGGTGGGAGACCCCGATCTTTTTTCCGATCCGAAACGCGCCACCGAAATCCTCCGCGAACACCGGAAACTCAAACAAACCCTCGATCTCTGGGAAAACCTCCAAACCGCGAAACGCCAACTCGCCGACAATCAGGAGCTCGCCAAATCCGACGACCCCGAGTTTTCCGCCATGGCCGCCGAGGAAATTCCCGGACTTGAATCCACCATCGCCACGCTCTCCGACGACCTCCAATACGCCTTGCTCCCCGCCGATCCGAACGAGGACCGCGACGCACTCATCGAAATCCGCGCGGGTGCCGGCGGCGATGAAGCCTCGCTCTTCGCCGCCGAACTGATGCGCGCCTACCAGCGCTACGCCGACCTTCGGGGCTGGAAAAGCGAACATCTGGAAAGCAGCCCGTCGGAAGTCGGCGGATTCAAGGAAGTCATCCTCAAAATCACCGGCAACGAAGTATTTCGTTACCTCAAATACGAATCCGGTGTCCATCGCGTCCAGCGGGTCCCCGCCACCGAAACCCAAGGTCGCGTCCACACCTCCACCGTCACCGTCGCCGTATTGCCGGAAGCCGAGGAAGTGGACGTCGAGATCAAACCCGACGACCTCCGCATCGAAGTCTGCCGCGCGGGCGGCGCAGGCGGCCAGCACGTCAACCGCACGGAATCCGCCGTCCAGATTTTCCACCTGCCCACGGGCATCTACGTCCGTTGCGAAGAAGGCCGATCCCAGATCAAAAACAAGGAACTCGCCCTGCAAATCCTCCGCTCCAAACTCTACGAACAAAAGCTCCGCGAGCAACAAGACGCCTACTCATCCCACCGTCGCTCCTTGATCGGCTCGGGCGATCGCTCGGAAAAAATCCGCACCTACAATTTCCCGCAATCGCGCGTTACCGACCATCGGATCGGCCTGACTTCCCACAACCTAACCGGAATCATGGCCGGCGACTTATCCGAGTTCACCGCAGGCCTGCAAAAAGCCGAAATGGCCGAACGCCTCACCGAGGCCGGAATGCGATGACCAGCATCGACTGCTTCAACAAGGAGATGCCGAGACCCATAATTTCCCAGGCAAACCGCCAGCACTACTTCTGACCGCGCCCCAAGGCTAGTTTCAGATCAAATGACTCTGAACGCGCACCCGCCCGACGAGTTGGCGCTTGAATGTTGCCTCGCTGAGCCCTAGTCCGGGGGCCGCATGGATCCAATGCACCCTTACGAACACCTCTCCCTTTTCACGGTCGGCCTGATTCTAGCCATCTGGCTGATCGGCCTACACGCGGTCATGCTCGCAAAACCCACCATGATGCAGGGATTTTTGAAAAAATTCCCGCGTGATCCGATGATGGGCCAAATCCTCCTTGGCATCGGCCTCGCTTGGTTTTGGTTGCTAATCGCTCCGGACAATCTGGGCAAGCTCAGCGCACTTGCCATGGACTTGGGCGAATTCAACGGAGCCAAGAGCATTTTGCGCATCCTAGTGCCGGTCACCTTGATTCTCGTCGCGATCAGCGTCAGGGACTTTCTCGCAGTTCGCGCTCTCGGCGTGGTGGGCCTCATGGTCGCCTCTCCCTTGCTTGAATCCGCCTTCCTCAAAGATCCCTCATCCCGCTTGCTGGTGCCGATTTTCGCCTATGCGCTGCTCACCGCCTCACTTTTCTGGGTGGGCATGCCCTACCTTTTCCGGGACGCCGTAAGCTGGGTGACGGCCGATCAAAAGCGCTGGACCGCGTTCTCCCTCGCCGGCCTTTGCTACGGTCTCGCAACACTCGTTTGCGCCCTCGCTTTTTGGCGGGGTTATTAACAAAACGGAGCCCGCCAAGATGGCTTGGCGGAAGTTCCGATTCAGTAAACAGGAGCGCCGGAGGTATCGGCGGTGTTCTCTCCACCGGCAGATTTATTCGCGGTTTTTTCCATGCCTTCTCCAGCAATCCGCATGTCACGACCAAGGCCGATGAAGGTATTGCAGGAAACGGATAAACCGGCGGCGGCGGTGAGAGCAATCAAGAGGATCAATTTCATTTCAGAGCTAATTAACCTAAATCCCCCACCCTGCAAGCGGATTTTATAAGCCAATCTTAACCAAACCCGATTTTGCCCAGCCTCAAAAATCCTAATACCCACCGATCTTCGCAAAGTGACTCAAAAAAAACCCAACGCTGCCGAAAATGCACGACCGGTTCATGCAGCCAAGGTGGTTAAATCCTTCGAATTTTGAAAGGTGATGATTCAATTAAAGATAACCCGGCAGTGATCTATGGCATACGATCATGTGGCGCCTAAATAAAACCAGCCGACTCCCCACCAGCGCGATCCGGCGTTTCCTGCCCCAAACTCCCCGCCGCATCGATCGTTCTTAAACGCAATTCACATCCCGATTTGATTACTTCTGTGAAAAAACCCGTTCATCCCTTGCTTTTCTGCGTTTTGTTCGCAGGGCTTGCGACAAGCCATGCGCAGTCCTTCTACAAGGAACCCGCGCGGCTTTTCGATTGCCACCATGCCGCGGAGAAACCAGCGTCATTCACAGGCCGTTGCCCGGTTCCAAGCCACTATGTTCAGACTCATCCTCTTCATCTCCCTCTTCCCGATCGCCGTGGCGCTCATCGCCCGCTGGTGGTTCGGCGTGCGGATCCTCGCATCCTTGGGCCGGCAATCATGCCGCTGTGATCTGACGCGCTGGATGCCCGCACCCGGTGACGAGGCCATCGTCCACCGCTCCGAAGAAACCGCAGAGACATTCGGAAAACAACTCCGGCTCAAAGCCCTCACCGAATGGACTGAGCAGGATCCAAAGGCAGCTAAATCCCGGGAAAACACCCGTCGCTTCGGCCTAGCCGTGCCGCCACTCAGCGGACTCGTCGCCGTATTTGCAGTGATGGTGGGTAAAATCCCGGTGATGGGAGCCATCACCATTGTGATCGCAGCCACCGCCCTTGCCGCAGCCTTGGGATTGCTCTCCTTGCCACTGGAACTCGCCGCCATCGCCCGCGCCGCCCGCAAAGCACGGGAGGCCAAAAGTTTCCCGCGCCAAGATGATGAGGAATCCGTCGTCCGCTGCGCCATCGCACACGCCTGGGAATCCACTCTCCCACCCATCCTGCGCTGGATTCACAAATAAATCCGAAAACAAAAATCAAACCGCGGATTACACTGATTGACACAGATTTTGAAGAACTCACAAAACCGAAACAGCAAACCTCTTTGGTGAACCATCAAATCTGTTCAATCTGTGAAATCTGTGGTTAAAATTGCACAAATCACCAAAAAACTTCGGCATCCGGGACAACCTCTAACACAATCCATATCGCATGGAAACCACCCCAACAACCTTTGACATCGCCCGCCGAGACTGGCTGAAAACCGCTTTTCTAGGCAGCACCGCCTTGATGACCGGCCGCGAACTATCCGCCCAACCCGCCCAACCCGCCGCCAAAAAAGTCCGGGGCGTCGTTTTCATGGTGGCGGACGGAATGAGTCCCGGAGTGCTCACCCTCGCCGAAGCCTATTCCAAGCTCACCCGCAACTGCGGCACACAATGGTGGCAACTCCTCAACCATCGCGGCGTCGTCGGCGGATTCATGGACACCGCTTCCGCAAACTCAATGGTCACCGACTCCGCCGCAGCATCCTCCGCATGGGGCGGCGGCCAACGCGTTAACAATGGCTCGATCAATATCTCTCCGACCGGCAGGGAAATCCGTCCAATCGCCGCACTCCTAAAGGAAAAAAACGTGCGCATCGGCCTCGTCACCACCGCCACCGTCACCCACGCCACACCCGCCGGCTTCGCCGCTTCCGTGGCCACACGATCTAACGAAAACGACATCGCCACCCAATATCTAAACCGCATCGACGTCATCCTCGGCGGCGGCTCGATTTTTTTCGATCCCCAACAACGCCCGGACAAACGCGACCTCAAAAACGATTTCATCAATGCCGGTTATCAATTCGTCGACAACCGCAACTCGTTGCTCGCATCCCGCGAAAAGAAACTCCTCGGCACTTTCACCCAAGGCCACCTGCCATTTTCCATCGACCGCGATCACGATGATAAACTCGCCGCCACCGTCCCATCGCTCACCGAAATGGCTCTCGCCGCCCTCTCCCGATTCCTTGCGGACGATCGGCCATTCCTCCTCCAGATCGAGGGTGCCCGCATCGATCACGCCGCCCACCTCAACGATATCTCAGGATTGTTAGGCGATCAAATCGCCTTCGACGATGCCCTGGCAGCAGTGCTGAAAACGCTCGGAAACCGCGATGACATCCTGCTCGTGGTCACCAGCGACCACGGGAATTCAAACCCGGGCCTCAACGGCATCGGCAACGCCTACACCGAGAGCACCCGCAGCTTCGAGAACATCACCCGCATGAAATGTTCTCATGAACGAGTCTTCGCCGAATGGTCGCGCCTCGACAACAGCGACGCCGGAAAATTGTCCAAACTGGTGAAAAGCCATCTCGACTTCACCCTCAAAGCGGACGAAGCCCAGACCCTTCACGACATCCTCTCAAAAAAATCCGTCGTCGAGTGGAACCATCAACTCAGCAAACCCGAAGGATTGTTAGGTCAATTCGCCGGAAACCACACCGGCATCGGCTGGACCGGCACCACCCACACCACGGACCCCACCCTCATCTCCGCCCTCGGCCCGCAAGCACAACGCTTCACCGGCATGGTGCGCAATTCAGATGTCTTCGGCCACCTCGTGGAAATGCTGGGTTAGCCGCCCGAGGAACTTGGAATTTTTAACCGCCAAGACGCCAAGCAAACTCAAAAAATTCAATCGAAGAAGTGGTTTGATGCCTGACTGATTTTTTCTTATCTGCCGTTTTCTATCCAAAAATTGGCGCGCTTGGCGTCTTGGCGTTTAATCCAAATTTTCCCCATGCGCTGGCTTCGCCTAAGTGGCGTCGCCCGGCAAAATTAGGTCCAAATGCCGCGGCCTCCCGCCCTCGCTCTCCGGGATCCTCATTTGCGCCAGGCAATACTCTTTCATCGCCTCCCGCACCTGCATCTTAAAGCACCCGTTCTGCATCCCGTAATCGCGCTCGATCGCCTTCCTCGCCGCTTCATCCAGCTCACGGTTCGCCTGAAAAACCAGAGTCACCTCGCGCTCCCACGCCTCGTCCACCACCGGCGCTGAGAACTCCTCACCCGGCCACTCGGCCTCCTCCATCCGGCTCAACACAAAGTCTCGGTAGCCGCCATTTTCAAAACACCACGCCCGCGCGTGCCAACGCAAACCATCGTGCCCTAACGCATGCGGCGCAATCTCCCGCAGCTTGCCACTCCCCCCACTCACCGATCCATAACGCACCGCGATCCGCCGACCCTGATCCAGCGCCACAAAAACCCGCCGCTCCACCGCCAGCGATGCCCGCCGCATCGGCGGCACACACAGCGCCACTTTCTCAGACCCACCACCCGCCACGCGCCACAATCCCGCCCCGGCCCCCAAAAACATCCCCACCGCCTCCTCCAGTCGCGGATCGTGCAGCACACATTCCATCTTCGCCTGCGCCTCATACCGCTTGGTCTTCAAATTATAAGCCAGCGCCCCCGCATTCAGCTCCTGATACGATTGCAAATCCGCCGACGCCTGGGCCGCAGAAATCCCATACACCTCCCGCAAATCCGCACGATTCACCACCCCGCGCCA
Source organism: Akkermansiaceae bacterium (assembly GCA_903919975.1). Taxonomy (GTDB): domain Bacteria; phylum Verrucomicrobiota; class Verrucomicrobiia; order Verrucomicrobiales; family Akkermansiaceae; genus Luteolibacter. Next base: position 14,217 of record CAIXKE010000053.1, on the reverse strand, counting down.
CCACGCCACCCGCTCGATAAACAGCAAGCGCTCCCGCCCCGCCCATTGCTCCCGTTTGTTCGTATTACCCATGATTGGAAATAAATCGTGTTTTTAGAATCATCGTTTTTCTTTACATGTCGTTTTTATCAACACATGGTGAATCCGTAAACAAAAACGACACAGACACAGAAAACTACACAAGTGACCATCCCACGCAAACCGAAATATTAAAGAAATCCAAATCAACTCTTCGAACATTGAACATCGAACTTTTAACATCGAACTTCGAAGTGAAGAAAGAAAAGCGCTGCGCTCTTCCTCTTGCTCCTCTTGCTCCTCTTGCTCCTCTTGCTCCTCTTCTTCTTCCGACTTCCGACCTTCGACCTTCGACTTTCAGACCTTTAGACCGCGCAGCATCTCCCATCTCCCATCTCCCAATTTCAGCTTTTCAGCTTTTAAGCTTTTAAGCTTTTACTCATTGACTCCGCCCATCCTAACAGTCTGAATTCTATCAGATCTTAAAAAACCGGTAGGTCCATCTTCAACCTCGCCCCCAGAAATCCGCTGCCATGTCCGCCATCTCACCCTACCAAGAAAAACAAATCCGGCGCACCAACTCATTCATTCCTCAATTCCGAACAGAGTTTCCAGGAAGCCACCCTCAGGAAACTTTGTTTACAAAAAACAAACAATCGTTTACATTTCGTAAACAATGATCGCTCTCGCCAACCTATTCCCCAAAGCCCGCGCGGAAATCCTCCGCCTTCTCTTCGACGATCCCTCGAAGGAATTGCACCTGCGCGACGTTGCCCGCCTGGCGGGACTCACGCCGGCAGCGCTCCAACGCGAGGCCTCCACACTCGCCAAGCAGGAAATCCTAAGCGTCCGCCGGGATGGAAATCGCGTTTATTACCGCGCCAACACCGCCCACCCACTCTTCCCTGACCTCCAGGGCATCGTCACCAAAACCACCGGCATTGCCCCCGCACTTCACGCCGCGCTGGCCTCCATCGAGGGTGTCGATCTCGCCCTGATTTTCGGCTCCACTGCCAGCGGAACCGCGCGGGCTGGCAGCGATGTGGACTTGCTGGTTATCGGCAAGGCCGGTCTCCGCAAAATCTCCCCCGCGCTCCGCGGCATCGCCCAAAACCTCGGCCGGGAAATCAATCCCATCTCCCTCACCCCCGCCGAATGGCGCATCCGCGTCGCTCGCGGCGACGCCCTCGTCGCCCGCATCCTCGCCGAACCCAAACTCTGGTTGAAAGGAGATCCCGATGCGCTTGCAGCAATGGGCAGCTAACGGCTGGCTTCGCCCCCACCAGACCACTCCCAGTCAAATCGCCGACCTGTTCGCCATCGTCGAGCGCGACATCGAGGATTCGGATCGTGACGTCTCCGTAGACTGGCAATTCGGCATCTCCTACAACGCCACCCTTAAGCTCTGCACTATCCTGCTCTACGCCAGCGGCTACCGGCCCGAGAAAAACCTCGCCCATTACCGCACCCTGCAAGCTCTCCCACTGATCCTCGGACCCGAGTTCTCCGACGATGCCGACTACCTCGACAGCTGCCGCGCCAAGCGCAACACCGCCGAATACGACACCGCAGGCACGATCAGCCAATCCGAAGCCACCGAACTCCGAGCCTTCACCCGCGAACTCCGCACCCACGTTCTCAATTGGCTCCGAAAAGAGCACCCCTCTCTCATCAGCCCCTGATCTATTTCAGCCATCACCTCCCCATCTCCAATCTCCAATCTCCAATCTCCAATCCTAAATGGCATCTCCTCCCTACGCGCACACCCTCTCCGGCAAACCCGCCGAAGAATGGGAACCGCTGTTCACCCCGTTCGGTGATAGTGCGGATCTGTGCCAACGAGAAAACTGCCAGAAATGCCAACAACTCGAACCCAACCACGGACACCTCAACAAAGTCGCCTTCTGGACGGCGAAATTTGCCTCGGAAATGTTCACCAAAAATTCCTTCGAAGCCAAATCGGCTCACGATTGGGGCTACCTCGCCGGTCTCTGGCATGACCTCGGAAAATTCGCCCCAGAATGGCAAACCTACCTCGCCTCCAAAGCCGACATCCATTCGGACGACGTTGCCGGGACAGTCGATCATTCATCCGCAGGCGCGATCCATACCCAGTCACTCAAGCCCTGTGGGGAGCTGCTTTCGTATTTAATCGCCGGACATCACGCCGGGCTCGCAGACGGCGCAGTCCTTTTTTATGAGCGGCTCAAAAAGCCCATTCATCCCTGGCAGGCGCTCGCCAAGGCAGCAGGAGTGCCTCTTGCCGAGCCGCTGAAGCTTCCCCCGCTCACCCGTTGCGGAGCATCCAGCTCCGATATGGCGTTCATGCTCCGCTATTTCTACTCCAGCCTCGTCGATGCAGATTTTCTTGCTACCGAGGCATTCATGAATCCGGAGCAGTTTCTCCAGCGCCCCGCATGGCCGGACGATATTCTTGATCGCATGATCGCGGCTCTTGAAATCTATTTTTGCAAGTTTGCCGACGCCCCGCCCACGCCGGTCAATCTTGCTCGCGAAACGGTTCGCCAATGCTGTTCAACCGCCGCGCAGGAGCCAGCGGGATTCTTTTCTCTCACCGTTCCCACCGGCGGTGGAAAAACACTCTCCTCGCTCCTTTTCGCTCTCCGTCATGCGAAAAAAAATGGCCACCGCCGTGCCATCTTCGTCATTCCGTTTACAAGCATCATCAAACAAAATGCCGATGTCTTCCGTGATGCTTTCGCTGAACTCTCCAAGGAAATTGGGCGGGAAGTCGTCCTCGAACACCACTCCAAGTTCGAACCGAAGGAATCAAACGAAAAAACGACCAATCGACTCGCGTCGGAAAATTGGGACTCTCCGCTCATCGTAACAACCAACGTCCGTTTTTTCGAATCGCTCTTCGCTAACCGTAGCAGCGCCTGCCGCAAGCTCCACCGCACTGCCCGCAGTGTCATCGTTTTCGACGAAGTCCAGGCGCTTCCCAGCCACCTTCTCTCGCCGATTCTCAGCGGCCTCCAATCTCTGGTCAAAGATCTCGGAAGCACCGTTGTCCTCTGCACCGCGACCCAGCCAGCACTTGAGAGGCGCGACGATTTCAGCATCGGAATTCCGCCCGAAGAAATTACAGCGATCATTAAAGAGGAACAATCGCTCTTCGATGTTCTAAAGCGCGTGGAGTCGCATCACTTGGGCTCCATCAATGATGCAGCTCTGATTGACCACATCATTCAAAACGCACCGAACGGCTGTCTTCTCATCGTCAATACTACCAAAGCAGCCCAAGCCCTCCATCAAGAACTCGGCAAGCAAACCAAGGCCCTTCATCTCTCTGCCAGAATGTGCCCGGCGCACGTCGTGTCCGTGCTCGATCAGGCGAAACAACTTCGACTATTAGGGAATCCTGTCGTATTAGTTTCCACACAACTCATCGAAGCTGGTGTCGATATCAGCTTCCCCGCCGTATATCGCGCGGAATGCGGTCTTGATTCCTTCGCCCAAGCCGCCGGGCGTTGCAATCGAAACGGTGAACTCACGGGCAATAAGGGCCAATCTATCCCGGGCCATGTTTTCCTTTTCCAGCCCTCCGACCATCCGATCCCCAAAGCGCTCTCGGACCTCACCGCCTCCGCCGCCATCACCCGCAGTCAGATCCTGCCAAACTACCCAGAGGAAGACCTCCTGTCCCGGCTAGCCATCCGCTCGTTCTTCGAGCAATCGATCTGGCAAGCCGGCCCGAGGACCAAGAACTGGGATAAGCCGGAAATCGTCTCCGGCGACATGCCCTGCTTCGGTCCGAGAACCCCCACTCGCTCATACGAATATAAGCGCGCCGCACGAGACTTCCGCCTCATTCCCACGGAAACCCACTCCATCCTTATCCCTTGGGGAGACGACGGGAAAGCTCTTGCCCAAGAAATCCGCAACCGCGACCGATTCAAGCTCCCCCCACTTGGAGAACACTATCGCCGCGCCCAACAATTCACCGTGCAAGTTTACGACAACGAGTGGCGGCAACTCCAAAGCCGCATCTCCCTCCACTGCGACGACGCCTTCGCCATCCTCATCCACCCGGAAAATGGCTATCACGAACTTACCGGACTAAAACGCCCCGATACTCCTGATGATCCAAACGCCTTCTGTCTCTGATTTCCTTCCTCGCTCATCCCTATAACCAATTCTATCCATCTTTCATGTCCTACGGTATCAAACTCCACGTCACAGGCGAATTCGCCTGCTTCACCCGCCCGGAAATGAAGGTTGAGCGCGTCTCTTACGACGTCATCACCCCTTCCGCCGCCCGCGGTATCCTTGAGGCGATCTACTGGAAACCCCAAATCCGTTGGGTCATTGACCGCATCCATGTTCTCGCTCCCATTAGATTCACCAACATCCGGCGCAATGAAGTCGGAGTGAAAGCCAGTGCCCCATCTGCTGCTGCCATGAAAGGGGAATCCGTGCACGCAGCCGGAATTCTCATCGAAGACGCCCGCCAGCAACGCGCCTCGACTCTACTGCGCGACGTTTCCTATCTAATCGAAGCACATTTCGAAATCCTCGACCGCCGCTTCGACAAGAATGGTCCCGAACTCCCTCAGAAAGACAGCGAAGGCAAGCACCTCGACATGTTCAACCGTCGCGCCCGTAGCGGCCAATGCTTCCACCAACCCTGCTTTGGCTGCCGCGAATTTCCAGCCCGTTTTACCCTCATCGAAAACAATACGCCACTTCCGGAAAGCGCACTCACGCCCGATCAGCTGAACCGCCCGCTCGGCTGGATGCTCCACGACATCTCCTATCAGCCCGCCGACAAGACGGTCAAAGACAGCTTTCTCACCGGACAAGGCAAACGCGTCCGTGCCGAACCCCGCTTCTTCAACGCCGAACTCAAAAACGGCATCGTAGAGATCCCGCCCTTCCAATCCACCACCGCCTGAACCGCCATGATCCTCCAATCACTTTACGAGCTCTACGGTCGTCTTTCCGAAGACCCGGCCAACGGGCTGCCTAAGCCCGGATACAGCCTACAAAACATCACATTCTGCATGGTGATTCGCCCTGATGGCACGCTCGTCGAAATCCAAGATGCGCGTCAGGAAGATATTCAAATCGGAAGGAACGGTAAGGAGAGGAAGACCCTTCGCTCAACCACGATGATCGTTCCCGGCCAGACTAAATCAGCAGGTCCTGGAATAAATGCCTGCACCCTTTGGGATAATCTTACGTATCTCTGCGGGTATCCACAGCCTGATAAAAGTGCGGCAAAGGCAGAGAAGAATCTAATCCGCGCTCCTCGTTGTTTTGAAGGAAGCAAGCTCCATCATGCCTCCCATTTAAAAAACGCGACAGATCCATCAATTGTCGCTGTTCTCAGTTATTTCGAACGCTACCAGCCAGATGAGCTACTGCCGTTTATCGAGAATCTCCCAGTTGACGCGCGACTTGGGAATGGCGTCTTCCAACTCACCGGCCAAACCTCATTCGCTCACAACGGATATCAACCCGATGTTGCTTGCGGAGGAAATTCCGAAGACGGCGATGATATTGTTATTGGGCAGTGCCTTGTCACGGGCGTATTCACGTCTGTTGCACGACTCCACGAGCCGAAGATCAAAAACTTTGATCCTAAAGGTTCGCTTCTCGTTTCCTTTAACGAGCGAGCATATGAGTCTTTTGCAAAAGAAGACTCGAAAAAGACAGGTCAGGGTCGCAACTCTCCGGTCAGTAATGCCGCCGTTTTCGCCTACTGTAATGCACTCAATTTCCTCCTCGCCAACAGATCCCGCCGGTTCCGTATTGGCGATGCCACCACCGTCTTTTGGACCGACAAGCCAGCCCCAGTCGAAGAACTACTTCCTTGGATGATGTCCGGCCTTCCGGACTCCGAGGACAATGACGCCAAAGCCCGTCTCAATAAAGTCCTGGAGAAAATCTCCCAAGGCACCTTAACCAACGACGATCTCGGCTCAGCCGAAACTCGTTACTACATTCTCGGCTTGTCTCCAAACGCTTCCCGCCTCTCCGTTCGCTTTTGGCACACCGGCACGCTTGGCGAACTCGTCTCTAATCTCAAAATGCACTTCGATGATCTCCGCATCGTTCGCCAATGGGACGAGACGAATTCGAAAAACCCCGAACCCATAGCTCCCACCGCTTATCAGTTACTTTGCCAGACTTCACGAACAGCGGACCGCATCCCCCCTCTCCTCAGCGGCACCCTCATGCGATCCATACTTCTTGGCACTCGCTATCCCGACACTCTAATCAACGGAGTTATGAACCGGATTCGGGTCGTTGAGAAGAATCCCCGAGGCGAAGGATCGCTCGACAACGTCTCGTATTTCCGCGCCTCGATTCTCAAGGCCTGGCTCACACGTAATCACCAATCATGGCTCAAACAACAAAACATCACGATGAAAACAGCATTAGATAAAGAAACACCTAGCATAGCTTATCAACTTGGAAGGCTTTTTGCAGTTTACGAGCAAGTCCAGCGGGCGGCACATGAGTTCAAACTCGAGCGTACAATCCGAGAGACAATGTTTTCCGCCGCATCAGCAACACCCCAATCGGTCTTTGGACGCCTTGACAGGCTAAATAAACACCATCTAGCAAAGCTGACTCCTGGTTCGAATCGTTTTTACAGCGATCTTATTGATGAGATCCATCAAAAAGTCGTGGCTCCCACCTTCTACCCCGCATCTCTGAATCTGAAAGATCAAAGCCTGTTTTGCATCGGCTATTACCATCAACGCCACGATCTCCGATTCAAAAACAAAACCTCTGAAATCATTGGAACTACCACTGCTTAATCAACCGCGAACTGAAAACCAATAAATCAAAATAATATCATGAACCACCGCTACGACTTCATTTTCCTCTTCGACGCCACCGACGCCAATCCAAATGGCGATCCTGATGCCGGCAATCTTCCACGCGTTGATACAGAATCTGGCCAAGGACTGATCACAGACGTCTGCATCAAGCGAAAGATTCGTGACTTCATCCAGTTGTCCAGCCGCGCAAAAATCTATGTGCAGTCAAGAGCTATCCTTAATTCACGAAACAACGATGCCTGGGAGGCGGTATCGCCCTCGACACCTAAGAAAGAGCGGAACGACCGCCCAAAAGATGAAGCAAAGGCAGAGGAACTGCGCCAATGGATGTGCCGCAACTACTTTGACATCCGGACGTTTGGCGCAGTAATGACGAACGAAATTAACTGCGGCCAAGTGCGCGGGCCGGTCCAGATTAGTTTTTCAAGGTCTGTGGATCGAATTTCCCAAGCTGAGCACACTATTTCTGTCTGTGCAGCCAGAAAAGAGGACAAGCCAATTGATGCTCAGATTGGAATCCAAGGACGCAAATTCACCATCCCCTACGGACTCTACCGCTGTCACGGGTTTGTAAATCCCTTCCTCGCCGCCCAAACAGGCTTCACGGGAGAGGGAGAAGATAGCGACCTCGAACTCTTCTTCCAAGCCCTCGAAAACGCCTTCCAGTTCGACCAATCCGCCGCCCGCCCCGCTGGCAGCATGGCACCGCGTGGACTGCTTGTTTTCAAACATGATAGCGCGCTCGGAAAAGCTCCCAGCCATTCCCTCTTTGACCGGCTCCAAATCGAATCCTTCGAGGACACCCCCGCCGAAGATGGCAAGCCCGCCCGGAAGTTCAGAGATTATGCCAGCCGCATCACTTTCGATGGCAAACCGCTCGATGAGTTCATGCAAGATGGCGGAAAGCAGAACGAGAAAGGGCAATGGGAAAAACCTTTGGGCAACGAGATCACCCTTATCCGTCGCATCTGATCATGCCCGAAGTCTCAATCTGTCCTGCCTCTGCCGATCTGGTCGCACGGATCATGCATGTGATCTGCGCCTCGGGCCTGCGGAGCGTTCACTATACCGGTGCGGCGGACGAAGGTTTGTTGCGAGCCTTGCTTTCACACCAGCTCAAGCTTGAAATCAGCGTTATGGACATGCCCGATCACTGGGGCACTGGCTATGCGTTTTGGTATGACGAAGTGGAATTCGGGAATTGCTTGCCACGTGAACGACCCGAGTGGTTGGAGGAAGTTCCCTTTTACCAGGAAGGTTCACCAGATCATGAAATTGGGATCTTTGATTGGCCATGGGGTTCTTCGGACCAGCTTGAGAGGATTGTGGATTTTGACTCAAGACGACCACCTGAAGTTCTGATTTTGTTCGGTTTTGCGGATCAGAACTTTGTGGGTGTCGAAGGACTCTCGGAGGATGGTAGATGGGAACGCCATTCCATCATTCGCCCCATGCCCTACCGACATCCATCCTACGATTGGGAAATCGAGAACGGATTGATCATCGGCAGATGGAAGGAGGGAACGATCTCCGCATACGACCGAAGGCAACAGAGCAAACGCTCAAGTAATTCCAATCTGTAATCCCCATCACCCTCATCCGCCTCATCTAACCATGGACCCTGATCTCGACCCCGCCGACCACATGCCGTCCCGTGCCTCTTTGGCGCGGGAGACCTTGCTCTTTCGCATGAGAATGCTTTCCAAGGTGTTCTACGGGGACGAATGGGTGGAGGATCTGGAATTCGACATCTGGGACATGGCCTATGTCACGCCAGCGCGTTTCGACGGCAAGGACGTGACCCGGGAGACGGCGAAGTTTTTCCGTGATCTCATCAAACTGGGTGGCGGCTATTGGGTTTGGCCGGAGGTCGTTGGAAAGGAAGGAGACCACGAGGTTTTCGTGCCGCTGGCAGAGTGGAAGAAGGTGCTCGTGAAGCGGAACAAAAATTACTCACCCTAAAATCCACCATGCCCACGCCCTACCACCCGCCATTTACCATCACTCCTCGCCAGCTCACTCTGGTCGGGGAAATCTGTGAGCGAATCGGGCATTGGAGTGCGCTGGATTTTTCGCTTTCGCCGCAGCTTCGGAAGACAAACCGCATTCAGTCGATCCAGGCCTCACTGGAGATCGAGAACAACAGTCTCGATATCGATCAGGTTACAGCGATTCTAGAAGGCAGGCGGGTAATCGGTTCGATGCGGGAAATCCAGGAAGTGAAAAACGCCATCGAGTGTTACGATCTCCTGCCGTCATGGACTTCCGACGCGGTGGAGGATTTTCTCACCGCCCACGGCGTCATGATGAAAGCGCTGACGGACCACGCCGGGGTCTTCCGTCCAGGTGGTGTCGGCGTTTACCGGGGAGCCCAGCTGATTCACATGGCACCGCCTGCGGAACGGGTGGAGCACCTCGTGAGAGATCTTTTCCATTGGCTTGCCGTGACAGATCTTCACCCGTTGATCACAAGCTCGATTCTTCATTACGAGATCGAGTTCATCCACCCGTTTTCCGATGGGAACGGGCGCATGGGAAGGCTTTGGCAATCACTCTCGCTGTCGCGTTGGCATGCGGAACTGGCGTATTTGCCGGTCGAGAGCTTGGTGCGAGATCGCCAAGCGGAGTACTACGCGGCACTTGGGGCTGCCGACCGCCAGGCTGAAGCCACTCCGTTTGTCGAGTTTATGCTTACGATTATCCAGGAAACTTTGAATGCCACCCCGGTGAGCGACCAAGTATGCGACCAAGTAAGCGACCAAGTAAAAAGCCTGCTCAGAGTGATCAAGAAGGGTGAAATTCTTGCCGCCGCAGAGCTAATGGCCCGGCTAGGCCTCAAGCACCTCCCCAGCTTCCGCCGGAACTACCTCAAACCTGCTCTGGCCGCCCGCCTCATCCAAATGACCCAGCCAAACTCACCTAACAGCCCCACCCAGCGCTATCGACTGACTTCCCTATAATCGTGACAAGCGGAAGACGGAAGAAATTCACCCATCATGCACATCATCCCCACTCTCACGCCCGCCGCGATGTCGCGATGGATTCGCATGACCGATCAGGGGAAGGAACTCGTCCTTGGCAGCATCTTTTGTGGCAGTTGCGAGACAGGTCTTGGAATTCGCGATGCCACGGGCGAGTTGCATCCGTACGGCGACATCATCCTTTACGGCTACTGCCCGGACTGCGGCGGCAAAGTCTGCCGGGTGATCGGAACCGGCGAGACCATGGGAAGAGCAGAAGAATTTCCCTAACCTCTGCTTCTTTCTCCCGCCGTCAGCTTCTTCTTCTCTTGTGTCTTCCCGTCTTGCGTCTTTTCCCCATGTTCCCCGAAGACCAGTTCATCCCGATCTCCGCGCTCCAGCATTGGCTGTATTGCCCGCGCCAGTGCGCGTTGATTCATCTGGAGCAGGCGTGGTCGGAGAACAAGTTCACGGCGGAAGGCCGGGTGATGCATGAAAACGCCCACGAAGGAGCCGATGAAACGAAAGCCGGCATCCGCATCACACGCGGCATGCCCGTGATATCACAAACCCTCGGACTCTTCGGCCAATGCGATGTGGTGGAATTCCACCCTACGGGCGGGGATTTGAGATTTGAAATTTCAGATTTAAAATTGCCTTCGGGCGGCTCATTGGCGGATTCAGAATCTCTTTTTCTCAAATCTCAAATTTCAAATCTCAAATCAGCTAGCACCGCGCAGCGAGTGCAGCCGGTGGAATACAAGCGAGGCAAACCAAAGGCACATCGCGCAGATGAAGTGCAGCTCTGCGCCCAGGCGGTGTGTTTGGAAGAGATGCTCCAAATCCATATCGAAAGCGGCTCGCTCTATTATGGCGAAAAACGCCGCCGCACCGAAGTGCTGTTCGATGAACCGCTCCGCAACCTCGTCCGAACCACCACCGAGGAAGTTCGCGCCTGTTTCAACTCCCGCCGGACGCCCCTAGCAGAATACGATCCTCGCCGCTGCGACGCCTGCTCACTCATCGATTTCTGCCAGCCCAGGGCCCTACGCTTCAAGAGAGGCGCGGCGGCGTGGTTTTCCGCTACTCTCAAATCTGAGATCTGAAATTTCAAATCCACTGTCTCAAATCCCCATCAAATGACCTACCAACGCTTTGAAGATCTACCCGTGTGGCAAGACGCCATTCACCTTGCCGAACGCTGCGAAGATTTCCTCATTGCCGCCAAAGACAAGATCACCTTCTCCAAGCGCGACCAGCTCGACCGCTGCTCCCTATCAGTCTCCAACAACATCGCGGAAGGCTTCGAGCGCGGCAGCACCAACGAACTCATCGCATTCCTCTACATCGCCCGCGGCTCCGTCGGCGAAGTGAGATCCATGCTGTGCTATTTCGAACGCCGCCCCGCACTCTACGATTTCAAATCTGAAATTTCAAATTTGAAACCGCTTGCGGAAAGCTGCTCCCGCCAGATTCGGGCGTGGGCGGACTCGCTCCAGAACTCCGACATCAAGGGTCCACGTCATCTGAACGACCAATCGCGCAGCGACTGGGAGAAGAAAAACGCCCGCGAAGCGAGCGCCAAGGCCTTCGCCGCCCGGGAGCGCGAAATGATTTCCAAACTCACCCCTAAAGAACCCGCACGCCTTTTCTGGGAACAACGCAACGGGCCTCTCTAGGGATTTCAAATTTGAGATTTTAAATTTGAGAGAAAGAACCCGGTGGGAATTTGAGATCTAGAATTTCAAATTTGAGATCTCAGATCCTCGGCTTCTTCCATTCATCTCAAATTCCCAAATCTCAAATTCGGCCCTTCTCCGATTCCTCTCCAACTCTTCGTTCTCAAATCTCAAATCCTCAAATTTCAAATCGGCGAAGCCTATGAAGAAGCACCTCAACACCCTCTTCGTCACGCTTGAAGGCGCTTACCTCCGAAAGGACGGAGCGGCTATCGAGATCCGCCATGAAGGCGAAACCAAGCTTCGCGTCCCGCTCCATAACCTGGACGGCATCGCCTGTTTCGGCTGGGATATCTCCTGTTCCGCCGCCCTGATGGCCGCCTGCGCCGAGGCGAACGTCTCGCTCTCATTTCACAATCCCTACGGGAAATTTCTCGCCGCCTCCAACGGCTTTACCTCCGGCAATATCCTGCTCCGCCGCGAACAATACCGCCGCGCCGATCACGAACCCGCCTCCCTCGCGATCGCCGCCAACATGATCTCTGCCAAACTCGCGAACACCCGCACGATCCTCATGCGCGCCGCCCGCGACCACGGCGAGAAATCCGCAGAACGCGCCTTCGCCCTGACCAACGCCGCCGACTTCCTCGCCGTCCGCATCGGACTCGTCGCCCGCGCCACCAGCCTCGACACCCTGCGCGGCATCGAGGGCGATTCCGCCGCAGGCTACTTCGCCGTCTTTCCCCACCTCCTTACGAACCACGATCCTGCCATCACCATCAACGGACGCTCTCGCAGACCTCCGCTCGATCCCGTCAACGCCTTGCTCTCGTTCCTCTATGCACTGCTCATGCACGACTGCCGCAGCGCCCTGGAATCCTGCGGCCTCGATCCGCAATGCGGTTTTCTCCACCGCGACCGACCCGGTCGCCCTTCGCTCGCACTCGACCTGATGGAAGAATTCCGCGCCTTTTTCGCCGACCGCACCGCTCTTTCTCTCTTCAACCGTCAGCAAATCACCCTCAAGGACTTCGACATCAAGGAAAACGGTGCCGTCCTGCTCAAAGATGACTCCCGCAAAAAAGTCCTCACCGTCTGGCAGGAACGCAAACAGGACGAAATCAACCATCCCTTCCTCGATGAAAAAACCACCATCGGTTTCCTCCCCCATCTCCAAGCACGCCTGTTAGCCCGCCACCTCCGAGGCGACCTCAACGCCTACCCCGCATTCCTCGCCAAATAATCTGAGATCTCAGCATTTCAGATTTTCAGATTTTCAGCATCTACCATGTACATCCTCGTCACCTACGACGTTTCAACGATCACGCCAGCGGGTAAATCCCGCTTGCGGCGCACCGCTAAAGCCTGTCTCGACTACGGACAACGCGTCCAGGCCTCGGTTTTTGAATGCAAAGTCGATCCCGCACAACTCGTCACATTCAAGGCGCGCTTGCTCGGCATCATCGATTTGGAAACCGATAGCCTCCGTTTCTATCACCTCGGCAGCAACTGGCATCACAAAGTCGAGCATCACGGCGCGAAAGATGGCTATGACGTTGACGGCACGCTTGTCGTATAAGTCCTGACGATTCATTTTGCATTCCCCAATCGGCAGTCCGTCAGCCCCTCCGCGAACCCCAAGTGCCCTCAAAAGCCCCGAAAGGTTCGCGCCAACCGCTAGACCCACTGCTTCCGTTCTTTGACATCCAAAATCAAAAGCTCAGCCCTACGAGCGAAAGAAAAATTTCCACGTTCGCGGAACTCTCTGTTCTTTCCTTACTCCGAATAGAACTCCAGACTACCGCAGTCGCCCCCTTCACGGGGGGCGCGGATTGAAACGGGGCGATTCTCCCGGCGTCAACCAGTTCAGCAAGTCGCCCCCTTCACGGGGGGCGCGGATTGAAACATACCTGACGCGCAGAATGGGCATCCTAGAGCTGTCGCCCCCTTCACGGGGGGCGCGGATTGAAACGCCTATTTTGATCCATCTTATATTCCGGCGTTTGTCGCCCCCTTCACGGGGGGCGCGGATTGAAACAGTTCTAACCACTCCGTTAGAGCCGGTGGTTTCGTCGCCCCCTTCACGGGGGGCGCGGATTGAAACATGCGGGTGAAGACTCCTTGGGCGCTCATGGGGGTCGCCCCCTTCACGGGGGGCGCGGATTGAAACGGCAGCTTTACGGAAGTTGTAACCGTCGTCAATTGTCGCCCCCTTCACGGGGGGCGCGGATTGAAACTTTTTGGTGTTGTCGGTGTTGTCTGGGAGATTAAGTCGCCCCCTTCACGGGGGGCGCGGATTGAAACGCGCTACATTCCTCATCGCTATGGTGAATGCCTCGTCGCCCCCTTCACGATCGGTGTGGAAAACTAAGCTGAAAAATCTCCACTGCCGCACTTCCCATTGCTGCCAAACCCGCTCATGGTAAAGCCATGTTGTCACGGGGGCGTTGGGGTCAAAATCCGGCTGCGCGGCCGATATATCGCGCGCCACGACCATTTAGTGCTTGCGTAAGATTCTGTTAGGCCAAAAAAAATTATGGCTTCAACGCAACACATTGACAATGAGTTTTCCGCGCGGTTTTTCGCGGATGTTTTCCAACTTTATCCTCAGTCCTCGCGCCAATACCGATGCACCGACATCTCCGACATCCATTACTGCCAACTCGGCGTGTTGCGCTGTCTGAGCAGTGCGAGCACCGGCCAGGAGTTTCTCCAGCTTCATGCCGACCATGGCATCGCCAACAT
>CAIXKE010000052.1 GCA_903919975.1 Akkermansiaceae bacterium | reverse complement strand
CCGCCTTCAGTGTCGAGAAAGACGGGGGATGGTGTTAGACTGGCAAGCGTCGTTTTGCCGACGCCTTCCGGCCCGTAAATGACGGCCTTCTGTGGCCGGGTGATTCTGCCCCGGCTGATTGCCAGGGCACCGTTTCGGTTGTTGGTGGTGTTCATCTCGGTATTCCGGCGGGTGTCAATTGTCCGCCGTCACCAACACCGGGGGACATGTCCCATGTTAGGTTCTCGAAAGTCGCCAAACCCCTGTCCCGCAATGAAAAATATTTTCAGAAATCGTATGGGACGGGTTGGGACATGTCCCAAATCGGCGCGGGGCATGTCCCGGATCCCGGAATGCCGCCCGCACCTGAGAAACCGTCCTGCGGCATCTCGAAACGGGGTCACGGAATATATTTAAGAAAAATTAAATAAACCGGTGAGATTTCTGCAAATATTTTGAAATTTTCGCTTGGCAAGTTGGGGTGAAAATCAAAATATAGCCCCGTTCCGAGAAAATTTACGCTTCATCTTGGGACACACCCAAATCCAACCCGATTTGAGACATGCCAACGATCCGCCGCCCCAGACTCCTGAAAGCCGGTGTCCTGAAGGACATGAAACCGGCCACCCTCATTGCTCTACTCACCCCACACACCGGCTATTTCCGGACGCGTGAGGTTTCAATCGAACAGCTTTCCGCGCCCAATTTCGACTTCTCCGCCCTCGCCGCCGTGCTGGCATTGTCCACCGAGCGGACGCCTCCCGAACTGGTGGAGCATCTCGAACTTCTCGACCTGATCTCTGACAGTCAGAGCAGCCTGAATTTCGAGACGGAATACCATCAGATCGTCCAACGCCTGCGGGAGCCCGATGACGGCCCCGCTGATCTTGCCGTGAAAATCCTGCTCCACGCCCCGGACATCGCGCTGCACGAGTTCAACCGCCAGTCCCTGAATGCCGACCGCTCGCTGGTGTCGTTTCGCCTCAAGCCAGGGATGCCGGTGCTGGCAAATACGCCGGATTCCATCGAACGGCTCAAGTCGATCCTGGCACCCTGGTTCAAGGAAAACGCCCGTTCGGCAACCTGCATCATCCATCACCTCCAGGAATCCGACGGCGACGCGTTTGTGATCCGCCACGGTGACACCCTCAAGCGTGTTGGCGTGTTCGATGGGGAGGGCAAGCGCGACTCTCATATTTTCCGGCCGGAGCAGTTGGACGTGGCCAACTTCACCCGCATGACCGGGGAGTGGCAGGTCTCGGGACGCGGCGCGAAACTCCAGGGGCTCTACCGTGAGGCGCTGGGGGCGGTCTTCCACGGTTCGCCCCATGCGCTTGCCCACTCGAAACGCTATTCGTTAGAACCGCTGCGCGACGGCCCTTCCGCCCTCAAGTGCGACATCTACTCCACCGTGCAGTTTGCCGAGTTGAAATCGCTCAAGCTGGAGATTCCCGGCGGGCAGCAACTGACCTTCAACCGACCACCTGTTTTCGAGGCGCTCGAATATACGAATGCCGGCCTCCTCGCCAGCGCTGGTCTGCTGGAGGCCACAGTTTCCTTCAAACTCGCCAACCGTCGCGCCCGCGTGCTGGTGCGCATCTGTCCCGAACGCGACACCATTTATGGCAACACCTCCGACCCAGCCATCGACGCCTGGCTCGTCGAACACCACTTCGCCAATGATGACGTCCAGCTTGTGGCGAGCGCTTGAGCAGCTCGGGGCGGAGGGGGCTGCGGCCTGCGACTGGCGGCGCCACCTCGGCGACGA
This sequence comes from Akkermansiaceae bacterium, assembly GCA_903919975.1. Lineage (GTDB taxonomy): Bacteria > Verrucomicrobiota > Verrucomicrobiia > Verrucomicrobiales > Akkermansiaceae > Luteolibacter. The sequence continues at coordinate 9,145 of CAIXKE010000052.1, read as the reverse complement.
CTGGGAAATCTGCCGTGCGTTTCTGAAACCGGTCCCAGGACACGCCGAAACCGTGTTGGATCCGGAGCGCCCCGCACGGCGGCTGGATGTGGTGACGGACGGGGAAGATAGATTTCTTGGAATCGTGGCCGATGATGCGCCGGATGGCCCACCACTGCCGCTGAGCGCCGCTGATGTCGCGCCGCTGACCCTGGATTGGCAAACCGTCGCCGATGCTCTCGGGAAAACCCTCGGCTTCACTGCCAACCGGTACGAAAGCCAGGGGCTCACCCGCCAGATCGGCACGGCACAGAATGGCAGCGACCCGGTCCGGCCGGTGATCCTTTGCCTGCCCGCCGGCCATTTCGGGGATCACGGGCGGATGCTGCGCGACATTTCGGCACGACATGACGCCACCATCCTGCTGCCATCGGCATCGTGGGTAACCCCGCCCATCCAGACACTTGCCTCTGCCAGCCGCCTGACGCTGGTTGCCGTGGCGGAATCGCTCGCGGAAATCGCCGCCATTGCCTCCGTCCCCGCGCTCGCCACACCGCCGGCTGTAAAGGGATCGAAGAAACGAAAAAAGCCGCTTTTCCGCATTCAGCCCGGCTGGCGCTGGGACATGCTCACCATCGAGGTCGCCGCGGGAGGCCGGATCATCGTCTCGTGCGACGGCCAGCGGAAGGAACACCGGTTCAGGAAATCAAACTCCAGAACGCACGCCAAGGACTACGAGATTCTGATGCACATCGCCTCCAAGTCCAAGTGGTGCAATCCGCCGACCGGGACCCCAAGAAATGAGGCCGTGCGTCGGCAGTTCTATCGGTTCAGGGAAACGCTGAACGAGCTGATTGGAATCCCCGGTGAGTCGTTCGATATGGAGGGGGATAACTGGAAGTCGAATTTCAAGGTGCGAATTCACAAGGATTTGATAGAATTCCGAAATGTAATCGAGGCCGACGAGAAACCCGACGTTTTCGAGGACTGGCATCCGATGTTCAGGGCGAATTCAACGATGGAGTGAGACATGTCCGCCCGGCGATCTGGGAAAACACTTCAAAATCTTCTGGTATTGACCAATTTCGTGCTTTTCGCACCCGCGACGATCCGCTAGCCTTTGCCCAGACGATCTCATGCCAGCCAAGCGAAAATTCCCCGACTCCGCCCCCGTGGTCCGTGAAGTGGCCGCTTACGAGTATAAAGCGAAGCGGAAAAACAACCCGGAAGTCGGCTTGGTTACCCCTGACACCGATCCTGCGGAGAAGAAGACCGTCTGGTCCTACGACCAGCACTTGGCACCTGAGTTGCGATTTGATCCCCAAAGCGTCCGCGCCAAGGTCGGGAAACTACTCGTGATATTGAATGGCTGCGCTGCCCGCATCGGAGTGTTGGCGGGTGATCACTCCCCGGAAGCCGTTACGGAATTGCAGGCAGTGCGGAAGGCAATGGCGACAGCAACGGAGGAGTTGTCCCGCGTTCAGCCGCCCTTTCTCATCTGGACTGGCAAAGCTGAGAAAACCAACTTCGAGGTTGATACCGTCTCCCTTCATGTTCACGAGAAGATCGACCCACCTCGGATACTCAAGCAGATCCGCACCAAAGAGACTGCTGCCACGCCATTGCAAGGGGAACTCTTCGAACATGCGTTCCATCCCGAACCGTTGCGTGACGCGGTTGATTTCTATGGCCATGAGCGCGGTTGGTCGAACCGCTTGATTGCAGGAGATTCCCTGCTGGTCATGAATTCCCTGCTGCGAAAAGAGTCGATGGCCGGTCAGGTGCAGATGATCTATATCGATCCACCGTATGGCATCGAGTATGGCTCTAACTTCCAGCCGTTTACAAACCAGCGCGATGTCAAGGACCGCGTCGATAGTGACCTGACGCAGGAACCGGAAATGATCAAGGCGTTCCGGGATACATGGGAACTCGATATCCATTCCTACCTCACCTATCTGCGTGACCGGCTTTTTCTCGCCCGTGAACTTCTGTCAGAATCCGGTTCCATCTTTGTCCAAATCTCAGACGAGAACGTCCATCTGGTTCGAAATCTGCTGGATGAAATATTCGGTGTGAAGAATCATATTTGTGACATCCTCGTCAAAAAGAAGGGATCGCAGAAGAGCACCCTGATGGATCCTGTGAACGATTATGTGGTCTGGTATGGACGTCTGCCACGTGAATCCGGCAAGCTGAAGTTCCAACCGCTGTATGAAGCCCGTGAGCTCGACGCTGAAACGATTGATGAGTTCTCGAGAATCGAAATGCCTGACGGCAGCGTCTTCAATCTGAAGCAGCACGTCACCACGGATGGGGAGAAGTTGGATTTCAGAGCCTTTCCAAAAAGGGTCTTCGATGAGTTCCCGGGTGGTCGCCTGTTTCGACCATGGCCCATCACTAACGGGGGTGAACGGGCTCAGCAGATGGATCCGGTGGTCTTTGACGGACATCCGATCAAACCTCCCAAGGGCCGTTGCTGGAGCCATACATCCAAGCCACAAAGCAATGAACTATCAGGCATGGAGCGGAATTACCTCGCGGGGCGTCTGATTCGTTCCAAATCCGCGCTGGACTTCAAACGGTATTTGGAGGATTTTCCATACAAGACAATTTCTAACTGGTGGGATGGATTCGGTGGTGCTTCCAACCCGATTTATGTGGTGCAAACCAATGAGCGAATCGCCGAGCGTTGCATTTTGATGACCACTGATCCAGGCGATTTGGTTTTGGACATTACCTGCGGTTCAGGTACGACCGCCTATGTGGCTGAGAAATGGGGACGGCGCTGGATTACCTGCGACACATCAAGAGTCGCAGTGACGCTGGCCAAACAGCGCTTAATGACCGCGAGCTTCGATTACTATGCATTGCGGTACCCGAACGAGGGAGTCCGTTCCGGTTTCAATTACAAGGTGGTGAATCACATCACGTCAGGCGCAATTGCGAACAATTCGGAAATCGATGGGATCTATAACCGCATGCACCCGGCGATCTCACACGCGCTCGACAAACTTAAGAAACATTGCGAAAAAAAGAAGTTGGACGAGTGGGATGTTCCGTTAGAATTCCCGAATGATTGGCCGGAAAAGGCAACGGATGCGTTTGCCGCCTTCCATGAAGCGCGCCAAGCGATGCAGGCGGCGATAAACGTGAGCATTGCGGCACAAGCAGATCCCAAAACCCTCTACGACAAGCCGTTGTGCGAGAGAACGAAACTCCGAGTCACTGGGCCATTTACGGTGGAAGCCACGCCATTTCCCACCGTGCTCTCGTTAGAGTCCGCAGCCGGTGTGGCAGCGGGCGAGACCGGCACGGCGACATCCTTCTCCGCCAGCATCGCCCGTAGCGGTGAGACTTCCCGGCAGTCACAATGGAAGGACGAATTGCTCAAGACCGGCATTCGCGGCAAGGGTGGCCAAAGAATATCCTTCACCGAGTTGGAAACCCTGCCAGGAACCCGCTACCTCCACGCCTCCGGCAGCACTGACGACGGCCAAGCGGTTGCTGTATCATTCGGACCGGAACATGCATCACTGGAGCAGCGACAGGTGGCACTGGCGATCGAGGAAGCGCAGAAACTGGTGCCCAAGCCCAAGTTTGTCGTCTTCTGCGCCTTCGCTTTTGATCCTGAAGCAGCCAAGGACGTTGACGAGATGAAGTGGCCAGGAGTCACTCTCTTGAAAGCCCAAATGAACCCGGATTTGCTGACGGAGGACTTGAAGAAAGGCCGCTCCAGTAGCGATAGCTTCTGGCTGATGGGCCAACCGGACGTTGTGCTTCGTCCTATACGTTCTGGTGCGGACAAGGGCAAATGGGAGGTGGAAGTGAATGGCTTCGACTACTTCGACACTCGGACGGGCGAACTTCAAAGCGGGGGTTCCCGCAACATAGCCGTTTGGATGCTCGATTCCGATTACGACGGAAGGTCGATTTTTCCCCATCAGGTCTTTTTCCCGATGGCAGGATCTAAGGACGGGTGGCAAAAGCTGGCTAAAGACATCAAAGCTCAACTCGATGAAGAGAAACTGGAGGCCTTCAGCGGAACGGTCTCCTTGCCGTTTTCGCTTGGTGATAATCGCCGGATCGCCGTCAAAGTGGTTGACGACCGTGGCATCGAATCGCTCAGGGTCATTAACGTGGAGGAAGCCGCTACATGATAACTTCAGTTAAGGTCGAAAATTTCCGGGCCTTCAGTAACGAGGTTCATATTCGCTTTGCGCCTATCACTGTCCTCATCGGGCGGAACAGCGCCGGTAAATCGAGCCTCCTCAAGTTCCTTCTGATGCTACAGCAAACGCTGGAAGGCAGTCGTGATCCTGATAAGGACCCCTTCTTCGTCACTGAAGGAGTCCATGTTAGATTGGGTCGTTGGCATGACTTGCAGAATACGAACGCGGAGCGAAAACAGCTTCGTTATGAAGTCAAACTGACGACCGATGAACTCCCGCCGAGGGAGATACAAGACCTTTGGCCACTGCTGGAGCGCGGTCAAGTCGTGCAGACGTTACCCGACACGATTAGGATACAACTCGATTTACCACGGGAGAAAGGGTCACAAAGCATTGACTGTCCAACAGACTTCACTATATCGGGAACCGTTGGCTATGGCAGAACAACAGTAACGGGTGAACACTCCGTAAAGGCGGAACAAGCGGGGCGCAATATTTTCTCGCTGGCCGAGAAGCAACTGAAACGGGTCGGATTTTTAGACTTCAGTCAGCGAGGCAGCAGCATCCCCATCTTGCTCAAGCAATTTGCCGCAGAGCAATTCCTGCAACCGCTTCGCACGCAATTCCTACGCATCAGGCATTTATCTCCGGTAAGGGAAGAATCGGAGAATACCATCCAAACCGGCAGTCCTCCTCCCGGCATGGTTGGACATCGAGGCGAATACGCGCTGCCCCATTTGGTGGATTTGCTAGACACCCGGCGGGATGGCCTCAGGGCGCAATTTCTGGAGAAGCATGTGCGTGCCATCACGGATGTTGAAAGCTTTACCTTCCGTCGCTCGGGACGCCGGATGCTCACGGAAGTTCTTGGCACCAATGCCGTGACCGGCGCCCGGACCTATCTGTCGGATTTCGGATTTGGTGTCGGCCAGATCCTTCCTGTGATGATCCAGGGCGCATTGATGAATGAGGGGGAAACGCTCATTGTGGAGCAACCGGAAGCCCAATTGCATCCCACCGCCCAGCTTGATGTGGGTTCATATTTTGCCGATCTCTGGAATGAATTTCACATTCCAAGCATCATCGAAACACATAGCGCGAATATTCTTCTGCGCCTCCGACGTCTCGTCTCGGAACGCAAGCTCGATCCTTCGGATGTGGCGGTTGCCTATTTTACCACTGACAAGGCTTTGGATCAGAGAGAGGAAGGAATTGCCAATGTGTTTGTGCGAAATCTGGATATTCAAGCTAACGGGGCAATGCGGCAAGGTCTTCCGATGGAATTTTTTGGTGCGGATATTTTGGAGGGGCTGAAGCTGGGACGGAAGGAGGAAGGATGAGCACATGCACGATCGACACGTCGGTCCTTGAGCATCTCCTCAATCCAGACTGGAATGGAGACGGGCATATTCATGATCTTCTCAATAAATTGATAGAAATTGGTGTATGCCTCGGTCGTGATTCGAAGGGACGCATTCAAGGGGAGTATCGAAATCGTCTGGAACAACGAATTCTGGAGGCAGATGAAGCTGACTCCTCGGCGTTAATACTCAGGTGGGCGGTTCTTTACGCACCGACGGAGGAAATTGATGTGAATCTGAGTGATGCTCTAGGCAAGTGTATTGAACCCAAAATGCGTACGAGGGGAGCAGAGCGTTCCGATCAGGTTATTGTCTACGTGGCCATTCGTTTGAACGCTCCGCTGATATCGAACAATACCAAACACATCAACGATTTGCGACCGCAGTTAAGGAAATGTGCAAGAAGGCAAGGGTATGCGGATTTTGATGTTTTCACATCCAGACAAGCATTCACCAAAATCGTTAACAATTAACGCATTCATGTGAAGTCTCTCATTATTAATTCTCCCTATGATTGTCCAGCGCGCCACTGGGGTGCGGCGAAGGCTGATGGGCATTTACCTTTGCTGGATGAACGACGGCCTGCCGGGTATGAAATTTACGATCCGCGCAGTGGGACCCGCCGAGCGGTTGCTTTGAGTCGGGTGAACGAGATACGTGAGCGGTTGGGCGTATGGAAGGCCGCGGGTTCACCGGGCATCACATCAGTGACGCGCTCTTTGTTGGAACACTGGCATGACGGAGAGGCGAGACAGTTCCCGTTTTATTTTTGCCAACTTGAGGCCGTCGAAACGCTGATTTGGTGGGTCGAAGCCCCCGTGGATTTCAAGCAAGGGATTGATCTTCCCGGCGATGGTGGGGCGTGGGAACGACTCTGCAACAAGATGGCAACGGGCACTGGCAAGACGTTGGTGATGGCGATGATTGTTACATGGCAAGTGCTCAACGCTTTGGCTTATCCGAAACGCAAGGAGTTCTCGGTTGGTATTTTTTTTGTCGCACCCGGAATTACTGTGAGGGAACGACTGCAAATCCTCCAACCAGGCCATCCCAACAATTACTACGATCTTTTTTCACTTTGTCCGAATCCTAGCCTGCGTGAGCGGTTAAATCAGGCGGTGATTGTGATTGAGAACTGGCATAAATTGATGCCGCTGGATGAGACCAGGCGCTCGGTCGTAAAAAAGGGTCCCGAGTCTGATGAAGCTTTTACCCGTCGTGTATTGGGCGCTCTGTCATCCTGCAAGCGGATCGTGGTCATTAACGATGAAGCTCACCATGCCTACCGGGTGCCTGCGGACATCAAAATCAGCCGGGCACAGGCGGAGGAGGACGGTATCGATCTGGAAGAAGCCACACGCTGGATCGATGGTTTGGATCGCCTGCACAAGACACGAGGGATTCTGCGGTGTTTCGATCTATCCGCCACGCCGTTTGCTCCAACCGGCAAGAAAACAACCGAACAGGCGTTGTTTGAGTGGATTTTGTCAGACTTTGGCCTAAATGATGCGATCGAGGCTGGGCTTGTCAAAACGCCGCGAGTAGTGGTTCGGGATGGCGCGGTGCCGAGTGCGAAGGATTTCAAACCAAAGCTTTATCATCTCTACATCGAGGCCGAAGTGAAGGAAGATCTTAACCGCAAAGCAGAGCCTCATGAACCACTGCCAGACCTGGTGCAGAAGGCCTACGCCCTGCTAGGAGCAGATTGGAGCGCCGCTGCGAAGGAGTGGGCTGAGGAAGGACACGTTTCACCTCCGGTCATGTTGACGGTCTGCAATCGGATAGAAACAGCGGCACGAATTGAGCACTTCTTTGACCATGGCTCATGCTTGATTCCCGAACTGCGATCTCGGAATAAGACACTTCGGGTAGACTCGCGAATTCTGGAGAGAGCCGAGCGTGGCGAAACAGCGACGACAGACAAGAATTACGAGGCACGTCTTCACAACATTGTGAAAGCTGCGGGGCTATCTGTCGGCCTGACTGAACAGTTACTCGCCATGAAGAAGGAGGATCTTTTACGCGAAGTCGTTGACAACGTTGGCAAGCGCGGGCGTGCCGGCCAGGCGCTACAGAACGTTATTTCCGTGGCGATGCTGTCTGAAGGCTGGGATGCAAAGAACGTTACTCACATCATGGGATTACGTGCTTTCACATCTCAGTTGCTATGCGAACAGGTGATAGGGCGTGGCCTACGACGTGTGTCATATGATACGGATGCGAACGGACTTTTTGTGCCAGAGTATGTGAATGTTTTCGGTGTGCCGTTGTCGGTTTTCGTGGATTCCGATGATGGTGGTGTTCCTCCGCCACCGCCCAAGCAGTCAACACAGATTGAGGTTATAACAGACCGAAGGGTGTTTGAAATCCAGTGGCCAAATGTTGAGAGAATCGATTCTGTCCTGCGATCCGAATTGATTCTGGATTGGGATTCCCTGCCATCTCTTGAGCTTGATCCGTCCGATACGGCACTCAGCGCGGAGATGGCGGCGGCACTTGGAGGACAAACGCATTTCGGGCAACTTACGGAGATCGACTTGTTAAAGTTTGAGGAGCTTTTCCGATTGCAACGGCTGCTTTTTCAAGCTGCACGAAGGGCGTTTGAACAGGTGGGTTCTGATCATTTTAAGGGCACTCGCGAGTACCTTCTGTTTCAACTGGTGAAGCTGGTAGAGAAATTCTGGAGGTCAAACAAAATCTACATTCCATCGCTCTTTCATCAGGATGACTTGAGGCGACGGGTTTTGTTGGCTCTGAACATGGACAAGATGGTCCAGCACATTTACCGCGAATTGAAACAGGTTAATCTTGAAGTGCTGGAACCGGTGTTCGACTCGGCGTTCCCGGTAGGTTCAACCGCGAACATGCGGACCTGGTATTCGACCAAAGGGAATTGTTACACCAAACGCTCCCACATCAGCCATGTCGTCGGGGACTCCTCGTGGGAAATTCACACAGCAAACATACTGGAATCGATGACTGATGTGGTTGATGCATATGCTAAAAATGATCATTTGGGTTTCCACGTAATGTATTTGTGGAATGGATCAAAGCGTCGCTTCACGCCTGATTTTCTAATTCGGCTGAAGAACGGGGTTACGCTTATTCTCGAGATCAAGGGCCAGGACGGCCCGATGCAAAAAGCCAAACGCGACGCACTGGACGAGTGGGTGCGGGCGGTTAATGCTCATGGCGGATTTGGAATGTGGACTTGGGATGTTGCATTCAAGCCAGCGGAGATCTACGACAAGGTGATTGGAGTAGTTCCTCTGATTTAGAGAATGCTATTGTGACCATCATAGCAATTCATGCACCCCTATCGGTTCCAAATGCTGCATCAAACCCACCACCCGGAACACTGCTTTGCTGAGCTCGAAAATACGGAATCTGCCCGCACATGCGCCACGATGAGGCTGCAGGTTTTGGGAGCGGTTGCGTTAGGCGCGCCGCGAAGATGGTTGCAACCCTCACCCCATCCGCATCCGTTCCAGCGCGGCGTCCAGCTCGGCTTTCCTGAATCTCACCGCCCGGCCGATCTTGAAATAGGGAACCAGGCCGGCCATGCGCCAGCAATAGAGGTTGCGTTTGCTGACCCTGAGGTAGGCGCAGGTGTCTTTTTCGGTGAGTAGAGGG
>CAIXKE010000051.1 GCA_903919975.1 Akkermansiaceae bacterium | reverse complement strand
GCCTGTCGCGAGGTTATTCAGACCCCATTTGCCAGAGCGGACGTATTTAGAGAGTTGTAAATTTGTTATTTTTGCAAGTGAGAATTTGGGAAATATCGAATCCCCAGCGATGTGGGTGGTTTTCCCGCTTAGGATTTGCTGGCGATGGATGAGGACCTCCGCAATCCGGATGCCGATGCCGAGCGCATCAATGTCCCGGCCATCATGCCGTATTACTGGCGCTACCGCATGCATCTGGGCCTCAATGAGCTTGCGGCGGCGGATGCTTTCAACGGCCGAATCACCCGCTTGCTTGAGGAAACGCGCCGGACGCTCAACAAGTAGGGGTGATTTTTTCGCTAAGGGATGCCTTGACCGGGGCGGCGATGCGGAAATACGGTGCTCCCCGCTTTCCCGCACCCAGCTATCGATTCAGCCCACTATGAACATCCACGAATACCAAGCCAAGGAACTCTTCGATCGCTTCGGCGTGCCCAGTCCCAAGGGGAAAGTCGCATCCACTCCCAAGGAAGCTCATGACGCAGCCAAGTGGCTGGCGGTGAAAAACTTGGTCGTTAAGGCCCAAGTTCATGCCGGCGGTCGCGGTAAGGGAGTCTTCAAGAATGGCTTCAAGGGCGGTGTGCACCTCGTCGAATCCGCCGATGCCGCGCGCGACGTGGCTGCCAAAATGCTCGGTGAAACACTGGTCACCAAGCAAACCGGTGAGGCGGGCCGCCTCGTCCGTAAAGTGATGATCGCCGAATCCGTCACCATTCGGAAAGAACTCTATCTGGCCATCCTGATGGACCGCCAGTCCTGCCAGCCGGTCATCATCGTCTCCACCGAAGGCGGCATGGATATCGAGGAAGTGGCGGACAAGACTCCTGAAAAGATCCTCCGCGAATTCGTCAATCCGCTGGCCGGGCTGCAAGCCTATCAAGTCCGCAAACTCTGCGCCAATCTCGGCCTCACCACCACCGCCCGCCAGTTCGGCCGCTTGCTCCACTCGCTCTACAAGCTCTTCATCGAGTGTGATTGCTCGATGGTGGAAATCAACCCGGTCGTCATCACCACCGATGACCACGTTTATGCTTTGGACGCGAAGTTCAACTTCGACGACAACGCTCTTTACCGCCATCCGGAAATTTCCGCCATGCGCGACAAGGAAGAGGAAGACCCGCGCGAAGTCGCCGCTGCGGAATACGAACTCAACTACATCGGACTCGATGGCAATATCGCCTGCCTCGTGAATGGCGCCGGCCTCGCCATGGCGACCATGGACATCATCAAACATCACGGTGGAGATCCTGCGAATTTCCTCGATGTCGGGGGCGGAGCTTCCAAGGAGCAAGTCTCCGCAGCGTTCAAGATCATCCTCGGCGATCCGAACGTGAAGGGCATCTTTATCAACATCTTTGGTGGCATCATGGATTGCAACATCGTCGCTGAAGGCGTCGTTGCCGCCGCTCGTGAGACCGGGCTTTCGTTGCCGCTCGTCGTCCGCCTCGAAGGCAATAACGTCGATGCCGGCAAGGCCACTCTCGCCGCCTCCGGTCTCAACATCGTCTCCGCCGACGGCATGGACGACGGTGCGAAAAAAATCGTCGCCGCTGTTCAATAAAATTTACCTGATCACTGATTACTGATCACTAACCACTTCTTAAAATGTCCATCCTCATCGACGAAAACACCAAGGTCCTGGTTCAGGGCATCACCGGCAGCTTCGGCGCGCGCCACGCCAAGCTCTCGCTCGAATACGGCACCAAGATCGTCGGCGGCGTCACTCCCGCCAAAGGCGGTCAGATGTTTGAAAACACCGTGCCCATTTTTGACACCGTCTCGGAGGCGGTGAAGGAAACCGGTGCCACCGCATCCGCCATTTTTGTGCCACCCGCCTTTGCTGCGGATGCGATTCTCGAAGCTGCGGATGCCGGGGTGGAACTCATCGTCTGCATCACCGAGGGCATCCCCGTCATGGACATGATGCGCGTCAAAGCCATGCTTACCGGTTCAAAATCCCGCCTCGTCGGTCCGAATTGCCCCGGCCTGGTTACTCCCGGCTATGGAGAGAAAAGCCATGGAGGCTGCCGCATCGGCATCGCTCCGGGATACATCCACAAGCGTGGCAACGTTGGTGTCGTTTCCCGTTCCGGGACTCTAACGTATGAGGCGGTTTGGCAACTCACTCAGCTCGGTTATGGCCAGAGCACCTGCGTCGGTATCGGCGGAGACCCGATCAACGGCACCTCACACCTCGACGTGCTTCAAATGTTCAACGAGGATCCGGAAACCGAAGCGATCATTCTGATTGGCGAGATCGGCGGCAATGCCGAGGTCGAAGCCGCGCGCTGGGCGAAGGAGTATTGTAAAAAGCCCATCGCCGGATTCATCGCCGGAGCCACCGCGCCTCCAGGTCGCCGCATGGGCCATGCCGGAGCCATTGTCGGCGGTGAGGAAGACACTGCGCAGGCCAAGAAAAAGATTCTCGCCGAGTGCGGCATCGCGGTTTCGGAAACACCCAGCGCCATGGCGAAGACACTGCTGGAGCGTTGGGGGAAATAACATTACGAGGAAGCGGGTTCACACCTAACGGAGCGCGGGCTTTAGCCCAAGGGCTTAAGGATACGCGTTCGAGATCATTGCCACACCTAGCGACTTGTCGCTTTGGCACAAGGAGGGGCGAAACGTGTTCGCCCTGACCATGAAGTGACCATGGAAAGCGCTTTGCTCACCTCATTGGCTTGTCATGGGCATCGGCGGACACGTTCCGCCGCTCCTTGAGTCGCTTGGCGTGGCGTTTGAGGTATTCGCCCTCTTTCTGATTGCTTAGTATCCGTTTCACCCAGAGATCGGAGATCTCATCGGTCGCGCCCATGAGATCGATGACGTTGATGGCATTTTGTTGGGCGGTCTCCTCGGTGAAATTCTCAAGCTCCGCTAAGACGGCGGCCTTTCCCTGTCGCTGTTCTCCGAGATTGAAAAGCGCCTGCCCGGCTGCCACACGGATGGCGGAATGCTTGTCGCCTAACAGACTGGCTAGGATGTCTTTCGCAGGTGCTGCGGCTTTCCCGAGAATGAGACATCCGGTGGCGGCCCAATAGCGGGCGAGTGGGTCTTTGGACGCCAGCTCCTGCCGGAAGATCGTAAGGTTTTGCTCTTGCGCGGCGGAGGCGGCGAAGGCGAGATTCACAAGCGCCGGAAGATCGGCCTTGCGGCCCGCGAGATAAGTCGCGATCGGCTGGCCTGATGATAACTCTTCAAACATCGGCTCGGGAATCAGGCCGGTGTCCACGACCTCGATCATCTTCGCTTTCAGTCGCCCGCGCATCGCAGCGAGGCGATCGGCATGCGCCGGATCGGCGGCGAGATCGCGGATTTCCCATGGATCGTTCAGCGTATCAAACAAGCGCTCGAATGGCTGCGGGTTTTCCCAGAGTTGATCGAAGGGCGGTTTGAGTTTGCCATCTTTCCATGCCTTCCACCATGCCGTCCAGCCGGCTTGTTCGAATTGATAGTAACTGTAGGGAGCGGCCGGTAAATGCGGGGTAAAGCAACGGAGGTATTTCCACCGCCCGTCGGTGATGCCGCGGCGCATGCCATAAATTTCGTCGAAACGATCGGCATAAAGAAACACGACATCGTCCTTGGCGGGCGCCACGCGTTTCGGGCCGAGGAAGGCGCGGCCTTGCATTTGCGCGGGTTTCTCAAGCCCGACGAGTGAGAGCAGCGTCGGCGCAAGATCGACGAAGGCGACGGATTCCGCCACGGCTTCGCCCGGCTTGAAGGGCGAGAGCGAACGCCATTTTTCAGGCACGTGGATCAGCATCGGGACGCGGACTCCGGTGTCTTCCAAGTAGCGTTTGCCACGTGGGAGGATGCCGCCATGATCGGAGTAATAAAAGACGATCGTGTCATCGGCGAGGCCCGCTGTCTTGAGTTGATCGAGAACTCCGCCGACCTCTTGATCGAGTGCGGTGATCGTATCATGATAGATCGCGATGTCCGAGCGGATCTCGGGAAGATCCGGCAGATACGGCGGCAGATCAACCTTCGCCGGATTCCGCTGCGGGACTTGCGGGATGATGCCGTGCTTACGGTTTGCGGCAATTTTTCCCGGGAAGAGCGAGCTTTCGTGGGAGACCAAGAGGTTGAATACAGCGAAAAACGGTTGGTCCGCCGGGCGGTTAGCATAGCTCGCCTTGGAAGAGCATTCGTTCCAGATCGCGTTGTCGTTTCCCTTGAAGTTGTAGTCGGTTTTCGAGTTGTTCGTGCAGTAATATCCCGCCTCACGGAGATAGGCGACGTATGACTTGAAGGCGGGCGGAATCGGGTGGCGGCTGCGCATGTGTTGGGTGCCCTGCGTCACGGAATAGGCACCGTTGAGGATGGTCGAGCGAGCAACGGCGCAGACAGCGGCGTTCGAGTAGGCGTGCGTGAAAAGAAGTCCCTGCTTCGCAAAGGCGTCTAAGCACGGAGTCCGCGCCTCGGCATTGCCATAGCAGCCAAGCCAGTTCCAGCCGTTGTCCTCCGAGGTGATCCAGAGAATGTTCGGACGCTCGGCGCCGCGCAGAACGCAAGTGATGCCGACGGACCACGTGAGAATCAAAAAAAAGATTTTCATCAAGATGGATTGTTAGGTCGGATTTTCACGAAACCTGCGTTTAAATCCGTGGCGAAGGCTGTTGTCACGGCTTGACTTCGGATAGTAGGGCCTCGGCGGTGAGTTCGGCGAAGGTGCCTTGGGTGCCGACGTAATGGATTTTCCGTTGGCCATCGAGGACAAACACCGTTGGCAAGGAACTCACGCGGAATTCGGCTGCGAGCTTGTTTTCAGGATCTGAGAAATTCTTCCAAGTCACAGTTCCTTCGGATTCCAGAGCGCGCAGTTGATCCAAAGGATCGTGGTTCACACCGAGGATGACGATCGCTTTGCCTTGGAATTTTTTGGTCATGTCGGCGGTGATTTGCACCACGCGTTCGGCTTCCGGAATGGTGTTGCCCCAAAAGAGCAGGATGACGACTTTGCCTTGTTGGTCGGAGAGTTTGAGTGGGCGGCCAGCGGAATCGACGCCGCTGAGGTCGGGGGCGATGCGGCCTTTATCGAGAAAGCTGATCACGTAGAGCTCGTTTTCGGCGAGTTTGGCGACGGTGGTGTTGCTGAGTTGGACGTCGGAGCTTTCGATGATGGCTTTGCGGAGATAAGTGAGGCGTTTGCGGGCGAGATCCGCGTTGTCGCCGAGGGTTTTCAGAATCAAGGCGGCTCCGAGCGCGGCAACCCCCTGAGTTTTTTTGTCAGGATGTCCGCTTTCGATTTTTTCAAGAATCGAGAGCGAGCGGGGATCTCCGAGGCTGGCGAGAGCCATGCACATGGGGATCAACTTCGGACTCTTGAGGTGATAGGATTCGATTGATTTGCGAATGGCTTCGGTCTCGACGGAGAAGGTGGGAGTTCTGGAGCCTTTGGCGTCTTCGGTGATTTGGCCGCGTGCGGCGACGAGGAACCAGGCGGCGGGTTCGAGCGTCCAGTCTTGTTTGAGAGAGGGGCCGATGGTTTCCCACATTTGGCGGGCGAATGTGGTGGCGTTCGGGCGCTTGGCGATGACCTTGGCGCGGGCTTCGGGAGTGGTGGCGTTTTTGGCTTCAGCGGACCAAGTTTCGATAGCAAGGTCCCAGGATTTTTGAATCCGCAGGGCGGTCGCCGGGGTGGCGGAGGACTCTAGGGCAAGCAGCAGGGAGATCGCGGTGATCCAGTGGCTCAGGCGGTTCATGGGCGAAAGTTTTGTTTCATGGACGAAGATGGCGACGAAAATCGGAATTTTCCATACAGAATGCGGTGGCGGCCTCACGCGCCCATTGATCGGCGGCGACAACGGCCTCGAGGGTGTCCGAGGCTTGGACGAGATGCGCGTCCATGACGGCGGAAACACAGCCCCAGATTCCGGGGAAGGAGATTTGATTGTTGCGGAAAGCCTCCACGGCAATTTCGTTGGCGGCGTTGAGCACGGCTGGCAATGTGCCACCCGTTAGGCCGGCACGGCGGGCGAGATTGAGCGCCGGAAAATCATCTTCGCGCGGGGCTTCGAATTCGAGTTTGGCGAGAGCGGGGAAATCCAGCGGCTGCAATCCTCCACGCGCGCGCTCAGGCCAAGTGAGCGCGTATTGGATCGGAAAACACATATCGGTGCGGCTCAACTGGGCGAGCACCGAGCCATCCGTGAACTCGACCATCGAGTGGACAATGCTTTGCGGGTGGACGACCACATCAATGCGCTCCATGCCGATCCCGAACAACCAACGGGCTTCGATCATTTCCAAACCCTTGTTGAAAAGCGTGGCGGAATCGATGGTGATTTTCGGCCCCATGTTCCATGTCGGGTGGTGCAGCGCTTGCTCGGGCGTGACATCGGAGAGTTGATCGGCGGGCAGTTGGCGGAATGGGCCGCCCGAAGCTGTTAGGATGAGCCGTGAAACTTCCGCTTCACCGCCGCGGTGACCATCGAGGCACTGGAAGATCGCGTTGTGTTCGCTATCGACCGGCAGAAGTTTGACGCCGCGGCGGCTGGCGGCGGCGGTGATGATTTCCCCTGCCATGACGAGGATTTCCTTGGAGGCGATGGCGAGGTCTTTGCCGGCTTCGATCGCGGCGAGCGCCGGGCGCAGGCCGGCGGTGCCAACGATGGCGATGAGCGCGATATCGGCATCGGCGAGTGTGGCGAGTTCCAGCAGGCCTTCAGGGCCAGTGTGAAGGGTCACGCCATCCGGTAGCAAGGCGCGTAGGGCAGCGGCTTTCGAGGTGTCGTAAATTCCGACGTGCCGGGCACCGGTCTCGCGGGCTTGGGCGGCGAGTTTTTCGATGTTTCCCGCAGCGGCGATGGCGATGATTTCGATCCGATCCGGAATCTCGCGGGTGACCTTGAGGGTGGACGTGCCGATGGATCCAGTAGACCCTAACAAAATAACACGGCGTTTTCGGAGAGCGGTCATGCGGTGGGAAGCAAGAGCCATTTCAGATAGAAAAACATGGCGGGGGCGGTGAAGCAAATACTATCGATGAGGTCCAGCGAACCGCCGATCCCTGGAAGCATGCGGCCGGAATCCTTGGCGTCGAGCGCGCGCTTGACGATGCTTTCCGCGAGATCTCCGACAACGGCTAGCAGCGCCAGGATGAATCCCAGGGCGATGACGTGGCCGATGTTGCCGAACGCCGCGAGTTCCGAGGGAAACGCGAGAAACAGCCCGATGCCCGCGAGTTGTGAAAACAACAAGGCACCGCCGAATCCCTCCCAGGTTTTTGCCGGACTGACGTGAGGAATCATCTTGTGGCGGCCGATCATGGAACCCGTGATGTAGGCCCCCATGTCGGTGAATTTGGTCACGGCCAGCAGCCAGAGTAAGAGGAAGGCACCGGATTCCCCGATGACGCCGGAAGCCTCGTTACCACCTGGAATGATGAACAACAGCCGGGCCGCAAAGTTGAAGAGCACCGCGATGTAAATGAAGCCGAGCACGTTCGCCGCCACCGCGAGTAGGGGTTGCACTCTGCAAATCGGGTGGCGGAGTTGTAAGGTGAATGATCCCGCGAGCACGATGAACAGCGCGAACGCATCAAGGTCCGGATGCGGGGGCTTTCCATGAAGGAGAAACCAGTGCAGGGAAGCGCAGTAGACCACAGCCATCCCCATGCCGAAACGCGGGAAGCAGTCCACCTTGGCGGCGCGCAGCATGCGGAAATATTCGACGGTGGCGATGATGGCGAGCACCCCGATGAGCCCGAGAAACGCCCAGGAGCAACGGCTGATGAAAATCCCGGAGACCGTGGCCCAAAGAAAGACTGTGCTCGCGCTGCGCCGGGCAAAGGTCAGCGCTTTGGACGGGGAGGAAGGCGTCGGTGTGGCAGCCATGTGAGACGGAATCCAAGACGGCCGATGCGCGCGTGGCAACTCATTCCACAGGGCTGGCACATCTTAATCAGGGATTTCATCACCGCCATGACGCCAAGTACGCAAAGGAAACTCAAAAAACATTACCGAGGGAGGGATTGAGAGTCTGACTGAGAATATTTCTGGTCAGCAGTTTTTTTGAACTTTTGCGACATGACAGGAATGTCGTGGCTCCTTAGGGGCATCCGCTCAATGCGAGCAAGCCGGAGAGCCGCCTGGATACACCACGCCGCTGGTGATTCGCACCTTTTCCCGAGATTCCAGGAAATGGAGCAGGCCATCCAGATCCATGCCCGCTGACGAGCAGGTGTGGAAGGTAACCTGCCGCCCGTATCGCTCGCCGACGATTTCCATCAACTGGCTCAACCGGATGCCGTCCGGGTGTTGCGATACGAGGTCGATGATGTCGTGTCCGTGAATAGCGATGGCGTCGGTCATAAGTGGGGAGTGGGCTGCTGGAGGTAGGTTGGGAGTTTAAACTATTCACATGACAAAAGCAATCCTGCGATCGTGGAATCACGATTTACTTTTTCGGGAGCTTCATTTCAAAAAACCTGTGCAACCATCCTTCGGAAGCAGGGTTTTAAGATGCGAACGAGACCGAAGACCCTTCCATTAATCCAAAAAACCAACAACAATCATGAAAATGACACCCTGGATCATGTTGGTCCGGACGGGAAACGTGGTTCGGACGGGAAACGTGGCCCGGGCGGCCCGGATGGTAAGCGCGGTCCGCGTGGCCCAGGTGTCCCAGATGGAGCTGGGGCGAAGGCTCCCTTGGTGGAATAAGCTTCAGGAAAAGTCCGATTCTCGAATTTTTCACCCCTCACATCGAAGTAAAGAGTCTGGTCCGCCATGCTTTTTGCTTCGATGTTTTGCTTTTGATGGCGACCGTTGAAATCAGAGCGACAGGTCGGACTTGCACCCGACGCCCGCGCCCAGTAAGCATCCGCGCATCATGACGCACGACCCGGATCAACATGCCTCGCTCGGCGCGATGTATTCCGACTATTTCCTCGATTACGCCAGCTACGTGATTCTCGAACGCGCGGTGCCGCACCTTTACGATGGCCTAAAACCGGTGCAGCGCCGGATTTTGCACGCGATGGATGAGCTGGATGACGGCCGATACAACAAAGTCGCGGGGATCGTGGGCAATACGATGAATTACCATCCCCACGGCGATCAATCGATCGGCGCCGCTATCGTGGGCCTCGGCCAGAAGGAATTGTTGATCGATACCCAAGGAAACTGGGGCAACACGCTCACCGGCGATGGCGCGGCCGCACCGCGGTATATCGAAGCTCGCTTGACGAAATTCGCCAATGACGTCGTTTTTAATCCGAAAACCACCAACTGGCTACCCAGCTACGACGGACGCCGCAAGGAGCCGGACACGTTACCGGTAAAATTCCCGTTGTTGCTCGCCCAAGGCGTTGAGGGCATTGCCGTCGGTCTTGCGTGCAAGGTGTTGCCACACAATTTCATGGAGCTCATCGAGGCTTCCATCGCCGTGCTTCGCGACCAACCGTTCACGCTGCTTCCCGATTTCCCGACCGGCGGCATTATGGATGCATCCGAATACAAGGACGGCCTGCGTGGCGGCAAGGTGAGGGTCCGCGCACGCATTTCATTGGAGAAAAAAGGCATGTTGCGCATCACCGAGATTCCTTTCGGCACCACCACCGGCGCGCTGATGGATTCGATCGTCGCCGCTGCGGACAAGGGCAAGATCAAGATCGCGAAGATCGAGGACAACACCGCCGCTGACGCCGACATCCTCGTTTACCTGCCCGCCGGGGCGGATTCCGAGCAAACACGCGACGCGCTTTTCGTCTTCAGTGATTGCGAATTGCCGCTCTCGCCAAACGCCTGCGTCATCGTCGATGGCAAACCGCAGTTTCTCGGCGTCTCGGACATCCTCTGCCGCACGACCCAACAGACGAAAAAATTGTTGGAACTCGAGCTCGGCATCAAACTTTCCGAACTTGCCGAAAAATGGCATTTTAGCACACTGGAGAAGATTTTCATCGAAAAACGGATCTACCGGGACATCGAGGAATGCGAAACTTGGGAGGCTGTCATCAAGGCCATCGACGATGGCCTCAAGCCGTTCAAGAAACTCCTCAAGCGCGAGGTCACCGAAGAGGACATCGTCCGCCTGACGGAAATCAAAATCAAACGTATCTCGAAGTTCGATGCGTTCAAGGCTGATGAGGAAATCCGCGGACTTGAAAAGCTCATCGACGAGACTGAGAAAAACCTCCGCAATCTAACGAAGTTCACCATCAAGTGGTTCGAGGAACTCGGTAAAAAATACGGTGCCGGCCGTGAGCGCAAAACCGAGATCGCCTCGTTTGATCGAGTCGACCGCATGCAGGTTGTTGCCGCCACCGAAACGCTCTATCTGGATGCGAAGAACGGATTCGCCGGATACGGATTGAAAAAAGACGGCGAGCCCGTCGAGAGATGTTCCACGATCGATGACATCATCACCTTCACCCAGGATGGGAAAATGCGGGTGATGAAAGTGGCCGATAAAGTCTTCGTCGGTCAGCGGCCGTTGCGGGTTGCTATTTTCCGCAAGGATGAGGATTTGATTTACTCGATGATCTATCGGGATGGCCGCGACGGGGCGATTCTTGCCAAGCGGTTCACCGTTGGCGGTGTTACCCGCGACAAGGAATACGATCTCACCAAAGGCAAACCCGGCACCCGCGTCTTATACTTCGCCGTTCACAAAACAAACGAAGAAAGCTCCGCGCAGATGTTGCTGGTTCACCTCAAGTCCGGCCTGCGCATGCGCAATCTAATCCGTCCACTCCATTTCGCGGAGTTCGGTATCAAGAGTCGTTCCAGCGGCGGCAATCTCGTCACCAAACACGGCATCGAGAAAATCGTCCGCGCCCCCAAGGATTACGACCCGAATCTCGGCGCGTGAGTTGAGCTCAAGGAGCAGCGGATTGCCTGATGCTTGGGAATTTAATCAGTCAGGCTATTTGCCTTCGGCTATCTTCACTTCGTTCCGGTTCCGCCGCGCTCCGGTTCCGATCCGCCGATGCCCATGAGAAAGCCAATCAAGCGAGCGAAGCGCGTTTCATTGACCCATCATAGTCAGGGCGATTCGGGACGGGAGCGCAACGGTCTTGCATCGCCAAGATAGGTGTGTGATACGGCGGAATCTCTGGAGATGTGGCACCTCGTTTTTTGGAGGAAATTGTTCCATTTTATCGGGTGAAAAGTGGATTGAATTTTTGCGGCATCTCGTGAATTTTTCAACGAAAAATCAAACCCTCACCCGCAGGTCTCGCATACTCCACAGTTGTCCCTTCGCGCCGCTACCGCTCCCTCGCATCGCCCGCGCACCGTCCTTGCGCTTCGGCCCGAAGCGCTCCCGCGCATTTGCAAACGCCTCGTTCACAAACTCTTTGCTGCCGATCACCGCGCCGTCTGTG
>CAIXKE010000050.1 GCA_903919975.1 Akkermansiaceae bacterium | reverse complement strand
GTCGGTGAAATACACGGTCTTTATCCTAACAAAGGAGCTACGCGGCAGGAATCTGGTGCAGCTTTCCGAGTTTCTGAAAGACCAACTTGACGAACAACCGGAGCGGTTCGCCACGCAGCCACGGTTCCGCCTGCACCAGCAAAACTACCGGCAGGTCCGTCACGTTCTGGCACGGGTCACCCATTGGGTGGATTCCAAGTGCGGCCTGAATTCGCATTTCGAAGACCTCATTTCCCAAGGCCGGGGCCGTCCCTTCGAGATCGAGCACATCTGGGCGAACCATTACGAAGAGTTTGCCGCTCACTTCAAGCACCCCAGCGATTTCGAGGAAGCGCGCAACCGTCTCGGCGGCTTGCTGCTGCTTCAGCGTGGCCTGAACCAGAGCCTTGGCGATGCCGGTTACGAGGCGAAGCGTGACGCCTACCTTGGCCATAGTCAGAACCTACTGGCCCGCAGTCTCCACCCACAGGCCTATCAGAATAACCCGGCGTTCAAGAATTTGATAGTGGACACGGGTCTCGCTTTCCACGAATACGATTCCTTCGGCCCCGAAGAACAAGCGGAGCGGCAGGAACTCTACTTGAGGATCGCGGAGTGGGTCTGGAATCCCTCACGGCTGGATCTGGATGGCGAGAAGCCGCCGGTGCATGATCCGATCGGCGAGGTGGAATTTGGCGATGATGAAGAAACCCCGACACCCAAAGGGGGCAATGGCACACCCCGTGGTCCGACGGTGAAGAAGTTTTTCACCCAGCTCCTGTTGCACTCGGTGGAGAAACTCGATCTACACGGGAAAATTTCAGCGACCGAAGCGAATTGGGTGGGTACCCGCAAGCACGGGCAATGGTGGAACTACGTTGTGACCCAGAACGAGACTCGCACCGAACTCTACATCGACTGCGGAAATTTCGACGGAAACAAGGCGCTCTACGACCACCTTTTCGCCAACCGGCAGGCGGTCGAGGCGGCGTTCGGCGAACCGCTCTATTGGCAACGGCTCGACGATAAACGGGCATCACGGATCAGCCTCACCGTTGCCGGCGGCTGGGCGGATGAATCCAGTTGGCCGGGAGCCTTCGAGAAAGCCATTGATGCGATGAAGCGGCTTTACGCGGCGACTCATGAACGAGTAAATAGTTTTTTGAAGCAGCAATGATCCCGCCCGAACACTTGGAAAAGACCGCGGTTTTTCACATTACCCATGTGGAAAATTTGGAACTCATGCTCAAATCGGGCTGCTTGGTGGCGAAAAATACACTCCCCCCGGAGGCCCATCGCTCCATCGCAAACGAGGAGGTTCAGGATCGCCGGGCGAGAATTCAGGTGCCGGTCCCGCCTGGCGGGTCACTCCACGATTACGTGCCGTTCTATTTCGCCCCCCGATCTCCAATGCTGTATTGCAACCATCGGGGCAGCATCGCCAACGCCAAACCCCAAGGCGAAATCATCTATCTGGTGACAACGGCCCAGAAGATCGCCGCTTCAGGACGACCCTTCGTATTCTATGACCGCCATGCG
>CAIXKE010000049.1 GCA_903919975.1 Akkermansiaceae bacterium | reverse complement strand
TCACTGTAAATCAATTGTCGGAAACGAATTTTTCAAGCCAGTCTTCGGTTATCTCGATCTCTCACGGTTCAGTCGGAACTGCCCCGCTCTTGCCGATTCGCTGTGGCTTGAAGCGGGCATCCGTCGGTGTCTCGGGCTTTTGAGTTCGGTCATGCCGGGGACGTCGAAGCATCCGAGTGCCTCCATCTTTTCCCGGTTCGCAACGATCGCCTCTGCATCGGCCTTCGCTCTAGGGGTGCCAGCGTAACCCGCCACCCGTTGAGCGGAACCCTTTATACCTATCTGACCAACCTTCCCGTCAGCGAGCCTCCCGGTATCGTCGCCCTGCTATACAAGTCACGCTGGGATGTTGAGAAAGTTTTCGACGAATTCAAAAATAAACTCGGCGAAACCAAGTCGTGAGCCAGCACCGCCAACGCGAAAACTTGCCAAGCCCGCCTGTTGTGCCTGACGCACAACCTCATGACCCTGATGGAAGAGCAAATCTTCCGGGAATCCGGCATCCGCAACGAAATCGAAAACAAGCGCAAAGGCAAAACACTCGCCAAGCGCGATGCCCAGTCCAAAAGCAATGGCGGAGGCGGAGGCGGATTAACCCTTCTCCAGCAATGCATCCAACGCCTCACCCAGCGCACCGTGAAGTTCATCCGTTGGTTGAAAAACCATCTGGACTCCGAGCGCTCATGGCAGCACACACTGGCCAGTCTCGCTAAAATCTACGCCGCTCATGACCCCAAAGTTGAACACCGTTGAATGTTCAATCAGAACCCCTACGTGATGAGGTGCTCCCGAAGGTAGGGATTCTCCCCATTGCCGAGCCATCTGGAAATACGGTTCCTTCAAATCTATCAAATACTCATACTTTGGATAAGTCGGATTTCGCTTCTCTCGATCGGGCGGCGCTTCAAAAAACTCAATTCGTGGACCAATCCACGAATTCCAATGTCGTAGACTCGACGCTCCCTCTGGCGAGATTCATAGCCATCGGATCATTTCGGAAACGGACTGCATGCAGAACCGAATCCTCCTCAACGGAACAAGAAGTAGCCAGCCAACGCGAAAAAACCGAACCAAACGATCCCCACGTGGGTGACCCCGAAGGAACGAGCGCCCGGTGACTCCGCAGGATCGTCAGCATGAGGGCCGAACAATCTCCCATAGCGGACGACCAGCCACACGCCGAAGACACACCAAGCTATAAGAAAGAGGCCCAGACAGGTTTTCAGAAGATAGATCATGGGAGTTTGGTGAGAGATAAAGGATTACGCAGCGCATTGAGCCATGCAAGTTCCGACACCACTTTCACACCATGAATGTAACGGAGGATGTTTTCACGAAAATTTGCTGAAAAGCGGCTGGACTGGGGAGCGTATGGGTCTCGCATGATCGACGGGGTTACTTATAAATTGGACACTCGACCGACTTAAAAAACACCCCTCCCCTTCCAATGCGTCTTACTCCCATCCTTTTCACACTCCTTGCGTTCGCCTCATCCAGGGCGGCGGCGGTTGATTTCGCGCATGAAGTGGCGCCGATTCTGAAAAAACACTGCGTGGAATGCCATGGCGGCTCGAAGTCCAAGGGCGGCCTCTCCATAAACACCCGGGCGCTCCTGCTGGAGGCGGATGTGGTGAAAGTCGGAGAACCCAAGGGCTCACTGATGATCGAGTTGCTGACGGCCGAGGATCCCGATGACCGGATGCCCCCGCCCGGAAAGAAAAAGGCGGCTCTCGATCCGGCGGAGATCACCGTGCTGGAACGCTGGATCGCCGACGGTGCAAAGTGGGAGGATGGGTTCACCTTTTCAGAGAAGCGCTACGAGCTGCCTCTGAAACCAAGGCCGGTGAAGCTGCCTCAGGGCAAGCCGGGCACCAACCCGATCGATCTTTTGGTCGCGGAGCACTTCAAAAAAGAGCAGATCGAGCCGCCGGTGCCCATCGATGACCGGACGTTTCTCCATCGGTTGTCACTCGACCTAATAGGACTTCCGCCTTCAGTTGAAACCTTAGCCGAGCTCCCGCGCGAGGGTGCGATCGACCGCAATGCGGCGACGGATCGTCTACTGGCAGACAACCAGGCTTATGCCGAGCATTGGATGACCTTCTGGAACGATCTGCTGCGCAACGAATATGTCGGCACCGGCTACATCGAGGGCGGTCGCCAGCAAGTGACCAAATGGCTCTACCGCTCGCTCGTAGAGAACAAGAAATTCGATGTGTTCATCCGTGAGTTAATCGCGCCGGGCGAGGAATCAAAGGGTTTTGTCAAAGGGATCCAATGGCGCGGAACCGTGAATGCCAGCCAGACGCAGGAGATCCAGTTTTCGCAAAATGTTTCCCAGGTTTTCCTCGGGATCAACATGAAATGCGCATCCTGCCATGACAGCTTCGTAGACCGCTGGACCCTGCGTGAAGCCTATGGGTTGGCAGCGATCTATTCGGAAAAGCCGCTGGAGTTAACTCGCTGCGACAAGCCGACGGGCGAAATGGCGGTCGCCGCATGGCTGTTCCCCGAGTTGGGGGAAATCGATGCGAAGAAGCCCCGCGACGAACGCCTCAAGCAACTTGCCACGCTCATCACCCATCCCGAAAACGGCCGCACCCAGCGCACCATCGTCAACCGCATCTGGAACCAGATGATGGGCCGCGGCATCGTCCATCCCGTCGACGCGATGAGCACCGAGCCATGGAACGAGGATCTGCTCGACCTGTTAGCCAATCTCTTCGTTGAATCTAACTACGATTTGAAATCTGTCATACGCCTGATCGCAACCTCACGGACCTATCAGTCCCGCAGCGAGGTGCGCGGCGAAGAGAACGGTCCATACGTATTCCGCGGGCCAGTGCGGAAACGGATGACCGCCGAACAGTTTCTCGATTCCATCCGCAGCATCACCGGCGTCTGGCCCGAACCGGAGGGGAACGCTCTTGCAAACAAGGGGCTCACGGGAGGGCAGCTCAAGGCGGTGATGGATGCTCACGGGCTGAAAAAATGGGATGACCGACCCGTGCGCGCGGTGTTTGCCAGCCGCGATGAATTGCAGGCCGCGTTGGGTCGGCCAAACCGCGAGCAGATCGTCTCATCGCGCCCCGACATCCTCACGACGCTGGAGGCGATCAGTCTCGCCAACGGCCCGGAAATGGCGGGACTACTCAAGGCCGGAGCGGAAAAACTCAAAGCCAAGACCGCATCGCGCGACCTGATCGGAAAAGTTTACCTCGCCGCCCTTTCCCGCAAACCAACCGATTCGGAAATCCGCGTTGCCGCGGAAATCCTCGGTGAGTCTCCGAGCACGGAGGCGACAGAGGATTTCCTCTGGTCCGTTTTCATGCTTCCCGAATTCCAATACATCAACTGACCCATGATCCAAGAATCCTGGTACGACGAAAGCCGACCCGAACAAACCCGCCGCCATTTCCTCGGCGCGCTCGGAGCCACCGCTGCGGCAACTTTCCTCGGCGGTGCGCCTCGCGCCGCAGCTGGGGAAAAAGGAGTCAAGCACCCAGCCGCGACCGCAGACTCCTGCATATTGCTGTGGATGGCCGGAGGCATGGCTGCTCCGGAAACCTTCGATCCAAAGCGCTACCGGCCATACCAAGTTGGCACCCCGGTGGAGGAAATCATCAGCACCTTCCCCGCCATCGACACGGCAGTGGACAACATCAAAATCTGCAAGGGCCTTGAGAACATCGCGGGCGTGATGGATCGCGCGACGCTGATCCGCTCCCATTTCCAAGAGGATCTCGGCAGCATCCTGCACTCGCGCCACCAATACCATTGGCACACGGGATACGTTCCACCGCAGACCGTCGCCGCACCCCACATCGGCGCATGGATGGCCAAAGTGCTCGGCGGCAGAAACGATGTGATGCCGCCCTTCATCAACATCGGGCAGCGGCTCGAAGGACATGGCGAAAGCCAGGAACTCAAGGCCTTCACCACCGGTGGATTCTTCGGCAGCGAATACGGACCGATGAACCTGCCTTTCCCCGCGCTGGCTTCGCAGGCCGTGAAACCTCCCGGCGGCATGTCCCCGGAACGTTTCAAAAAACGCTACGATGCACTGAAAGATCTACTGAAGAACTCGCCAAAATCCGATCAACTCAGCGATTTCCATCAGGAATCGATGCTGCGTTCCCTAGACAACGCCCACCGTCTCCTCGGCTCGAAGGAGCGAGAAGCCTTCGATCTAACGAAAGAGAAAAAAGAAGTGTTCGACGATTACAACACCGGGCAATTCGGCCAAGGCTGCCTGCTCGCCCGGCGTCTCGTTGAGGGCGGAGCGCGCTTCGTCGAAGTCACGACCGAGTATGTTCCGTTCTACCATTGGGACACCCACGAGAACGGCCACACCACGACAGAGCGGATGCACAAGGAGATCGATCGTCCCATCGCACGGCTGATCAAGGACCTCGAGGAACGCGGGATGCTCGACCGGACGCTTGTCATCATCGCCAGCGAGTTCA
Source organism: Akkermansiaceae bacterium (assembly GCA_903919975.1). Classification (GTDB taxonomy): domain Bacteria; phylum Verrucomicrobiota; class Verrucomicrobiia; order Verrucomicrobiales; family Akkermansiaceae; genus Luteolibacter. Next base: position 3,036 of record CAIXKE010000049.1, on the reverse strand, counting down.
GCCGCGACATGATGATCGAGGGCGTGCCCGGCTCCACGGCGAAAGACCAGTCGGGCGCGAAGACGGACGTGATCAAGGAGATGAAACATTACGGCCTGCACCGCCATTTCACCGGCGGATCTTCAGTCGTCATGTTCGGAGGCGGCATGAAAAAAGGCCACCTATACGGAGCGACCGCCGTCGAACGCCCCTGCATGGCGATCGATAAACCGGTTAGCATCGGGGATCTCCATGCCACGATCTTCACCGCGATGGGCATCAGCCCGAAAACGGAATTCAGCATCGAAAACCGCCCATTCTACGCCACCAAGGATGGCAAGGGAGTGAGCGTCCGCGAGGTCTTCGCTTAGGCCGTTTTGCCAAAATGCCTCTTTGCTGCGGGTGTTTCCAGAGCGCCCGCCCTACCATTCATCCGCCCGCCCTTGCCAATTGCCAGCGCGCTTCCATACTTCCAGCCATGCGGCAGCCTGATAGCAATCCAACGGAGCAAGAGGCGATCCACGAAGCCTTGAAACGCATTGGCGACTGCATCCGCCGTCGCCGCACCGTGCTCGACTTAAGCAATTTCAGCAAGACAGGCTTTATGATTACCAGATATCGTTTGCATCTGGGTGTCATTCTTTCTGGCGCAACGACCGACTAAAGCCGATTTCTCATCCCCTTCCCGGTGTCATTCTACTTGGCGCAATGCGCTGATTCGCCACCGCGACGATAGGTCTTGCCGGCGTTATTCAGGTTTCCCAGCGTCTCTTTCTTCTTTGTGTCGATGGAGATTGCGGGTTCACCACGACGGATGCTGGATCGAACGCGCTTCGCGATGAATCGAAACTGTGCGTCCCGATCGGGGGGTTGCGCTGACGATCTCGAGGCCGCGGTAGAGTTGGAAAGCGTCGGCATTGACGATCTCGCCGTCGAATTGTGCGGCGATTTCGAGAGCGAGCGCGGATTTGCCGGAAGCGGTGGGGCCACAGACGATAAAGACACTGGAGGACTCTAGGAATGGCCGTAATCGGGAACGATTTGAGTAAATCAATGATGAATGGTGCAGCTTTGGAGGGACTTGCGGAGACGTTCGGCCCCATCCTTGGAGATGTCCGTGCCCGAGACATAAAGATTGGAGAGTCCGTGGAACTGCTCCAGTGTGGCAAGGCTTGCGTCAGAGACGCGGGTATCACGCAGCCAGAACTCGGCCAGCGTGGACTTGAGTGGCCGGAAACCTGCGAGCAATTCGTCCGATACTTTCGAACCATCCAGCCCGAGAGTTTTGAGTTTCATGCCGGACAATGACCGTATCGTTTCCTCACCAAGCGTAGCTCCACCGGTTAGCATCAGGGTGGAAAGGTTCCGCATGGCTGAGAGCTGAGTAAGTGATCCGGAACTCAGGTTTCCCGCGCTGATCGCCAACTCGGAAACATTCGGGCAAATCTGGATGATGTTCTGAAATCCTTCTTCGCTCATTCGGGTTTTGCCTCCGCCGAAATGAAGTTTGATGAGGTTTGGAAGCGATTTGAAACTTGCTAGGTCCTCGCCGGTGATCGCAGTTTCGACGATCAGCAGTTCCCGCAATCCCTTGTGTCCGCTCAGTGGACGAAGCATAGCATCGCTCAGGGACGCGTAATTCAACTGGAGAACGGCTAGAGAGGGAGCTTCGGCCACGCCGGAGAGAGTCTGCTCCCCGAGTCTGGAACTTGTCAGATCGAGTGATCTGAGCGATTTCAATCCACGCAGGAACGCAAAGTTATGATCGACCAGATTGGATTCTGAAATGTTGAGGTGCTCAAGGATCGGGAGCGTGGATAATGCCATCAGCTCGGTATCCGTCCAATCGTTACCTCCCAAATACAGGTTTTTCAGAAACTTGAGCTTCGACAGCGGAGCCAGTGTAGCCCCACCGATCGCCGCCTTATGCAGGTTCAGTGTCTCGAGGTTGGGGCAGGCTGCGACGACCTCAATGAGGTCCGGACCCATCGGAGTTTCGAGTTGGTGACAACTGAGGGCGCGGATCGATTTGTTGCCAGTGAGTCCGGCCAAGACGGCCGGTTCGACACGGCATTGGAAAAAATCAATCTCATTCAGTGCGGTTAGGGACTTCAGTGGCAGTGATTCAAGCGTTGAGCGGTGGATTCTCAGACGGGTGAGCTCCTCGCATCCGTTGAGCAAGAGGCCATCCTCCTCCGAAAACGGTGCTCCGATGGCGTCCACAGACTTCAGTGCAAGTTTCCCAGCAGGCAACTTCGTCACGTCCGTCACCAACAAATGCCCCGTGCCGCGCCAGACTTCAATTTGCCCCTTCTTTGCCAGAATCGACTCCGCGAGTTTCCGCTGGTGATTGGGATCTTCCTGCTTACCGAAGGATTTCGCTGAAGTGGGCGCTTCGGCCGGATTGTCGTTAGCGGCGGGGAGTTTCGCGGCAAGGTCCTGGGCCTGGTTACGGCTGGCCAGCGAGAGCCTGGCCAGAGGGATCGGCAGCTCCTTGCCGCCTTTGCGAACGACAACGATTGCGCCATCCAGGCGGATGAATTCAGCCTGGATGGTTTTGCCCTCGGCACTGGTCCAGTCCAGCGGTGCGGCGGACGCCAGCGCGAGCAGCATCGAGGTGGCGAATGGAAGGAATATTAACAGTGTGGTGATGTTTGATTTCATTATAATATTATGGCTCATCCGCAAAATCTGTGGGTAGTTTTTGGCTCGGGAAGGTCGCCTAATTAATGATAGAGCGCTACCTTAATATGCTCGAAGTTCCTGAATCCAAAGGCTTTGCGTGTGGTGAGGCATCGGCGATATCCCAATCGCTGGCTTCGGATGGGAAGAGGGAGAATCCATCATGATACTTCGAAGTGATAACCATATAGCGCATGCCCGCTTCTTTGGCGAGGGCGGCCCAGGAAGTGGGATCGTATTTTGCCGGATTGAAGTTTTTGGCATAGGCGCGGTAGGTCGACACCGGGATTTTGCCATTTTTCATGATCCACTCGCCACAGCCAGACACGGGCTTTTCCTCGTAAGTCCCAGCGGGGACGGCATAGACGCCCCAAT
>CAIXKE010000048.1 GCA_903919975.1 Akkermansiaceae bacterium | reverse complement strand
GACCTATCAATGGTATCAGGGTGTCAGTGGCACCACGACCACGCCAGTGGGCACCAACTCCGCAAGCTTCACGACGCCGGCCTTGACTGCCGATACGAGCTACTGGGTGAAGGTCACCAATGCCGCCAATCCAACGGGTGCTGACTCGACCACCGCTACGGTGACCGTTAACTTGCCGACGGTGAGCGTCGCAGTTGCCCCATCCAGTGTGTTGGAAGACGGATCGAGCAACCTGGTTTACACTTTCACCCGCAATGGCGACACATCGGCCTCGCTGACCGCCAACTTCACGGTCGGTGGCACCGCTACTTTCAGCACCGATTACGCGCAATCCGGCGCGGCGAGCTTTGGTTCGTCCAGCGGCACAGTGACTTTCGCCGCTGCTTCGGCCACCGCGACGGTGACATTTGATCCAACGGTTGACAGCACGGTCGAGTCAAATGAAACGATTATTCTAACCGTGACTGCCGCAACGGGTTACACGGCAGGTTCGCCTGCTGCTGCGACTGGCACGATCAGCAATGACGATTCAACGACGGAGGGTAATGCAATCGCGTATCCTGATGATTCAGCACTCCCGCTCATTTCAACGCCCACCCTCATAAATGCATCAAGTTCGGGAACCTATGTAGGTCTTCTAACCTCAACCGATGGCATCCAGAATCTTGGATACTTCAAGAGTCTTAAATTATCCAGTAAAGGAACATTCTCCGCCAGCATGATATTTGAAGGTGTGTCTTATTCAATCAAGGGTGTGTTTGGCAGCAACGGTCATTACGCTGGTGTGGTGACAAAATCTGGAGTCTTTGCGGCCTTGGATCTTCAACTCGTTAGGACGATTGGAGGATCTTACAAAATTGAAGGCATGGTGAGTGATGGCTCACAGACTGCGGATGTTTCCTTGGTGAAGCCAGGAGATTCAACTCTGTTTGCGGGAGCCTACACACTACTCATTATTTGCGATGCGGATGAGATGCTTGATTCTCAGGGATATGGCCATGGTTCGATGAAAGTAACGTCCAAAGGCGGTTCTACAGTCACAGGCGTGCTGGGTGATGGTACCAAATGGACTTCCAAATGTTCTGTCACTTCTGACGGTGAAATGCCGGTGTATTATTCTGGAAAGTCCGGGTCATTTGCTGGTTTGGTTCGTTTCCGTGATTTGGCTGGAGTCAGCGACTGTGATGCTAAGTTGAAATGGAAAACAGCAGAGAGAATATCGGGTTATGATTGTAATCTGATTGGTTCTCGATTCCAAAAGACCGCTGGAAGACTACTCACAGCAGTTGAAAATGAGCTACATAATGTGGATATGCTTATTGGTGAAAGTTCGGGATTTGATGCCGATTCACTGCCCTTTGAATGGACGAATTCCAATAAACTCAATTATGTCGGGATAGACTTTAAAACCAAAATATCGGTCAACACATCGACCGGGGATTTGAAGGGGGGATTAACTATGGGAAATAAAACAACGATCTCCGGTGTGGTGTTTCAGAAACAGAATATTGCCGCAGGTTTGATGTATGTCAAAGGGGCTCAACCTCGCAGTATGATGATGGTGCCAACGGAGTCAGATTGAACTGGAATGCCATGACTTCTCCACGTTACGTCGTCGTGGGCGATGGTCTGAACGAAATGAAATAGTGAGAAGATGGCGAAAAGTGAGAAAAAATCTGGACATCTTGGGCAGGGTGCCATACTCAGTATGGCATGAAGATGACCATGCACATTGATGAGGACTTGTTGAAGCGAGTCATGGTTGAATACGGCTACGAAAGTAAGACTGAAGCCGTCGAAATGGCGCTGCGAGAGTTGGATCGCAAGATGCGGTTTCGTCGTTATGGAACCGAGGGCTTGGGGTTGACGCCCGAGGAATGGAAAGACGCGGTTTTTCCCGGATATGATCCCAAAAACCTGTCGGCTTACAAACCTCTGAGCAGCAAGGTCGCGGAAAAGCCCAAGAAGTATGGAAAGTGAAGTTTTGGTCGATAGCAACATCTTCATCAATCTGATGAAATATCATGGCGACCCGGCACCGTGGCTTTACCGTTGGGCTGGCATCCGCAATCTCGCGATCTGCGGGATGGTTCGGATGGAGGTGCTTCGCGGAGTTAAATCCCCGAAGGTTTGCCGCGGTCTGAATGACTTCATGGACGTGATGGTCAATATTCCAGCAACCAACCGGCTCTGGGATGATGCCGCCGCACTTGCTTGGAAACTGGATCGCAAGGGGCTGGTTATCCCGGGGACTGACGTGGTCATCGCGGCGAGCGCGCTTGCGATCGGTGCTGCGGTGTTGACCTCGGACGTGCATTTCAAAAGCATCGAAGGGTTGCGCGTGATCGCGCCACCTAAGGAATGGTTTACTTGAACCCGAGAATCGAAATTAAACCACAGATTACACAGATTTTGAAGAGGTTACGCAAACACGATGAAAACCAGTTTGGTGGAATATCTAATCCGTAAAATCCGTGAAATCTGTGGTTAAAAAGCACCGAATCACCTGACGACTTCGGAATTCGGGTTGAAATGGCCTGATGTAGACATTGGTTAGAATGCCGCGGTACAAGCTCAAGGACGATTGGTTTCGAATCCCGGGTCTTCTAACAATTGGTTGCCGGCGACGGCGATGTTGGCCAACTCGTCGCAGCGTTCGTTTTCGGCATGGCCGGCGTGGCCTTTGACCCAGCGCCAATCGATTTTGTGGGAAGCGATCGCGACGATGAGAAGTTGCCAGAGATCTTTGTTTTTCACGGGTTGTTTATCGGATTTGATCCAGTTCCGGCGTTTCCAACCTTCGAGCCAACGTTCGTTGATTGCTTGGATGAGATACTTGGAATCCGAGTGCAACTCCACCTGGCAAGGTTCGGATAACAACTCGAGAGCTGCGATGGCGGCGCGGAGTTCCATGCGGTTGTTGGTGGTCAGGCGGTAGCCGGCGGAAACCTCCTTGCGATGTTTGCCGCAAACGAGCACCGCGCCATAAGCGCCGGGCCCGGGGTTGCCCTTGCAGGCCCCGTCAGTGTGGATGATCACGCGTTTCATGGGCGAGAACGTGTTCGGCGTTGTTGCTTGTGGCAAGCGATGTTTCAGAGCGAAACGCTTACGGCAAAATCCACGATGGGCGCCGGGTCCTTCAAGTTGTGCAGGTGGTGCGTTACGCCGGGCTTGCGGCTGACTGCAATTTTTCCGCGGAGCGCCAGAAAGCGTTTTTCGGCATTGCGGCACGGTATTCGAGCAGTAATTTTGCAGCTTGGATTTCCGCCTGATCGAGCGGTAATCCAACTGGAACTTGCGGGCGGGTGTGGTGGGTTTTTGAAAGCCATGCGTGCTTGAGCAGGGCGTTTCGTTGACCGAGGATTTTCAAGGCATCCGCATTGGAGCACTGCGGGATGCCCGGAAGATTCAGCATCGGCCAGAGCTGTTTGCAGATTGAATCCGCGATGAATCGATGGCCATCATTACCAGGATGGACGCCGTCCGGTGCGTAGGTGAATTTGGGATCGGTGCTTTTGGCGGCAGCCACGTCGCGTTTTAAATCCGGGCGGATATCGATCACTTTCCAACCATCGGTTTTGCGCGCGACCAACGCCTCGGCGTAAGCGTCGAGCACGGTATCGTAGCGTTTCGGATTGTTGTCTAGGCGGTCGATCTGGTGCAGGGGAGGGGTGATGAGGATGATTTGTGCCTCGCGTTTTCCGACCTCGGTTTTCAATTTTAGGATACCATCCTGAAAGGCCTTGGAGCGGCTTTCATCCAACGGTTGATAGATTCCATCATTCATGCCATAGCAGGCGAGAACCAGCGTGGGTTTGAATGCATCCAGGATCCGTCCCAGCCGCTCATGCAGGCATGGCCGAGGGAATTTCCCACCGGCATGGCCCGCTTCCGAGAGTCCTGAGACCGTTTCGCTGGCCAGACCGAAATTGACGATTTCTGCATCGGCAAACTCCGGCGTTGCCCTGAGAGCGGATTCCACCCGGGTCGCCCAGCGCCCGTCGTAGGTGATGCTGTCGCCCAGAATGGCGACTCGGGGTGGCGAAGTTTTCTCTCCAGCGGCCAACGCGGAGAGGCTCAGTGATATTGAAATTCCGGTTAGCAGTCGGTGGATGATTCTCACACAGCGATTCAAGCGAGTCGTTGAGGGGAAGCAAGCCGACTTTATTTTCCAACTGCCTCGCGCGTTCACTGCGATCTTGAAGTGACTTGAGTGTTTGCTCAGCAAGATGGATCGGATTCCGCGATGGCCTCAGCCGACAGTAAACCCTGCTCAACCAAAAAACGGTCCGCAGCCCCGATGGTGGCTTCGAAATTCTTGTGGCTGACGTTGAAATTGAAAAAACTGTGGTCGGCTCGTTCGAAATCGATGAGTTCGCAAGTGTTTCCCCAAAAACGCATCTTGCGGCAGAAGCGCTCGACGTCATCAAATGGCGTGATGCGGTCGGTTTTGCCGTGGAAAAAGATCATCGGCGGGAGCTTGCGGCGGATCAATTGCAGGGGACTGTGCCGTTTGGCGGTCTTGGCGTCCGGGAAGCGCTCGAATGCCGCGCCTTTCCGCGTGGTGTTGACCAAGGCGCTGAATAAAATCAGGGCTTGTGGGCGGCAATCAAGACCATCCACCGGGGGCAGCGTCTTGGGTTTGGGCATGGTGGTGAGCAAGGCCATCAGCGCGCCTCCGGCAGCACCGCCGAGCACGACCCGGTTGGGATCGATATTGAATGTGTCGGCATTGTGGCGTAGCCAGCGGATGAGATCGCGGGCATCGGCGATGGCCTCCACGGCGCTGGTTCCGTGGCGGGCCGAGGTCCGGGTTTCCGCGGATACGGTTACGGCTCCACGGCTGGCGAAGTGCAGGCAGTGCGGGACAAATTGCGTGGGCGTGGGGACATCCCAGAATCCACCATGGAAAAAAACCACGACCGGGCGTGGCTCCGGGGATGGGTTTTGCGGGAAAAACACGTGGGCCTGCACCGGTCCCTGGGGTCGCTCCTGATAGACGTAGGTCGCCGCATCCTTGAGGATCTCTCGATCACGCGCCTCGCCGATGGGGGCTACTTTTTGCAAAATTTGACTCATACCGGACTCGTGCATCAAGATTCCTGATGCGGCTCGCGATTTGTTTGTTGTGAAATCGTCCCGCTTGTCCAATCGTTTCGCACATGAATCGATTGATTTGTTGGATTTTATGGATGTCGACGATGATTGCAGGTGCTCAGGATGACCTGCGTCCGGCGCTCGAAGTCAGCTACAATGCTTGGCGCGATGCCGTGATCAACCAGGACGCTCGCGCATGGGAACGCGCCACCGCAGAGCATCGCCGAGTGGAGGTGAAAAACCGGATACTTTCCGAAAAACGCGCGTTTCCAGCCACGGTCTTCAATCTGCCCACGCCACCACCGTCGATTGCCGGTTTGCAGTTTCTCGAAGCAAAACAAAACCGCTCCACCGCCAAAGCCTCGTATTTCGGGAAAATCGATTTCGGAGTTGGCGGCACTCCGACCGACAACCTGATCGTTCTTTCCTTCATCCGCGGCAACAGTGGCTGGCTTTACGATCGCGCGGACTATGTCAATCTGGTAGCACTCCCGGAAGTCAGGAAGGAATTGGCAAAAAGCGATTTGAGGTATTTGAAGGAAACGCCCGAAGCCCAGCCGACCGGCGTTGTTCCACCGACCCCGGTCGAGATGCGCCCGGCCAAAATCATCGCCAAAGTCTATGTGTTCTGTCCGGGGCGCGAGGTGCAGGTGCACGTGAACAAATTCAGCCGTCATCGATTCGCCAACGCCAAGGAGGCTGAAATCGTTATCGGTGGCGCACGCGATGGTTTGAACGAAGTCCAGTTCTCGACCAAGAAAATCGAGGGGGGGACCGGTAAGGAGGCGATGACTATTCGCGTGTATTTGTTGTCGGAAGTCGAGGGCGTGAAGCCGATCAAAATCTTCGAATACCAAGTGCAAGAGGGTGGGGCGGTGCTGCCCTTCGGAACGAAAAATTTCACCGTGGACGCCGCCACCATGAAAGTGCTCGAGGGTGCGGGCTAACCGCCCAGATAACTCATCTCCGCCTTCGGACGGGAAACTTCACCTCGTTCCTCTGAATAGCGATCATCGCGGGTCGTCCAGATGCCGTTGATCGCCGCCATGATGCCGGTATCGTTCAAACCACCACGCAGTGCCGGACGCAGGTCATGCCCTTGGTTAGAAAATAGGCAGGTGAAAATTTTTCCATCCGCCGAGAGCCTGAGTCGTTGGCAATCCCGGCAAAACGGCTGGGTCACCGAGCTAATGATGCCGATCTCGGACCGGCCGTCAGCATGACTCCAATGGCTGGCCACTTCACCACGATAGGCCGGATCGCGCGGAGTGAGTGAGAATTCAGTCTGCAAGATGGTGAGGATATTCTCGGCGGTGATGACCTCGTCGAGTTTCCAACCGTTGGTTTCGCCGACATCCATGTATTCGATAAAGCGCAAATCGATTTCCCGTTCGGCCGCCCAGCGCGCGAGTCGCAGGATTTGCGATTCATTCACACCGCGTTGAATCACCGCGTTCAACTTCACGGGGAGACCGAATGCGCGGGCGGATTCGATGCCGGCGAGCACGCGATCCACTTTTGCGCCGATGCCGTTCATTCGGGAAAATATCGACGGGTCCAGCGCATCCAAGCTCACCGTGACGCGCGAAAGCCCGGCCAGCGCGAGGGCTTCGGCATGGTGGGCGAGTAACACGCCATTGGTGGTCATCGCCAGATCTTCCACGCCTTCGATCGTCGCCAGCATCGCAACCAAATCTTCCAAGCCACGCCGCATCAATGGCTCGCCTCCGGTCAGCCTGATTTTACGGACCCCCAGCGGAACCATCAACTTGGTCAATCGCACCAATTCCTCAAAACTCAGCAATTCCTCACGCGGAAGGAATTCATGATCCGGCCCGAAGCTTTCGATGGGCATACAATAACGGCAGCGGAAATTGCAACGGTCCGTCACGGAAATTCGCAAATCACGAAGTCCACGTCCGAGCCGATCCAGTGGTGTTTGCATCCACCAAACTTGTGCCGATCGGGCTGATTTGCGAAATTAAAATCACTGATTCATGAAAATAATTTCATGAATCAGCCGATGGCCCGCTGAGGTTGCGGGGGCAGAGTGTCTACACTAGGGAAATTGCTTCATATTCTGACCACAGATTTCACAGATTTCTCAGATTATGGATTCAACTAGGGCTCTATTCGCCTCAGCCCCGACAATTACTTCGCTTTCCGGTAAAATGTAGGAGCCCCAGGGGGGGATCGCTCAGAATGTTTGCCAATCGGGTTTGTTCGTGTAAACCCAGCGGTAATAATCGGCGCGTTTCAGATCAGCCGCCGCAGGCTCGTCGATGCACAGTTTGGTGACCGGGTGCATTTGCAGGATGGTGGCCGGATTGCTTGCGGTGATCGGGCCTTCCACGGCTTCGGCGATGGCGCGGGCCTTGTTTTGGCCGAAGGCGAGCAACAGGTTTTGGCGCGCCTCCATGATGGTGCCGATGCCCATGGTGATGACGTGGTGGGGAACCGCCTCTTCGCTGCCGAAGAAGCGGGCGTTGTCCCTGCGGGTTTGTTGCGTGAGAGTCTTGATGCGCGTGCGGGAAGCCAGCGAGGAGGTGGGTTCGTTGAAGCCGATGTGACCATCGGTGCCGATGCCTAACACTTGGATATCGATGCCGCCGGAGGCGTGGATCTGCTGCTCATACTCCATGCAGAACTGCGGAATGTCCTTCGCATTGCCGTCGGGAATGTGGATGTTTTCCTCTGCGATGTTGATGTTCCGGAAAAGGTTTTCCCGCATGAACGAATGATAGGTTTGCGGGTGCTCGCGCGGCAGACTGATGTATTCATCGAGGTTGAAGGTGGTGACGCCGCTCCAATCCAGATTCATCTCGATGAGCTTGCGGTAAAGCAGCAGGGGAGTGCTGCCGGTGGCGAGGCCGATCACGGACTTGGGCTTCTCCCGCAGTTGACGCGCGATGATGCGGGCGGCGATGTCTGTCGCGGCCTCCGGTGAGGGTTGAATGATGATTTCCATTAGGATTGTCCGATCCGTTGGCTGAGTTTGATGCGCACGTCGTCGTGAAATTGTTCAAGGAGATCGCTGACATAGGCCACGATATCGATCGACTCATCAGTCACGAGAGGTGATAGATCCATGCCAAAAATGACTTGGGTAGAGGCGTCGGTGGAGTGCGAATTGAAGAAGGTGGCATTGGCCGCGCGTCGGCCGAGCGTGGCGATGTCGTAGCGCTTGCCGCCGGCGATTTGGGAGTCGAACACGCCGTTCACGGCGGCGGCCAGATTGTCGCGTCCGCTGACGTCCATGATTACTTTGTGTTCGTCGGGCAGCCAGTCGAGATTGCGCCAGACTTCGCAGCCGATGACTTGTTTCGGTCGTTGGTCGTGCGGGAGTTCGCGCATCGCCTGCAGGGCGGCCACTGTCACGCCGATGTGGGTGTCGTGTTTGTCCGCGGGGTTGTGCGTATAAACGACCTCCGGGCGGGTGGCGGTTAGAATTTGTTTGAGATCTTCTTTCAGCTCTTGCGCGGTCGGGCTTTTGATGGTGCTGCTGGGGTAATCGAGTTGTATCATCACACCATATCCGCCGATGATGGCGGCTGTGTTTTGTTCCTGACGGCGGATGGCCATCATTTCGGTATCGGGAAACGCAGCATAAGGACCGCTGCGGGAACTGCCGGCACCATTGGTGCAGGTGACTCCGCCGAACCAGCGGTCGTCGCGGGCGAAACATTCGAGGATGCCGTGAAAGGCCATGAATTCGAGGTCGTCCTGATGCGCGCCAATTCCCAGGTGGGTGATGCGTTGGAGCGCTTCGGCCTCCGGCTTTGCGTCGGGAATGAAAACTTCCGAGGTGGGATTGTGCGGTTTCATGAAATTACTTTTTGAGTTTCGGCAGGCTGGCTGCGGCGACGGCTTGGCCGACCCGGCGGGTTTTCTCGTCAGGCACATGCATGGCGATTCCGGCGGCAGCTTCGGGGAATTCTTTCGCGCGCTTTGAAGATAATGGCGGTTGTAGAGTAATGCTGGCAGAAAGCCGGGATCGAGCGCTGCAGGAATAGCGGGTTTAAGTGAGAAAGTGCTCATGGCGCAGTCATTTTATCATTTCGAAATACGAAATTGCGAGAAAATCTGTGCGTCAGCTGTGAACCCGTCAATCCTGAATAAACTCTCGATCACATGGACAGCCTCGGCCTAATTGTTTGGTCACCGAAGAGCCCGTGACGACGGCTGCCATGCTCCGAAGATCGCATCTCTGGATACGCCTGTGCCGATTGGGTAGTTGAAGGTCGCTTTTGTGACAAGCGCAGGATGATTAAGGCCGATTCAGGCTTGCGGCACGGCTGATTATTTCCTCTCTTGTCTGCGTTCACATCACCACATCCCATCATCCTAGGAGCATCCAGTGGAAGGGCGTCATGCCCGCACCCTCACCCAATTCAACGCCGCCCTCACCATCGACCACGGTCTGATGGCCGAGCACGGAAAATGGCTGATCGAATGCGGCTGCAGCGCCATCATCACTCACGGCTCGTTCGGCGAGGGTGCCACGCTCTCATTTGAGGGAAAAGTGGCCGTTCAGAAAACTTATGTCGATGCCGTGCCTGGCACGCCAATCATTCCCGGCATCTCCGCGCTTTCCACCAAGGAAGCGGTGGATCTCGCCAAGGCTGCCAAGGACAACGGCTGCCGCGGCCTGATGGTGCTGCCGCCCTATCTCTACTCGTCCGACTGGCTGGAAATGAAGGCCCACATGAAGGCGGTTATTTCCGCGACTGATCTGCCATGCTTCATTTACAACAACCCGGTCGCCGACAAAACCGACTTCATTCCCGCGTAATTAAAAGAACTCGCCGATGAGCTTCCAAACGCCGCCGCAGTCAAGGAATCCTCCACCGACGCGCGTCGCGTGGCTGCCATCCGTGAACTTTGCGGTGACCGCCTGGTCATCGGCGTGGGCGTGGATGATTGCGCATTGGAAAGTTTCCCCATGGGCTCGAAATTCTGGATCACCGGCGTGGGTGATGCTATCCCGAAGCACAACGTGAAACTCATGGAACTCGCCGAGGCCACCGTCATCATCGAAAAGGCGATTGCCACGGCACCGGCAGTCTAACTGTAGCTGGAGCATCCTGCTCCAGTCCGTCCAAGGAGCATCTCGCTCCCTGGGGATCACAAGCATCCTATTCTATCTACCCACTTCCATCATGCAACTCCTCGGCACTTCCTTCATCGGCTTCTCCCGTTCCACTAGTAATCAACTCTGCGCCCAAGCGGCGAACCCGGCCACCGGTGAGAAACTAGCGCCGGAATAATTCGGTGCAAGCCCCGGGGAAGTGGATCAGGCAATCGATAACGCGTCATCGGCGTTCCCGGTGTATTTCAATCTAACCGGAAAACAACGCGCGAAATTTCTCCGTGCCATCGCCGCAAACAACGAGTCCTCGATCGAGCATATCGCCGCACGCGGCCGCGCAGGATACCGGCATGCCCGAGGGCGTGTTCTCGTTGCTCTATGGTGGAGGTCGCTGTGTCGGCCAAGCGGTGGTGAAACACCTGGTCATCCAAGCCGTCGGCTTCACCGGATCAAGTGCTGCAGGGTTGGCGCTGATGGCCACTGCCGCTGCTCGCCCGCAGCGGATCCCGGTGTATGCGGAAATGAGTTCGGTCAATCCGCTGGTCATTCTCCCCGGCGTTCTCGCCTGTGGTGAAACCGCGCTGGCCGAAAGTTATTTCGGTTCGCTCGTGCTCACGGCCAAGAAAAACACCGACGTCAAGTGGTCGCATCGATACGAATGAGTGCGGTGCCGGGAGTCCCTGATCCCATTTTACCAACCCATCTCCATCCCACGCGCAAGAAAGGTTTACAACGCGTCCGATCCAGCTAGCTTTTCGCACATGTCCACGTTCCCGGAAATCCTAATGACCGTCTGCCTTGGCTCCACCTTGGCCACCGCCACTCCCATCGATCCCGCGAAATACAAGGAGCCCGTACGCGTTGCCTGCATCGGCGATAGTATCACCCAAGGATCCGGCACCAAGGGGAATCCTTATCCAAAGCAATTGCAGCAACTGCTGGGAGACCAATGGAAAGTGGGCAATTTCGGCGTCAGCGGGCGCACCCTGCTGCGCAAGGGTGATTTCCCGTATTGGAATGAGAAAGCCTATCAAAACGCCCTTGCCTTCAAACCGGACGTGGTCATTATCATGCTCGGCACCAACGATACCAAACCACAGAACTGGAAATACGAAACGGAATTTGTCGCTGACTACCGGGATCTGGTGAAGTCATTCCTGGAACTCGAAAGCAAGCCGAGCGTTTTCATCTGTCGGCCCTGCCCGGTCATCGGAAATGGAAATTTCGGTATCGCGGAAAAGAACATCCAAGAGCAAATCCCACGCATTAATGCCCTCGCGGAACAATTGAAAGCCGGCGTCATCGACATGCACGCTGCTCTGGAAAAAAATCCGGAGCTTATTCCCGACCGCGTCCACCCGAATGCCAACGGGGCAGGGGAGATGGCCAAGGCCGCACACACCGCCCTCACCGGTAAACCCACGCCCCAACCTGCGGAAGCAAAGTAATCCGCGCCTGTAGCGTCGCAGCCAAAGAAACGCGCGAAGCTCTTCCCCATAGGCTTTCACGTTCCCCCTACGATATGAGTGTCGTGGCTCCTTACCGGGTTTGGTCGGTTGGTTGGCTCTGTGAAAACATTTCTTCGAGGTTTCTGCCGGCAGTGAGGGTGGCGAAGTCGTCGTAATCCACTTTTTTGGCGGGTGGCCAGAAGGCCTCGGCGGCGATTTGCTTGGCGATCCATTCGGCGCAGGCGTTGGCGGCGTCGAGGTCGTGGTTAGAAAAATTCTGCCACTCGTGAAGTGCGACGTCCGCCTCGGTGGCACCGAGGGTGAAATAACAAGGAACGGGCATCACTCCATCGCGGCGAAGGATGGCGAGTGCGTAGAGCGGGAGTTGAAGGTTGGTCCAACGGAAATCGGCGGGTTTGTCATCATCCTCACCGGAATAGAAGGCGGGTCCGTCGTGGTCCAGATGGGCGGGGAGTTTGGTGTTTGCGGTGATTTTCCGGCGGTGGGATTTGTCGACTCCGGAGACTTTGCCGGTTTTGTAATCGATTACGCGCAAGGTGCCATGGTCGCGGTGGCGGTCGATGCGGTCGATTTTCCCGCGGATGATCGGGATGGTGGGGTTTCCGGTGGGGATTTCAAACTGGAGTTCGACCTCGCTGACTTGCCAATTTTGGGTGCGGTTTTCGGCTTGGACGCGGGCGAGCCAGAGCATGCGTTGGCGCAGGGCTTCGGTCTGGATGCGCACGGCGAGCGGGACGCGGGATCCGAACCATTCGGCGACGACGCGATCGAGTTCGGAGGAAAACCACGCGTGGAGGAGTTCGGCTTGATTCAATTCGCGCGCATCGGGATCGCGGCCCCAGCGTTCGAGGATTTCGTGGGCGACGTTGCCGAAATCGCGGGCGTTCCATTCGATCCGGTTAGGCTCCGGGCTGCGCATCCGGATGTTGTGTTTCAGATAGTAGCGGAACGGGCAGGCGAGGTAGTCGGCGAGCGAGGTGGTATTGAGGTGGGTGGGTGCGGGTGCGGCGGGTGGCTGCCATTTCCAATCGGCGTGCCAGCGCAGGCCGGCTTCGGGTGGCTCGATGCCGCGGAAGAGGAATTTCACGCGCTCGGGAAGTTCGTCCTGGCTGGCGGCTAACAGCAGGCGCGATGGTAGTAACGTTTCGCCGCCGGCCCCGGATTTCGCGCAGATCACATCCACGCGTCCGTCGTGGCGGCGCGCCTCGAGCATGGCCTGATAGAGAAACGCGTCTCTTGCTGCGCGGTCGGAGTTCACGAGCAAGCCTAGGTGTTTTCCCGCGGCTTCGCCGAGCCACGGGTCGCCGGTATTGCGTGCAGGCACTCTGCCTTCATTCATGCCGCAGAGCACGAGATGGCGGCCAGGTTCGAAGAACAATTCCAGCCATCCTTGCACGTCGATCACCCGGCCCTCGGGCGGGAGCGGGGTGGGGGCGGGTAGTTCGGTGAGCATGAGGTCGATCCAGAATGCGGGCGAGCGCTGGATCCGGTCGATCATGGGAATGGCGGCGGAAAACCAGTTAGATATTTCGGTTGCTTGCGTATTCGGTTCCGGATCGGACTGCTGCAGCACGGCGAGCAGGCGTTCCATGGGTTTGGTGAACTCGCCGCGCAGGAACATGGCTCGCCATTGTTCGAGGGTTTCGGTGGCTTTGAGCACGCTTTGGGCGTCGTTGCGATGTTTGTCCGAGCGGAACTGGGCGGTGGCGATGCGGTGGCGTAAATCTTCGGGCCGGCTGATCATCCAATCATTGCGCAGGTGGGAAAGTTTCTCGGCGAGGGAGGCCCGGTTTTTGCCGATGAGTGCGGCGGTTTCCGGCAAGGCGAGCAGGTCCATCATCACGGCGAGTTTCGGGTCGCCTAACCAGCTGGACCAGACTTTGCACCAACGAGCGAGGCCTGAAATCACGGGTTTGGCCGCCGGATGAAAGGCGAGCCATCCGGCGCGGGTGAAGACGTTGGCGAGTTCATCGCCGGCCTCGGTATCGGCGGATCCGAGAGCGACCTCGTGTGAGGGAGTTTGGAATTCTGAAACCGCTTGCAAGGCTTCGCTGGCTTGTTGGCGGGAATCGCCGGTCAGGCGCACCGAACCCGCGGGCTCGGCGGGCCAAGGCATGGTGCGGGTGGCCCAGGATTCGAGTGGTTTGCCGGTGCAGGAAAACTCATCGGCTTCGCTCTCGGGCGCGCCGATCAGCGCAGTGATGGGTTCATCCCATGCGAGCAATGCCCGCTCGACAAGCGGCGGCATTTCAGTGATGCCGGCGAGCACAATGCCGGTGATGTCGGCGGGGATGGGCACGCCCTCGGCGAGCACACGGCTGCGGCTTTTCAGGCCCCAGCTGCGGAGGAGTGCTTCCATCCGTTGTTCGAGCCGTCCGAGGGCTTCCCAGCGCCCGGCTTCCACGGAGGAGGCGAGCAATCTCGCCGCTGCGCTCAGGGTGAGGCCATTTTCCTGAAGAGCATGGCGGAGGGCGACCATTTCCATGGCCAGTCCGCCCGCCCATTCGGCTTCGACGTCCGGGGCTTGGGGGAATAATTCCTGATAGTTTGACCAATCCGTGGTGTTTTCGAGCGTTTCCAACCACGCGACGCGTTCGATCCAGTCTGCGGCGATATCGGTGGAAGGGGTTTTCATGAGTGCGCCCGGGGTGGTGAATTTTGGGGTCAGCAGGGCACCCGCTTTTTCCGCCATGGCTTCGCGCAAACGTCTGCCGCTTTGGGATGTGGGCACGATGACGAGCCAGCGCGGCAGTTCCTCCCGCCGTTCTAGTAGCCATTCGGCCGACCGATTTAAAAACGGCCGATCCCATCCTAGAAACACTCGCGTCATCATCGTGGCCGACCATCCACCATGCGCCATGGGATGGGAATGAAAATTCGCGTGTGGCGAAGTGCTGGATTTGCGGGTTGCTGGATGCGGAGGATATGGCATCTTTTGATTATGAAACTCGCCACGACCGGCAAGGATTTGCGGGAAGCAATGTTGGACTACGCCGGGCTGACAGGCCGCCGGGTGCTGGTGCCGACGATGGGCGCGCTGCACCACGGGCATCTTGAGTTGGTGAGGCTGGCCAGAGAGGCGGTGGGGGCGGATGGGACGGTTGTCGTTTCGATCTTTGTAAACCCGATCCAGTTCGATCAAGCGGCGGATCTAGAGGCTTATCCACGGCCATTGGAGGCCGATCTGATCAAATGCCAGGCCGCCGGGGTGGATGTGGTGTTCGTGCCGGATGCGGATGCAATGTATTATCCGGATCGCTCGGTCACGGTCACGGAGACGCTGCTTTCGCGCAGCCTGTGCGGTGCCTCGCGGCCCGGTCATTTTGATGGGGTTTGCACGGTTGTACTGAAGCTTTTTCTGTTGTCGGGTTGTCATGCGGCGATGTTTGGCGAGAAGGATTTTCAACAACTGGCGATTATTCGTCGGATGGTGAGGGATCTGGATGTGCCGGTGGAAATCCTCGAGTGCCCGACGATTCGGGAGTCGGACGGGCTTGCGATGTCGTCGCGCAATTCTCGTCTAACCGCTAAGCAACGTGCGGACGCCCCGCGCATTCACCGGGCGCTCACGGAGGCGGCGAAGTTGCGTGATGTGGCCGAAATTTTATCAAGCGCGCGGGCTGATATTTCCGCATCGCCTTTGGCTCGGATCGATTACATTTCCTTGGTCGATGCGGAAACCTTGCAGCCGGTGAGCAAGTTGAAACGCCCCGCAGTGCTCGCGGCGGCGGTGTTTTATGGTGAGGTGCGGCTGATTGATCACGTGGCGGTGGGGCAATGAATCTTTAGCCTGCCGCCATTCAAGTGAGGTGTTGATAGTGTCCGCGTTTTTTGTTTGGCTGCGTGCGCAATGGACTTCGATCAGGGACAATTCAATTTTGATGCAAAGGGATCTGAGGATGGCTTTCGGAAATGGCGTGAGGAATTGGATGCGAAGAAGCGCGAGTTTGAGAGCCGTTGGGGCGTGATACTTAGCCGTCGGGTGCGTGTGACTCTTCGGGATCACGCCAAGCCTCTTTCGGGGATACTCGAATGGATTGCGGACCCGAAAAAGAAGCTCGATGGCCCGCCGATTTTCCGTCTCAGAGGACTTGAATTCACGCCTGCGGATATCGAAAGCATTGAGCGTGATGAAACCGCCGGGTTGGGGAATGGGCCGTGAGGTGGATGCTGACAAAGCCCTGGGACTCCGCCCGTGCCGGGTGAAAAATCGCGAAAGTGCTTGCTTGGCGGGTATTTCCAGTTACTTGTCCCCGCGTAGTGCCGTCTGCGGTGCTTCGCTGGGATCGATCGTTCGGTTCCTCCTTTTCCGGTCTTCATCGATGAGAGATTGTTTGAGGTTCAACTGAAAACCACTCATCGACACGCCGACCGCCGATTCACGGAGGGAGTCGGCTATCTGAAAACATGACCCCGACTCCATTCGAGGCGTTGCCATTGGCCGCGCCCATTCAACGCGTTTTGCGCGAACTTGATTATCACACGCCATCGCCGATTCAAGCGCAGGCAATTCCCTTGCTGCTGCAAGGCCGAGACCTTCTCGGTTGCGCCCAGACGGGCACCGGCAAAACCGCAGGTTTCGCGCTGCCGATTCTGCAGGCGCTTCACGAGCGGCCAAAACAGGCGCGCCCCAAGACCTGCCGCACGCTGGTGCTGGCTCCTACCCGTGAGCTTGCCGGCCAGGTTGGCAAGAGTTTCAACACCTACGGCCAATATGTGCGTTTCAGTCAGACGCTCGTTTACGGCGGCGTAGGCCAAGTGCCGCAAATCAATGCCATGCGCCGTGGCGTGGATGTGCTGGTGGCCACTCCCGGCCGCCTGCTCGATCTCATTGATCAACGCCACATCGACCTCTCGCAGGTTGAATTCTTCGTGCTCGATGAAGTGGACAGGATGCTCGACATGGGATTTCTCCGCGATGTGAAACGGATCGTTTCCATGCTGCCGGCGAAGCGCCAATCGTTGTTCTTCTCCGCCACACTCGCACCGAACATTGTGGAACTCGCGCGGACGATTCTGCGTGAGCCGGCTCATGTGAGTATCATGCCGGAAACCACCACCGCTGAAAAAATCGATCAACAGGTTTGCTTTTTGGCGCGTGACTCCAAGCGTCCATTGTTAGAGCAACTGCTCCGCGCCCAAGCCGGTGCCACGCATCAGAAGCTCACGATCGTTTTCAGCCGCACCAAACACGGCGCTAACAAACTCGCCAAGAGTCTTTGCGCTTCAGGTTTTGCGGCCGATGCCATCCATGGCAACAAGTCGCAAGCCCAACGCGAGAAAGCGCTGGATCGTTTCAAGAAAGGCCTTACTCCCGTGCTCGTCGCCACCGACGTGGCGGCCCGCGGAGTGGACGTCAAGGACGTGGGCCTCGTGGTGAACTACGACCTGCCGAACGAGCCGGAAGCTTATGTGCACCGGATCGGCCGGACAGCGCGCGCCGGTGCCGAAGGTCGTGCGGTTTCATTCTGCTCCGAGGAGGAACTCGAGTTTCTGCGGGAGATTGAAAAAATCATCCGCATGTCGATTCCACGTTGGGACGATCACGCCTGGCATATCGAAGCGCTCGCCGCGCACCATGCGAGCTGGAGACCCGGTGGTCGCAGCGGATCAAAACCCTCTCATGGCGGTGGTGGCGGTAATGGCGGTGGCGGTGGCCAACGCCGAAGCTTTCGCGGTCGTCGCTGATCATGGGTTGCGTTGAATCGCTTGTGACGTCAAACTCCCGAGCGATGCAGCACGGCGATCAAGCCAGGGAGCAACCACAGAAACTCGATGTGTTTTCAACCGCGAATGGACACCAATCGACGCGAATATTCAGAACTGAATTCTCAGAATGGGGAATTTCACTCAAAAATCATCTTCATTCGTGTCCATTCGTATTCATTCGCGGTTGAATAATTCCTAGCTTGATCGCCCTGAACGAAATAACCGGAATTTCAGCCAAATTATGAATCAATCGATTTGTTTAACGCATCGTAGTTTCGAGGCTGAGATTCAGCGTTTTATTCGCATTAGCGTTTCGCTTGCGGTGTAGGCTGTGGTTTTGCAGTTTAGGGGTGTGAGCGAACTGATGATTGAAACTACCGACCTGCATCGCGGCTACCGGATTGGCAAAAAATCCATTGAGGTGCTGCATGGGATTGATTTGAGGATCTATCAGGGTGAGCGGGTGTTTCTGTGTGGTCCGAGCGGCGCGGGCAAGACGACTTTGCTTTACACCCTCGCCGGGCTGGAGCGCCCGGAGCGGGGAAGCGTTCACATCCACGGCGCGGATCTTTATGCCATGGGGCGGAGGGAACAGGCACGTTTCCGGAATCGGGAAATCGGCTACGTTTTTCAAAACTACCACCTTTTGCCGGAACTGACGGCTTTGGAAAATGTCGCCGTTCCGGGAGCGATCGCCGGCAGGGATTCAACCGAGGCTGCGCTCAAGGCGCTGGCCCGCGTGGGGTTGAGCGACCGAGCCGAGCATTTGCCGGCCGAGCTGTCGGGGGGCGAGCAACAACGGGTGGCGATCGCGCGTGCCATCGTCAATGAGCCGAAAGTTCTTTTTGCCGATGAGCCGACAGGAAACTTGGATTCAAGAAACAGCGCGGAAATCATGAGCATCTTGATGGATCTCGCGACTGAACATGGCGTGACTTTGGTGGTGGTGACCCACGATCAGAGCCTCGCCAAGGCGGGCGACCGCACCTTGATCATCCGGGACGGATCGATCACCGAGGAGATTCGCTTTGCGCTTGACGGGTGACAGAATGTCTCCCGTCCGACAGCCGACAGAATATCGGCGCTCCGTATGTCTGCGTTCCTTGTTGGAGCGCGTGCATTCTGCGCGCTGTTGGATGACGGACATCCTGTCCGGCGAGTCGCTTCGCGCT
>CAIXKE010000047.1 GCA_903919975.1 Akkermansiaceae bacterium | reverse complement strand
GCTCCTCGTCGGCTCCACCGGCCCTTCCCAGCGCGGGAGTGCATTCGGAGCTTGCAGGTGAGATCGGATTCTCCTATCGAATGTCCATCAGCCAGCCCGCTGAGATTTTAACAATTTAACGGAAAGAAAAATTTCCCCCTTCAGTTCGCGTCGAGAATCTGTAAATCTGCGTCGGGTTTGTCGGTTAATAAACCTCCCAACTCTCCGCGAAATCACGGCGTCCAGCGGAGAGACACCGGCCCGAGGAGCCCTGATGGCACCAATTTCTCGGAGGCGTCGTAGTGCTTCCACGTCGCAAACGCCACACGGTCCCTGCGGTGCGCAGGCTTGTTCCACCAATCGGGAAATTCCAACAAGACTCCCCGGGTGATCGGTGAGGCTTCTGGCCCGGAATACTTGGCATCCGGCGGCAATTGCTCGTCACCGATCAGGCGATTGATCCAGCGGTTGGCCACACGGATCTCCAGAGTATTCTCACCGGCCACCAGCAGATGCCCGATCTCCACCGTGAACGGCGCCGTCCACAGGATACCGGCAGGTTTGCCGTTGACCACAACCTCCGCCATGTCGCACACCTCCCCGAGATCGAGCACCGCCCCCTTGATTCCGGCAGGAACTTCAATCTGCTTGATGTAGGTCGCCACGCCGGAAAAATACCGGACTCGCTCGTCCGCATGCTCCGGCCACGAGATCAATTTCGACAAACGGATCTCCTTTGGTGCCCCACGACCCGGCTGAAAGCCAATGCGCCACTCGCCATCGATCTTCATGATTTCCTGCGGTGCCTCGGCCACCACCGGAGTGCTTCGACCGGAAGGCTTGTCGGTAAAAACGAAAAATCCGGATCCGGATGCGGCGAACCGATGCCTTACGGTCGTCTCACCTTTGTTTTCCACCGCCTCGACAGAGCGGATTTCTCCCGTCAGGGGATCCCAGAATTCCGCCTTCCGCCCCGTGATGCGGAAATGCATTTCCGCATTCACCTCATGGTCGTGGGGATTGGCCACAAAATACAAATCGAAGCCGGGCGT
Source organism: Akkermansiaceae bacterium (assembly GCA_903919975.1). Taxonomy (GTDB): domain Bacteria; phylum Verrucomicrobiota; class Verrucomicrobiia; order Verrucomicrobiales; family Akkermansiaceae; genus Luteolibacter. The sequence goes on along the minus strand of CAIXKE010000047.1, from coordinate 24,244 downwards.
GGTTCGATGGATGAAGCGCAGGCCCTCGCCGTCTCGGAAATCCGGCGAAACTCCCCAAGGCATCGGCACCTCGGCCAGATCCCCCCACTTGGCAGCCTCCCTCTCCCATTCCGGATTTTCCACGTCGAGCAACCCCGATGGTTGTGGCATCAAGGGCCCCTGGATGACCGCCCCTTCCTTTCTCAATTTGTCCAAGTGACGCAACTGGGCGAGCGATATTCGACATTCGCCCGGCATCACCATCGTCCGGTAAGTCGAATGCCCGCGGGTTTTGATTAGTCCGTTTTCCACCCGGGTGGAGCCAATCTGTGAAACTGCCAGATAGTCACCCCGTAGGCCCGACCCCGCCCATGCCACATCCAAGTCCCGCTCCTCCGGCTTGAGCTGGTCGGGCATGACGAAGAGCACATCGGAAACCGGATTCCCCGTCTGCAACATGAATTGGCAGCGCTGCAGATAATCGATCCAGCCCCGCGCCAGCGGCCACCAGGAATTCAAGCGGCCGAAATGCGTTCCATAACGCCCGTGGGTAAAGCCGGGAGCGATGTCCGATCTCGGTTGGTGAATGTAGGAATGCAGGGTGAAGAGATTGACCCCCGCGGCGAAAGCTGCATCTCCAACGGGTTTCAAGCGCGAGGGCACTTCGGTCCAACGACTATCCGGCGCGCGCGAGGTGAAGGCTTCGGCCATGACGACGTTCTTGTCCGTTGTGTGCGCCACAGAGGTCGCCACGCCGTGCGCCTTGTGGATACCCTCAACCCAGAATTCCACGCTAGGAATATCCAGCTCCGCATCAACCTTAAACGGATCAAAGTTCCCCCCGTAGCCTTGCGCGCTTGAGACCAAGCCACTGCGATTGGCAAAGCGGGCCACAGTGCGGAAAAATTTCTCGGCATAAAGGTCGCCGAGTGTCTTACGAAAGTCCCGCAGGAAGGCCTGGGATTTCTCGCGCGATTCGACCGTGCGCCCGGTTAAGCAAGGAAGAAACTTCCGCAAGTCATAGTCTCTCCGCTCCGCGAAGAGTTCCGGCATCTTCGCTGTCCAATTTTGCGGTCCTGCCTCCCAACTGTCTCCATACAGGAGTGCCAACGCTTTGCCAGCTTGATCACCCGCGGCCTTGATGATGGGACCGACGCTTTGCTCGAGGTGGTGTTCGACCGCCGCCGCATCAAACTTGTCCACCTCCCAACCCGTCGCATCCTCTGCCGCCGGGTGGTTGGTTGCCCCCGTCGTGGTATAGCCGAATCGTAATATTTTCCAGCGTCCGGGAGGTGCCTTCCAGTGGAGACTTCCGTCGGGCTCTAGGCGATCGGTGAGGTCGATGACATCGACCGCGCGGGCGGCTTCCGTGGCTGTCCTATCCGCCTCATCCGGCATCACTCCCAACCCGGCCTGAGCGATGGGAAAAGGCAAACGCCCCCCACCCGAGAGTTTCACCCCCTCGAGTAGACTCCTCCCCAGCTTGGATTTGAAAATCACACGAAAGAAGCGCCCCTCGCCCGGCGGGAAAGACACCGACACCGGCATCAACCAGTTCCTGGTCGACTGCACAAATTTGGTGAGAGGAGAAAAGCTTGTGCCATCGGTCGAAACCTCGATGGAGCCCTGATAGGTCGCGTCGGGAAGCGCCGGCAAGAGGAGCGTGTCCAAGCGGATAGAGCGGGAAAATGCAAACGAAACCGTGGAACCCTCGATGGTCACGGTGGCAGGGCTCTCCTCGGCCACGTCAGAAACTGCCAGCACGGCAACATCCCGGTAGTAATCCTCGCGCCGGGGCGGCAAGGGGAGCGGCCCGCTCCAGCCTTCCGCAGTGACCGCCTGTTCGCTCCACACGAGAAACTTCATCGACTGGTCCAGTGAGTTCCACGGACCGCCGGCGGTGGCCCACCCGGGGCAGATCATCAAGCCGATCTTCAACTCCAGCTCCGCGGCCGTGGAAATGGCGAATTGCACGTGGTCATACCAAGCGTCCGTTCCATAACGCAAAGGACCGGCAGGCAGATACAAACTGCCATCAAAAATGATCCCCCCGCCCAACCCCGTCCTCTTCATGTCCTCGAGGTCCGCGCGGATTCCCTCTTTGGTGACATTGCCGTTGACCCAGAACCAATACGTCAATGGTCGCGCAGTCGGTGGTGGCTTGAGAAAGAGAGCGTCACGCTCACTCTCCGCATGCAACGGCATCAAGGACTGCAGTAACGCAACAACAACAACAAAACCCCATGGGCATGTGCATTTCAATTTCATGGAGTCAGGGTGTGGTTTTGGATCATCAAAAGGGCGCATCTTTTTACTCAGCGAGGAGCAACGACATGCCTGATGACTTCTTCATTTCCAAGCGGGTGGTTTCGACTTCCATCTCGCATTCAAAGTCGCCTTTGGCTTCATCCAGCCACATCGAAAACTCAAAGGGGAACGTGCCGTCTTCGAGCGTTTGCCACTCTCCCTGGCCTTGCCGCCATTTCAGGCGGGCGGTGATCACATCCTCCGGCAAGGCATCGGTGTAAACAAAAGCATTAGTCAACCCCGCCCCCATCGAGAGCAACAACCCATGCAGTTTGCCAAACGGAGTCTCGAGGGTCTGGATGCTGCCCGGCCCGAGTTTGGGGCCGCCCGCGCCAAACAAACGCCCCTGCAAAGTTTTGCGCAGAGCAGCGCCATCAATGGCAAAAGCCGTTATCCCCTTAGGAGATAGGGAGAGGTTCATTTCCGGCGAGGGCGTCACACCGTCGGAAGACTCTGTGTTGTCCACCCAGCGGCGCAGAGTGGACTGCTTGGAAAAGGTGGCCCGCTCGGGATTGAATTTCAAAGTGGCTTTTTCTTCGCGGAAAGACTGGTTCCAGATGGCCACGTAAAGCTTCCCGTTGCCCCATCCGGCGATCCACTCGAATTGGGGATTGTCGATGCTCAGTAACTCCGGCGGGCACCAAAGCTGCACATTCTCTTCGTCGTAAAACCGACCGGGACGCGCGCCGAAGGCCTGCACCCGGAAGTGGCCGCCCGCCATCGTGCTGGCGGGAAAAGAAATTTTCTGGTCGGAGCGGTCGAAACAATCCGTCACCAAGTAGTCGATCATCGCCCCCACCACCTCCCAGGCATGCCCGGGATTGAATGATGAGTAATTCTGCAGCCAGACCGGATTCTCCATCGCATCGGGCAGTTCGGTGACCAGCGAGCGCTGGGTGCGGTTGTCGCCGGCGTAGTTGCCATAGCGCCCGACCATGGCCGAGCGCGCCAGCGTGCGCAGGAACTTGTCCCCGGAATACGCGGCGACGCGCAAATATTGCGGCGGAAGATTCAGCCAGAGTTCGGCCCGGTGATGTGAAAATGTCTCCAAGCCGATCTCCGAACCCCGCCAAGCCGGCGCCTTCTTCTCCTCGGTGGGCAGCCCTTGCGGCGGAGGAAATCCCCACTTCCTATGTCTTCCGCTGGAATGGTAATGCACAGGCACTTTCCCGCCCGCGTCAAAGACCACATCCCGGTCGGGCACTGCGGGGAAAAGATTCACATTCTGCGATATCTTGGTGTAAAGACGCTCGCGCGCTGCCTCGAGCAATTTTTCCTCCCCGGTAGCCTCATACACTTCCAGAAAATCAAAGTAGGCTCCTCCATTCCAGGGTGCCGCCTTGAGCGCCGCCTCTTTGGCCATCTGCAACTTGGCCTCGTCGCCGGTCAGCCTCCACTGGGCCAGAAAATCCATCATGCCGGTCCCGGCCTCTTTTTGGTGCGCGTAATATTTGAAAGCGTGGGTCCGCTCCCTGTAGAGGTCCCACAACGTGACCAGTTGCGGAACCTTCATGTAGGGAGATCCGAGATTGCGCTGCATGGTGTTGGCCGCCTGCCCTGTTTTCACAATGTCATAAGGAGCAAACACATTGCCCATCCGTGAAAGCCCCATCTCGACCACAGGCAACGCACGATTGCGGTAAAAGTCTTCGTCGTCCAAAATCACTGCCGCGCTTAAACCGAAAATCGGCGAAAATGGTTTGAAGATGCCCGACTGGTCCGACCAATAATTGTAATACTTTTGCTCGGGATCCCATTGGGCGAAATTTTTGCCGTTTTTGTCCCGCAGATAATCCATGACCCGCCCGATCGCGAGGTGCAAGGGCCCCGGCCCGGAGTTGTCCCGCATGTCGCGGAAACCGTAGATATTCTCGGCCACGTGACGAAACGCCTCCTGCCAACCCCCGTCGCGAAGGGCAAAAATGAGCTGAAACTGGAAAGTCTGGTCAGCCTTGAGTTTCGAGTCATCCGTTCCCATCACCGGCGCCACGATGGCCGGGTAGAATTTCCCCTGCTCCTTACGGATCATCGTGCCAAAGCGGGATGTCTCGCGAAGAGCCATTGCGTCACGCCAAGAGGCTGAATCAGGATGCACGATGGCCAAATAGTTGCGCTGGCCATCGCTGACGTGCGCCCGCGGCAAGCGCTCGTTCACTTCCAGCATGACAAAGTGCGACTGATTGCTATTCCAGCCGATGGCGGGCTGGGGAACTGGCACGGCATCCGCCTCGGCCACCCCGGGCATGCCGGTGAAAACCACGGAGTAGAAGCCACCGCGGTTGGCTGTGAGAGCGTAGCGAATGACGGGGGCGCCCTCGCCTGCGGGTAGCGACAATTCTGCCGAAAGCGAGAAATCCTTGGACTCGGGAAAATGCCACTTGATGACATCACCCTCACGCGAGGCACGAACAGCCAAGAGGTCGTTTCGATTCCCAACGAGAAAGGGATTCGTTGTGCCCCGGGCATCCAGGCCGACCACCTTTGCTTTGCCATCGCCATAATCCCAGACACGCTCCCCTTGGGAGTCCTCCGTGACCGTAACCTTGAGCTTCATTTCCTGGTTGAGCCATTCGTTGAGTTCGGCCACGGGGGCTTCATAAGCGCCCCAGCGGACCGCCCAACGAGGACCAAAGTGAAAGTTCCGCCAATTAAAAGCCAGCTTCGGATCTTTCAGGCTGAACATCACCGCGAACGTCGGTGATAACCGCGCCTCGCTCCCCCGGGCGTTGCGCACAAGCACGGAGCCATCCGTCTGCGGGGTCAACTGGTATTCATCGTTGGCCAGCGCCTCGGCGCCACTTGCTCCGCGAGGCAGAACAAAGGCCAGCACCACCATCAGCGGCAGGAGACAGCGCGTCATCACTTTGCCACCGCCTTTCCAGCCCATCGCTGATAGAAGGCCTGGTTTCGTTCCGTGTTAGGCCATACCGCCTCATGGCGCGCATAAAACTCGGGAAGCAAAATACGCTCCCAATCAAGATCGATGGCGACTTGGACAAACTCCGGGCTCACCTGCTTCACCCCCTCACTGACACCGAAGTCCACGAGGATCTCGCGACTCTCCACCGGCAGTTCGTCGAACTTCCGGCTGAATTGCACCTCCAACCGCTTGGCCCATTGGCTCTCCACCTCGGCGATTTGAAGGGCGAAAGCCTGCCGAGCCTCCTCTTCGGACCACCCGTCGCGGAAGAGCTTTTTGTTGGTCACCATTTGGCGATAGCCGATCCGGCGGCCGACCGGGGATGCGTAGGGATAAAACCGTCCGTCTTCGCGCAATCCCAGATTCGCCGGATTGGCGGATCTTTTCAAGTAAGCATCGAAAGCCTCGTCAGCTGCCGAAGCACTGGTGACGAGGTGGAAACCCAACCACATCAGAACATATTTTCTCATATTTATCTTATTTTTCATCAATTTTTTCGACATGCATCTCTGCGGCTAAGGCTTGGCGGCGGAAAGCGTTTTGACATGCTGCAGCACGGCCTCGCGCGAGCCCTCATCGGCCTCGGCCGAGGGGTGGTGCCCGAGCAAATACTGGTCGAGCATGTTTTTCGGACCGGTGATCTCATTGTAAGCGGCATAAACTCCCGTTGGCGGGCAACTCGCATCCACAAAGCCCAGCGTAAAGTAGGCACCGGCCTTGGTCCGTTGCGCGAAATTGGTGCCGTCGAAGTAACGCGATGCCTCGGCTGTCTCGCGATCGATCGTGCCGTCCGCCTTCATGAGCATCGCCTTCGGCCAACCTCCGATACGGCCTGCCAGCGGACCGGCGACGTCGCAAACCGCCGGGATCTGCGCGACGAAGAACGTGACCCGCGGATCGAGCCCGGCGGCGGCGATGGCCTGTGCTCCGCCCTGACTCCGGCCATACGCGACGAGAATGCGGCCATCCCACTCGGGGCGCGCCGTCAGGATGTCCAGCCCGCGCTGGACCCGCAGGTAAAGCATCCGGAAGAACATGGTGTCGCGGGAACCCGTGTCGTGCAGGTAATATTCCTTCAAATCACCCTGCTGAAGGTTCTTGTAGAACGCGGGCTCTTTCGCGTTGGGCAATCCATGGGCGTTGAAGTCAAGGGCGAGAAAACCATCCTTGGCCCAATCCTCCGCAATTCCTTGCCGGGCACTTGCCACCCCGGCCCCATGGCAGAGCAGGATCGCCGGCAAGCGGCCCATTTTTGCCCCGGCCGGCATGGCCAAATACCCCGACAGATTGCCCTGTCCAAAGTTGTCTTGCACATCGAAACACTCGATCCCCTGCTTGCGCGCCTTGACCATGGTTAGATCCGGCTTGGAGGGCACGGCGCGAAGCTTCTCCTTCTGATGCTGCCAAAACTCCTCAAAGTCGTCGGGAATCGCCACCGAAGGCTTGATCTCCAGCGGATCCACCGCGGCCGCCGCCCGGACCGTGGGCACCGAAAAGCCGGGAATGAGAACATCCGCCCGGCACTGCAAAAAGCCCGGCTCGTCGAGCTTTCCGGTCACCACGACCGGACCGCTTGAAACATCGGCCACCCCCTCCTGCATCGGGGGCACGAGCCCGTCCTTGGAGATACTCCATTTGACCTTTCCGTCCGCGAGCCGTTTTCCCTCGCGGGCCAGATCCAGCGTGAAGCGCACCTCCTCGCCTTTTTTATAAATCGGGGCGACGCGGTCGGTCGTCACACTCAATTCATAAGAAGTGGTGTTTTTGTTCCGCGGTTTGGCATAGGACCGCGCTGACACCTCATCGACCGAGGTTTCCTCGGCCGCCACTTGGGCCGGAAGATAGACAGCAACGAGAAGAGACGTAAGAAAAAGACGGTTCATTGTATTAGATGGCATGGTTCATTGGTTAGTGGAGCCGGGGAAATCATCGGTTCGGAACGGACCGGCAGGAAGGCCGGCCCCATTGTAGAGATTGCAGGTGGGATTATTGGCCCATGCGTAGCGCACCGCGACCGGTGCAGGGACTTGCAGCGATGAAACCACCACGGTGTCGCCCTCGATTTTTGCATCAGCCCACACCCACTTGCGGTTTTCCCCACAGATGATGAAGCCCTCGAGTTGGCTTCCGGGGCTGTTGCGAACGAGAGGCACGGTCTTGCCAGGATCAAGGGACGAGGGCGGATAGGCGGCAGGGAGTTCGCGTGCGACGAGGCCGCCATCGGCATGAGTGAACCTCAGAAGTAGTTTTCCGCCTTCAACGGTGAAGGATTTATAGACCGGGCCGGAGTAAACCACGTCGCGGGCGTAATCGCGAGCAAGAGCAATGCGGGCGAGGCGTTCACCGACGTCCTTTTTATTGCGCGGATGAATCGTGGCGTCTTCGCCGAGATCAATCAGGATGGCCTGACCGGTGTTGGCAGTTGCGGTGAAGCCAGTCTGTCCTTCGCGCAGCTCAGCCCAGCGGCTGGTGGCGCCGGGCTCGGGCTGCTTGGGATGGAAGTTGGCCAGCTGGCAGATGTAGAGAGGCAAATCATTTTGCGCCCAGCGACCGCGCCAGTCGCGGATCATCGCGGAGAGAAGTTTACCATACCGAGATCCCACGCCGACGTTGGACTCACCCTGATACCAAATTGCGCCTGCGATACCGTAGGGGATCACCGGTGAGAGCATGCCATTGTAAAGATATGACGGGCTTCTGCGCGGCACCAGCGCCTTTTCGGGAAGATCGATCTGTGCCTTCAACGCTTCGGCGCGCTGCCGCATCTCGTCGTCGCTCGCGAGCGCCTCGGGACTCATCCACGCCTCCGCCATACTTCCACCCCACGATACGTTTACCAAGCCGACTGGCGTGGAGAGGGTTTGCTGCAGGCTCTGTCCGAAATAAAAACCGACACCGGTGAACAGCCCGGCGTCGCGATTAACCGCTAGCACCCACTTGCCGACGACGTCGGTGACCGGGGTTGCGGACTCGTTTTTCTCGACTTTGAAATGACGCAGTTGGGGGTTGTTGGTCTTTGCCATGACATCCTTCGCCCCCTCCGTAGTGCTAAGCTTCATCTCCATGTTGGACTGGCCGAGGCACAACCAGACTTCGCCGACGAGAACATCGGTCACCTTCAGCTCGTTACTGCCCTTGACGATCAGATCGAAAGGACCGGGGCCCGTGGCGGAAAGGTCCAGCGTGGTCATCCATTTCCCATCGGTGCCCGCCTTCGTTTTTGCGTTCGCGCCGGCCAGCGACACTGAGACTTCTTCTGAGGGAGCGGCCCACCCCCACACGGGAACCTTAGCGGCGCTTTGCAGCACCGCGTGGTCCGAGAAAAGCGCCGGGAGTTTCACTTCGGCGGAGAGCGTGGCATGAGCCGCCAAAAAGCCGAGCAAGGTGCACGAAATGCGACGACGAATAACAGAGGTGAAAGACAAAACAACTTTGTTATGCTGGTGGTTTGATTTCATAGAAGTGGCATTGCCGAATGCTTAGGGCTTGGCTTTTTAGGGCTTGGGTTTTGACCTGTACTATTTTTTCCTCAGCACAACAGCCAAGTTTGTAAATCTCAGGATCTAGTTTAGTTGTTGCTCGGAATCCTGCGAATCGCAACCAAATGCATTTATACAAAACAATTAAAAAGTTACATCTTATCGCCGTCACAGGGATCATCTCAGTTTGAGAAGTGCTTTTTCGGAATGCCGTTTGGCCCCGTCGCTTCCCTCGGCTTCGAGGGATAATTCCAAGTCGGTTTCGTTGCCTTTCAAGGGCAGCGAGAACTCAAAAGGGAAGGCCGCGGCGGTGAGAGTGTGATTTCCGGAGGCGGTTTTGACGGTGAGGGCGAGGGATTTTGCGTCTCCCTTTTCCCCTCTCTGGTAGGCGTAGAGCCAGGTGAGCTCGGGACCAAAGCTGAGGACCATGGCTTCCACCGGCTCGCCGACGGGCGACTTGAGGGTGATCCGCCGGGAGGTGCCGACTGGGGCGGATGGCGGGGTCACCTTGTTTTGGAAGGCGGGCCTGGCTTTCAAGCCATTGACGGCGAGGGCGACCATCCCGCTGGCGGGCAGGGAAACCTTGGCTTTTCCGTTTTCAAAAAACAACGGTTGGTCCTGCAGTTGGTTATCGATCCAGACCTTGGCCTGGAACTTGCCTTGGGCGGCATTTTCAAAACGGCTGACATCGAGTTGGAGAGCGACCTCCGTCAAGGGCTTGACGCTCTGATTCATCAAGGCCAGGCAGAAGGTGTCCTCGGAATGGCCGGCGATGTAGTTGACTTGGACGTTGTCGGTGCCCACCAGCGCACGCGGCATCCATGGGCGCACGTTTGGCACATCGTAAAAGCGCCCCGGTGCGCCATAGACCTGCATTCCCATGTAGGCGTAGCCTTCGGCGAATTCAGCGGGGAAATCGATGGCTTGCGCCGAGCGGTCGAAGGCTTCCGAGATGAGATAGTCCAGCACCATGCCGGCCATGGGCAGGGTGTGGTTGAAGTGAAAGGAGGTTGTTTTCGCGAGGTCCGGGTGTGGGTAATAGGGGAACTCGAACTTCTCCTGGGCGGTCGAATACTCGGTGTTGAGGTGATAGCCAGGGAAGTTGGCATAGCGGCCAACGACCGCCGAGCGGGCGATGTCGCGCAGGAAGGGATCGTTGGTTTCCTGCGCCAGCTTGCGAAAGAAAGGCGCATGGGTGGCCAGAAGAATCCCCAAGCGGCCGGCGGTGCCATTGCCCTCGGCCAGCAGCCCTTGTTCGGAGACGCGCCAGGCGGGCACCTTCTCGGCAGCTACCGGGATCACCCCCGGTTCCTTACCACCGCGCCGCGGTGAGAAGCCGGTTTTATTGACCACGATCTCCGCATCCGGCACGGAAGGGTAAAACCACGTGAGCTGGGCATAACGGCGGGCTCCGGAATGGGCGGCATCGAGATAGGTTTTCTCCCCGGTTTCCCGATAGAGTTCATACAGGTCTTTCCAGACGGGGATCATGTAATCAAAAAAGGTGCCGGGGCCAACTTCTTGAAAGTCCACTGGCTGGGTATTCACGCGCTCGGCGAGATACTGATTTGCCTTGGCCTTGGCGGATTCCAAAAAGTGCTTCTCGCCAGTGGCCCGGAAGAGCCAGAGATCATTCTCCCATGAGTTCCCCCGGCTGACCCATTCCATGTTCAACATGCGGTCTTTTCCATGGAGGGCTCGGGCGCTTTCCAGAAAGACCGGCGTGCCTCCCCCGCTGATCCGATGAAGGGCCGCCAACTCCGAAACAGGCATCGCGGGTCCGGCCATTTTCCGCGAAGGGGCTTGGTTGGCTGAGGCCTTTTCCCCAACCGCAAAAAGGAATTTTTCCCGCGAGAGCAAATACTCCAGAATTGGCATGCCCTGGGTGCGGAACAACGGCTCGTTGTCCAAGACGATTCCCAAGGTCAGCGGATGAAGCGCACTGACATTTTTGACCGTCCCCGCGACATCGTGGTAGGTGAAGGCGCGACTTGCGGGATCAAAATGTCCATTGGAGCTGAGGGTATAGTCGATGATATTGTCCAAGCTCTGGTTGAGGGTGGTTAGGGTGTTTTCCCTCATGTCGCGGAAGTTGCAAATCGCGCGGGCGACGTGCTCGAAGGTGGTGCTCAGCGAGGCGGGCTTGGCAACGAGCCTGAGCGTGAATTCCGTCGATTCTCCCGCTCTAAACAGGGAATTGTTGGCACCTGGGAAAGGAGCGAAAACCAAGGGTTGGGCCAGCGCATCGGCATTCCGGACGATGACGCCGAAGCGGCGATTGGAACCTTTGGGCATCTCGAAAGGAAACTGCGAGGGGTCGGCCATGACACCGACCGTCCCTTGCTTGGTTTCTACCAGGCAGCCAGGGATGGAGCAGAAATCATCGGGCGAGAGGAAGGCCTGGGTCGGGAGGCGCCGCCCGTCCCAAATCAGCGGCTGCCATAACTCGACGACCTCTTCGAGGCGCGCCACCGGTGCGCCGGAGTATGCGATGGAATACGAAGCCGCCTGCTTTGCCTTCATGGTATAGTAGATGACCGGATCGGCATTTCCCGCGGGCAGCGTGATGTAGGCGAGCAGGTCGAGATTCTCATTGGAGAATTTCCAAGTTACGGATTCCTTGTTCAGGGCGACTTCGGGATTTTTCAGTGAAACCAATTTTCCGATTTGATAGAGATCGAGGGTTTTTTCCCCTTTGTCCACTTGCCAGCCGACTAGGTTATACACCGGCTGGGGCAATTTACCTCCACTGGCCGTCAGGATGCCAGGTTGGACCAAGGCGGTGAACTCAGGGCGAAAACGGAATTCATCCGTCCCTTTCTTGGGAAGAATGACCAAGGTGCCATCCGCTTCGGCGGTGAGCCGGCAGGCTTGGTTCTCGAGTATCAGCTTGGCCTGCGCAGCTTGGAGGGTTGTCGCTGGTGAAAAGGCGGAAAGGAGGCCGAATGCAAGCATTGCGCTGGCCGACGAGCCTTGGGAACAACGTGGGCGAAGAAGAGCAAAGCGGCTGCAATGGCGGAGGAAATGAGTGAGGTTCATCAGTTTTTGTGTGGATTGGATTTATTGTCCCAGCGGTTTAATTGTAAGCAGGTCGCCTTTACTAACGGCCACTTCCAGGACTTGGGTGTTCGGCTTCGTCATAAGGGATTGCCCGTTCTTGGAGATCGCGAGGCCTGCGACTTGGATGCGGCAGGTTCCCTCGCGACCGGCGCGGATGGCCGCTTCCGCGAGCCGGTTGTTTTTCCAAGAGATGTCCACGGTGTAATCGCCCCGCGCTTTCAGTCCGCTAACCGAGCCCTCCGGCCAGTCCTTGGGCAAGGCCGGCAACAGATGGATCGCTTCGGTATGGCTTTGCAGAAGCATCTCGGCAAGCGCCGCAGGGGCCCCCAGGTTGGCGTCGATTTGGAAAACGCCTCTGGCATCTTTCCCGGGATGGGTGGTCATCAGATTGGGCAGCGTGGCATTGTGCAGAAGTTTCACGAGAGTTGCGCTGGCTTGGTCACCGTCGCCCAGCCGCGCCCAAAGATTGGCGATCCATGCAAGGGTCCAGCCGGTGTTGAAGGTGTTTGCGTGGTTCTTTTTGACGCCGCCCGCAGTTGAGACGCTCTCGATGCGATGGATCAATGATTTCCGGGCTGCCTCGGCGAGTTCAGGGGTTAGCGCGGGAGAGATCTGCCAACCGGGCATCAGGGCGTAGAGGTGGGAAAGGTGGCGATGCGCCGGTTCGCGTTCCTCATAGGGCTTGGACCACTCCAAGAGCCGGCCATCTTTACCGATTTGAGGTCCGGCGAGACGGTTTCGCGCATCACGGAATTTTTCTACCAACTCACCCTTTTCTCCGATGACTTGTGCAGCGGATAGAAAGTTATCGAAAACTTCCGCCGCGATTTGCTGGTCCATGGCCGGTCCCATATCCAACCCGGCAGGCTTGCCATTTTCTTGGATAAAGACATTTTCCGGAGAAATCGAAGGACCGCTGACCAGCTTGCCGGTCACAGGATTGGGAACCAGCCAGTCGAGGAAAAATTCCGCCGAGTCTTTGATTGTGGGGTAGCCGGTTTTTCGGAGAAATTCCTCATCTTGGGTGAACCGGTAATGTTCCCACATGTGCTGGGTGAGCCATCCCGCCGCCGGAGGCCAAAGGGAGAGACCTTTGACCGGCGTCGTGAACCGCCAGGCGTTCGTCCGGTGGGCGACGACAAAACCCGCGCAGCCTAAAACTTCCCGCGCGGTTTTCCGTCCGGGAGTGCGCAGTGCGTTGATGAAATCTAAAAAGGGCAGGTGGCATTCACTCAGGTTGGTGCTTTCCGCCAGCCAGTAGTTCATCTGGGCATTGATGTCGAAATGCCAGCCGCAAAACCAAGGCGGGGCGATTTCCTGATTCCAAATCCCTTGCAGATTGGCAGGCAATCCCCCCGGGCGCGAAGAACTGATGAGCAAGTAGCGGCCGAACTGAAACTGAAGTGCCAAGAGCCCGTTGTCGGTTGCACCTTCTTTCACCCGGTTCAGGCGTTCATCCGTTGGCAGGTTTGAGCTTGGTCCTAGGGAAAGACTGACTCGACTGAAAAGCCGTTGATGATCTGCGGTTTGGCGCCGCTTGATCTTCTCGAAGACGGGACTGGATAGATTTTGGAGATCGGCGAGGCAGCGCACAGCGGGATCCTTTTCTTGATAATTGGTGCGGGCGGCCAGAAACAAGGTGACGGCAGAGGCATCTTGGATCGTGATCTGGCCGTTCTCATTTTCCAGGGTTCCTTTTTCGACAATGGCTTTGAGCGAGGCTTGAAAGGCGACGCCAGCAGTGGCTTTGCCGCGATCAGTCTGACCCGTGAGCGTGATCTCGCTCGGGGAGGTGGACGAGCATTCCGCGTTTTCCTGACGCCCCAGCCGGGCCGTCAGGTTCAAGCCCCCGGGCTCGCTGCAACTCAGTCGCACCACCAGCAACTGATCCGGGGCGCTGGAGAAGACTTCCCTTGTGTAAACACTGCCATCCGCGCGGTAGCTGATCTTGACCATTCCGGTCGAAAGATCGAGTTCGCGGCGGTAATCGGAGATTGCACCCTGGTGGAGAAAGCTGAGGTGCAGATCGCCAAGAGTTTGACAAGCTCCCAAGGGGCGCTCACCCAAAACCTCTTGGTTGACGATTGGCTCCGCCTCGTTGTTGCGGCCTTCGAATAGAAGCTTGCGGATTTCAGTTAGATGCTTGAAAGCTCCGGGGCGGTCATATTCCTTGGGATTGCCAGACCAGACGCTGCTCTCATTCAACTGAATTCGCTCCTCAGGAACACCGCCAAAGACCATTGCGCCGATCCGGCCGTTGCCGACTGGCAAGGCCTCACGCCAATCGGAAGCGGGTTGACGATACCAGAGGAGGGACTCTGCTGTGGCCGCAGGGCAAAGGAAAAGGAGGCTTGCGTGGAGACTGATTAAAAGGCGGTTGATGTTCATTGGAATGATTCAAACAAGGTGTTTTTGGTTGAGAAGCCCTCCCCTCCGGCTTTCTCACCGGAAAACTGAGGCGGACTGGGTTTGATCGAGTCACATTGGCAATCGGCACCCGGCTGATCTTGCGGGAGGAGTTTTAATCGATTGGTTTTGACCTAACATGATTCCCGCACGGGTAATGGGTTTTGAAAACTTACTGCCTAGGGACAAACATGCTGCGATAGTCCGAGGTTTGTCAGCCTATTTCACTTGTCTTCTTTCAACAAAAACTTAAACTTATTCACCATACAGGCCATCCCCAACCACTCCGAATCCGATGCGTTACCGTGACTGTCTCAATCTGAATATCCACCTACTCTGGTGCCACAATCAGCCTGTGGCTCGTGGCCGCGAAATTGATGGTCCGACACTCCAGTTCACCGAATTCACGAACAGCGGTGCGTGGCTCGTGCGGGAGGGCTGGGCGCAGGTGGAGCACGATGGCAAATGCTACCGCGCGGAGCCGGACCAATGGTTGATCCTGAAGCCCGGGCGACGAGTTCAGACGTTTTCGGCGGACGCACGGATGATCTCCATCGCCTTTGATGCCCGCTGGCCAGACAGTTCACACCTTCTTGACGAGGGACTGAGTCTGGTGGTGGACGCGAAGGAGGTCCCGGTCTTGGAAAAGCGGGTCAGGCCAATCCTTAACCTGATGAAAAAAATCAATCCCAATACGTGGGACGCTCGCGACCACGAGGTGGATCTGGTCTTGTTTCTCAAGCTCGAAAAACTGCTGTGTTGGTGGCTAGCAGCTCTGTCCGTGGTATTAAAAACCCACGGAATCGATCATTCCAAACGGTCCGGGCTCGATGAGCGGGTGTGTAAGGCGGTCAATCTCATGCTCTCCCACGATCTAGCCGAACCATTTAATGCGGAGCAGCTCTCTGCCATGGTCGGACTGAGTCAGAACCATCTGATCCGGCTGTTTCGCCATGACCTTCAGACGACGCCCGGGCAATACTGGGATCGACTGCGGATCGAACATGCCCGCCGTCGCCTCCTTCAACCAGAAACCAGAGTGAAGCTAGTCGCCCTCGAACTCGGATTCAGACACCTCTCCCATTTCTCCAAGTGGTTTAAGCACCACTCTGGAAAAACCCCGCGGGAAATGGTCAAGGATGTTAGTCGTTCAAGGGCCTAAAACAGACCCCTGCCGATCAACAGCCCCTAGCTACCCTCTTCTGCTAGAGCGAGATCTCTATCCGTAGCAGCGTAAGCCAAAGAGAGCAGCGGGAATATGGAGCGAGGGTGCCAGTAAATGGAGTTCGAGGCAATTGGTGGTGACGGGACTGTCGAAGATGATGATCTGCCGCGTCTTATGGTTTTCAAGAATCTCGGCGAGCACCTTGGATGCGACCCGGCTGAGGGTGGCGGTGGCGGTATTTCCGATGCCTCCGGATTCACCGCACGTCGCCGCGGAGATTCTGATGTCGCCGACGCAGAATGGCATGTCCCGCTCGGGATGTCCCATCAGGACGGATTCCATCGGGTGATCGAAGTCGGTGTCGAAATCGATTTCGATGGTGGCGATGGTTTGCGGGGTGTCCCAGGCAATTCGAACGACCGGTTGTTCATGGGAGAAATCGGCGACCCAGGCATTGGTTTCACGAGTGGGGCGGCTGGTGCCGTTCGTTAGGTTTGCAGCGGTGAACGCGCGGAGGGGCGGCTCGCATCTCAATGCGAGATTTTTTCCCGCAGGCCGGCGCTTCGGCGTCCAGAACTCGAAGGTGTCGATGCCGATGTCGGGCGGCGGGCTTTGGGTGTTGGATTTGGCGACGGCCTTGTTGCCAGCCTGGCAAAGGGCGAGGACTCCGGTGAGACGCTGGTCGCTGAGATGGGCGGCGATGTTTTCGTTCTTGAGAAGGCAGACAAACGCAAAGCGGGACTCGTCGATTTCAGTCTTGAAATCCAATGATAGGGATTGTTGACGGCCCGGAGTAAGCGGAATCTCCATGGATTTCAAGATCACATCCGGGGTGTGGTTGTCGATTTTTTCGCTGATCCGCAGCTCGGCACGCAGCGTGGTGGCGGCGCTGACATCGACGATGAAAGTGATGGCAGGCATAGGCCCGGATGAGACGGGCAGCATCATGGACCAGGAGTCGGCGAGCGGCAGGATCTCGCCGCAGGGGGCGAGTTCGGAGAGAGCAAGCTCGCTTGATGCGGTGATTTTCGCGCTGCGTGCGAGGTCGGCGGGATCCTCGTGGGAAACACCGGGGATGAATTGTCCGGTGCGCAGCAGGTTGCGCTGGAACTCGCGCATGCGAGCCGGGTCTAACAAATCACGCGGGCGCAGACCGTCGCGCAGGCAAAGCGCAGCGGCGATTCCCACCGCTTGGCCGCCGTGGCCGCAGGTGGCCATGACGCGGGAGCTGCCGAAGGCAACGTGAGATGCGCTGATGATGCGGCCGGCAAGCATGAGGTTGGAAATGTTGCGGCTATACATCGTGCGCCACGGGATTTGATAGACGCCCTTGGCGTGCCACTGGGCGCAGCCGGATTGCGGGCTGTAAACGCCGTCCACCGGGTGTAGGTCGATGGCCCATCCGCCGAATGACACTGCGTCCGGGTGGGTCCGTTGTTCGACGATGTCCTGTTGGGTGAGGATCAGATCGCCCTCGAAGCGGCGGCTTTCACGCTTGCCGGGGACAGTGCCAACCCATTCGAGGGTAAGGGTTTCCGCCTCGGGAAATTGACCGGAGTTCTTGATGTGGTCCCACACTCCGTAGGCGATTTTCCAGAGCTCCATCTTGATGATTTCACTGTCGTGAATGGTGTCGATCGAACCACCCCATTCGATCCACCAAAGACGACAACCGTCTTGGCCGGCTTTGAAATCCCGCCAGCGTGGGATCTGGGTGATATCGGAAAGGGCAAAGGCAGGTGCTGTGAATTTGACCGGGCGACCGGTGTCCTTGGAGTAAAAATAAATGGAGTGACCTAGCAGCTCTTTGGATTCCACTGCCGGAGCAAACTTCTCGCCGAACTCCTCGCGCGACTCGGCACCGATGCGGAAGGCGGCACCGGCAAGGAAGCCGACGATGCCGTCACCGCTGGCATCGCAGAACAGCGGCGCGGAGATTTCATAACAAGTCGAGTTCTGCGGACAAAAAGCGCGGACCGATTTGATCGTGTCGTCAGCCGATTTTTCCAGATCGTGGACGGCGGTGTTGAGCAGCAGGGTGATGTTCGGCTCGTTGAGGACCAACTCCAGCATGATGGTATCGACGATGAGCGGGTTTCCCTCGGGATTTCGGTGCATGTTCTCGACAAGGATTTCATCGATCACGCCGCCTTCGCGAGCCCAACGGTTGTTGTTTCCCATGTGGGACGTGGCACCGAGAATCCACAGGCGGACTTCGCTGGAGGCATTTCCGCCGAGCACCGGACGGTCTTGGATAAGCACCACCTTGATCCCGGCGCGGGCAGCGGTGATGGCACAGCAGACACCGGACAGCCCGCCGCCAATGACGGCCAGATCGCAGAAATGGCGGACGGTGTGAAGAGTTCGGTGAGCGACAGGTGGTTCAATGATCATGGGTGTATGGTTTGGTGGATGAGTGATGATGGTTTGTGAATGCGGCCGAGCCAGAGCAGCAGCCAGGCAACGGGATGAAGGAAGGCCATGACGAGGAACCATTGGCCGTAGCCGTGGCCCTGCACTTGTTCGAGCAGTCCGCCGAAGATGAATTTTACGGCTTGATCGAGAAATCCGGCGGCCTTGGTGGACGGGCCGGTGACCATCGTGGCGACGATCATGTTCATAACGATCCCGCCGATGGTGCTGCCGGTGGCTACCACGCTGAAGACCGTGCCGAGCGAGTGTTTCGGGACGATGTCCACGACGAGCGAGCTGATATTGATGAGCCACGCGAGGGAAGCGATGACGGCACATGCGGCAAGGGTCATGGAAAAATCCAGGCCGGTGGCTTGCGAAATAAATGGCGAGACCGGCATCAGGCAGGCACAGCCGAGCATCACCCACATCCGGCTGCGGACGGGGGCCATGCCACGTGAGACAAGGCGGCCGGAAAGCCACCCGCCGAGCAGGCTACCGACCCCGGCGGCGGCGTAAACGACCCATGTGATTTTCAACTGCTCCTGATCGAGATGGCGGTCGCTGCTGAGGTATTTCGCGAACCAGAATTGATAGAAATACCAAACTGGATCGGTGATGAGACGGCCAAGCAGGAGCAGCCAGGTTCCCTTGAATTTGAAGACTTGGCCCCAGGACCAGGGACTGCCCGCTTCCTTGGCGGCATCTTCGGGCGACATTTCTTCGATCAACTGGAGTTCTTTTGCGCCGAGGAATCGGTTTCCACGCGGCTGGCGGTAGAGCAAGAGCCACGGGATGAGCCAGACCAGTCCGGCCGCGCCGGTGACGACGAAAGCGACGCGCCAGCCGGTGCCGTGACTGAAAATGGAAGTGACAAAAGGAATCTTCTCAGCGTAGGGATAGGTCGCCAAAGGAATGACGATGTAGGGTGCGAGGGTGGCACCGATGGTTGCGCCCATGGTGTAGAACCCGATAGCGAGCGCGCGTTGTCGCGCCGGGAACCACTCCGAGACCGCCTTTGACGCTGCCGGCCAGACACCAGCTTCCCCGAGGCCTAGGGTGAAGCGGCAGATGCTCATCGAGCGCATGCCCTGTGCGCCGGCGGTGATCATGTTGGCAATCGACCACCAAGCGACAAACAAGACCATTCCGGCACGGGTGCCCAAGCGATCTGTGATCCGTCCGGAAATCAAGTAGGCGATGGTGTAGGCGATGAGGAAAATGTTCACCACGTTCGCGTAATCTCGGTCATCCATGCCGAGATCCGACTGGATGGTGGGAGCAAGCGCGGAGAGGGTCTGGCGATCGACATAGTTGAGTACCGCCGCGCCGAAGAGCAGGGCGACGATCCACCAACGCAATCCGGGGATGACGAAGCGCTTCCGGCTGGTGGGTGCCGTGGTTGGGGCAGCGCTTGGAAGGCTGCGTTCTTCGGGATTAACGTGCATAGGTGCTTCGAATGGTTTTGTTTGGATTCGTTTGGACTCGTTTGGACTTGCCAGTGTCGGAAGGCTGGACCGGATAGCAGGTGAAAGACGGCCTCTTCATTCACTACTTGATTGGCCACCGGACTTCGGTGGTTTTGGCCATGGTGGCAGTGCAAACACTTCGAGGGGCCGGAGCCCACCCTCATCATCGATGAAGAATATCGCCGCGTCACTTTGGTGCAGCAGGATGACTTGGCGCTCCCCTGTGCGCACGCCCATCATGGTGGTGAGTAGCAGCCGCAAGTTGCCCTCCACGGAGGCGGCGATCTTGAGGATCACCCGTTCATTCAACGAGGGAATGATCACATCCTTGCCCGGGGCGATGGAGACACTGGTTTTCAGGTTGTAGTTGAGGGCGAGCGGAGCAGGCGTGAGATTGACGATCCGGGCGTGGTTGGGCGGAAATGTAGCGTCGTCCTCGGGCACTGCGAGCAGGCTTACCTTGCCGCTCTCTGCGCTGGCGGCAATCAGAGTAACGCGCTGCGCATGGATCGGCAACCGGATACGACCGATCTCCGGTGCAGGACCTTTCCCTGCAAAGTCGGCTTGAGTAAAAGCGAGATCCCTCGGTCCACGATAGTCCACAATGGCTGAGCGGGCAAACGCGGGCACCGTGATTTCCTCGGTCCGCCCACCGGAAACAAAAGCCAGCTTGAGCTCTGCCTCGCCCCAGCCGATTAGCGTAAACTCCAATGCTACCGGCGGTGACGCGTTGGGCTCAGCTGCCCCTGTGGGAAGTTGGGTCCCTGCCGCCGCCAGCAACAGGCACCACCTCAATACGGTCAATCGAAAAAAATTCATCAATTAGATATCTTTAGGGGTGAGCCAACGGAAGGAGACGATTCTGAAATTGCGCCCGAAGGTCCGGTTGGTCGGGGACACGGCACTGGGTGCCACATTCGCAGGGTTTTCGACCGAAACCACATAGTCCGGCACGCGTTGCACGACCGCTTCGCACCACGCCCGGGCGGTGGGAGCGGCGGACGGGTTGAGCGGATTACTTGCCTCACCGTAGGCGCGGATGGTAAAGGTATCGGACCGGGCGGAGAGCACCGACCCAAGGCTCTGCAACACATCGCCTTGCAAGAGCCAGCCCGGGATGGCGGTCGAGCGCCGGCCCGGAGGGCCTGGAGCACCGACCTTCGAATCATTGGAATCGGGGTAGCTGGCCACTTCGTTATCGCGATCAGCGAAGTATAATATCCCCTTCAGTCGGGTATCCGTTTGGTTATTAAACTGCACGCGGTCACCGGCGGCCTTGGTTCCGTTGGGGGTCACGCTGCCGCCAGAGAAATCATTCAGGCCGCCGTCGGGCAGACTGGCACCCGCGTTGCGGCCCGCGTGATCGATCGCCGCTTGCAGGGTGCCGCTCAAGCCGCGCCCCATGGGGATGCTGGTGCTGTTGCAGAGTGGTTTTGTGCCGGAATTGCTGGCATCGTTGATCACCGGATTGTAGTCGGTGGATGCGGCAACCAAGGTGCGGTTGACAAATTGCGCCAGAGACACAAACGGCCCTCGCGCGCGCACCCGTTGCACGATGGCGGCCGCCAGTTTTTCCAGCTGCGCTTGATCCAACCGCCGCAAGCCGGTGTAGGCATCGGTGCCAGTCCCCTTCAGGGCGGCGGTGCTGGTTCCAGGCTGCCAAAGGCTGCGGGTAAACACGGCGCCACTGGCCGTGTCAGTCGGAGTCGCGAGGTTGTTTAAGCCCCCGAGCAAGGCGACCCAGGCCTCGGTCGAAGTGGAGTTGATATTGAACATCCCATCCACGCGGAGAGACCCGGCGGCATCCATTTGGCGCAGGTCGCCAGGGGTCGAGCCTGGATCGGCGAGGTAGCGGGGATTGAGCGGAGTCGTGATCGTTCCGGTTTGGGGCACCGACGAGAAGTAATACCCGTCCCACAAGGCGGCATTAAGCAGATAGCTGATATCGAAGTAGCGCGAGTTTGACTTCGAGACGGTTGGCGAAGTAGTACTTCCATTCAAGTATTCACTGGTGTCGGCCCGGGTTTGCACCGTCAGCCTCCGCTCGACGAAGGAATTGGAGTAAGAGTTCGCAAAGGCATACGAGGGTTGGATGTAGTAGCCAGCGATCGAGTCATTGGCAGTGAGGCTCGCGTGCTGGAATTGCCCGAGGGAGAGGAGGCGAGGAGCGGCCCCATTGGCGCGGGGAAGATCGAAGAAAACCCCCAGCTTGCTTGTTGCCGCCCTCGAGGAAGCGATGCTGTCTTCCGCCCAAAGCACGGCGTCTGTCGGAATTAGATCGTCACTGAAGGTCGGTGATTGGAGAATGCCGTTTACATCCGGATCCTTGTAGGTGGGAACATAATTGGGGGGACCTGGGGTATGCATTAAATGGCCCGCCGTCACTGAGGGAAATTCAACGGACGAACCGCGTATATTGAAGTCCTGATACGTTCGGCTGCTCATCTCTTTATTGAGGGAGGGTCTACCCCTCGCCGGGCCACGAAATTTAAACAGCAGCTCCCCTAAATAGGTATTCCCGTTTTGGGTGTCACCCGTGATGGGTGTCGCACCCTGTACTCCCAGAAGCAGCGGCTGGAATTGCCCGATTTGCTGGATCACCTTGCCGGAAGACGACTCGATCATTTTCAAGGCAGCAATGGCGAAAACCCCCTTCTCTCGAAGGGCAAATCCAATCTTGGTGGGATCGTCTCGCTTCGTATCGCCGGTTGGCGGCAGATTGACCACCCAAGGGGTTCCAATTGAGTAGTAATAATCCTGATACGTTCCACTCGGGGGAAGCCCCTCGACCAAGGTGACCTTGCTCAATTGACCCAAGGCCGCCTTGACGGGCACGGTCGGATCCACCGTCTGGTTAGTGCCCGCAACGGAAAAAACGGCGGTTTTACCCGGAGCGATCGAAAAGCTCTCCACATGAAACTTCGCTACATCCAGCAGGCCCTTATTCGATCCGACCTGCGTGCTTCTGGGTGACCGAAAAACCCCGAAGGCTTGCGTGGGGTCTAACCAGTCCCACCTGGAAAGCTGGACCATTCCGTAATCATCATTCAGTGTCTCGTGATTGGAGATCGTGAAGTCCACCCCGCCACTGGGAGCGGTCAGGGTGACGTTATAGGGATTGGCCAAAACGAAGATTACATTGGCCCGCAAAAAGACATTGTTGGGGGAACCCAGGGTGAGCGTAGAATTATCAACGCTAAAAAATACCCGCACCTGCGTTATGACTGGCGCTATACCTATCTGGGTCTGGGTTTGGGCTTGGCATGCCACGGTGGCGCTGGCTCCCGTGCCCGTGACGTTGGCATTATAATACGACTGAAGGCTCTCCCAATAAGGACCGGTTGTCGGCGAATTGGCCCCTGGAATGAGGGTTTGCCCGGCGAGAGACGGCGGCAGCGTCGTCTGCTCCAGCGCGTAGGTGAGGTCTTGGCGCAGCCCGCCTTTCAAGGTGTCGGTCAGCAACCCGCTGCTGGTGGTGGTGAGGGAATGAAAGCGGCTCCGTATTTCGTAAGGGGTGAAACCCGTGGACAAAAGCTGAGCCTGACCGAGGTGCGTGATTTTGGCCAAGAGGCCGTGATCCGCATTCTTGGGGGCAGGATAGGAATTCGTCCCGGCGATCTTCAAGAGTTCGACACCTGTATGTGCTGGGGAGAGCAGTCGGTAACGGGCCTGGGCGTCGGTGGTCGGATTGGTGTTGGCGGCGTAGGGATCGACGACGTTGTATTTGGCTTTGACGCCTTCGTCACCGATCCACCAGGCGTAGCGCCCGATGGAGCGGGTGCCGGTTGAATTTCGAACCTCGACCAACGGAGCGACCACGTAGTTATTGAGATCGGCGGTCGTGGGCGTGGCAGCAGAGGCCACCGTATTGCGGCCGACGAGCAGGGTGGCGGGCTGGGTGCCTAGGGCGAGGTCAGTTGAGAGGGCTGAACTGCTGAGACTGAGGTTGCTTATCGCATCAGAGGGAAGTGAGGTCGGGGCGGCGGCGGGAGGGGCCGAGATCTGGCCTGCGATGTCGGCGGTGAAGCCCGGGGCGCTTTCATTGCCACTGACCAGCCAGTTGAGCAGGACGGGCGCGGGAGTCTGTTGATAGATATCGGAGGGCGCATCGCGGTTGCCCCAGACACCGGTCCAGTAGCGCGTGCCGGCTTGGACCTTAGTCAGGCCATTGCCACTGTTCGCTGCGGTCCGGCTGCCGTCGGGAGCTCCCACACTGAACGAATTTTGCGGATCGGCATCGTTGGCCAGACGATTGCCTTGGGGGTCCCCGGCGAGGTCGGCGGTGCCGGTGGTGCGCTGGTCGGGTCCGGCGTATTTCTGCAACTCGCCGAGCGCAAGCATCAACGCCATTCGGGCATTGCTGCGGGCCGTGGCCATCGCCTTTTCCTGACTGGAGGCGCGGAGCGCGATGCTGGACAGCGAGAGTAAGCCGACCGCGATGATCGCCAGCAAAATCATCAAAGACAGCGTAACAACCAGGGCGAATCCTCTCGGATTTCGCGGCAAAGCGTTGTAGATGGCTTGAGTCGTCATTTTAAAATGGGTTTCGAAAAAATCATGTCATTTGGATTTTAGGCAGCATGACCAAAGACACAGCCAATCTTCTGAATCTGCGAAGACGATAACCCACTACTCTGCAAGTAGTCTGCCAAATTGACTTGCACAATCCAAACAAAAAGTTACATCTGATCACCACGCTGCTCCTCGCTTTGAAAAGCGCCCCTGTATTAAATACCGTCGCTTCCCCCTGCGGTCTTTTCGAGGGCAGGGAAAACTCCGGCCTCTCCCTTGAGCTCTGGATGACGCTCTCGCCGCCACGGGCAGGGTGCCTACATTAGGGAAAATGAAGAGTTTTTCACCGCCACCTCCTTCGCCAAGGCTACGGCAGGTCAAGAAGACGCCAAGTGCGCCAAGTTAAACAAGAAGATAGATCGTGTATGAGGAATCGAAACGGATTTCAGTGAACCCATGTGGAGTTTCCTTGGCGCTCTTGGCGCCTTGGCGGTTCAAATTCTTCCAGTCGGTGCCGATGATCGAATTCGACCAT
>CAIXKE010000046.1 GCA_903919975.1 Akkermansiaceae bacterium | reverse complement strand
CGAAAAACGTCGTGCCAGCGACGTCAATGCCGCTTGCGCCAAAGCCATGGACACCGCCGCCAATCTGCCATCCTTCCGGACGATCAAAAACATGCTGGAATCCGGAAACCAAGCCCCCGGACAGCTCCAAATGGAGCTGCGCGAAATCGACCCGATCACCCGGGACGCCAGTGGTCAGATCATCGGCACTGCCACCACGCGGCCGAGCTCCAGCGGCAGCACACAAACAACCTATCGTGATGCCAGCGGACGGCTCGCCGGATCGGCGTCATCTCAGGGCACCACGTCAGGTGGATCCAGCACCACCTACCGGGATGCGAGCGGTCGTCTGGCGGGAAGCGCCAGCACCCACAAATCAGCGGGAACTAGCAGCAGCACCCAGTTCCGTGATGCCTCCGGCCGCCTCAGTGGCAGCGAAACCATCAACGGAAGTTCAGCCGGAGCCGCGACCAGCACCAAGCGTGACGCCTCCGGCCGCCTGATCGGCAGCAGTTCGGGCAGCGGAAAATGTCCCAGCGTGGTAAGGGTGCCGTCCCCGCCAGCGGGAGCGAAGAAATAGGCGAAATAGCCATGACTGACCGTTCAGGTGGAGCGTGGTGTAGTCTCGGAGGAGTTTGAAATTCCACAGCATCACCCTTCCGTCGAAAAAAGCTGGATCGGAGTGATTGTCGCGGATGCGCAGATATTCGATTCCGAGGGATGAGAAATGCCCGTTCACACGCTTGGTGGTTGTCGTCTTCCAGTCGGCAAATCCCTCTCCGCAGTCGCCCACATGGATCACCGTTGCGTCGCGGATTCCGAGTTATTTGAGTGTCAAAAACACGCCCTCTTAGTCACCGTGGTGGACACCGAGGATGTAGATGGGTTTCATGGCGGATCGGCTCGCTTCGCACTGTGCTCTCCGAAAGTGTAGGCTGGACAGGCTCTCGAATGAAAAAGGAACGAAGTCAGACGTGCGTCAAACCGGAAAATTTCGGTGCAAGTTTAGTGCAAGTTTTTTTCTGCATAACCGGGCATTTTGGTGCATAATCGTTCATATCAGTGCATGCCGGATTTTCGTAAAGTGCTCATAATGAGCAATATTAGGTGGGCCCGCAGGGATTTGAACCCTGGACCAAGGGATTATGAGTCCCCTGCTCTAACCGCTGAGCTACAGGCCCCAGTAGGGATTGCTCGTGATTTTGTGCGATTTGTCACCCCGGAATGCATACCGAGTGGGAAACAAAAACACAAAACCGTCGAACAAATGACAACCACTCGGCAAACCGACCGCAAAACCACCCGCTTGGGGCGATCGAAGCCGGAATACCCGTTTCGTCACGCGACGGACGTATATTGGGTTCGGCTCAAGGTCAATGGGAAGTCGAAGGAACCCACGATCCCGAATCTGGGACGGTGCGTGTGTGAACGCTTGATTGGGCACTAGCGAGGAAGGGTGCTTTGAGGCGGGATGGTTTGCTGTTTGGCGGCTTGCCAGGATTCTTCCATGCGGTCCGGGCTTGCGGAGATGAGGTCGAGGCCGCTTTGGAGGAGATCGAGCTCCATGGCGGCGAAGCGTTGCTCGAACTTGGTGTTTGCGGCGGCCATGAGGATTTCCGGGTCGATTTTTCGGAAACGGGCGAGGTTGACGACGGAGAATAAGAGATCGCCGAGTTCTTCGTCGGCGGCAGCGGAATCGCCTTGTTGGATAGCGGATTCGAGTTCGTCGAGCTCCTCGCGGATTTTGGCGAGCACGCCGGATTGGTCGGGCCAATCGAAGCCGACTTTGGAGGCTTTGTGTTGGAGTTTTGCGCCACGCAGCAAGGCGGGAAGCCCTTTGCCGACGGAGTGGAGGTAGGGTTTCGCTTCGTCGCCTTTTTCTCCGCGTTTGATTTCATCCCATTGTTGGAGGACGGCATCGGGGGTGGCGGCATCGCTGAGCGCGAAGACATGCGGGTGGCGACGCACGAGTTTTTCGCTGATGCCACGGGCCACATCGTCGAGATTGAAACGTCCGGCTTCTTCGGCAAGTTCGCTGTGGAAAATCACCTGCAGGAGTAGATCGCCGAGCTCTTCCTTGAGGTGGTCGTGATCGCCGCGCTGGATGGTGTCGATGGTTTCGTAGGCTTCCTCGATGAGGTTTGGGATCAGTGATGCGTGGGTTTGTTCGGCATCCCACGGGCAGCCGCCGGGTGCGCGCAGGCGGTGCATGATCGCGCGCAGGCGGGCGAGTTGCTGCGAGGCATCCGGGGAGTTGATCATTTCAGCGTCTTTCATGAGTCGGAGTTTTGGCGTTCGGATGCTTGGCGGAGGATCTCGCGTTCGTCATCGGTGAGGCTTTGAAATCCCTCGCGGGAAACTTTGTCGAGGATCAGGTCCACAGCGGAATCTTCATCCATGCGGAAGCGGGTGCGCGGCTTCAATTTTGATTCGAATGGCGGGCGGGCTGCTTGAGATCGGAAGATTTTCATTCCTGCATGCATGCCGAGTAGGCCCGGGTAGCGGACGAGGATGAAGCCAAGGATCGCGCCGCCGAGATGGCCGGCCTCGCCGCCCTCGTTGCCACCGAGGCTGAGTAGGATCGCGCCGATGGGGATGACTAGCAGGGCGATGGCGAGTTGGCGCATCGAGAGTTCGATAGGCGGAAAAAGCAGGGCGACTCGGAGATCGGGCGCGACAACGGCGACTCCAATCAGGATGCCATAAATACCGGCCGAAGCGCCGATCATGCCGGATTCCATCCCGCCGGGCAAGATTCCGAGAAACATCAGCAAGGTGAAAAACACCGCGCCCGCGCAGCCGCAGAGCAGATAGAAAATCAGGAATTTTTTCGAGCCCCACCAGCGCTCCATCCAGGGGCCGAAAAAGTAGAGGGTAATCGAGTTGAATAACAGGTGGCCGAGGCTGCCGTGGAGAAACTGAAAAGTAACGAACTGCCAGAATTGATATTCAAATATGGCGGATTGGATCGTGAAGACCCCAAAATCCAACATTTTGTGGCCGATAAACAGGTCGACAAAAAAGATTCCGCCATTGGCAAAGAGCAGCCATTTCACGACCGGTGAGAGCTGAGCCAAAAAGCCGCTGCTCTGTGGTCGATGCCGATGATAATCCCGATCCGCGATGCCCATGTGCTGATGGCTTAGCACGGGGCTGGGCCGCCTGCAAGGTCGGCAAAAATTCTTGCCAGGGAAAAAAATGTGATGCGGTGAAAGATTGTGTCTGAAGAGGCCGTAGAGGTGGTTATGGAACCATTTACCCGTCGCTTCCATTCCGGGCGAAGGATTTCCGGGATTCGATTGGCCATCGGCGCGGTCACTGCATTTGCCTGCGTTTTTGCGGGGTTTAGTGATGCTCAGTCGGTTTACCGGAGGAGTCCGGCAGAAAAGGTGATCGTGGAATCGGGGGCGGCCTCGCAAGTGATTGAAAAAGTCCGCGCCCTTGCGCCGGGGGTCTTGATGGAAGTGTTTGTGAAGGTGGGTGATTCAGTAAAAAAGGGGCAAATCCTCGGGCACACCGAACTCGCGCCTACCAAACTTCAACTTGATCTGGCCCGCCTGACGATCGAGAATAGTTCAAAAATCAAGGCGCTGGAAGGCCAGGCCGATGCGTGGACGGCGACGCGCGAGGAGGCCGAGGAAGCGTTGCGCAAACGCATGGTGGATAAGACCCGTTTTGAATGGGCGGCCGGCATGGAGAAGTTTTTCCGAGGCAACTATGAGGCGCAGTTGGAACAGAAGAAGATTGAGCGGATTCAATTCGAATACTGGAAGCAGCAATATGAGAGCCGGTTTTTCCGTGCTCCGACGGATGGTCTGGTTTCGGAGGTTCTGCTAGAAGTTGGCAAATCGGTTAGCTATGCGACTCATGTTTTCACGATTGGCGATGAGGAGTCTTACATGATTCCGGTGTCGGTGCCTGCGGAGTTTATCAACGAGATTTCTGCTTCCGGCAGCATTCCCATTCGCACATCAAACGCCGGTTATGTCACGACCGGACTGGTGGATAGCATCGCGGACGATCCGATGACGCCCGGCAAAAAAACCGTTAAAATCCGGATTCATGAGAGTGATTTCCCCTCCGATATCAACTCGAACCTTACCGGCAGGAAATTCGATGTCTTGCTGCCGCAAGCCGAGCGCAAGACTCCGGCCTCGGACTGAGATCAATCTCAATTTTTAAAATTCACGTTAGGGATTATTGACTCATCATGGGACGTGTCTCTTTGGCACAAGGAGGGGCGATGCCTGATCGCCCTGTCCATGGGGGGACAATGGAAAGCGCTTCACTCCCCCTCATTGGCTTTTTCATGGGCATCGGCGGACATGTTCCGCCGCTCCGGGGGAGATTTGTTGTTTCATTTTCAGCCATGCGATGGCGGAATTTCCGGCGCGCGTGCCGGTGGCGAAACATCCTTGCATGAGGTAGCCACCGGTCGGCGCCTCCCAATCGATCATCTCGCCGGCCACGAAAATACCGGGAAATTGCTTCACCATGAGCGAGGAATCGAGTGCGTTCCAACAGACGCCGCCAGCGGAGGAAATTGCTTCTTCGATGGGGCGAGGCCCGTCGAGCGGGATGACGCAATGTTTGACCTCGCGAGCGAGCGAATCGGCGTCGGCCCATGGTTTGCGAGCGAGAATCGCGTGGGCGGCGGGGCTGAGTCGCCAACGGACGCTGGCGGCGGCGAGGAAATCGCGGCGGACCGACTCCATTTTGGTGACGAGCTGCGAGTGGCTGAAGGTGGGTTTGAAATCGATGGCGATGGTCGGCTCCGACATGCTGCGGAGAGTCGCGCCGAGTTGATAAATCGCGCCGCCTTCGATGCCGTATTGAGTGATGAGCAACTCGCCGACGGCGGTGTGCTCCCCTGCCCTGACGCTGATATTTTTGAGCGGTTGTCCTTCGGCGGCGGAGAGCACTTCAGGTGGCCATGGGTGGTTCCATCCGCAATTTGCCGGGACGAGCGGATGGCAGTCGATACCGAGCGAGGTGAAACCGCGCGTCCAACTGCCATCGGAACCGGTTTTCGGCCATGAGCCGCCGCCGAGCGCGAAGATCACGGCGTCCGCCTCGACCGAGATGCCATTGGCGAATTCCAGTCGGTGCGGAGATCCGGGACTGAGTCCGGCCCACGTGTGATTCATTTCGAAACGCCCGCCGCAGGATTTGATGCGATCGATCCACCGGCGGAGGAGCGGAGCTGCTTTGAGCGCTTTTGGGTAAACGCGGCCGCTGGTGGCTTGGAAGGTTTCGACTCCCATTTCTGCGGACCAGGCCCGGAGTGCGGGCGCGTCGAAGCACGCGAGCAGGTCATTCCAGGTTCCGGCGGCTTGGTCCGGGCCGGAGTAGCGGGCGACAAATTTCTCGAAATCCTCGCCGTGAGTGAGGTTCAGCCCGCCCTTGCCAGCGACGAGAAATTTCCGGCCGACCGAGGGTTTGGCGTCGAATATGGTCACCTGCAGCCCAGCCGAAGCGGCGATCTCGGCGGCACGAAGTCCGGCCGGGCCGCCGCCGATGATGGCGAGTTGGATGGGTGATGGCATGTTGTTAGGCAGGTGTTGACAGTAGCTCCCAGAAGAATCCGGTCAATCCCAAGGGTTTGCGGGGTGGGTTGACAGGTCCGCAGTGGGTCGCCATGTTCGCGCCCACTGCTTCGCCTTCCCCACTGTATGATATTTAAAAGTCTCTGTCGCCACGCCGGAATCGGCGCAAATTCCTATTTACTTGAAACCCGGACCGCCCGTGTGGTGTTGGACGCCGGAATGCACCCGAAACATGAGGGTAGCGAGGCGATTCCGCATTACGAGTTTCTCGAAGCTGGCAGTGTGGACTCCATCGTGATCACCCACTCGCATCTTGACCACGTGGGGACGCTGCCGGTGTTTCTCCAGCAACAAGCGCAGGCGAAGGTTTTCCTCACGCCCGAGACGGCGGAATTGGCATCCGCGATGCTGCACAATTCGGTGAATGTGATGCAATCCAAGCGCATCGAGCATGGCATCACCGAGTATCCACTTTTCGAACATCGCGAACTGGATGGAATCACTGAGGGATTCGAGGCGCGCGGGATTGAGCGCCCATTTGACCTCGACCGCGAGGGAACGATGCGCGCGACGTTTCATGACGCGGGCCACATTCTCGGCTCGGTGGGCGTGACGATCCACGCTGAGGGCAAGCGGGTAATGTACACCGGCGACGTGAATTTCGAGCACAGCACGATTCAAAAAGGCGCGGTGTTTCCCGAGGAAACGGTCGATGCGTTGATCGTGGAAACCACTCGTGGCGAGCAGGCGCGAGCGCCGGGCTATGATCGGACTACCGAGGAAAACGCCTTCGCGGCAGCCATCCAAGGCGTGTTGGAGCGCAAGGGTTCGGTGCTGGTGCCGGTGTTTGCAATGGGCAAAACCCAGGAGGTTCTGGCGATGCTTCACCGCTTCAAGACCGAGGGGCTTATACCGAAACACACGCCGGTGTATATCGGCGGGCTGAGCACCAAGATGACTCATGTGTATGACCGGTTTTGCGAGGTTTCCCGCCGTCACCTGCCGGGTTTCCGGTTTCTCAAGGACATGGCAATCGAAGGCAGCGGAAAAAAACGCAAGGGGCCGATTCCGTTCGCCTCCGGTTGCATCTACGCACTTTCCAGCGGTATGATGTCCGAAAAAACCGTCTCTAACATTTTCGCCCGCCAAGGTGTTTTGGAAAACGCGCGGCACGGCTTGTTTTTCGTCGGCTACGCCGATCCTGAGACGCCGGGCGGCAAGATCCGGGTGGCGAAGCCGGGCGACAGCGTTCTGTTGGATCCTGCTTATCCACCAGTGAAGCTCAACTGTGAAACGCGGATCTTCGATTTTAGCGGTCACTCCACACGCGATGCGATCGCCGATTACATCGTGAAGGTGCGACCTAAAAAAGCGTTCCTGGTTCACGGTGACGATGGCGCGGTCGAGTGGTTTCGCGGGGAAATCCAGCGGCGTCTGCCGGACACGCAGGTGATCGTCCCGCTTCCCGGCGAGGAGCACAATATCTGAGGATCGGCAGCGGATTCCCCGCCTAAAAAGATCACCCAAGCTATTTTCAAAGTCCTGGTCACCGGATAATTTCCGCCCATGGCAAACACTCTGGTTCGCGTAGGGCTTTTTGGTGTCGGCTTGGACACGTATTGGCCGCAGTTCGGAGGCTTGAAGGAACGGCTTGCAGGGTATTTGGGCGAGGTCCATGCCTAACTCGAACGCCCGGGGTGGAAATCGTGAACCTGGCCTGATGGGGCATTATTACATGGGGACCGGCAACGCGGATAATGAAGACGCTATCAGTTCGATCATTCTCGGCAACTCACTGCTAACTGCCCGTGGCATCCCGGTGGCCGTCGAGTATGATGTCAAGAACGCGCTATCCATGAAAATCATGGATAGCTCCGGTGCCGGCGGCTCGTTCACTGAGTATTATGCGATGGATTGGAAGGAGGACGTCGTGCTCATGGGACATGACGGGCCCGGGCACATCGCCATCGTGCAGGGCAAGACGAAAGTGCGTCCGCTGAAATTCTATCATGGCAAGTTCGGTCGCGGCTTGTCTGTTGAGATGTCGGTAAAACACGGCCCGGTCACCTTGCTTTCCGTCATCGAGGCCGAGGGCGGCCGCCTCAAGCTTCTGGTCGCGGAAGGAGAATCCGTTCCAGATCCGGTGCTCGAAATCGGCAATACCAACAGTCGCTACAAATTCCCCATCGGCGAGCGGCGATTCGTGAATGACTGGAACGCCCTGGGCCCGGCGCACCATTGCGCGGTAGGAATCGGACATCTTGCCGACAAGATCGCAAAGCTCGGCCGCCTGCTGGGCGTGGAGACCGTCCGCGTTTGTTGATAGATTTTAGTATCGGGAGGATTCGCGGGGTTTTCCCGGCATCAGCGCTC
This sequence comes from Akkermansiaceae bacterium, assembly GCA_903919975.1. Lineage (GTDB taxonomy): Bacteria > Verrucomicrobiota > Verrucomicrobiia > Verrucomicrobiales > Akkermansiaceae > Luteolibacter. The sequence goes on along the minus strand of CAIXKE010000046.1, from coordinate 4,362 downwards.
TAAACGCGATCCCGAGTCCGCCGACGACGAATAGGGCGGGAAACCAGATCGAGTATCCCGGAGCCAGCGAGTCCGGTTTCAAGACGGCGAATTCGGGATGGGCGGGATTGACGCGGCAAGTGGTGGTCAGGCCAGCTCGGTATTGGCGCATCTGGTTTTCGCTCTTTTCACGTTTTGACGACCATCCGCTGCCGCGCAAAGTCACATGGTCGCCAGTCAGCGGTTCGCCCTGCCATTCGTAGCCGAAACTCAGGTCGTGACGGTATTCCCTTTGGGATTGGGGATCGTGGAGGCGTTCCTCAATCTCCGAGGTGATGATCACGCAGGAAATTTCCGGCCAGCTGCGCATTTCGCGGGCACGCAGGTAACTGCGCCCAAGTAATGCGACGAACAACGCGCCGATCAAGGCGACCGAGAGTCCAAGCAGCACAAGAAACCAGCGGCCGCTGCGGCTAGTTTCCTGCCGGGGGTGAGTTGGATTTGCGTTTGGCGTGGGATGCATGCGCGGCGTTGATGAAGGATCGCGAGGGCGATGGCTACCTGAAATCATCGTCCGTGACTTTTTGGATGTCCCGGAGTTTATTTCGGCACATGAAATTCCGTGGCTTATGGTTGTTTCTGAGTTTCGCGCTGGTCGCGATGCTCGGATATTGGCTGGCGGCGACGGCCGTGCCACGCAAGGCGCCGCGCGCGGCCTCTGCCGGAATTCCGGAAACTCCCCGTAGGACTTTGATGACGGATGAGGAAATGCCGAAATTCCGTCGGGGCGAGCGAAACCCGGCAAGCACGAACGATGACAAGGCCGCCGATGCCGGAGCCCTTGAAAACCAGCGAGTGCTTGTTTTCAAGGACCAAGCGGCATTGAACCGCTTTCTTGAGCGGGCGGGAGAGCGAATCCGCCTGATGGGTCGTTTGGATGCGCTCAACGCACTGCGCGTCGGGTTTTCCGATTATGGCGATCTCCTCGCCCTACTGGATGGCAGCGAAGAACAATCATTCGTTTTCCCGGTGAATGTTCCGGATCTTCCACAAGGCGGCGTGCAACCGGGAGCAGTGGCCTTGGGCAACCACTTGCTCAAATGGCTGGGAATCAGCGGGGATAACTCAGCCTGGGGCAAGGGTGTGCGGATTGCGATTTTGGATACGGGCGTCACCTCCCACTCGGCATTTTCAGGAGCCATTCGGACCTTCAACTTGGTAGATCTGCCTGCGGATCTTTCGCTGCAAAATGGTCATGGCACGGCGGTGGCCTCGTTCATCTTGGGCAACGATTCGTTCACCCCCGGAGTGGCGCCCGGCGCGGAGGTTTATTCCTATCGAATCGCCGACGACAACGGTCAGTCAAACAGCTATCTGCTTGCCCAGGGGATTGTCGCGGCAGCGGATGCACGGGTTCCAATCGTGGTCATTGCGATGGGGAGCAGCGGAGATAGCTCTTTAGTTAGAAACGCGATCGCTTATGCCATGGAAAGAGGCGTGATGATTGTCGCCGCAGCAGGCAACAACGGCATCAATCAAGTTTCTTATCCGGCGGCAAACGACGGAGTCATCGCCGTTGGTGCCGTCGACGCGCTCGGCAATCATCTGGAATTCTCGAACTCGGGAAATGAGATCGCGATTTCCGCGCCGGGTTATGGATTGAATGCCGCATGGACCGACGATCGGGCCGCCAGCGTGAGCGGGACTTCATTCAGCGCTCCGATCGTCGGCGGGCTGATTGCCGCCCTAATGACCGAAGCCGGCCGCGGGAATTTAACGGCTCCGCAGGCGTGGAAACTCCTCACCGCCTACCTCAATGACGGCGGTGCGGCGGGTGTGGACCCCGAGCTTGGAGCGGGCATGCCGGATATCGGCCGTGTTTTGACCGGCACGACTCCCGGGGTGTATGACGCCGCGCTGGCATCCCAACGGATTCTCCCGCCGGATGCGGGAAACCCCTACGGCCAGGTTGAAATCCTGGTGCAAAACCGTGGCACGGAAACTTTGGTGAACACTTCCGTTAGAGTTAGCGCGGCTGGCCGGGAGACGGTCGTGAACCTAACATCCATCGCGCCTGATGCGGTGAGAACCATCCGGGTGCCGGTGACGCAGCCACCAAGTGCCGAAACCAGCGGCTTCACCATCGACTCACGGGTCGTATTAGGCGGGGGCTTGAAAGACATACAACCCTCGAACGACCGCCGTGTTGAAACCTATGATCCAACTGGCAATCCATTCTGACGTCCTTCTACTTGCCACAGCGCCGGATACGCGCATCTTGTCACAGCCACTTCCATTCATGTCCGAACTCCCAATCTCTTCCGCATCTGCATCCGCACCCCACTGGTATTCGGGACCGCGTTTGTGGCGCGTTTTTAAAAAGGTCGCCGCAAAAGCCAGTCGCAAGACCCTTTCTTCCGCTCTGATTCTCTTTTACTGCCTGAAGGACAGCGATACGCCGACCTGGGCCAAAGGCGTGATCATCGGCGCTTTGGGGTATTTGATCATGCCCATCGATATGATTCCGGATCTGATTCCTGGCGCGGGGTACGGCGATGATTGGGGTGCGATCGTGGCGGCGCTGGCGACCGTGGCCGCCTACATCAAGGATGAGCACAAGGCCAAGGCGGAAGCACAAGTGGTCCGCTTATTCGGCCATGCCAATCCGCCGCCACCGCCGGAATTCAGTGAATAAACCCATTCGGCGAATCGCAGAAATACCCGGTAACCACAACTTTCGTTTCTAGGTTGCACATCCTGCGCGCCCGGCCTTCTCTTTGCCCATGTCCCTTCCCATCCTCTATATCAAACCTGGTTGCCCATGGTGTGACGACGTGGTCGAAGCCCTGGAGCGCTTGCGCATCGAAGTGAAAACCGTGGTGGTTTCAGGAAACCCGGAGGCGATGCGTGAAATGATCGCGCTTTCCCAACAAACAAAAGCTCCCACTATGGATTGGCATGGCGATGTATTGGCGGATTTTGGCGTGGAAGAACTCATGCCATTCCTTCGCCAACGCGGATTACCCTGATGAATGGTAGGGCGTGACCGCCGGGCGCGAAGCATTCCAATCCTCAGCCTTGGCCGGTTTCCTCCAACAAGCGCTTGAGCCGGTTTTTCATCGAAACTTTGCCCACCGCCGACAAGCGATCCACGAAAAGCACGCCGTTGAGGTGGTCGATCTCATGTTGCAGCGCCCGGGCGAGTAATCCGTCCGTCTCGATCTCCAACACCGATCCATCCAGTTGCGGAAGAATTGCCTTAACCTCCAAGGGCCGCCGGACTTCCGCCCGGATGCCCTTGATGCTCAGGCAGCCCTCGATGCTAATTTCCTTTTCCTGGCCGAATGTGATCTCCGGATTGATGAAAATCAGCGGCATGATCGATTCCAATTCCACATCCTCGCCATTCACTTTGAGAAAGGAAACGCACTCCGGATCATGCGAAACATCGATCACCGCCAAGCGGAGATCCTCACCCACCTGCGGAGCGGCAAGCCCCACACCATTCGCCGCGACCATCGTGTCCAGCATGTCTCCGACAAGCTCGATAAGCGTATCATTGACTTCATCGACGGCGCTGCAGCGCTGACGGAGGATCGGGTGGCCGTATTGGACTATTTCGCGGATCATGGCTAGGAAAGTGCAAATCCTTAGCGCACAATCGGAAAAGGTCAAACCCGGAGCATTCGCCATTTCTCTACGTGCATTTCGGGCTTTGCCGGTGTTAGCTTAATCCATGCGTGATGATCTTCTGCGAAATCCGGTGTTTGCCATGGCAGCGGAACAATTCGACCAGGTCGCCGGGTTTCTCGATCTCTCTGCGGATCTGCGCGAACGCTCTGCAAGTGGCCGAAACGCTGGATCACCGTCACCGTGCCGATCCACCGCGATGACGGCAGCACCGAGGTATTCTTCGGCCACCGCGTCCAACACCACCTCACGCGCGGCCCGGTCAAGGGCGGCCTGCGTTACCCCCCGTCCGTGGATCTCGGAGAAATTACCGCCCTCGCGATATGGATGACCTGGAAATGCGCGCTGATGGACCTGCCCTTCGGCGTCGGAAAGGGCGGCATCGCCTACGATCCGCGCGGCATGTCCGCAGGCGAACTAGAACGACTCACTCGCAGCTTCACCATGGAGATGATTCCGTTCATCGGTCCGGATACCGATGTCATGGCTCCGGACATGGGAACCAACGAGCAAACCATGGCATGGATGGCCGACACCTACTCGACCCACGCCGGGCACCTCGTTCCCTCGATCGTCACTGGCAAGCCGCTCAGTTTGCAAGGATCATGTGGTCGCAACCGCGCCACCGGACATGGAGTCGCTTTCCTCGTATCTAACACACTCCACCAACTCGGGGGGGGGGGGGGGGGGGGG
>CAIXKE010000045.1 GCA_903919975.1 Akkermansiaceae bacterium | reverse complement strand
GATAGATCGTGTATGAGGAATCGAAACGGATTTCAGTGAACCCATGTGGAGTTTCCTTGGCGCTCTTGGCGCCTTGGCGGTTCAAATTCTTCCAGTCGGTGCCGATGATCGAATTCGACCATCCCTTGTGTAGGGACCCTGCCGCCACGGGCCATGTTCCGGAGGTATCCAACACCGACCAAGGCTGCCATTGCCGCGGCACCAGCATCAATGCGACAAGGTGCACCTTTAGCGGTAAAAGCCCAAAGCCAAAGGTGAACCCGTGAGGCCCCCGCAACTCCAAAGCCCAAGCGGCGTTGCCACGTCTGCCCCAGCGACTTGCACAACGGCACGATCGCGCCGCTAATGGCTAGGCAACGGATCCGCAATGAGGTCTGTTCATCGACCGGCCAGTGGCGGCGGAGCATCGTGGCGATATCCTCGGTGGACGATGCCGCGTAGAGCAGGATATTGGTGTCGAGGAAGAATTCAGCGTGCATTGGCATCGGCGCGGGTGAGGCGTTTGGCTGCGGTGATGCCAGAAGTCTTGTCCATGGCGGCGAAGAGCATCTTGGCCCGGTCTTTGGCTGACACTTGCTTCTCCGAGATCACACGCTCCAAGCCCTGAACCACCAGGGCGCGCAATGTGGTTTGACGCTCGGCAGCCAGCAACCTCGCTTGCCGGGCAATGGAATCAGGAATCTCAATCGTTGTCTTCATGACCGTAAATACGGCTCTACGGCTCTACGGCTCTACGGGTGGCGTGTCAAGTTTCCCCGTCCCAAACCCGGCTTCAACGCACAAAAATCACACGGGGCAGCCGGGCGGTTTTGTGGATGAAGAAGACATCTTCCGTCATGCCGGACCATTCCAGCACATCCTCGGCGGTCATTGATTCGAAGCCGTGCCAGAGTTTTTCCGGACACGGGAAGGCTGCTAGGAAGTGGTCTCCCCCGCGCTTGAACCAATGCCGACCGCCCTGCTCGTCCATCCAACGGGGCAACGGCCATTCAAGCCGTAGGTCCAGGTTCGATTCCTAGCGGGACCAATTGTGGAATCCCCTGCTGCGGAATCACCCTACTCATATTGATATTATGGGGTAATGACAACTTTGACAAACCCACACCGACAAGGCTAGTCTCTGTCTTGATGAAGACAGCCACAAACCCACACAACAGCACCGCGTTGTTCCTTTCCGGGTTCATGGCCGCCGCCACAGTGACGAACGCCGCCGTAACCATTCCTTGAGGAGACACCAGATCGAGTGGAAGCTGCATTAGTCATCCTCCGGAATGCCGCTATTATGCCCTGTAAACACATGATGGACGGCACGGGCTGGCTCTATTATGTTGAAGTTTCATGTGCTTTGTAACCGCCCGTTTCATCCGCTGAAAATCTCCTGATGGTTCGGGCGCATTCAGTCAGAAAACCAAAATCCATTCTTTGAGCAACATGTTGAAAAATCCAAAGCCGACCGAGCACCCGTTCCGGGCCAATCAGTCCGCCCGGACTCGCAGCTACAAAGGATTTGCCCTCGTGGTGACGCTCAGCCTGATGATCCTGCTCACGGTCATCGCCGTGGGCTTACTGTCGTTGTCCAGCATCTCGCTGCGGACGTCCACCCAAGGGCAGGCAATGGCGGTGGCGCAGGCAAACGCCCGCTTGGCCCTGATGTTGGCCATCGGCGACCTGCAGAAATCTCTCGGACCTGATCAGAGGATCACCGCAGCGGCGGAAATCCGGTCTGCGGCCAAGGCTGCTCGCGCCCACTGGACCGGCGTCTGGGACACCAGCACATTCAACCCCGCCACTCCAAGCACCAAGGCGTTCGTGCGCTGGCTGGTTTCGGATAGCCCCTCCGCCGTCGCTGATGCCACGGCCACCGTTGGCTCGAATGATGTGCTGGTTTTTCAAGGCAAGGATGACGCCTCCTCGGTGACAGTCCCCATGGTGACGGTCGATTCCGGATCCTACGCCTACTGGGTCGAAGACCTCGGTCTGAAAGCCGATCTGGGTTGGAGCGAGGGGAAATTCACCAACAACGAACGAAAACAATCCGCGCGACTCAGTGCGGCACCCGGCCCGGACCATGGCAGCTTCGAGGGACCCTTTTCAGGAAAAACCAATTATCCCGTCACGAAATCGGCTGGGAATCCCTGGCTCGACAACCTCGACAAGGCGCTCAGCGTGGCGGACATGCCCTTGGTGATGGGTGACACCGCCGATCAGAGCACTTGGCTCCGGGATCGCCGCCACGACATGACCCTCGGCAGCCGGGGCGTTCTGGCCGATTCGAAGAAAAGCGGGCTCCGCCGCGACCTTAGCCTCGCGTTTGAAATGGATGGCACGGCAGAAGCCGAGGCCGCGACCCAGTTCAACCAGCAGGCCGGCGAATTCGTCGGCAATGGCGACACGCTCAGCGCCCCGCAGAAGCCTGTGGGACTGCCGGTGCACGAGCGCTTCCTCTGGCGCGACTATGCGGGTATGCCGCCTGGCACAGGCACGCCGTTCGCGGGCAGTATCCCGCTTGGAAAAAGCATTCTACGCGGGCCGAACTGGTGGGCGCTGCGTGACTACGCGAATCTCTACAAGCGACTCTCCGGCAGCGGCGGCGACTACACGATGCCGGCCCGCGCCTATTTCCCCAATCGAAGCACCGAGGGAAGTCCCATCAGTGATTACCATGGCCCGAATGGCGGGGAAATCTGGGATCTGGAAACCAGTTTCAGCGGTAGATACCTTTACCGGCCTGCGAGGGCCAACTACGCCCCCGTCAATCTTGGGACATCCATTCTGGTCAGCATGCTGGCAAAGAATGTGACCGGTGCCGCGCCCGATCAGAGGGCCGACCTCGCCGTCGGTCTGGATCCGTTGTTTTACTTTTGGAATCCCTACAACCGGAAAATCAAATGCGAAAACCTCGCGGTGACTCTCGGTGCGGGTTTTCCGGGCAGGGTTAAGCTCGATGTCACAACGACCGGAAACGTCACGACATCCTACGATCAGCCCTTGGCAGTGCTGCTGAGAAACAACGTGACCTCGCTAAGCGGTGGTAAGCTCATCTTCCTGATCAAGGGACCGCTGTCCATCGAGCCGGGAGAGGTGGTGATTGCCTCGCCGATCGCCGCGCCGTCCGGCGGCGTGGGCTCCGGCGAGGCTGTTCTCGGCTATGCCACCGACAATAACAGCGGCATCATCATGACAAAGCTCAACGGCAGCAGTCCGTTTAATGTCCGACTGGACGACCGGGTGGCGTTCACTTTTGTGCATAGCCGAAATGCCCAAGGAGGAGATGGGGGGAGGCACGAGATGGATACGAGCCTGCCCAAAGGAACAGCGATCACCCCCGCATCGCTCGCGGCCGACATCACCTTGTTAGGAGAGCAAACCCAGCATATCCTCCTAGCCATTTGGCAAGCCAGAAACCAAGCCATTGGGGACGATTATCTGTCTCCTGGAGCCGACCCCGACAGCACCACCAAGGTTCGCAGCGAGACGGTGAGCGCGTTGGTCAACACGAAGGTGATCTACGGCGCCCACAGCCTGCTGATCAAGCCTGCCAGCCCGGCAGCAGGGGGAGGAACCCGGAGACCCTCCGAAATGTTCGCCCGCTTCAATCCAGCACCCTCGCTCATGAGAAGGGACTACTATAACCGTTGTATGCCCAACCAGATGTATCGCCATGTTACAGCCAGCAGCACTTTTGCGGTATTGAATGACAGTGGCATCGACTTTTCCGGAGCGGCGAGGAACACGTTCTGGGGATTGAGCTATCAGAGCAGCGGCTCGATTGCGGTGCCCATGTTGAACATTCCCTCGGGTCCTCTCTTCTCTCTCGCCGCATTTTCAGATGCCAATCTTTCGATCATGGGCACGGATCCATTTCAAGCGGTGGGAAATTCGTGGTCGAGTCCCTTGACCCCGCCGAGTTCGGCTTATGGACAAGTCAAACAAACTGTTAGCGGGGAAAACGTGGCACAGGATTTTTCCTGGCTGATCAACGACGCCCTGTTTGACCGCTACTCGCTGTCCGGCATCGCGCCCGCCTTCACCATCGGCGGCGGCGGATACTCGGCGACCGGGAGCCTCAACGACACGCTGACCCAGTTCTTCTCCGCCGATTACACCACCGCGCAGGCCAATCCGGTCCTGCGCCCGCATCTCCCGCCCGGCAAGACCGCCGCCGCTGTCACTGCGGAACTCGCGGCAAATGACGGCTACAAAAAGATGGCGGCCTACAGCTTCATTGACGGAGCCTTCAACGTGAATTCCACATCCGTCGCCGCTTGGACCGCCTTCCTGCGGGCCAATCGCAACCTGGCGGTGGACTACGCGCAATACGGCGGATCGGACGGAAGTTCCGGCAGCCCGTTTCCATCGAGCGACTCTCCTGTGAAACTCACCGGAGCCAAACCGCAATGGTCCGGGTTCTCCCGTCTGAGCGACGCGCAAGTCAGCGCCCTCGCCACGGGGATCGTGGCTCAGGTGAAACTCCGCGGGCCCTTCATGAGCCTCTCGGATTTCATCAACCATAAAATGGGGCCGGTAGACGCGGCCCAATCCTATACCGGAGCCCTGCAAGCGGCCATTGACTTGGAGTCCGATGGCTCACCCGGTGGCAGCGGGATCAATGCCGCATCCCGGGCGGCGGCCGGGAACACCGCTCCGATTTATGATCCCAATGGTTTCAGTGGCCCTCCCGTCCTCGGCACGGGCACCAAGGTCACCACGGGCATCCCCGGGGACATCACCCAGGCGGATTTACTGCTCCCGCTCGCCCCGCGTCTGGCTGCGCGGTCGGACACTTTCCGCATCCGCGGCTACGGCGAGGCCCGCTCCAAGGACGGCTCGCAGATCTTGGCCAAGGCCACCTGCGAGGCGGTGGTGCAGCGCTTCCCGGAATACCTGGATCCCGTCACGGATGCCGCGAACAATGAACCGTGGGACGAAGCATCCCCCTCCGGCCCCACACTCAACGCCATGAACCAAAAATTCGGCCGCCGTTTTAAAATCACCCAATTCCGCTGGTTGAATCCGAGTGAAGTGTAATCCTCATCTCCCGATGAAAACCCAATCACTCCTACGGCTGTTTTTCGCCCTCTTTTTCTTCGCACTCCCGCACGCACTGCAAGCGAAGGATGAGAGTTCCAGTCATTCGGGATCGATCCAATTCTCTTGTGCCGTCTGGGAAAAGCTGACCTACCCGGAACTCTTCTATCATCATGGCGGCGAATACCTGCCCATCGAGATATCCGTGGGCCAGCGCTCAAAAGCCTATCCGATCAAAGGCGTTGAAGCCTTGGAATTGTTCATCCGCAAAAAGATGCCTGCCGGTGCGGCGGAGTCCAATGCGGCAGTGGAATACGAGCGGGTCGGGACAGCGCCACTCCTGCCTGACGTCAAACGGATACTCTTCCTGATCGATGCAAAGAAAGATGCCAATGGCCTTCCCTTGCGAGTTCTCGCAATCGACGACTCGTTGGAAATCTTTCCAGCCGGTTCCTATCGATTCTTCAACCAAACTCCGGATCTACTGCGGATCAAATTTGGCGGAGCGACTCACGATCTGCCGCAGGGCGCATTGAAAGTCGTCACACCCGAACTCCCGGAGGCTGGCGGGTTTCTCCCTGTAATCATCAAGAACGAACCAGGCCGCATCCTCCTCGAAAACCGGTTTTTAGCACAACGCACGGGCCGCGAACTGGTGATCATCGGCCCGCCTGCCGAGGGCCGAACCGGAATTGCGATCCAGTTTCTATCCGAGATCATTCCGGCCAGTCCGCCATCCACGCCGTAACCAGCCCGCAGCAAGTAGAGTGCAATCCTCACGCATGAAAACCCGCAGATATTTCCAGTTTCTATCCACCGCCTGCCTCCTTTTCCTGTTGGCGTGCACCCTGCATTTGCACGCCCAATCCGCCGCGGCAAGACCCACGGTGGAGTTCTGCTGTGTGGTCTGGGATCCGCTCCCCATCCCTACGGTTTTCTATCGGGATGGCAAAAGCTACCTGCCGCTGGAGTTCTTTCCCGGCAACCGCTCGCAGATCTATCCGTTGAAGGATGGAAATGCTTTGGAGCTGTTTGAAAAGGTCACGGCTGCGGATGGAGCACTCACCTACAAGCTGGTGGGCAAGGCTCCTCTCGTTGCGGGTGCCCGGCGGATGTTGTTTCTCGTTGATCCTGTGGCGAACCCCACAGGATTGCCGCTGAGGCTCTACGGTGTGAATGATGCGCTGGATGTCTTCCCGCCCGGCACCATCCGCTTTTTCAATTTTTCCACCGCCGAGCTACAGGTCAAGTTCGCCGGGAAAGTCAGCAAGTTACCCGCAGGCGGGATGAGTCTCGTCAAATCAAACGTCTCGAAAAAAGGCGGCTTCATTCCCTTCCTGATCGGTGATCCCAAAGGCGAGGTGATCTTTGAAACCCGCCTGTTCAGCCAGCCGACCGGACGGGACATGGTCTTCATCGGCGCCCCTGCCCAGCCGGGCGGACGGGTTCCGGTCAAAGTCCTGCCACAGCTCATCGCCCCCGAGCCACCGATGCCCGCAGGACCACAGCCATCCTCATCTCCGTGACGGATATGCACGGCTTTCACTTGTCGCCATTCTTTCATTAGCCCCTCCTTTTCATCGTGGCTCCCGGACCCGTCCCGTAGGCTTGGACGAAAACCTTATAGAACTGCGCATAACTCCCGAAACCCGCGCCATAGGCCGCCTCGAGCATCGTTTTATGTCCGGGTTGGCGGCAGAGTTCCAGAAACCTGCCGAGACGCACCGAGTTGCGGTAGCGGCCCAACGAGACCCCCATCTGTCGCGCGAAAACCCGGCTCAGATAATCCTCGCTCACGCCGCAATGGCGCGCCAGTCCGGCGAGGCCACCATCCCAGTCTCCCTCGCCTAACACTCTAAGCGCCTTCAGCACTGCGGGATGAAGCGCCACCGCTGCGTCGGATGCGCCACCTGCCAATTGATAGCGCCAGCAAAGCAACAGGAGATGCCGCAGGCCCGCGTTCAAGGCATCGGGATCGCCATGCTCGAAGGAAAAAGCCGAGGCGACCCCGAATCCTGCCTCGCGATTCAAAAGGTCCGAATCAAGAGCGCCCACCATCATCGTGTCCATCGTGCGCGTCACCAGATCGAAGGCCGCCGGACCGAGCATCGTGTTGAGCACTCCATCCACACCTTTCCAATTGCTACGCTTCAGATCTTCGTATTGGTTACTCCGGCATGCAGCTTGAATCAGGTCCGGCTTGAAGACCGCCACATAATACTGCGCGTCAGATGAGCGGTCCACCAGTTGATGCTCCTGGGCGGGAAACATCCACAACAGCGTGCGTTTGCCAAATGTGAAGCGCTTGCCGCGGACCACGTAGGTGATGGTGCCCTGCACCACCAAATTCAGCTCCAGTTCGACATGGCGATGGCTCCTCAACACCGGCGGATTGCGCGCCGCCTCCGCCAAGAACAAAAAGCCGTCATAGGAGTCGCTTAATTTCAAATTCTCAAGCATCAGGACAAATTTCGATCACTTTTTGTCGCTTGGCAAGAAGACATCCTTCGGTAGGAACGTTCAACCTCTGTCCTTCTCTCATGAACCACGACACCATCATCCTGACCAAGCCACCGACTCACCTCGATTACAGCCTAGTTGGCGAAGAGGCGGTGCGTGCCATCGAGCGCGGACTCGCCGAAGCCGATTGGTATCAGAGCCCCGTGCCCCGTGCGACCCTGCGCAAGCTGCTCGAACGAAAAGACGGCCCCGCCATCCGCGACACCGCACTTCTGTTAGCCCTTCTCCTGATCACCGGCTGGGCCACCGCAGTCTTGTGGGGTTCGTGGTGGGCGGCGCTGCCCTACTTCATTTACGCGACGTTCTACGGCACCAGCACCGATTCCCGCTGGCACGAGTGCGGCCACGGCACGGCCTTCAAGACCGACTGGATGAACAGCCTCCTCTACGAAATCGCCTCGTTCATGGTCATGCGTGAGTCGGTCGTCTGGCGTTGGAGCCATACCCGCCATCACAGCGATACCATCATCGTTGGCCGCGACCCGGAAATCCAAGTGCCTCGACCGCCGGACCTGCTGGCACACATCCTCAGTCTCGTGAACGTCGGCGGATACCAGAGTTTCTTTCCGAAATTGCTACTTCACGCCTGCGGCCGGGTATCCGCCGAAGAAAGAACTTTCATTCCCGAGAGCGAGTTTCCGAAAATCTATTTCCGCGCCCGCATCTACCTAGCAATCTATATCGTGGTGATCGCCAGCGCCATCGCACTCCAAAGTTGGTTGCCGATTTTTCTGTTCGTCCTGCCGCAGTTCTTTGGGACCTGGCTGATGATCCTCCAAAACACGCCGCAGCATGCCGGACTTGCAGAGAACGTGCTCGACCACCGCTTGAACTGCCGGACGGTTTACATGAACCCCGTGAGCCGGTTCATCTACTGGAACATGAACTATCACGTCGAACACCACATGTATCCGTTGGTGCCCTATCACGCGCTTGCCAGGCTTCATGAGGAGATCAAGGACGACTGCCCGCCGCCCTACCCTTCCATTTTATCTGCATGGAAGGAGATCCTGCCAACCCTACTTCGGCAGATGAAGGATCCCGCCTATCATGTGAAACGCAGGCTGCCCACCGGGAAAGACCGGGCTCCTGATGGACTTCGTTCCCAGAAAATCGAGCCCGATGCCGACGGCTGGGTCGAGGTTGGTGCCGCCATCGATCTCGACCTCGAGGATGTCATCCGTTTCGACCATGGCAAGAAAACCTACGCCCTTGTCCGCGACGCGAATGGCAGCCTGCACGCCACCGATGGCATCTGCACCCACGGCAACAACCATCTCGCCGAAGGGCTGGTGATCGGCGGCACCATCGAGTGCCCGAAACACAACGGCCGCTTCCATCTTGCCGACGGCTCACCAGCCCGCGCTCCAATCTGCCGCGGGCTTGCGACCTATCCGCTCGAGGAACGTTCAGGCCGCCTCTGGCTCAACATCGCCCGTGCCGGCGGTTGCGGCGCACGCCAACCCAAGACTCAGCGTTTCCGTGTTGTATCCAACGCCAATGTCGCCACCTTCATCAAGGAGTTGGTGCTGGAGCCATTGGATGCTTCGCAAAACATCAATTTCGAACCCGGCGACTATCTCCAGTTCGACGTCCCGGCGTATGAGGAAATCCGCTTCCGGGATTTCGATATTCCGGAACCATACGCCACGGTATGGCGGAACCAGCATATCTTCGACCTCGTCGCCAGCAATCCAGGTGGCGGACGGCGCAACAATTACTCACTTGCCTCCAACCGTGACATCGAGAACTTACTGCGCTTCAACATCCGCATCGCCACTCCACCGCCAGGGCAGGACTGCCCTCCGGGCGCGGGTTCGAGTTACATGTTCCACCTGAAACCCGGCGATGAGCTCACCGCGATCGGATCCTTCGGTGACTTCCACATCAAGCCGACGCAAAAGGAAATGGTCTACATTGGTGGCGGTGCGGGCATGGCCCCATTGCGGGCACACCTCTCGCATTTGTTCGAGACCGCCAAGACCGCGCGGCGGGTGAGTTATTGGTATGGCGCGCGTTCCAGACAGGAGCTGTTCTACCAGGAATATTTCAACAACCTCGCCGCGAGCCATCCGAATTTCCGGTTTCATCCCGCATTATCCTCGGCGCTGCCGGAGGATGAATGGAACGGCCACCGCGGCTTCATCCACGAGGTGGTTCTTGATCATTACCTCGCCAGCCATCACAATCCGAAATTCATCGAATTCTATCTTTGCGGTCCTCCCGCGATGATCAAGGCTTGCACGAAGATGCTCGAAGGTCTGGGCGCCTCTGCCAGCCAGATCGCCTTCGATGAATTCTAAAATCCTCCGCACTTCACACCTATGAAAATCACACTTGTCCGCCACCTTTGGGGCGTGGATCACACACACGGACTCGAACCCTATCTGGCACGCTGGAGCGATGTTGGCTACGAGGCCTTGGAGGGAAGTCTCCGGCTGTCGCCTGATCGCGAGGCATTGTTACGCTTCCTCAAAACGACCGGCTGGAAATGGATTGCACAGGTTTTCAGCCGTGACTTCATTCCCGGCGGAAGCGTGCGCGAACATCTGGACTCGTTGAAAACGCAGATCGATGAATGCATGGAATACCAACCATGGTTCTTCAACGCGCACAGCGGCTCAGACACCTGGAGCCTTTCCCAGGCAGAGGATTTCTACGGTGCCGTGCTTGAAATGGAGCGAAGCCTCGGCGTGGCCATTTGCCACGAAACCCACCGTTTGCGGTATTTCGGCAACCCGTGGACCACCCGGCCGATCCTCGAAATGTTTCCCGACCTCAAGCTGACCTGCGATTTCAGCCACTGGGTTTGTGTGGCGGAGCGCTTGCTCGAAGACTGCGGGGAAATCATTCAACTCGCCGCGGATCATTGCCAGCACCTGCATGCACGCGTCGGTCACGAGGAAGGGCCGCAGGTTTCCGATCCGCGCGCGCCGGAATGGTCGCACCATCTCGCCGCCCATGAAGCATGGTGGGATACCATCTGGGCCTCGCAGAAACGACGCGGGCTCGCGACGAGCAGTCTCGTTCCCGAATTCGGCCCCGCGCCCTATCAGCAACTGCTTCCCTACACGCAAGCACCGGTCGCTGATCTGGCGGATATCTGCGACTGGATGGCCCGCCGCGAGGACTCACGCTTCCTCAAGAACTATCAGTAAACATCCCATGAAAACCATGACCTCCCGCGAGCGCGTCCGCGCCGTCATCAACCATCAGCAACCCGACCGGGTGCCGGTCGATTTCGGCAGCACGTTTATCACCGGGATTCATTGCAGCGTCGTCGCGGAGTTGCGCGACTACTACGGGCTCGAAAAACGCCTGGTCAAGGTTTGCGAACCCTATCAGATGCTCGGCCTGGTGGAGGATGACTTGCTGGACGCAATGGGGGTGGATGTGGTGAGCATTTTCCCGCGATACACGATCTTCGGCTTTCCTAACGAGAACTGGAAGACCTGGCGCTGCCCGTGGGGCCAGGAGGTGCTGGTTTCCGAGCACTTCAGGACCTACGAAAACCCCGAAGGTATCTATATTTATCCGAAGGGCGATACCACCGCCCCCGCCAGCGGCCACATGCCGAAAACCGGATATTTCTTCGATTCGATCATCCGCCAGGTGCCTATCGACGAAGACAATCTCGATCCAGCCGACAACCTCGAAGAATTCAAAATCATGAGCGAGGAGGACCTGCGATACTGGCGCGGGGAAGCGGACCGCCTGCGCGGAGGAGACCGTGCCGTAATCACCCATCTCAACGGCACCTGCCTCGGTGACATCGCGCTGGTGCCGGCTCCTTTCCTGACCTATCCGAAAGGCATTCGTGATGTCGCGGAATGGTACATGGCCACCGCAGTGAATCAGGAATATGTGAACGAAGTCTTCGCACGGCAAACCGAGATCGCCCTCAAGAACCTTGAACTGCTGCACGGCGCCGTGGGCGAGGTGCTCGATGTCGTGGTGGTTTGCGGCACGGACTTCGGCACGCAGGAATCAAGTTTCTGCTCCACCGGCACCTTCGATCACCTGTGGCTGCCGCACTACCGGAAGATGAACGACTGGATTCATGAACACACCCAATGGAAGACCTTCAAGCATTCCTGCGGCGCGGTGGAAGAGTTCATCCCCCACTTCGTGGACGCCGGGTTCGACATCCTCAACCCGGTGCAATGTTCGGCACGCGGCATGTCCGAGGAAATCCTCAAGGAACGCCACGGCGACCGCATCACATTCTGGGGCGGCGGCGTCAACACCCAGAAAACCCTACCCTTCGGCACCCCGGAGGAAGTGCGTGCGGAAGTTCTGCGACGCTGCGAGGTGTTCTCTCCCGGCGGTGGCTTCGTGTTCAACACGATCCATAACATCCAGGCCCGCACACCAATTCAGAACGTGGTAGCGATGGTCGCCGCCTTGCGTGAATTCAACGAAGTAAAATAACTCATGAACCCGAAACCACCACCCACCAATCTTGCCTATCTCCTGCCGATCTGTCTCGTCGCCACCCTCGGCGGACTGTTATTCGGCTACGACACCGGAGTCATCTCCGGTGCCATCGAACCACTGACCGCCAAGTTCGGGCTGAGCGATTTCATGAAAGGCTGGGCTTCCGGCTGCGTGCTCGTCGGTTGCGCCGCAGGGGTGTTATTGGTCGGTCCCATTTCGGACCGTTTCGGGCGCAAGCCGGCGATGTTTCTCGCCGCGCTGATGTTCCTGATCTCCGCGGTCGGCACGGCCCTTCCCAATGACATCACGACCTTCATCCTGTTCCGCATTGTCGGCGGACTTGGTATAGGCATCGCGTCCATCTCGACTCCGATGTATATCTCGGAAATCACGCCCGCCCACATTCGCGGGCGCATGGTGGCGGTCAACCAGATCGCCATCGTTGGCGGTATTGCGGGCACCGCGTTCATCAACTATTTCATCGCCCATGCCCATGGAGATCCCGCGTTGGCGGAAAACCAAGCATGGATCATCGATACCGGCTGGCGCTGGATGTTTGCCACCGGCATCGCGCCGTCCGTGCTGTTTGCCGCGCTGCTAATAACGATTCCTGAAAGCCCGCGATGGCTGATCGAACGCAGGCGCGAGGATGAGGCGAAGCGGATTCTCGATAAAGTCGCCGGGCCGGCGTTCGCCACCACCGAGTTCGACAGCATCAAAGCGGCGCTCTCGCAGGAACAGGGCACCTGGGGAGAGCTTTTCTCGCGGCGTTTGCGGGTGCCACTGACGATTGGCATCGCGCTTGCCGTGCTCCAGCAAGTGACCGGCATCAATGTGTTTCTCTACTTCGGTGCTACCATTTTCAAGACCCTCAGTGCCAAAACCGGGGTTGATGCGGGCCTGCTCACGCAGATCATCATCAATGGATCCTGCGTCGTATTCACCTTGATCGCCATCGCGACGGTGGACAAATGGGGCCGCCGTCCGCTGATGTTGGTCGGAGCAGCAGGCATGGGACTGAGCCTTCTGGCCATGGGGGTAATGGCCCAGACCTTGGCCGATCCGGCCGCCACCAGCCAATGGATGATGGCTTTCATTATCCTCTACATCGCCTGCTTCGGATTGTCCATCGGACCGGTGACCTGGGTGATCCTCGCGGAAATTTTCCCGACCGCCGTGCGTGGCCGGGCTCTGGGTTTGGCGACCTTTTTCCTCTGGACAGCCGACTACGCGGTCACGCAGACCTTTCCAATGATGGACGCGAAGGATTCCTGGTTCGTGAAACACTTCAATCATGCGTTCCCATTCTATACCTATGCGGCGTTCTGCGTGGTATTGATCCTCGTCGTCTGGCATCTCCTGCCGGAAACCAAGGGCCGTTCGCTCGAAGACATCGAACGAAGCTGGGAAAAATGAATCGTTGCATCGTGAGGTCGCGCCTCATCGCCCCCGAGCCACCGCAGCCCGCAGGACCACAGCCATCATCATCTCCGTGACCGATACGCCCGAATCGGTCCTACGAGGCTGGAAATTCAGGGGAATACTTGTAATTAAACCTTGAAATGGAAAATAGAAACCACGGATTTAACGGATTTAACGGACTATGAAAGAGTTGTGGATGAATGATGGCTAACCTGTTTGATGAAATATTTAGTCTTTATTTAGCCGAATGTATCGTTTAAAGATACTTTGCTGTGCCGATTAAGCATCCATTCTCGCTACCGTCCTCATCGCCCCTGATCTTCCATGGGCAGCTCAAGGATGCATTGGCAGCCTATGGAAATCCACGGATGAAGGTGTCCCGGATGCTGGCGGCGGGAGAATTGATCCCTCTGCGGCGTGGTCTCTATTTGCGTAACCACACGGTCAATCCGCTTGCCTTGGCTCCGGCGATCTACGGGCCATCCTACGTCAGTTTCGAGTCCGCGCTGGCATGGCATGGGTTGATTCCGGAGCGCGTGGAGGAAGTCGTTTGCGCCACCTTCAAGCGCCCGGCTGAGTTTGAAACTCCGGTTGGCCGCTATCGCTATCGGCATGTGCCCTCCAGGGTTTTTTCCATCGGGATCGAACGGATAGAAGATTCCTTGCTCCCATGGTTGCTGGCCTCACCGACAAAGGCGCTATGCGATTCCGTGGCTCTGAATGCCTCGATCCGCTCGCAAAAGGATGTCCGTGCCTGGCTGGAGGCGATGCGTATCGGAGAGCTCCCACCGCTTGACCAAGATCAACTCGCCGCCTGCGCCGCGAATTATTGCCGGCCCGCCGTGCGCCACCTCGCCCGTTATTTCCAGAAAACTGCTACCACGCCATGATTCATCCCGCGCTCACCGGACTGATTGACCGCTACCAACCTCAATCTGCCAATTTTTTTTGGTATGTCGGCCGCCGCGTTCCACTGAACCTCGCCCATCTGGAAGCCCGGATGCGGCAGTCAGGCGATTGGCCGCTTGAAGCACCGCTCGATTCGCACAGCCTCCGCAAACGCTTGGAGGAACGATTTGCCAGCATCCGCTTCGACCAAGCGAAGGAGGACATCGCACCGTTTCTCAAGGACCCACGCGAACTCAGCCTTTGGTCCGAAGGATTCTTCATGGATTTGATTCCCATGATCCAGATGAGCTAAAGCCCTCGTCACCCATCAATGGAAGCCGCTGGTCCGATATGCCCGCCCGCATCCAAATCCCAGAAACCGGACTCCAAGGGTCTGATACCGATTCCAAGAAAAAATGTGACAAAATGGCAAGCTACGCCATGGGTCTAAAAGTCGAATGTCTGAAAGTCGAAAGTCGAAGAATCGCGAATTCTGAGCTGACCTTTGACCTTTGACTTTAAGACTCTTCCTTCTCCAGTCGCTCGCTTTAATTCATAGATCTGATATGATCCCCGGATTTTCATCATGCGGCCTCGACACAGTGAAGACTGCCACAGAGCGGCTCGACGCGGGCCCGGGCCCTCCTTGCTCCGTGGACTTGGTGTGGGTTTGAGTGAGTTCTGTTATGTTGAGTGTTTCATTCCTGATTTTCAGTTGTGCGATGCGGAGAAATTCGGGACCGCCGACCCTCCAGTCGGCTGCCCCTTTCAGACCGGAAGAAAACCCATTAACTTCCGGAAAATCGGTGTTTCGGTGTTTCGGTGTTTCGGTGTTTCGGTGTTTCGGTGATTCGGTGATTCGGTGATTCGGTGATTCGGTGATTCGGTGATTCGGTGATTCGGTAAGAGTGAAAGAATCAGCCGCTTCGCGCCGCGTCTTTCGCTTTTCTCTTACTGATTCACTGAAGCACCGGGCCGTGAAGCGGCAACCGAAGCACTGGCTCCCCAGCCGCTTCGCAGCGCGTC
>CAIXKE010000044.1 GCA_903919975.1 Akkermansiaceae bacterium | reverse complement strand
GATAGATCGTGTATGAGGAATCGAAACGGATTTCAGTGAACCCATGTGGAGTTTCCTTGGCGCTCTTGGCGCCTTGGCGGTTCAAATTCTTCCAGTCGGTGCCGATGATCGAATTCGACCATCCCTTGTGTAGGGACCCTGTTGGCGACCCCGATTTTCAAAGCTTCCTATTTCCGCAACATGAGCTAATCTGGTTTCAATGAAACAGGTTAGCGTCATCAATATCGACGACCCCGCTGGCAAGACCGTGGGTCGCCGCCGTCCTCCGAACCCCCTTTGCACGAAGACCTTCACCATTCAGCGTGCGAGCGAATGGCAAAAGGCTCTCCCCGTGAGATGCACACCTAAAGGCGTTTTTCGATTCAACAGCCACGAAGAAGCAGACCTATGGACGAGGAAGAATACCCAGGTGAAGGTGAGCTAGTCTCCCGCGCTCCAACTCCGCAGGATCTCGCCAATTCTAATAGCGCCGATACCACATTGGCCTTTCAATAATCCGCATGATTTGGCTGTGATAACGCGGAAACCTGACGCGCATTTACGACACGCTCCATCCGGCAATCTTCCCATACTGGCTTAAAGATAGCACCTCGTGACGCGCGGAGTGATGCCGGTGAAGATTTCCCAGACGATGGTTTCCGCCTTCTCTGCTACCTCGACTACTGATATGTTAGGTCCGAATATTTCCACCTCGTCGCCCTCATTCATTTCGCCCGCGCCAGTCACATCCACCATGATTTGGTCCATCGTCACCCGCCCGAGAATCGGGCAACGCCGGCCATGGATAAACACCTCGGCACCTTTCCCGGAAACATGACGAGGATAGCCGTCTCCATAGCCGATACCAATCGTGGCAACGCGCGTGTTTTGGGTGGTCACAAACTGGCGACCATAGGAAACTCCATGACCTACAGGTAATGTGCGCACCAATGTAATACGGGATTTCAGCGTCATGACCGTGGAAAGCTTCTCCTGATAGATCGACAAAGGAGAAACACCGTAAAGCATCAAACCCGGTCGCGTGAGGTTGCACACGCCGCGTTCATAACCCAGCAAGCCTGCGCTGTTCAGCAAGTGCCGCCACTTGAATCGGCCCGGGCCACCGAGCGCTTCGATGACTTCCTGATAGCAGATGATTTGTTTGCGGGTGAATTCATCGTCCTCGTCCGCCGATGGCAGATGCGAGCCGATACCCTCAATTTCCAAGCACTCTAACTTGTCTAAGCTAGACATCAAATTTGGCAAATCCGCCAATAAGAATCCCCCACGCCCCATACCCGTATCCACTGCGAGATGGACCTTAAGTCGCTTGCCTGAGGCTTTCGCGAGATCGTTGAAATGAGCCGCTTCTTCAACGGTCGAGAGACATGGAGTCCAATCCCGAGCAACAATTTCCTCGCGCTCACCGGCCCATGTGGCCCCCAACAAATAAAGCGGCGTCGTCACTCCCGCATTCCGAATCCGACGAGCTTCACCGACGTTTGCAACTCCGAGATAGGCGACATTTTCACCAGCCATCACCTTTGATATTTCCTCCAAGCCATGGCCGTAGGCGCCGGCCTTGACGACCACCATCACGTCGCAACCGCCACTCGCATCCCGGGCGACTTGGAGATTTCTTCCCAGCGCCGCGAGATCGATCTCAGCCCACGCCCTCGGCGGCGAAACAGGAAATGATGCGTTCACGCCGGAAGAGTAGATCGTCCGGACGAACTGGCAAGAACCGGATACGCCCGACACTCGGCACTTGCCCAAACACCGGACTCCGGCTTGTTTCAGCGGCATGCGACCATGGTTTACCGCTTGGCTCCTGGCGGCGACGTTCAACGCCGCCGCGCCACCACCGGGAGCCGTTCCCTTGCGGATCATTTCGACTCCGGCGGTTTCGCCCGATGGAAAATCGATGGTCTTCGAGTGGGCGGAAGACCTTTGGACCGCATCGGTCGATGGCGGTGAGGCCAAATGCATTGTTCAACACCCGGCCCACGATGCCTATCCGCGCTTCAGCCCGGATGGGAAACGAATCATTTTCTCCTCAAACCGCAGCGGCTCACAACAGGTCTATTCCATGCCGGTAACCGGTGGGGATCTTTTCCAGCATACCCACCACACCGAGGGCAATAAACTCGAGTGCCTCTCGCCGGATGGCCGATACGCGCTCATCGGAGGTGCCCGCGAACGCCCGGATTCCCGAGGCACACAGCTCATAGAAATCGACCTGACAAGCGATCGCCGCGAGCGGCGTTTATTCGATGCCGCCGGCCATTCCCCCGCATGGTCGCCCGATGGCAAAAGCGTGCTTTTCTGCCGGGGCGGAGAACAACTTTACCGCAAGGGGTACCGGGGATCGAGGGCTTCACAAATTTGGCTCTATCAGATCAAGGGCCGGACCTTCGAATGCCTTGTCGCCGGAGAGACGGAAGCGCGCTCGCCGTTGTGGTTGCCGGATGGGACGGGGTTTTACTTTGTTTCAGCCATCGACGGCACGCCCAATCTTTGGCGACGGAGTCATCATGGAGAGGAGAAAAAACTCACGCATTTCGACGACGATGGCGTGATCTCACCGGATCTATCAGCCGATGGATCAACGCTGGTATTCACCTGCGGTTTCGAGATAT
Organism: Akkermansiaceae bacterium; assembly: GCA_903919975.1. Lineage (GTDB taxonomy): Bacteria > Verrucomicrobiota > Verrucomicrobiia > Verrucomicrobiales > Akkermansiaceae > Luteolibacter. The sequence continues at coordinate 42,320 of CAIXKE010000044.1, read as the reverse complement.
TCCGTTATCGCCCGAAGAGTGATCCTAAGCCGATCTCCATCCAGTTATGGACCCATCAGAAACTTCCCGATGTTTCCACCGACACTCAAATGATCGACGGAACTCTGAGCGCTGATTTCACCCAGGATCTCAAACAAGTGGTCTTCTCGGCGGCGGGTGATTTGTGGAAAATCACGGAATCGAGTAAGGCTCCAGTCCATTTGACTGAAACCCCGGCGGCGGAAGACGATGTCCATTTATCACCAATCGGCGACTGGCTGTATTTCCTGCGAGATGACGGCATCGAAGCTAACTATTTCCGCGCTCGCATTCAAAATGACACGCTGCTCCATGAAACCCCGGTCACCTATGGCACTCGCTCAAAAGGACGTTTGAAACTAAGCCCCAATAGCTCGAAAATCGCCTGGGTTGAGGGCAATGGTGACGTATTCACCGCTGCGGCGGACGGCACTGATGCGCGCCTCGTTTACAAGTGTTGGGACAAGCCGACCTTTGACTGGTCACCCGATGGTCGTTGGCTGGCGATTGCCGCGGAAGACCGCAATTCCAATCGAGACATCTGGCTGACCGCCGCCGATGGCGGGAGGGAGCCGGTGAATTTGACGCGCCACCCTGCTTACGATGATTCACCCAAATGGTCGCCGGATGGTCGCTGGTTGGTGTTTTCCACCACGCGTGACAAATCGGAAAAATCCCAATTGTGGCGATTCGATTTCGGCAAAATCGGGCCCACCGCTACCTCTGAGCCGACACACATTTCCACCCAAGACATTGAGCCAACCCGCCTGATGTGGGCGACCGACTCAGACTCACTCTATTTTCAAAGCGCTCAGAAATCCTCGAACAAAACCTATCAAATCAACGTGGACGGCACCGACATGCGAATGCTGGTGGAGCGCGGAGGCATTCCCATCCGAATCACTTCAGATGGAGCCATCTTGTGGCGGGTGAATCAAACACCTGAGGTTTTCACGAAATCCGGGACCATTGAATTTCCGATTTCCATGAAGGTAAAGCGGCCTCGCGAAGAAGTCCTCACTCTCGGATTCAGGCGGATCTGGCGGACGCTCGGCGAACGTTTTTACGATCCAAAAATGAATGGTCGGGATTGGAATGCTCTACGGGCAAAATACGAGGATGCCGCAAAGCTGGCGAGAGATTCGCGGCAATTCAATCGCGTGATCAAACACCTGCGCGGCGAACTCAACGCCTCGCACCTGGGCTTCACCCCAGAACCTTGGCCCAAAGAAAGCCGCAAGACACCAGATAAAGAACTGAGTGCCCACCCGGGGTTCGTATTCGTTGATGAAAACGCCGATCCTGCCGGCCCGCTACTCATCACGCGGGTGATCCCGGGTTCGGAAGTCTCCATGCTTCCGGAGCCGCCGGAACCCGGTGATCGCATCCTCCGGATCGCGGGCGAGGAGGTTTTCAACGGGACCCCATTGCATCGGTTTTTCAACGATGCCGAAAATCGTCCGCTGCCCTTACGAATCCGCAGCAAGGACGGTCGCGAACGAGTGATCGAACTGCGCTGCATTTCCTACCGGAAAGCCCGGGAACTATGCCTTCAAGAACGGGAAAACACCGCCCGTGAACAGGTGGCGCAGGCGAATCCCAAAGCATCCTATCTGCGAGTGCCTAATATGAACCGTGACACCTTGGAGAATCTGGCCTTGAAGATCTATCAAGCATCCCTCACCTCCGAGTCATTGATTCTTGATCTCCGCGACAACGGCGGTGGTCGCGAGGCCGACCGCATGCTGGCCATGTTCTGCCAACCCGAACATGCATTCACCGTTTCCCGCGACGGACCGACTGGATACCCGGTGGATCGCCAATCCTCCCCTTCATGGAACCAAGCGATGGTGGTGCTTTGCAATCAGGACACCTTCTCCAATGCGGAAATTTTCTGCCACGCCGTAAAACATCTCAAACGGGCCCCACTGGTCGGCGTCGCCACCGCTGGAGGCGTGATTTCAGCAGTCAAGACCACCATTCCCGATGTAGGCGTGCTCCAAGTCCCCTTTCGCGGGTGGTTCAATTTCGGCACAGGACAAAACCTCGATTCCCGCGGAGCGCAACCCGACTATATGGTGGAATCAACGCCTGCGGATCAAGCCGCCGGACACGATCCGCAACTCATCAAGGCGCTGGAATTACTGAAAGACATGTAACTTCTTAAATGGCCAACTCTCTTCCAAAGAGTTCTCGCGAATCCACCCCTTTGCCGATTTCCACGATCAACCATTGCCGATCCACATTCAGGCGCACGGTGGCGAGGTGCCGACTTGACCATTGATGAGGAGAAATCATCGATAGAGCGCGACGTCCGCGCATATCGTAGAGATGATAAATTCCGCCTACGATCGGCTCGAAGCGGATCTCCGCCTCATAGACCAGTTTGTTCCAATTGAAGTGATCGATGGCCCGCAAGTATTGTTCGCGGATTTCCTGTAGTTTTTGCTGCAAGTCCCGTTCCACCTCGGAGATTCCACGGGCTTTGAAAGAACTGAGGTCCGTCGGAATGATGGGGGGGCTCAGCGTGGAGACGGGATACGGAAGGAACGCTTGCGAAATGATTTCCTGAGGCATTTTTTCTTGGGGCGGGACTCGGCAGATCCGTCGGCGAGGAACCGCTGCCGCGCAAATAAAAAAAGCCGGGCAACCCAGAAGGTTGCCCGGTTTGTCGTTAAATTTGAAACAGATCCTTATTCGCTGGGAGGTACGATTGTCGGTTCAACATCGTCCCAGAATTTGGCGGCAAGCAGTTCTTCACTGCCTACCGTCGCCTCTCCGGCTTTATTGACATTCGCAACCAAAACACTGTTGTCGAGGCGCAGAAGCACAGCCTTCTTATCGAATGTGCCTGGATTGAAAGTGGCACCGCCCGCTGCGAGAGGAGTTACCGCAAGCACACACGCAGGATTAGCGCCAGTGGTCAGACCATCCGTGCCATCAAGGATATAGCCAAAGCCGACTTCACCTGCTGCCAAGGCTTCCGCACCAAGAATATTACCGTCCGGTTTTTTAGAGACGCCAGTTTTGGCGAAAAACATTTGCTCCGATGTTGTGAAGCCCGCAGCGAACAACTGGAGGAAGTAACCATTGGAGTCGGCACCTGCAGTGGGTGTGTATTCTTCGGTAAGGCCGTTTGCCGTCAGCGTCGCGAGCGTCTTTGTATCGGGGTATCTGCCATATTCCGATTGGAACTCGAACATAGCCATTCCGATCTGGCGGGCATTGCTGATCGCTTCGGTTTGGTCGGCTTTCTTAACTTTGCTGAGCACCATTGGGGCGGTAAGACCAGCAAGGGCTGCGATGATAACGATGACGACAAGAAGTTCCACCAAGGTAAAACCTCGACGTATTGCGAATTTAGCTTTCATAGGGTTGTGTGTATTTTTCGGTTTTTATCAATGGGGCGAACGCCCCGGTTTATTAATATTAAGCACGGAGATGCCGCACTTAATTAAATGAAATTTACTCGTGCCTTTCATGGCGGCAAGTAATAAATACGGAAGATTTTACTAAATCCGAGCCCACTCACCAAGAAACCTTGGCTCCGAAAATCCCGCTCAGGCCCGGTTCATTCTGGCCGGAACCGTGACTGCGGTAATCCTCGTCCGTCAAATTCTCGATTCCACAGGTCAGATCGATGTGCTCGCTGACCTTCCAACCGGCGTGGAGCGAGGCGATGATGTAGCCGGGCGTACCATTCGTCGGGATGCGTTGGTTGTCCGCAGCCTGATCCTCGGCCGTGATGCGATCCTCGGTGGCGGCGACCAACATGCGCCCCTCGATCCAATACTTTTCCGACGGAGTCGTCCAGCGGAGGGCTAGCGAACCGGTGAGCGGAAGCTGGCGAGTCATTGGCTTGTCACTCAGCGGTCCGCCGAGGTATGCCGGACTCTCGGTTCGGCCATCCTGCCAAGCGGCAAAACCAGACAGCGTCCATTGCGGGGAAAACCGCCATGCACCTTCGACCTCGACTCCGTAGATATAAGCCGACGAGGCATTGGTGGTGACTTGGTTTTTACTGCCGGAAACGACGGGCACTCCGGTGATGAGATCATCCGCATCCGTGTAAAACACCGAGCCTGCGAACGAGTAACTGTCGGCGACTTGGCGGACGCCGATTTCATAGGTCAAAAACTTCTCAGGATCGACATCGACGGAACCCAGCGAATCGCCACCCGACCGGGAGCTCATATTTCCGCTGAGGTCATCGAGATTCGGCGCGCGGAAAGCCTGCGAAATTCCACCAAACACACTCCAGGTGGAATTGATCCGGTAGAGGCCGCGCAACGCTCCGACCGCCGAATCCCAACTCTGGGATTGATCGGTTTGCTCTACGTTATTGGCATCGAAAAATCGACCGAGCGTAGCCTTGGCATGCGTGTAACGCGCACCGGCGGTGATTTCCACGGCGTCGCTGGGCCTCCAAACATACTGGGCGAACGAGCCAAAGAGATCGTATTCCGAATCATCCGCGATGGGCAGAACTTCCTTAAAATTCGAGCCGTCGGCCCGTTGCTGGTAGCCGGAGGAATTGACGTTGTCGTGATAAAAATCGAAGCCATATACCAAAGTCCCCGGTCCCGCCTCCGACTCCAACGTGAGGTCGGTGCCGAAGGTTTCGAGATCGATGTTCGAGGCGCGGATGCTGTTTTGAGCGGGATTTCGGTCCTGAAACTCGGAGTCGGCGGAGGATTGATATGAAATCGTGGCGTTCCAGCGTTGGATAAACGAGCCCGACTGCGGGTTTTCACCAGCGTATCGCAAGTAGGTTAACGAGCGTTCCTGATCATAGGTATTGGTATTCCAGAGTCCGGGCTCGGCGACGTGGCCATCCTTCTCCCAACCGGGGTTGTCCGGCGTCCGGTGCCAGCGCGAAATCGCGTCTTGATTCACCCGGTTGTATGCGAATGTCAGTGTGGAATCCGCCGTTACTGCCCAGTCCGCACGGAAGTCGATATCCTCTTCAGGATAGCCCGTTCCCGTCATGCGGCCGACCGAAGAGTCCTCGATATCGCCGTAATCCTTGGCGGAAAGACCGAGCCAAACCCCGAATTTCCCGCCGACGCCGGTTTCCGTTTCCAATCGCCCGATGTGACTTCCCTGCCCGTTCGCGCGGAATTCATACGAAGCCGAGCCGCCGACATAAGCCTCACCTGCTGCGCGTGAACGAAAATCCGAAAATTTCGTAAACCCATTCAAAGTCCCGCCGACGGCATCGGACCCGTAAAGCACAGATCCTTGGCTTTTAATCAACTCCAAGTGATCGATGGAGAGCGAATCCACCGTATTCCAATACTGCACCGGACCACTGCGCAGCGTCGAATTGTTGAGGCGCACGCCATCCAAAAGCAGAAGATTTTGTCGACCGGTGAAGCCACGGATGAATGGCGACCCATGACCGTGCGCGGTTTTTTGAACGAGCACGCCGGGCGTGTATTGCAGAGCTTCCGGCAAGGTGCGTCGCGTGTTATCCCGCATGAAATCCGCATCGACGTATGCCGTCGAATACGCCGCGGAACTCGCCGCTTGTTCCGAGCGCGAGGCAGTCACAAACAAGGGATCGAGAAAATCCTGAGCAAAAACGGGCGTAGTCGCGATGAGGAAGAGAATCGGGGCGCTTTGATTCATGATCGTTTTTGAAGAGAAATTGCGCGCCTGACAGGCTTCGCGGCACCCTCAATCGCATAAACGGCCGCCCGGAGTCAATCGACCGAGGTGGACAGGGTTTGTCCAAGCGCTCGAAATGATGGCGTTTTTTCGACCGATGAAGGAGGTGCCACACTCCGGAGGCACCACACTCTTGTGGTGCTGCGGATGCGGGGTCTTTGAATTGCGCGAAGCTCTACCTCAAAGGCTTTTCATCCGCATCCACGACAGGAGTGTCGTGGCTCCTTTCCGATCAAACATCATCGCGTTGCAATCCGACGCGGCGCAGCTTTTGCCGGAGGGTCGCCCGGTGGATGCGCAGGGCGGCAGCCAAACGAGTCGGCCGGTTTTCATGGCGCCCTAACAAGTGTCGCAGCATCACGGTTTCGATCCGTTCCAGCAACAGCTCGTAATCCGGTTGCTCGCTTTCGGGTAGGACCAATCCGGCATCCAACCAACGGGCAATCACCGCCTCAAGCTCGCCGGGCGCGATTTCGGCCGCATCACCCGTGATCGCGGCAGCCGCCACATGTGCGGGCAGGTGACTCAGGAAAACCGGTCCGCCGCCACTCATGGTGACGGCGTAGTCCAAGACATGCCGCAATTCGCGGACATTTCCCGGCCATCCGTATGCCTGCAATGCGGCCACCACCGGCGGAGTCAGCACGGGTGGCGGAGATGCCCCGCCGCGCATTCCCACGAAAAACGAACTGAGCGCCGGAATGTCTCCGCTGCGCTCGCACAAGGGCGGCAGCGGAATCGTCAATGTGCTCAATGCATAGTATAAATCCTCGCGCAAAGCCCCGCTGCGGACCGCCTCACGAGGGTCGCGGGAAGTGGTCGCCAACACGCGCACCTGGTCGTGCGAGGCATTCGCCAACCATGCGGCAAGGCGTGTTTGAAGATCAGCTGATAGCTCGGTCACCTCATCTAAGACGAGCGTCCCGCCGCCGCTGCACTCGAAGTCCGCGGCCTCGGTCATGAGCAAACAAGCCCGCACCTCTAGCAGCTCGCTCGACCGTGGGCTGTGGGCGTGAATCACTGCGGCGGCGAGCCGTTTCCCAGCGCCGCTCGGGCCGGTGATGAGCGCCGGCACGTCGCCGGCGCAAGCGCGGGCAATGCCGATGAAGGCATCCCGCAAACAAGGGGCTGCCCCGATCAAGGTGGCGCTCCGGGTTTCACGGTGTTCCGGCAATGCTTCTTCTTTCACCGGCAAACCGGGGGCCAGCATCGCACCGAGAGTTTGCTCGAATTGTGGCAAATCGAGCGGCTTTGTCAGGTAGCCGGTGGCTCCAGATTTTTGCGAGTGAATCGCGTGGTCGAGCGTGGCATGCGCGGTGATCACCAACACCGGGACGGAATTTCCGCCTTGCCGCAGTCGCTCCAGAACCTCCAGTCCGCTCATATCCGGCAAGCCGATATCGAGCACCACCGCCGCAAAGGAGGTTTTTTTGATCGCGTCCAGCCCGGCTGTCCCCGAAGCCGCCAAAGTGGGCAAATGGCCCATCCGGCGGACGAGAAATGAAAGAGCGGTGCCGAGGGCATGCTCGTCTTCGATGATCAGGATGGGGAGGGCTGTCATGGTTTGATGTGGGATGGCGCGGATTTTGCAAAGATCGCCTGAACCCGGGCTCCGCCGCCGTCGCGGTTTTCGACGACCATCTCACCACCATGCGCCTCGCAAATGTCTTTCGCAACAGCAAGACCGAGGCCCATGCCGCCTTCCTTTTCGGAGTAAAACGCCTCGCCCAACCTGGTAAGCGCCGTCGCACTAAAACCCACACCCTCATCCTCGACGACGATCGCCACCCGCGATTCACCATCCACGACGCGAACGGTGACGTGACCACCAGTCGGCATGGCCTGCACCGCATTGCGCAAAAGATTCCCCAAAACCTGCTGCATCCGATGCCGATCCGCGGAAATAATTGGCGACCCTGAATCAATCAAATCAATCACCACTCCCGCATGGCGCGCTTGCGGGCCTATCAGCCGGACAGCTTGGCGCAGGGACTCGAAAACATCCACTTCTCCCAACTTCGGTGGCTCGGGTTTGGCATAATTCAGCCACTGGCCCACCAATCCCTCGATCCGCTCGGCCTCGCTCTCGATCAAGCGCCGCGAGATGGCGGCCTCTGCCGGTTCAGCCTGATCGAGCAATTGTGCGTGCATCCGGATCGCGGCCACCGGGTTGCGCACTTCATGCGCCAGGCTGGTGGTCATCCGACCTAACAAAGCATGGCGTTCGGCAGCGCGTCGACGCCTCCGCTCATCTAACAATCCTTCGTGAGTGCGCGTCAAGGTTTGGGCCAGCAGACCGATTTCATCCCGCCGATCGACCGGCAATTCCGGCAAGGCTTGATCGGTTCCGACAAGTGACAGCGATTCCACCAAGCTCCGCAGCGGTCGGGTCACCCGCCGGGCCAGCCAAAGTCCAAGGCCTAACGAAAGCGCCCAAAACACCCCCAATGCGAGCCAGGTATCCGTGTTATCCATGGCCAAAACCCGGACCGATGCCGGACGCAGAAAAATCACCTTCGTTTCAGCTCGCCCGGAAAAGCCCACCATCCAATCGCCGTTTGGCATGGAATTTGTGCTGCCATCGAAACGCATCCGCAGCGCTGCGGGGTCCAGCGTATCGCCGTTCTCGCCGATCACCTCGCCCGTCCGGGGATGCCAGAAAAACACCCTCGCGCCTATGATTTCACCGAGTTGGGCCGCCATTTTCGCGCTTTGTGGCAAATGCGTGCGCTCTAGGAAACTCGCATTCGTCCGCGCCAAACCCTCGAACGCCCGCCGTTCCTCGCGATCCAGATGCCGTTCAAAAACCAGCACCAATAAAAGCGAACCCAACAGCACGAATACCGCCACACTCGACGTCATCCAGACACTCAAACTGGTCGGACGTAGGTCGTGGGTTGGTTTTTCCATCGAAAGATTCATGAAAGACAATCCCGCTTTTCCTCCAAAAATCACCCTGTCGGCAAGCAATACCTCAACGGACTGTTTTCTTGCGGAATCCATCCAGCGTTTCAAACTCGCGTTTGGTGATCGGGTAAGGCCCGGCAAATTCGATGGAGTGCTGCCGCCCGAGATGAGTGCGACACGCGAAGGCCTCGCGCTTCTTGAGATAGTAGAGGATGAAATAATCCTGATTCTCGCTATCCGTCTCCGCTAGGAAATCAGGCACCCCGCGCTTTCCCACGAAAAACTCCAGATCCGGATAAATACGCGCCAACGAGGTCAGCCGGTAATACCCGAAGGTGGCGGGTTCCTGGCGCACCACCATCATTTGATTCCGCGCCATCGATGACGCGCTGCCCGGAAATCCGGACTCTTCGAAGCGCGCGCAACCAATCATCAAAACGCAAGTCACCGCGAGACCGCATCCTTTGACCATCCGGCCAATCCAATAGTTAGTTTCAGCCATCGCGCTATTCTACGCCTGCACCCGAGGAAATGTTTCGTCTGCGATCCATCCGGATGATGGATTCGAGCTTGCGGATATTCGGCCGATTTGCCTCGGAATCGACAAAAAATGCGGTCTCCATCGGGATGAGAAACTCCACGGCGGAGTTGATCCCAATCAATGATCCGTAAGCATCCACCACCGGTCCTCCGCTATCGCCGGGTTGCAACGGGATATCAATTTTAAACGCCCGGCTTCCAGTCAGGAAACTCTCCGGCGAAATCGGTGTCCCGAGTCTTCCCGGCACCGATTTGAAACCCGTGGCGATTCCACCATGCACGACGCCAGTGCCGCGTGGCAACCAGCGCCCGGCAGTCGTCCAGCGGTAATAATACGGAGTTTTCTCAGGAATATGCAGCAACGCCAAATCCGCCGCTTCAGAACGCCACACCACTCGCGCCTTTTTTGGAATCAGGCGGCCACGATTGCCATAGAGCACGAAAACATTCCGCCCATCCATCTGCGCCAAGACATGATCCGCCGTGAGAAAATAACCGTCAGGGGAAATCGGCGTGGCCGATCCTCCGTCCGCATCGCTTGGAGTTTGAGATGAGGAAAACCCGCGGCTCGCCCAGTTTGCAAGACTGCCTTGATCCGTCACCACTACCGCGCTCAATCTCTGCACGATCAACCTACGGGCTTCCGGCCCAGGAATTTTTGAATCAGGAGCCTGCGCATCCGCACAAGCCTGAAAAAAACCCACCGCGAGCAGCACTCCAGTCAACCTCAAATTGCGATACATCCGGTTTGCAGCATAGCACAGACGCAAGCATCCGTCACACTCGATTTTAAAAATCCGACAACCATTCTTCGACCACTCGTCGGAATGGAGCGGCCATCGCCAGCACTGACACCTCGTCCGGTTCCACCCAGGCATCGCCGGTTGTTAGTTGGCACGCGCTTTCCGCCGCATTTCCATCATAAACCCGCAAGGTCACCCGATAGCGAGTGATCGCATAGCGCTGCTCTGTCAGCAGCGGCAAATGTTGCACTTCAGTAAACTCGCGGATCGGTAGTTTCCACAATCCCGTGCGCCGTTTCCCGGACTCATGGTGCATGAGCAAACGGCCCGCGCCATCACGCAACCAGAGTGCGTGTTCGTCCACTGTCGTGATCGAAACCTTGCCGCGCTTTATAGGAAGCAGCTCCGGCGCGGACGCCTTGCAAAAACCCGACACCGGACACGCCAAACAATCCGGAACACCCGGGCGGCAAACGCTCTGCCCGAGTTCCATCAACGCCGCATGATAGACGCTTGGCCGCTCGGCATCGGCCAAATCCGCAGCCCAGCCCCAAACCCGCTTGATCCCCACCCCATCATCGATCGGCTCCGCGCAATCCATCAACCGCGACAGCACCCGCGAAACATTCCCATCCACCACCACTGCCGGCAGACCAAACGCAAACGCCCGCAAGGCCCCCGCCGTGTAACGCCCGATGCCCGGTAGCCGCATCAAATCCTCCAATCCCGTCGGAAACTCGCCACCATATTCCGCCACCACCGCCCGCGCGGTTTCCCGCAACATCCTCGCCCGACGATAGTAACCCAGCCCCTCCCAAGCCTTGAGCAAGGGCGCATCCTCAGCCACCGCCAAAGTCTCAACATCCGGAAACACCGCCAAAAACCTCGTGTAATACCCCTTCCCGAGCACCGTCGCAATCTGCGTTTGCTGGAGCATCACCTCGGAAATCAAAACCTCATACGGCACTCGCGTCCGCCTCCACGGATAGTCTTTCCCGTTTGTCCCAAACCACCGAGCCAACGCCTCCCTGAACTTCTCCGGGGCATCCAAGGCACTGATTTCATGACGCGTCTTCAACACGGCCGTGATCCTCCCCCATTTCCTCCACCCCCGCCAATCTCCAATATCAAATCGCGGATAGGGGATTAAAATCGGTAGGGCTGGGCCGCCGCGCCCCGCCCACTTGTCGCCCGAGCGCGAACCGTAACCGAATCGCCAAAGCTCCGCGCGAAGCCCTCCCATCCCCCCTCTGAACCGCATGTAGCGTTGTTCTACGAATGTCGATGTCCAAGCCCCGCGCGAAGCTCATAAGGAGGCACCACCTTACTGTGGTGCATGCGGATGTGGTTTCTTTGAAAAGCGCAAAACTCTTCCTCAAAGGCTTTTCATCCGCATCCACGACATGAGTGTCGTGGCTCCGTGTCGTAGCTCGTCATTTGCGACGCTTCTCCCTCTTCGATTCTTCCCCAATAACATCCCCCGTGTCATTGTGGATCGGGGATTGAGGATCGTGGATCGGGGATCTCTTCAGACTTTCGACTTTTAGACCTTTGACCTTCAGACCGCGCAGCGTCTTTCTCTTCCCGCATTCCCGCTTGATCCCCGGCCTGAAACCATCAACCCTCCGGGCGCATGTCCGCCGCTCATCTGCAACACACCCTCGCCGGCCCCGCCTCTCTCGAAGGCACCTCCCTCCACACCGGAGAAAAAGTCACTCTCACCCTGAGGCCCGCCCCGGAAGGCCATGGCTTCAAATTCCGCCGCATCGATCTGCCGGACCAACCCTTCATCAACGCCGATGTCGAAAAAGTCCAAACCGTCGAACGCGCCACCACTCTCGCCGAAGGCTCCGTCAAGGTTCACACCGTCGAGCACGTCATCTCCGCTCTCACCGGCATGGGTGTGGACAACGCACTCATCGAAATGGATGCCAACGAACCGCCGATCGGCGACGGCTCGTCCCGCCCTTTCGTGGAGCTGATCAAAAAAGTCGGCATCGTCTCGCAAGCCACCCCACGCCGCGTTTGGGAAATCCGTGAGCCGATCCATCATGAAACCCCCGATGGCACCATCATCACCATCGTCCCCTGCAAAACCTTCAAAGTCTCCGTCACCAACGTCGGCCCGGACGGCCGATTCACCCAGTATTTCTCCTCCGAGGTCAATCCCACGACCTATGAAAATGAAATTTGCGCCGCCCGCACCTTCGTCTATTACGAGGACGTCAAGCCTTTGTTAGACAAAGGCCTCATCAAAGGCGGATCGCTCGAAAGCGCGGTCGTCATCCGCGGCAACGAGATCATGTCCAAGGAACCGATGCGCTTCCACAACGAGTTCGCCCGCCACAAGGCGCTCGATCTCATCGGCGACCTCATGCTCTCCGGCGTCCGCATTCTCGGCCACGTCATGGCGGTGAAACCCGGCCACGGCCCGAACACCAAAATGGCCGCCACTCTCAAAACCGAATACCTGCGCATGCGCTCGATGGTCCCCGCCGCCATCGTCATCCCGGATGGCGAGAGCGTCTTGGACATCAATGAAGTCCTGCGCATCCTCCCGCACCGCTACCCATTCCTGATGGTGGACCGCATCGTCGATTGCCTTGGCGAGAGCAAATGCACCGGCATGAAAAACGTCACCATCAACGAACCGTATTTCGCCGGCCACTTCCCCGGCCACCCGATCATGCCGGGCGTGTTGCAACTCGAAGCCATGGCCCAGGTTTCCTCCGTCCTGATGCTCCGCAAACCTGAAAACGTCGGCAAAATCGGCTACTTCATGAGCGCCGACAGCGTGAAATGGCGCCGCCCGGTCCTTCCCGGCGATACGCTTTTCATCGAAACCGAAATCATCAAAATGCGCGGATCCATCGGCCAAACCCGCTGCCGCTGCCTCGTCAATGGCGACGTCGTCTCCGAAGCCGAGCTCAAGTTCGCACTGCTAGACCGCTGAGAAATCCCCCCGTCGCCTGCATGGTCCACTCTCCCACCGGCACCTCCGAGAAAGAGATGCGGCGGCTCATTTCCAACGGTCTTCGCCAACATTCCAGCCATCGCTACCGGGTTCCTGCGGCAGCGGGTGTGGCTGCGCGAATTGACGAATCAGAACGGCTCGTCGTCGCTCCAAGCGTCCTCGTTGCCGACGTTCCATTCTTCAACAAGTTCCGCAGGGAAATCTTCGAGAAACTGGGAAGGCCGGCAGATAACGTCACCGGTATAGGATTTCGGATTCATCATCGGATAGGTGAGATAAAGTTCGTCCTTGGCTCGGGTCAGGGCGACGTAAAACAGCCGGCGCTCTTCTTCTAGCAATTCATCGTCATCCGCTTCGAGGATTCGTCCGTTAGGAAACTGACCGTCCACGAGCCAGATCAGAAAGACGACTTTCCATTCGAGGCCCTTCGCCTGATGAATGGAGGAAAGCGTGACTTTTCCCTCATCGGCCTCGGATTGATCGCCGGTGGGTTGGCCGTCGGTGGAACTCATCAGCGAGAGCTGGGCGAGAAATTCGAGGATATCGTCGAAATTCCCGCCATATTGCGAGAGTTGTTCGATGTCGGCGCGGCGGCTTTCAGCGTTGTCGAAGGAGGCGTCGAGGTAATCTTTGTAAACCCCTTCGAGGATACTGAAGATCATGGCGGATGGCCGCGCGAATTCGCCGTCGGGAGTGAGTTCGTCGAGCGTAAAACAAAGTTGCTCCCAATGTTTGGCGGACTTTTTCGGAACCTTGAAATTAAGGAAAAGATCGGACCACTTGGGCGGAAGTTCTTCTTTCTCCGCCCAACCGGATTTCAACCACTCGCTCCAAAGTTTAGCGGCGGCAACGGGCCCGAGGCCGGGTAGTAATGACACCATGCGGAGGAAACTGACTTCATCGCGGCGATTCACAACGAAGCGCATGAACGCCGCGACGTCCTTGATGTGGGCCTGCTCAAAGAAGCGCAAACCGCTGGTGATCGAAAACGGAATACCGCGCACCGTGAGCTCCATCTGGATATCCAAGCTCTGAAAATGCGCGCGATAGAGCACCGCCATTTCTTCCAACGGCACGCCTTCGTCGCGAAGTTCCAACATCCGCTGGGCGACAAAGGCGGCTTGGGTTGATGGATCCGGCAAGGCGACGAGCGCGGGCCGCGTACCGATGGCTTCCCGGGACGATCGCAGGTCTTTCTCGAAACGGCCGGTATTGGCGCTGATGGCGGCGTTTGATAGATTGAGAATCTCGGGAACACTACGGTAGTTGATCTCGATGATATAGACTTTCGCCCCAGGATAGCGCACGGGAAACCCAAGGATGAGCGACATATCCGCACCGCGCCAGGAGTAGATCGATTGCGCGTCATCACCGACTGCCATCAGGCTGTTGTGTTTCCCGGCGAGCAGATCGATCATGCGGCCTTGGACGGCATTGGTATCCTGATACTCGTCAACAAGAACGTTTTTGAATCGTTGTTGATAGAGATCAAGAACATCGGGATTCTCTTCGAATAGACGAACGGTCAGAACGAGTAGGTCGTCGAAGTCCATCGAGTTCGTCGCTTGCTTTTTCTTGATGTAACCTTGGCGGACTTCTTCGATTTTTGCGATCCAGTCGTAGAATTGGTCGTAGCGGGAAGCGATGACTTCCTCCAGTGAGGCACCGGTGTTTTCGATCAGGGAGAAGATCGAGGCGAGCACGTCGGCCTTCGGGAAGCGGCGCTGTTTCGTATCGATATCGAGCGAGCCGATCACGGCGTTGAGAATGGATTTCTGATCGTCGCGATCGAGAATGGAAAACGAGCGGGTGAAGCCAAGGTCATCGGCATGACGGCGGAGAATGCGGGATCCGATCGAGTGGAAAGTGCCGGCCCAGAGTGCGGATGTGTCATGCGGCACGAGTTCGCGGACGCGCTCGGTCATTTCGCGGGACGCCTTGTTCGTAAAGGTGAGCAACAGGACTTCGCGGGCATCGATGCCATGATCGAGCAACCAGGCCACGCGATAGGTGAGCGTGCGGGTTTTCCCGGAACCAGCACCGGCGATGACGAGAGCACGACCGGGAGGCGAAGAGACCGCAGCGTATTGCTCCTCATTGAGCGCCGCCCGGTAATCGATACCGGAGGTGACGGTGGGTGTGCTGCGGTGAAGGGTGTATTGACGGGCCATGCTCGGCCGCAGGTTGCCACCTGCAGGGAAAGTTTGCCAGTGCCAGTTTTCAGTTTTCAGCAGAGAACAAAGCGTTTGACATAAAGTGCGCCCATTTCCCCAAAAATCACTCCGAATGCGACCTGCCAAATGACCGATCCAAAAAGCTCTGGTTATACCCTAATCGTGATCCGCAAGTCTCTGGTTCCCCATAGCCACCCTTGCACGCCTTTGCCATTTTCCGAGCCACCGATGTCATTTCCAGGCAGACCCAATGTCCGAGTCTGACATTTCCCATTTGATACATTCCAATTGCCTCCCACTTTTCCTACTTGGCAGTTCCTCGCTCGCTGGCTAAAAGTGACCACTCATGAATGAACTTTCCGGAGAAGTGTTTATCCGTTCCGCATTTGCGCAGGTTCCACCGCACGCGGCTTATTAATACCAATTTGGGGGGAAACCAAAGCACGATGAAAGAACTTTTCCGAAAACAGGACATCACCAGGGTCAGTTACTATAAGGACTTGAAAACAACCCACACCTTTAGCGGAAGTGGCAAAGTTATTAGTGATTGGTTTGCTTGATAAGCGGCACCGGTGGCTCCGGCCCAGTCGCCTAGGGTGGCGGGGAGAATTTCGACTCGATGGCCGTTAGACCGCCATTCCATTCGATCCATTTCGTTGGCGAGCGGGATGAACGTGAGGATTTCCTCATCGCCAGCGGCGCGTTTTGCCATCAGCGTCTCGACGAGAGCCGGTGCAATTACGTTGGCGCGGATGACGCCCCATACTTTGAGTGGTGCCGGCCGTCGGTCGCCCACATCCGATGGGACAGCCAACCCGTAGTCCGGCGAATCGTGCGCTGGGCAGCTAATGTGAGCTGCGGAAAAAAAGATATTCGACAATTACACACCAAGGCCGAATTTGTGCCCGGCGGAACGATCGGGCCGGCGCGGAAAGGGGAATGACAACAAATGATGGCGCCTTAAATGAATCGAGCGTTGCGGAGTATTTCGCGGCTTTGTGAGTCGGATTATTCGATAAACGGATTGATGATGTGTTGACCGTCGATGATCCGGTTGTGTTGAAGGCCCTCAGAATAGAGACTACGGAAGCGTTTCTTGCGTGAGGAGGAAAGCCGCCTAAGATGATGCTGATGTTTCGCTGCAATCACCAGCAATGCAGGCTCCGCCGCAAAATGACCGGGGCCGGCGATGGCTCAACAACTTCCGATCTCCGTCAAGCGGCGACCGCCTTCTGTCTGACGACTGGCGAGACTCTCGCGGAGGCCTCCGCCTCCGGCTTGCTGGTGCTGGTTTTTCTCCGGCACTTCGGTTGCACGTTCACCCGCCAAATTCTTGGCAAGCTCGAGGAACTTGAGGATTTCGCACAGCGCCACGACGCGCGACTCGTGCTCGTCCACATGCTCAAGAGCGGCGGGGAAATCCGCTACCTTGGCGGCCACGGCGATATCGCCCGCATCGCAGATCCACGCTGCGATCTTTACCGCGCCTTCGGTTTAGGAAAAGGCGGACCGCTTCAGTTGTTCGGCCCGCGCGTTTGGTGGCTTGGGTTTGTCTCGATTTTCAAAGGCTGTGGAGTCGGCCACCTCGCCGGCAACGCCCTGCAAATGCCGGGCACCTTCCTGTTTCGCGATAATGAAATCATCGCCGCCCAGCGCGCCCATTCGGCGGCGGATTTACCGGATCTTCCCAAGCTTTTCGAGGCGGTGGCGCATACTGACGAATCTCCATGAGCCGGCTGCATTCCATTCTCCGACTATTGATCATCGCCATCGCCGCATGTCTTTCCTCGTGCATCGATAGCCGGGAGGAATACTGGTTGGAAGCCGACGGCAGTGGCCGGGCGGAAATAACCTATCATCTACCCGCCGCAGCTGCAGCCGTCCATGGCGGCGAATCAGGACTCAGGGAAATGATCGCTGGCTTTCTCAAAGAGACGCCGGAATTCACTAATTCCGCCTGTGAAGTGGTCATCGAAGAAATGCGTGTGCGGATAAAAATCAACATTGCCTTTGATTCTGCGCTGGCGTTGCGAGACATCGGCAATGGAGCATCCATGAAAACCCTGCCCGCCGCCGCAACGCACCTCGCCGGCGAAGTCACGGCCGGTCTGCACGGGCGCACCTTGGAATACATCCGTAAAATCTCCGCCTCCAAAGCACTCCCGGGGGCGGCTTTTCTATCCGCCGCGCAACTCGAGGGATATCGCATGACCTACATCATGCACCTGCCATCCGTGCCGATGGAATCCAACGCAACCCGGGTGGAAAATGCCGGGCGCACCTTGGTTTGGGACATTCCCCTCAGCCAAGCGCTCAAATCACCGGTGGTCACCCGATTTAAAATGCAGATCCCGATCCCATGGCACCTCGTCGCAACCATCGCCGTTCCGCTATCAGGAGTGGCCTGCGCCACCGTGCTTTTGCGCCGCCGGAAACAGCGGAATCGTTTTCCATTGGAAATCTGAGAAATCCCGTGCTCAATTCCGCGCACATGAACACCCGATTGATCATACTCGCCTGTGCCGCCGGATTTCTCGCACCCATTTCAGCCGCAGAGGACTCACCATTGGCCAAACAAATGGAATCGGTGGACGATTCATACAAGGCCATGCGCAAAGAGACCGACGCCGCCAAAGGTGCCGCCGAGGCACGGAAGGCACAACAAGCGCTGATCAAGTCCATGAGCGAAACCCCGAAGCTGGTGGCCAAGATGCCCGCAGGCCCGGCGAAAGAACTGGCAGCAGCGGAATATCGCAAAATGATCGGTCAGGCCTTTGTTGCGCTTTGTGAGATGGAAGAAGCTTTTCTCAAGGGGAAACCCGAAGAAGTGGCGAAGATCACAACCACACTCAAGGAATTGAAAAAGGCCGGCCATGGCAAGTTCATGGAAGAGGAGGAATAAAACGGAACGCCATCGGCGTGCTAACTCCATCGATTGCACGGAGACCAAGTACAAATCCAAGCGACTAACGGCTCACCGGCCTTGCTTGAATCTCAGCACCCGCTCACCTTCGCGGCAATAGTCGAGCCGATCGCGCGCATGGATTTCCAGAAACGTCGGGTCTTCACGCAGGGCGCGGAGTTCGATGTTTCGGTGATCCCGCTGGGCAACCACCTCGCGCTGGCGCTCTTTGACCAGTGCCAGCTTGGCCTCAAGCTTATCCAATGTCCGCCGTTGCGGAAACGCGGTGGCCACCACCACGAATCCTAGCGAAAGGCAACATGCGATGAGCGCGAGTTTCCCGGCACCTTTTATAGCCCGTGTGCGGGCCTCAAGGCGCGTCAACTTCGACGCTTCCATACGTTTCCTAGCCATTAGCGGCCACGAGAAATCCCTCGAATACGCTAAATGTCAAGCAAACTAAAGCATTTACATCGATTCCGCACCATGCACAGCTCCGTTAGTTGTCAGAGGGAAGCCTCGCGTAGCAGATGAAGCCGTTCCAATGCCGCCCCGCTTTCGATCAATTCACGCGACATCGTGATGCCATCTCCCATGTTGTCCACTAGGCCGGCACAGGCGAGTGCCGCGCCGGAATTCATCAGAACCATGTCGCGCTTCGGACCGGTGTCGCGACCGGAAAGTATCGCCAAAAGGATGGCCGCATTGGTTTCCGCATCGCCGCCTTGCAATTCCGCGACTTCGGCGTGCTTCAGGCCGAAGTCACGCGGGCGGACTTCCTCGTCTTCGAGATCCTGGTAAAGCCCGGCTTTGCAGATGCGGGTGGAGCCCATCAGGCTGATTTCATCCACGGAGCGGCCATCGCCGGTGGTGCCGTGGACGACCCATGCGCTATCACGTCCAAGGCGTTGCAGGATTTCCGCGAAAGCCGGACAAAACTCCCGCGAGAAGACGCCGACGAGTTGGCACTGGGGTTTGGCCGGGTTGAGCAGCGGGCCTATCAAATTAAAAATGCTTTTCACCCCGCGCGCGGCGAGGGTTTTACGAACTCCGGCCACGACCTTGAATGCGGGGTGATAGATCGGAGCAAACATGAAACCTACACCGGCTTTCTCAAGACAACGGCGGAAACCATCGGCCGGCAAATCAATCCGCACGCCCAGCGCTTCAAGCACATCCGCACCGCCGCTCTTCGAAGTAATACCACGGTTTCCATGTTTGACGACGATCGCCCCACCAGCAGCGGCGATAAACATCGCGGTGGTGGAAACGTTGAAAAGATCCAACTGGTCTCCGCCAGTGCCACAGACATCGAGTGTGGGGCCTTCAAGATCCAGCAACCCAAGATGCGGGTCCACCGCATGACTGAGAAAGGTCTCTACGAATCCCGCAATCTCAGCGGGCGTTTCGCCTTTTTTTGAAAGCGCTTCGAGCAGTCGTTCTTTCTTCGAATCGGCCACGGCGGGATCAAGCAAAAGGTCGGCAGCCACTTCGACTTCGCGCCGCGAGAGTTCTTGGTTTTCTTCGAGGTGATGAATCAAAGCATCCATGGGAAAAGACTATCACGACATCCGAGAGAGGGCCAGAACGAACAGAACCTCGGCCGAGTTTCATCGATCAGCAGGGAGCTGCCATTGCGGTTTGACGGATTGCATTCCGCCGGGCAAAGTCCGCCGCCATGTCCGACCAGAAGCACGTGCTCTTCGTTTGCACCGGAAACACCTGCCGCAGCCCGTTGGCTGAAGGCCTATTTCGCAAAGCCATCGCCGGTCGCCGCGATTTCACGGTGAGTTCCGCCGGAGTTGCCGCGTCCAAGGGCGCCCCGGTCAGTCAGGAAACCCGGGCCATTCTGCGAAAACGAGGGGCCTCCATCGATGGATTTGTAAGCCGTCCCGTCACGGATGATATCCTCAACGCCGCCACTCATGTTTTTACCATGACGGAAAGCCATCTAGCCGTTCTTGAAGCCCGGTTTCCCGAACATTCCGACAAGTTTTTTCTGGTTCGTGAGTTCTCCGGAATCTCTGATAAACGCCAGGGAATCGATGTCCCGGATCCGATCGGCATGGGCGCAGCCGCCTACGAGGAAGTCGCCAAAGTGCTCGACGCCGCCATCCCCGCGATCATTGCCTACGTGGACGCGGGCGTTGGCAAAGTGAAGTGAATGCGGCATTTTCCGCCTCTTGCTCAGACCATTCCGAGCTTCATCCGGCCCTCTTCGGAAATCATTTCCTGATTCCACGCGGGATCCCAAACGAGCTCGACGCGGGCATCATCGACGCCGTCGATCGTCATGATTTTCGCTTGGGCGTCCGCGGCAATCACCGGTCCCATGCCGCAACCCGGAGCGGTGAGCGTCATTTTCACCGAGACCACGGTTTGCCCATCGATGTCCTCGACCGCACAGTCATACACCAAACCCAGATTCACAATATCCACCGGAATTTCAGGATCATAGACACCCTTGAGTTGGGACCACACCTGCTCTTCAAGCGGCGCGTCTTTGAGCCTTACAGCCGCCGCATGCTTTTTCTTCTCCTCCTCGGCATCCACACCGAGCGCATCGGCGTCTTGCGAGGAAATCCGCGCAAGGCCCTGCGAAGTGGCCACCGTGTAAGTGCCACCCAAGCGCTGAGTGATGAAAACCGCCGTGCCCGCCGGCAGTGAAAGCGAGTCGCCACTCGGAATCTGAATGGCTGAAACTTCCCGGGTAAGCTTGATTTCTTCGTGCATGCGCGGAGTAAAGACCAGCCTCCCGCAGTCGGCAAGTGATTTGCCAGCGCCATCCCTCCCCCACGCATGCTTGGCGGACTTGACCGGATTTCATCGGCAGACGAGATTACTCCCAAGATGACCCGCGAAAATCTAGCCGAAGTCCTTGAAGAAATCGCCCTGTTGCTGGAACTCAAGGACGAGAACCCCTTCAAGGTCCGCGCCTACCGCCACGGCGCGGATACCGTCCGCAATTACGATGGCGACATCATGCAACTCGCCATCGACAATCAACTCACCGGCATCAAGGGCATTGGCGAGGCGCTGCGCGAAAAACTCCACGAACTCGCCTCCACCGGCAGTCTCAAATTTCATCAAGACCTCCTCGCTGAGTTTCCCGCAGGCCTCACCGAACTCTTCGACCTCCAGGGACTCGGCCCTAAAAAAGTCAAAATCCTCCACCAATCCCTCGGCATCGCCTCAATCGCGGATCTCAAAACCGCCTGCGCCGACGGAAAAGTCGCCGCATTACCCGGCTTCGGCGAAAAGACCCAAAACAAAATTCTCGAAGCCATCGCCCTGCACGAGACCTTCGCCGGAACATTTCTGCTAGGCGACGTCAACCCGCTGGTTTCCGAAATCCTCGAAACCTTGCGCCTGCACCCGGAGATCAGCCGCGTGGCCGTGGCCGGATCCTACCGCCGCTCCAAAGAAACTGTGCATGACTTGGATTTCCTCGTCGCCACCAAGGAAGGCGCTCTCGTCTGCGAAGATTTCACCACGCTGCCCCAAGTGGAATCCATCATCGTCTGCGGTGAAACCAAAGCATCCGTTCGCCTGAAAACCGGCATCCAGTGCGACCTCCGGGCGGTTTCCAACGCCCAGTTTCCCTTCGCCCTCCAATACTTCACCGGATCCAAAGAACACAACGTCGCCCTGCGCTCACTCGCACTCAAACAAGGACTCTCGCTCAATGAATACGGCTTCACGGCCGCTTCCGACGGCAATCCTGAAATCTCCTCAGTGATTTACGAAGAGAAAGACATCTATCATAAACTCGGACTCGACTACATCGAACCCGAACTCCGCGAAAATCGCGGCGAACTTGAAGCGGCCGCCCATCACCAACTCCCCCGCCTCGTCCAACTCGACAACCTCCGCGGCACTTTCCACAACCACACCACCGAGTCGGACGGAACCAGCACCCTTGAGGAAATGGCGGAAGAAGCGATGGAGCTCGGCCTGCAATACCTCGGTATCGCCGATCACTCGAAATCCATGGTCATCGCCAATGGCCTCGACTCGGAACGCCTGCTGAAACAAGTCAAAACCATCCGCCAGCTCAACTCGACATTCACCCACTTCCGCCTCTTCGCCGGCTCGGAAGTCGATATCCACAAGGACGGCTCGCTGGATTTCGACGATTCAACGCTCGCCCAACTCGATTACTGCGTCGCCTCGGTTCACAACATCTTCAACCTCCCCGAGGAAGAGATGACGCATCGGATTTGCCGCGCCATGGAAAACGAGCATGTCACCATGTTAGGCCACCTCACCGGCCGCCTGCTCCTCAAGCGCGAGGGTTATGCCGTAAACCATGCCGCCATCATCGATTGCGCGGCGGAAACCCGCACCATCATCGAGCTCAATTGCAATCCATGGCGGCTCGATATGGATTGGCGATGGTGGAAGCGCGCCCGCGACAAAGGTGTGCTCTGCTCGATCAATCCGGACGCCCACTCGACCATGGGACTGCATTTCCTCGGCATCGGTGTCCGCATCGCTCGCAAAGGCTGGCTTCGCAAAAAAGACATCTTCAACACCCGCTCCGCCGCCGATGTGGAGAATTTCCTCAAGACCCCGAAAGCAAAACGCTGAAAAGTTCGCAATCGGTGAGTGACACAAGAACTGCTGATGATGAATGAAGATTCTTCAATCAGAAATCAATAAACATCATTCATCAATCGTCAATCCATCTCTTGGCGGCCTTTGCGACTTGGCGGTTCAATCTCTTTCCTGCCATGCCACTCCAGCGCTTCATTACAAACAAATCCGCCGGAACAAGACATCCAGCGGTAATTGCATGCCGATATAAAAATCCCCGAAATCCGCATAGCGGGCGGAGACTTCATCGAACCGCATTTCATACACGATCGATTTGATGTCGATCGTATCCTTAGCGAGTAGGGTGACGCCCCACTCAAATTCATCCAAGCCGGTCGAGCCGGTGATGAGTTGCAGAATCCGACCCGAATAAGTCCGACCGACACGGGCGTGCCCGGCCATCAACTGGCGGCGTTCCTCATAACTCAGGGAATACCAGTTATCGCTGCCGCTGCGGCGCTTCGACATCGGATAGAAACAAATCACCGGCCAATCCGGCAAAACCGGATAGAGTCGGTGCTTCAAGTAATGTTCCATCCGCTCATCGAACTCCTTCAGCGCGGTCTCGAATTCCGGACTGCACTCGCTCAAGCCTTTTTCCGCGATCAAGGTATCCGCAGTGTATTGCTCTCGGGTGGTGGTGTATTCGGAACTCTCCGTCTGCGAGAGATAGGAATAGGAAGGACTGAGAATTTCCGGCCCTAGCGAAAGAGTGAGTTGTTTCTCATAAGCATTCGCCACCTGGAGATCGGGGGTGAGCAGCATGAATCCGAGATCAGCCTTCGGCGTGGCCACCGAAAAAATCAGCAGGTGCGTGTCCGGCGTGGCGCGGATTTCCTGCACCAACTCCGTCAAACGGGTCTTGGCCTGACGCTTTTCGTCGTCGCCGTAAATCGCCCATTGCGCGTGATCGACATGATAAAACAAATGCATGACGTGCCAACCTTCGCGGGGCACGATCGGAGTGATTTCTTCGGTGGACATAGAGGTGATTTCTATTGGCGTTCGGTGGAAATATTGATTTCAAAAAGCTTGGTGAATTCTCGATCTGAACTTGCGCCAGAAGGAGTTTCCCGCACTTCGATCGTCCACGGCTTGCTCTCCCCCGTGCGATAGGCGGCGTGCATTCCCGGGTCATCAAAACCCGCCGTGGCAGCAATTTTCAGGGTGGCACCGCCATTGATATTGCGCGTCATCGCGTCACCTACAATTTGGCCCGCTTCATCACGAAAGAAAACCCGGATATCCGCCGGCCCGCCAGTCACCGCCAACTCAAGCACCGGCAGTAGCACCGTGCCGCGACGGAATGCGTCCGTGTCGTCACCGTCTGTGACCGGTGCACGCCAATAACTTTTAGCGGATATGATCGTCACTTTGGATCCCTTGACCGGAAAATCGACAGACTTCGCCTGAGCGGTCTGCTGCGCCAAAGGCTGCAGAAACATAAAGTAAACCATCGCACCTCCGCCCAAAAGAAGGGCCAGCAAGCCGATCAATCCGATCCGCTCGACATTCGAAAGTCCCAGACGCGGACGCAACGAGATGGGAACGGCGTTTTCAGATAACACAGGTGAAAATTCATCATCCGTCTCCGCTTGCGCGGTGGCTTGGACCGTCGGCTCAGGCGCACTTTTCGCAAAAATGGACTGGCTCGGCTTAAGGTTTGATGCCGAAGCTTGAATCATTCCCGGCTTTCCGATGGCAGGCAAATCTTCGATTTCCCTCACGATATCGATGTCATCCCAATCTTCGAGATCATCGTCCAACGTAATCGCGGGGGGCAATGCCTTGGCCGTCGACTCGGCGGGACGGCTTGCCGTGGCCCGCTTGTTGACATCCACGTGGGAGGAATCCTCCGCTGCGAATGGCTTGAATGCCGGCCGATCCTGCGTTTCACGAGGTTTCCGAACCTCAATCACCCTCCGCACGGGAATCTCCCGATTCAAAGATGGAGTAGTTTCGGTAACCGCAGGTTTCTCCGGTAACTCGAAATCGCCATCGAAATCCCACAAATGCACCTCCGTCGTGTCCTTGGCAAAATTTTCCGGTGCCAGTCGATGGCGCGGTGGTGGAGAAGATCCGTCGGAAGATGGAGGTGGCTCAGGGGTCATGGCAGGTGCTTTGGATTTTCATACGGGCGGAACGCCGACTTGGCCAGTGCGAATGACAATCTGACATTTCCTGAAAAATCGGATTGCATCGCACGCCCAGCGGAGGCATGCAATCCCTCACGAATCATTTAAATACCATGGCTGACCGCGAAGACAAAAACTCCGAAAACGTTGCTGGCAAATTTTATGTCGATAGCCAGTGCATCGATTGCGACCTCTGTCGCGAAACCGCACCCAACAATTTCTCCCGTGCTGAAGACGAGGGCTACTCCTACGTGTTCAAACAACCCGAAAATGACGAGGAAATCGCCCAATGCCGCGAGGCGATGGAAGGCTGCCCCGTCGAAGCCATCGGTGACGACGGCGACGAATAAGCGCCCAGTCGCCGTCAGTCGTGATGAAACGCAAACCGCGCCCGGGAGCGATCCGTGAGGAGATCCTCAGCGAATGGCGCGGCTGCGAGGAGGCGACGAACCTCAACCAAGGAATTCACGCGGCGGAAAAATTCATTTCCGCCATCTTGCGCTCAGCCGGAGCCGAGGACGGACTGCATGAAGATCAGGTGCGCTCCGCTTGGAAAGAACTGGCCGGAGATTTCATTTCCCGCCACACCGAGCCCGTCTCAGTGAAAAACGGCCACCTTGTCCTCCGCGTCACCCAGCCAGCCATGCGTTTCCACCTCGAACAGATGAAACCCATGCTCCTCACCCGAATTCGCGCACAACTCGGTGAAAATCGCGTCAAATCCGTGAAATTTGCCCTCGGTTAGCGAGCCCGCCATTTGAAGTTGAATCTTTTTCAACGCTTCAGCCTTCATTGTCGGAGCCTGCTTGTCTCATATCAACGTTCCCTACACCATGTTCCGCAACTTCATCTTCGATTGGTCCGGCACCTTGGTGGACGATCTCGGCCCTGTGATCGAGGCGACCAATGCCGTGCTCGCAAAATACGACGTCGCACCACTCGACCGCGAAGAATTCCGCCGCCGGTTCCGCCTGCCATACCACGAATTTTACTCGGAAATCCTCCCACAAGTCCCCATCGACGAACTGGAAGCCCATTTCCGCCCGGCATTCGATGCGGCGCTCACGCCCGTCACCATCCTCCCGCACGCCCGCGAGAAACTCGAATGGTGTGCCGCCATCGGCATCCGCGCTTTTGTCCTCACATCCATGGACACCCTCGCCTTCGAACGCCAAATGGACGAATTCGGCCTCCGCGGCCACTTCGAAGCCACCTATTCCGGAGTGCTCGACAAACGTGAAGTCATCCATCGCATCCTGGAAACCCACGGCCTCAATCCCGCGGAAACCGCCTTCATCGGCGACATGACCCACGACATGGAAACCGCACGCCACGGGGGCATTGCCTCGATCGCCGTGCTCACCGGTTACAATCACCCGGAAATCCTCGCCACAGTCCGACCGGACATCACCGTCCCAGACCTCGGCGTGCTCCGCTCCTTACTCGCCCGCCGCCACCAACCGTCCAAAGCCCGACCGATCGCCACCGTCGGTGCACTGATCCACAATGGCGCCGGCCAAGTCCTGATGATCCGCACCCACAAATGGAGCGACCTTTGGGGCATCCCCGGCGGGAAAATCAAACGCGGCGAGCCATCTCTTGCCGCTCTAAAACGCGAAGTCCTCGAGGAAACCGCGCTGACCATCGACGACATCGAATTTGTGATGGTCCAGGATTCGATCGACTCCACCGAGTTCATGCGTCCCGAACATTTCATCTTACTCAACTACGTCGCCCGCACCCGCAGCACCGACGTCACACTCAATGACGAAGCCGAAGAATTCCTTTGGTTATCGCCTGCCGCCGCCCTAGAACTCGATCTCAATCACCCGACCCGCACGCTTCTTCTCGAAGCCACCGAACGCAACATGATTCCCCATGCAAACGCCTGACACCATCGAGATCCGCCGCCTGCGCGTCAGCACCCACATCGGCGTGCCCGATGCGGAACGCGCCGAAGCGCAAACTTTGTGGATCACCCTGCGGATGATTCCCGCCCAAGGATTCGACGGCCTAGCCGACGACATTTCGCGCACGATTGATTACCACGCCGTGGCCATGGAAATCCAAGCATTCGCCGCCGCCAAACCCCGCAACCTGATCGAAACGCTCGCCGTGGAAATCGCCGATAAGTTGTTCCTAAAACATCCGCTCAAGAGCATCGCCATCACCATCGAGAAACACATCCTGCCGGACACCGAGTGCGTGGCCGTGCATCTGGAACGGAGTCGCTGAGATTCCAACCATTTCAACGATCCCCCAGCCCATGCTCCCCGCCCTCACAGGAATCAGCCCGGAATCCCTCGCCTCATGGCTCAAGGACGCTGGCGAACCCTCATTCCGCGCCGCCCAAATCCTCGAATGGGTTTGGAAGAAAAAAGTCACCTCGATCGATACGATGAGCAATCTCCCGATCGCATTACGAGACAAACTAACCGCTTCATTCCGTCTCGGCGCACTCGAACACACGCACACCCAAGGCTCCGCCGATACCACCCGCAAATTTCTCTTCCGCCTGCACGACGGCCGCTACGTTGAAAGCGTGCTCATCCCAGCCAATCCCGCGCTTTACGGCGAAAAATCCGACCGCCGGACGCTCTGTGTTTCCTCCCAAGTCGGTTGTGCCTACGGCTGTAAATTCTGCGCCTCAGGCCTAGCAGGATTCACCCGCAATCTGGATGCCTCGGAAATCGCCGGTCAAGTGCTCGCCGCCGAACAACTCTCCGGCGAGCGCGTGGACAGCCTCGTCTTCATGGGCATGGGCGAGCCGCTCGCAAATCTCGACAGCCTGTTAGCCGCCATCTCCCTGATCACCGGCGAGAAAACCCTCCACCTCGGCGCACGCCACCTAACCATTTCCACCTCCGGCCTGGTCCCCCAGATCCGCAAACTCGCCGAGCACCCGCAACAAATCCGCCTCGCCATCTCACTCCACGGCGCCACCGATGAAGTCCGCCAACAAATCATGCCGGTGAATAAAAAATGGCCGGTCGCCGAATTATTCGACGCCCTCGATTTCTGGAACGCCCGCAAAAACCAGAAACTCACCCTCGAATACATCCTCATCCAAGGCGTCAACGACTCACTCGAACAAGCTGCCATCCTCGCCCGCCACGCCCGCCGCATCCAAGCCAAGGTCAACCTCATCCCCTACAACACCGTGGATGGCCTGGAGTGGAAACGCCCGCCCGATGTCCATTGCCGCGCCTTCCGCGACATCCTGAAAAACGCCGGCGTCACCGCCAACCTCCGCCTCGAAAAAGGCCACGATATCGATGCCGCCTGCGGCCAACTCCGCCTGAAACAAGAAACCGAAGAAGGTATCATCTCCGCAAGCCTTACATAAGGAGTGGCGACCTTACTGTCGCCTCTTCCCCATCGTCCCGGTCGCGGAAGAAGGGACAATAAGGTCCCTGCTCCGTATTTCCGTGGCACCTTACTGTCGCCTCTTCATCCATAAGGAGTGGCGACCTTACTGTCGCCTCTTCCTCATCGTCCCGGCCACCAATAAGGTCCCTGCTCCTTATTTCTTGTGAAAATCAGGATCGCGATGCAGACGATGGCGGTCTATATCGATCTCAAACCATGCCATCACGCGGCCGCCATCAGAGCACTTCCAAGGAGTGCCACGAAGTCCTTCGCCGGATCTCCGCTATGGAGGGGGTCATCGGCGTGATCATCGGCCGCTCCTACGGCGGAAAATCTCTTGGCTCTCAATGCCGGACCGGATCGATTAAAATCCAACGCAAAGTCCCAGGCGGACTCAAAGCCGTCACCCAGTCCGCCAAAGGCCTTCAGGAAATCTTCATCCGCACCGAACCCGGAGCCGAAGACACCATCAACGAGGCAATCCTGAAATTGTAAATTCAGTCCTCTCTCACCCTTCCGACTCTTGCGCCGGTGGTCCGGTTTCAAAGCGCATCAATTCGGCGATGAACGTCAACGGGATGTGCCCGGTTTCGCCATTCCGGTTCTTGGCAAGCACCAGTTCGGCCTTGCCCGCCTCTTCTTCCTTCTCTTCGGCGCTTTCGGCATAATACGCCGTCCGATAGAGCAGGCCGACCATATCCGCGTCTTGCTCGATGGCACCGGACTCCCGAAGATCGGACATCCGCGGCACACCCAGGCTTTTACCGGTCCGGCTTTCAGGACCGCGGTTGAGCTGGGCTAGAATAATGATAGGGATACCCAATTCCTTAGCCAGCCCTTTGATCCCTGCGGAAATTTCCGCGATTTCCCGCTCACGCGAGTTTTCCGCCTGCTTGGTCCGCGATTTCATCAACTGCAAGTAGTCGATCGCAATGAATTGAATGTCCTCATCACGTTTTTTGCGCCGGGCCTTGGCTCGCAGTTCATTGATAGAAATCCCCGGCGTGTCATCGATAAACAACTTGGACGCGGTGGTTTCCACAGCGGCGCGCTGGATGCGCTGCAGGTCACCCTTGTTCGGCGTGTAACCGCGCGAGAGCTGGCTCATCGCAAACTTGGCCCGCGAAAACACCAAGCGCTGGACCAGTTGGAAGGCACTCATTTCGCAGGAAAACACCATGCTCGGCTTGCTCTGCTCGATGCACACATGCTCAACGATGTTCATCATCAGCGAGGTCTTACCCATCGATGGACGTGCCGCGATAACGAACATTTCACCCGGTTTAAGGCCGCTGCTCATGCGGTCCAATTGCTCAAATCCGGTGGAAATCCCCTGCGCTCCTCGCTCCCCGGCAAGCAAGGCCTGGAATTGCTCAAGCACCTCTTCGACGGATTGTTTGATCGTCGGCGCCTTGTTGGTCTCGGATCCCTCACGAATCGCCAGAATCTTCGCCTCCACAGAGTCTAACAAACCAGCAACCTCATCCGGAGCATCGTAAGCTTGCGCAATCGCCTCGTTGGAGTTCTGGATGATCGAGCGCAGCACGAACTTGTCCTTCACGTGCTGAAGATGGTGCCTGAAATGCCCCGGACTCGGTGCATACGTGTAAAGGTCCGTCAACGCCGCCGGCCCACCCACCCGATCGAGCAAGCCACGATCTAACAAACGCTGCACCAATGAAACCAACTCCACCTCATTTCCCGCTTCGAACAAGCCGATGAGAAACTCATAGAGCGTCGAGTGCGCCGGCAGATAGAAATGCTCCTTGGTGAGCTTTTCCTCGATGGCCACACCGATGTATTCCTGCGGATCCTGCAACATCGAGGACAACAAACTCTTCTCCGGCCCGAGCGCATGCGGCAGGGCCCGTGTGACATCATCCACCGCAGTCGCCCCTTGTTGCAAAAATGGACTCGTCTTGGAGGAGGTCGCAGGCGGTGATTTGAGTTCGGTGGCCATGTGGGGTGCAGATCTTGGCGAGTCCTCCGCCCTTTGCAATCTTGGGAGTTTGCGAACAACCTGTGAACAACCGTGAACAAGCCGCTAGCCCGCTGATAACCAACACTTGCGGAGTCAAAAAAAATCCACAAAGTCGACGGATGCGAGCCGTCATCCAGCGTGTCCTTGAAGCGTCCGTCACCATCGAGGACGAAACGGTTTCCCGGATCGGCCCCGGCCTGCTGATCCTGCTGGGAGTTGAGGAAATCGACGAAGCGGAAGACGTCGAATGGCTCACCTCAAAAATCGCGAAAATGCGGATTTTCTCCGATGCCGATGGCAAAATGAACCTCTCGGTCACCGATACCGGCGGCGACGCCTTGGTGGTCAGCCAATTCACACTGCACGCCTCCACCAAAAAAGGAAACCGCCCGTCATTTCTCCGCGCCGCCACCCCGAGCCACTCGGAACCACTTTACGAAGCGTTTTGCGCCGCGATGGAGCGGGAAATCGGCAAACCCGTCGGACGCGGCATCTTCGGCGGCGACATGAAAGTGGCCCTCGTCAATGACGGCCCGGTCACAATTCTGATCGATAGCCGGGCCCGCGAGTGAGCATTCTCTTGCAAGGTCCGAAGCAGGTGCCTAGTTTTCCGCCGCCGTGCCGATTAATGCCATTCTCGCCCTAGAAGACGGACGCTGTTTCGAAGGAAACGCGTTCGGAGCCACCGGAACCACCACCGGGGAAATCTGTTTCAACACCTCGATGACCGGCTACCAAGAGGTCATCACCGATCCGTCCTACCGCGGCCAGATCGTCAGTATGACGTATCCGCAAATCGGAAACTATGGAGTCAATCCAGAGGACAACGAATCCAGCAGGCCGCATATCCGCGCCTTTGTCATCGGCGAGCTATGCGAAGTCCCGTCGAATTGGCGCTCCAGCCAGCCACTCGGAGCATACCTCGCAGGCCATGGAGTCCTCGGCATCGAAGGCATCGATACCCGCGCACTCACCAAACACCTCCGCTCGCTCGGCGCCATGCGCGCCTGTGTCACCACCGAACTCGATTGCGAAGCCGCCGTCGCCAAAGCCAAAGCATCGCCCTCCATGGAAGGCATGGACTACGTGAAAGAAGTATCGACCTCCGAATCCTACCACTGGACGGAAGAATCCCGCGAATGGATACTGCCCAATGTGCTCACCGGCCACCCCGGCCCCTATGAAGAACTCCCACCCGTCCGCCACCGCATCGTGGCTTACGATTTCGGTATTAAATACAATATCCTTCGCCGCCTGCGCCAAGCTGGCTTCGGGGTGGAAGTCGTAAACTCCACCGCCACCGCAGCCGAAGTGCTCGCGAAAAACCCGGATGGTATTTTCCTCTCCAACGGCCCCGGGGATCCAGCGGCACTCGACTACATCCACGCCGAGCTCCGCCAACTCATCGGCAAAAAACCGATCTTCGGCATCTGCCTCGGCAATCAACTGCTCGCCCACGCCTACGGGGGAAAAACCTTCAAACTGAAATTCGGCCACCGTGGCGGCAATCAACCCGTCAAAGACCTCCGCAGCGGGAAAATCTCCATCACTTCGCAAAACCACGGTTTCGCCGTCGATCCAGACTCGCTACCACCGGAAATCGAAGTCACCCACATCAACCTCAACGACGGCACCGTCGAAGGCATGCGCCACAAAACACATCCCGTCTTCAGCGTCCAATACCACCCCGAAGCCGCCCCCGGCCCGAACGACGCCTCCTATTTCTTCGAGGAGTTCGCGGCACTGATCGATCAAACCAAAAAAGCTTAAACCGCGAATGGACGCCAATGGACGCGAATTGATTCTGAAGGATGAGGTCTATGCCATCATTTCGTGTTCACTTGAGATCATCAACGGCATTGGTCATGGATTGCACGAGAAACCTTACGAAAACGAGCTAGCTGTCGAATTTCAATATCGTGGAATCCCTTTTGAACAGCAACGTGCTTTCCCCGTCATTTGGAGAAACCAAAAAGTTGCTGACTACATCCCTGATCTCATTGCTTACGATAAAGTCATCGTGGACACCAAGACCATCGATCGCATCACCGACATTGAACGTGGAAAGATGCTCAACTATCTCCGCATCACCGGCCTGCCTGTTGGTCTTATAATCAATTTCAAAAAACCAAAACTCGAATGGGAACGCATCATACTCTCCCATTAATTACTCAAAAAAAATTCGCGTCTATTCGCGTCCATTCGCGGTTGAAAAATCTTATTAAAAAATGAACACCATCATCACCGGCCTCCAGTGGGGCGACGAAGGCAAAGGCAAAATCGTGGATTACCTCACGGAATCCGCAGACGTCGTCATCCGCGGCCAAGGCGGCAATAACGCCGGTCACACGGTCATTGCCGGCGGTGCGAAATACGTGCTGCACCTGTTGCCCTCCGGTATCCTCTGGGACAACAAAACCAACGTCATCGGCAACGGCGTCGTACTCGACCCCGTCGGCTTGGTTATCGAAATTGAACGCATCGAAGCCCAAGGCATCGCCATCACCCCGGAAAAACTGCTCATCTCGGACCGCTCCCACGTCGTGCTCCCCTTTCATAAGGAACTCGACGCCGCCCGCGAAGCCTCGCTCGGCGACCAAAAAATCGGCACCACCAAACGCGGTATCGGCCCGGCCTACGCCGACAAGGTCAACCGCTGCGGCCTCCGCATGGCGGATCTGCTAGACCGTGAGTTCGCTACCGCTCAAATCACCCGCCGCGTCGCTGAAGCCAACGAAGTGCTCGTCCGCTACAACCTCACCATCTTCGAAGCCAGCCAAGTCATCGATGAGGTTTACACCGCCTTCGAACGCCTCCGCCCGCACATCACCAACACCATTCCCGTGCTGCATGCCGCATGGAAATCAGGCAAAAACCTGCTCTTCGAAGGCGCCCAAGGCACTTTGCTCGACATCGACTACGGCACCTATCCGTTTGTCACGTCATCGAACACCACATCCGGTGGCTCCTGCACCGGTTCCGGCCTACCACCCACCGCGATCGATGCCGTCATCGGAGTTTGCAAAGCCTACACCACCCGCGTCGGCTCCGGCCCATTCCCCACCGTGGATGAAGGTCTATCAGAATATCTGCACGGACTCGGCCGCGAATTTGGAGCCACCACCGGTCGCCCGCGCGGTTGCGGTTGGTTAGATACGGTCTTGCTGCGCTTTGCCTGCATGGTCAATGGTGTCACCGGCCTCGCCGTCACCAATGTGGACGGCCTCGATGCTTATGAAACCCTGCAAATTTGCACCGGTTACAACATCGATGGCGTGGTCCACACGCTCCCTCCCGCTGATCGCTCGGCCTGGGATCGCGCAGTGCCAATTTACGAAACGATGCCCGGCTGGCAATCCGACACCACCGCTTGCACCGAATACACCCAGCTTCCAGCACAAGCGAAAGCCTATCTGAATCGTCTCAGCGAACTTTGCGGCGCGCCCATCGCCTTCGTCGGCGTGGGACCGGACCGGGTGCAAACACTCGTGGTTTAAAGATTAAAAACCGCGAATGAACGCGAATTAACACGAATGATTTTTTTGAAAATTGATACTCGGTAACTTTTTCCAGCTTCTTTCAAGCAGATCAAAAAACACTCCTAACTCTTTTAAGATTCGCGTCCATTCGCGTTCATTCGCGGTTTGATACTCTTCTCCTAATGCCCGACTTTCCAGACATTCCCCGTCACATCGCCGTCATCATGGATGGTAACGGCCGCTGGGCCAAGGAACGTGGCCTGCCGCGCAGGGAAGGCCATCGCGCGGGTGCGGAATCCGTCCGCGAAGTCGCCGACACCTGCATCGAACTCGGCGTCAAATACCTCACCCTCTATGCGTTTTCCTCGGAAAATTGGAACCGCCCGGAAGCGGAAGTCAAAGCCCTGATGGCCTTGCTCGACCGCTTTCTAGTAGAAAAATCCAAGGATCTCAAAAAGCAGAATATCCGCCTTCAGGCGATTGGTCAGCTTGATCGACTGCCCGTCAAGACCCGTGCGCTGCTGGATAAAATCATGGCGCAAACGGCGGATCACACCGCGATGACCCTCGTGCTAGCCCTCTCCTATGGCGGACGCGAAGAAATCATCAGCGCCGCCCGCTCACTCGCCGCGGAAGCCGTCGCAGGAACGATTTCCCCGGATCAAATCGATTGCACGATGTTCGCATCCCACCTGCAAACCACCGGCATCCCGGACCCAGACCTACTCATCCGCACCTCCGGCGAGATGCGCGTCTCTAATTTCCTGCTGTGGCAAATCAGCTACGCGGAAATCGTCATCGTTAAAAAATTCTGGCCCGATTTCCGCAAGAACGACCTCATCGAAGCCGTCCGCGAATACCAACTCAGGCACCGCCGCTTCGGCGCACTGTGAAGGCCACTTCACTCCGGCCAAAGCGCAATGTCTTTAAGCGGATCCAAGCAGCGAGAAAGTGCGAAGTGCCCCAGGGAGCAGCGGAATCCGTCCGCCGATGCCCATGAAAAGTCAATGAACTGGGCGAAGCGCTTTCCATTGTCCCCTCATGGTCAGGGCGATTCGGCGATCGCCATGCTCCATCGGGACCGAGTCACCGACGCTCCGTCCATACCGGCAGTCCGTAGCGTGCCGACACCCTCTCCGCGATGAACTCCTCCAGCGGATAAAATTCCCGGAAATCTCTCTGCCGCGCCATCACTGACGCCAATGATTCCGCACGCTGACGGGAAAGCACCGGATCTGCGATCCGCGCCAACGATCCTTGGTGCAGCAAGCCCCGCTTCGTTCTGCGCTGACCCGCACCCGCGATCTTCCGCCCGACGGCATCGATGAGATCATGGCTCACCGGATTCTCAAAACACGCCGCCGCCCCGGTTTCCTCCGCCCCTGTGCTCAGCCGGGCATCCATTCCCTCCGCATGCAAAGCCTGCGCCAGCGCCGCATGAAGCGCCCGGTAACTCTCCGCCCCGCGCATTCCCGCCAGCGTCTCCCGCCCCGGCGCAATCACCGAATACGTCCAATCCGCACGGTGATCCACCGTCCCGCCACCCGTCCAACGCCTCACCCAGCCCACTCCTGGAAAGGTCGCCCGCGCCGCCTCCAAATCCCCAAAATACCCAACACTCCCCCAATCGCCCAACCAATCGTAAATCCTCAAAACCGGCGATTCCACGGTCGCCAACAACCACTCGTCCACCGCCATCGCCTCCGGCCCGCTGCGCCGCACCGGATCCATCCATACCTGCAACTCGTCAAAAATCACCCACCCGTGATACCCCCACCTGCCCAATCCGCAACCCGGAATTCACGGCACAGCAATCATGGGGCGCCGCGAAACTCTTCCTTCCAAGCATCAAATCGTCAGCAGCGACTCCCCAAGCACTGCCTCAAAATCCTTCATCGTCCAACCAGCCGCATCTCCGCTACCGCTTTCATCGATCACCGCAGCGAGCTCGCGCTTCTTCGCCTGAAGACGGACGACCTTTTCCTCGACCGTTCCACGCGTTAAAAGTCGATACACCGTCACCGGACGCGTCTGGCCGATCCGGTGGGCGCGGTCGGTCGCTTGCGCCTCCGCCGCCGGATTCCACCAAGGGTCGAAGTGAATGACCGTGTCCGCTGCGGTCAAATTCAGTCCGTAACCGCCGGCTTTGAGGCTGATCAAAAACACCGGTGGCCCCTTCGGATCCTGGAACTTATCCACAAGTTGTTGACGGTTCCGCGTCTGCCCATCCAGCCGCAGACAATTCCAACCCTGCTCTAAAACGCATTTCTCGATCTCCACCAATTGTTTCTGAAACTGACTGAAAACCAATACTCTGTGATTTCCATTCACCGCCTCTTCCAACAACTCCAACAGGCGTTGTAACTTGGCGGATCGCCGCGCAACCAACAATTGTTTGAATCGATCGTTTTCAAACAGCGCGAGATCACAACACGTTTGTCGGAGACGAAGAAGCGCGGTCAGCATTTGCATCCGGGCAGCACCAGCATTGCCGGAATCAGCGATGGCATCCACCCGCTTGCGACCCTCGATCAACAGCTCGCGATAAACCGCTTGCTGGTCCGGACTCAAATCACAGAACTCATCTATGAACAACTTCGAGGGCAATTCCGGCGCAACTTCCTCCTTGGTTCGACGCAACAAAAACGGCGAAATCTTG
Organism: Akkermansiaceae bacterium; assembly: GCA_903919975.1. Taxonomy (GTDB): domain Bacteria; phylum Verrucomicrobiota; class Verrucomicrobiia; order Verrucomicrobiales; family Akkermansiaceae; genus Luteolibacter. The sequence continues at coordinate 6,173 of CAIXKE010000044.1, read as the reverse complement.
AGCCGCAGCCGCTCCATCGCCACCCCGGCCGCCTCCCCGGTGGCAAGCGGCATTTCATAGCGCGCTTTGAAATCGTCCCGCCCACCGAGCCAACCAGGTTGAATAAATCGGAAGATCGACCACAAATCGCGAACTCCGTTTTCGATCGGCGTTCCCGTGAGCGCCACCCGGCGTGAAGCCCGCAATTTCGCAATCGCCTTGGCGTGATCCGTATCCGGATTCCGCATCAAACTCGCCTCATCCACCACCACCGCGCGGTAGTCGCGCTTGAGATGCCACGCGAGATCACGCGCCAAAGTGCCGTAGCTCGTGATCACTACATCGCCAGCCCGCACCTCATCCCGCATGCGGTCGCGCGCCGTTCCATGCAAAATCCTGACCACCCGTCCCGGCGCAAATTTAGCAAACTCCGCCTTCCAGTTCCCCAGCAGCGACGCCGTCGCCAAGACCAATACCACCCCTGAATCCTCCAACGATTCAGAAAACAATTGTTCGATTAAAGCGATTGTTTGAATTGTTTTCCCCAAGCCCATGTCATCCGCCAACAAGGCACCCCCAAAGCGCTGCACCCGGTCGTGAAGCCACGCTGCCCCATGAGTCTGATACGGCCTAAGTTCTGCCTGAAATGTCGGTGGTGAATTAAATGTTAATAAATCTTCTAAGTCTTTGCTGTCTTTCGACTTCGATATCTTTTTCTGGATTTCCCGAACAATCTCGCCCGAGCGCGCCGAACTTCTGAAATGCCCGTCTTCCTGTCGCAAATCGAGCTCCGAAAACAGCGGATCAATGATCTCCGCCACGTCGTTCGAAATGACCAAATGACGGCCCCCAGCAGCTTGGCCGGAGTTCCGGCCCGACCTCAAAAGCTGCCTGACTTCGGCAGCGGGAATCGAAATTCCATCACTTGTTTGAAAGCTAAGATCAAAGCTCAGCCAATCTTCACCGGAACCCAGAATGTCGATTTTTGGAGCGACTACCGCCACCTGCTTTTGCACGTGGCTAAATCGCTCCCCTTCAATCACCGACCACTCCTTGCGGAGCTCCGGCAGCGCCCGGGTGAGAAAGCCAATGATGGCGGACTCGCCTTTCAGAACCCAACGACCGTTTGAATAATCCTCAGCCTCAAATCCGGCTTGCATGAGACGGTTCGCGGCGCGCTCTTCAGCTGCCGAATTTCGGACCTCGCATCGATCTTCCAAAAGTCGGGGCAAACCGTCCACCTTCCCAAGCCCGGGCGGCACTGCCGGAGCGTCGCCATATTTCGCCAGCAGGCGAGCTTCGAGATGTTGGAGCGAGCCTTCCAACGTGAGTTCGATCCCCACCGATGCCGGCACGAAATGCAACGCATCGAGCCAAGAGCCATCCGGAAAAGCGACCCATTCCTGCCATGCATCGAGGCTGTTGAAAAACCGAGCCGTTGGGATTTCAACAGTTTTGCCACAGGAAATTTCCGTGAGCGAGGCCGCCAGATCCGCCGGAACGCTCCCCTCACCCACACGGCTCACCGTTTCCGCCGAAATCCGCCAGAAGGCCCCCGAAATCTCAACCCACGGCCCGGAATCCGGCGATGGGACCAAGCGAATCCGGTCACCATCGCGAGTTGCATCGTCCAGCAGGAAACGTTCGCCGGAACGAATCGCGATCGAAAGGCGATCCTTGCCAACCACCATGCGCGGGTGATCGGCGACAGCTTCCAAAAAGGCGGAAACCCGGCCGCCATCAAGATTCAGGCTGAGAATCCCCTTCGGCGCGACCCGTTCGCGGGCGAGCCAAGCGCTGAGGCGATCATCCGCCGGGGAAATCGAGTCGCCGGACGACACCGCTAGCGTGGCCGAGAATTTGCCACGAGCCAGCGCCTCACGCCAATTGAGCGGCAGCAAAATCTGCCATGCGACCGATGCCACAGGCGCGGCAACTGCCGGAGGTGGCGCAACTGCGGCAGTGGCAGGTTTCGCCTTTTTCGCGGACAACGTCGCCAGTCCGGTCGCCACCGCATGGGCACAAACCGCGCCTGACGATTGGTTTTCCGGGCACGAACAACGGGCTTCGATGTTGGTCCCGGATTTCACCGCAACGCTGACGCGAAACGGCCGCTTTCCCCATTTCACCAAGCCTTGCCAACCGTTTGAACCCACCTTCACCTCAGCCACAGCGCCAGATTCAAAGAGCGCTTTCCCCTCTTTAAATGCCTGCCACGAGGCCGCCGCCCGCAATGTTTGTTCCGTCCAACCGATCATTCCGGGAGGATCATTTCCTTTCCGAGAGCCTTGGGCAATGCCTTAGCAATTCACCAAACCCGCTCCCCTCCGGAGCGGAGGAATCCGATCCGCCGATGCCCATGAAAAAGCCAATGAGTGACGGCAAAGCGCTTCTCATTGGCACCTCTCATGGCCGAGCGATCATACATCGTCCACAAGGAGCGGCGGAACGCATCCGCCGATGCCCATGAAGAGCCCATGAAATGAGTAAAGCGCTTCCCATGGTCATCTCATGGTCAGGGCAAACACGTTTCGCCCCTCCATGATCATGCCTCCGCGATCCATACCTCAAGTTCAAGACACCACTGGCAACCAGAGCAAGGCGACCTTCTCAACATCAATATTCGTTTTCATTGGCTTGATCACATCGGTCTCCAACGCAAGCGCATCCGGATCGTAAGACGCGCTGATCTCCGCGATATCAGCTTCAAAAGCACTCTGAATCGCCTCAATTTCATCACTGATCCCTGCGATTTTCGCATCCGCGTTGGCCACATCCTGGTGCTGCTTGTAGGCGCTGGTCGCTCTGCCGATCATGGCGGAGCCACGCGTGATCGATCCCAGCCCTGCTTTACGACCGAACAAACCGCCGAGCAGACCACCCAGCACGGAAACACTTGCCTGCATTTTCGCCGCATTCGCCTCGGCTTTTTCTTTCATCAGCTGCCCTTCCGCAGTCCGCAACCGCCCATCTAGAGTCACTATTTTTTTCGCCGTAGCAGCCCGTAGTTTCTCGATCGCCGCGTCCCGAACCTCGCGTGCTTCGTGGGTGAGTCGGGCACGAAAATCTCCCTCACTCTCACCCAGCTTCGAGCATTGCTTGAGCGCCGGACAGCTGAACACATCCGCCCGCTCATTGTGGAAAAGCCAATCGGCGAAATCTTTCTCCACCTGCTTGTAGTTCGCCGCATTCATCGCAAAGCCCGGGAGCTCCGCAAAACCCGCTCCTTTGGCGGGTTCGCTCATCTCCTCCTGGCGGCTTGGCGGCGGCACCTGTGTTTCCCAATCGATGCCAGTCGCGGTGATCGGATTGACCAAACGCACGTTCCGACTTCCATCAACCCCCAGTTTTGCGGAGAAAAAACGCGCTGTCGCCGCACGCAACAAGTGCGGTTGATAGACCACACCCTCACCGCCCCCGGCGGGTGCGACGAAGACTTCGGTGACACCCGTGCCCACCGCCGGACGTGGCGAGGAAACTGCCGCCGCGGACATTCCCGGCATGGCCATCGGGTTTGCCACGGCCGAAGGCCCCGCTACGGTATCGAAAGCGCCACGTTTCGGGTCCATCAGCTTCTTGATTTGGCCGCGGGTGAGAGGCCCCGTTAGATAACTCATCACCCAGCGGACGTGAAACAACACCGGGCCGTCCTCATGCACGTTGTTCATCAGGAAAATCCGATTGCCGAGGCCGGAGATCAACCGCTCCATCGAGGCGCGGTCAAACTTCGCGTTCTGCGATCCCGCCGCCCCCTCCAAGCCATCAAGCACGCGGAGCTTATCCCGCTCGGTCTGCAGGCGGCCGAGAAACCAAGTCCCGATGTTGGACAGCGCCTTGTAGTCCAAATCCACCGGATTCTGCGTCGCCAACAAACACCCGAGCCCGAAAGCCCGACCTTGCTTGAGCATTGTCATCATCGGCCGCTTGGACGGCGGATTCGCACTGGGCGGCAAAAATCCGTAGATCTCATCCATATACAGCAGAGCCCGTAATGAGGTGGTGCCACTCTGAGCACGCATCCAGCCAAGCATTTGGTTGAGCAGCAGACTGACAAAAAACATCCGTTCCGCGTCGCCAAGATGCGAAATCGAAAAGATCGAGATCCGAGGTTTTCCGGAGGGATCATGCAGCATCTTCGCGATGTCGAGCGGCGGCCCTTCGAGCCAGGATGAAAACCCCGGCGATGCTAACAAATTATTAAACTTCAACGCCAGCGTCTGGCGGGATTTCTCCGACAAGAAGGATTCGAGGTCGATGATGCCCACTTTGTCGAACGCAGGCTTCTGGATGTGGCGGATCAGGGTTTCCAAGGTAATGTTATGCCCCGCGTTCCACGCGTTCTGGAAGATCGATGAAAGCAGCACCGCTTCCGGACTCTGAATCGGATCCGCATCCACGCCCACCAGCGAGAGTAATGAGGAAACCGTGCTTTCAATCCTCTCACCTAACAACTCGGCGTCATCCATGATTTCAAACGGCGGCACCTCCAACGAACTGAGAATGGAAACCGGAATCCCCGCCTTGCTGCCGGGCGTGAAAACATTGATGTCCACCTTGTCGCGCAGCGCCGCGATGCGATCGGGATTCTGTCCCCAATCAGCCAAACCCGATTTCCACAGCGCGGCGGTTTTTTCCGCATGTTCGTCCGGCGATATTCCCTTCTTCGCTGCATCATCCTCATTGATCCATGGCCGGAAACTCTTCGCATCGAGATCCGGAAACATTAGCAAAAAATTTGAAATGTCGCCCTTGGGATCGATCACGATCGCCGGAATATTGTCCATCGCCGCCTCCTCCAACAACGCAAGGCAAAGCCCGGTTTTCCCCGAACCCGTCATGCCGAGCACCACGCCGTGGGTCACCAAATCCTTGGAATCATAGAGCACCAAATCGTCGGTGATTTTCCCAGCCTCCGAATCGTATTCCCGCCCAAGATAGAACTGCCCGAGTTTTTCGTAATCCGCAGATGCGATGCTCATGATGCAAGCATGCTGCAAAATCCGCAGGGCATTGCCAACAGGAACCTTTCACCCGTTCGATTGATGTCCTTGGTTCCACCTACAGGAGGATTTGCCGCAAAAAATCACAAAACACGCAAAAAGCCAGAGGGTCTTCATTTTTGAAGTTTTTTGCGCCTCTTTGTGGCTAACAAAATTCATTCCAACCTGAGAACCTCTCAATGATTACGGTCCAGAGTTGCCATGTATGGCAATCTCGTCGAAGGAAGGACCTGAAGCTTCCGTGACAGCGAATGGCGCTCCCTCAGGCCAGCGGTCTGGCTTGAAATTGATCACGTAGAGGAAATCCGCCGTTCGAAGTGCACGGACCGGATACGGAGGGTCCCCCTCACGAGCGGCCTCAAAATACCTCTCGCGGCCGATCAATGCCCATCCGCGAAGTCCCGCGTCGGCGAGGAATGTAGGAGCGAAATCGGTGAGCGAAACAGGTGCAAGCACGTTGCGGCCATTCGCTAATTTTCCCGGCCAGCGGATGGCGAGGAGAACCTGCGCCCCGAAATCCATGACGTTGGTTTTTCCGCGCAGGTGACCTCATTGTCCGGAATGAATGGCGGCAATTTCCCCTTCAGCTTGTCGGGATCGAGATTCCACAAAGCCTTGCCCGAGCCTCGGACCCATTGGCGATGCGTGTTGGTGGAGTTGAAAGAGTAAAAAAACGGCTGGCAGGATTTTTCCCGATCGAGAAAATCCTGAAAGTTGCCGCGCACATCCTTGAGGATCGCCTGCTTGGTGGCCGCTTTGTCATCCGACTTCGTGACCATCTCCGAGAACTCGTTGATGCGTCCACCATGGGTGGAGTATTGGTTTTGCTTGCCCCCCATCAGACTCTCGCGCAGGTGCCATTTGTGCGACCAACCAATATGATATCCTGCCGCCGCAAGGGTGTTCGGCATGCCTTGAATGGCTTCGAAGGGATCGGGCACGCCCTTTTGCCACGGACTGTGAAGCTGCGATGACGATCCATTGCGAAAAAAGTGCCGCCCTGTGTAAACCGCACCCCTCGACGGTGTGCAAGACGGAGCCGAAATAAAGGCATTCTAGCAGCCTGTCGGACTTAGAAATCAGATTCACTGAATAATTAGGCGCGTAGCGGCGTATGGAGGAAATGTCCGTCCGTTTCGTCAACATTGACCACGACACGCCGCTGCTCCTGCCGCCCGACCTGCGCGATTGGGT
>CAIXKE010000043.1 GCA_903919975.1 Akkermansiaceae bacterium | reverse complement strand
GCTTTTCCACCCGTTTCGCAAGCTCTGGGTTCTCGATCATTCACCAAAGTTAACATGGCCCCCAATTCTCGGCCATTTTACGTTGAAATCTGTCTAGTTTTGCTCCGGCGAAAAATCCAGTTTTGAACCAGCGCCGACACGCTCATTAAGCAGGCTTGCGGTGGCGGGAGTCCTTGCTAGCCTGTGGGAAATGAGCCGAAGATCGAAAAGACGCGGAAATACGGGCGGTACCGGATGGCTGGGCAAGGCGGCCTTGGGCTTGATCGTGGTTGGCGTGCTCTCGGCGGGGATTCTTTATGCGATGGTCCGAAGTTATCTGCACAGCGAGGGTTTCCGGCGGCTGCTTTCAGAAAAGGTCGGTGCCGCAGCGCAGTTGAGCGGGGAATTTACGCCGTTCCGTTGGGAGGGACTGGCCGTGGACACATCGGCATTTGCCGGGAGAGGGGAGGGGCCTGTGAAAGAATTGCGGGTGGAAGGGTTGCACACGGAAGTGGGTTTGAGTGGTTTGCGCCGCGGCGTTTGGACAATCATCGGCACGCAGGCGCAACGTATTGAAATCTCTTTGGATGCGCGGAATTCGCAGGGCTTGATGCCAGCGCCCGGCATGATACGGACAGAGGTTTCTCCGCAACGCGAAAAGGAAAGCGGATGGTTGCCAACCGAAATCGAAGTGGATGGCGTGAATGTGCGTGAGGTGGTGGTCCGGGCGACGCTGAAGCAAGGTCCCGCTTCGGTCAGCGGCATGAAAATTCATGTGGAGCCCGCCGCCGGAAAACATGCCTATCTAGCGGAACTCGCCGATGGAGCGATTGTCCTGCCCTTTGATATCTTGCCAACCATTCGGCTTGATCGTGCCCGCCTTCGATACCAAGACGGTTTGCTTTCCCTCAATAGCGCCACCGCCTCCGCATGGCAGGACGGCCGATTGGAAGCCTCCGGCGAGTGGGATTCCCGACATGGGACATACTCCATCCAAGGGCACGCTTCCGACATGAAATGTGAGGAACTGCTCAATGAAACCTGGGCGAAACGCGTTACCGGCACGGTTGACTCAGACTTCATCCTCGGCAATGGCGAACGTGGGCCTACCGCCAGAGGCCTACTGACGATCCACAACGGAACTCTTACTGCTCTGCCGGTCCTTGATGCGCTGGCCGCCTACGCGGATACCCGGCGCTTTCGAGTGCTAACACTCAGCGAGGCGCATACCGATTGGCGCTGGCAGGATGGTGAAATCCTGCTGTCCAATCTGGTGCTGGCCAGCGAAGGATTGGTGCGCCTCGAAGGTAGAATCACCATTCGCGACCGGAAACTCGACGGATTCTTCCGTCTTGGTCTCGCACCCGGAACGCTCGCATCGATTCCCGGAGCGGAAACCGATGTGTTCCTGCCGGGTGAGCGCGGGCTCGTGTGGGCGCCCCTGCGGATTTCCGGCACAGCGGATGACCCGAAAGAAGATCTAACCGATCGATTGGTTGCGGCGGCGGGTCTGCGGATGTTTGACATCCTCCCGGGAACGGGCGAAAAAGTGATCAAGTACTCCAGTTCCTTGCTCGGTGAATCTCCCTCAAAAACCATCGATAAAGGAATCAAAATCATTGAGGAAGGCCGCGGCATCCTAGGGGAGGCCACTGGCATCCTCGATGGAATATTGGGCGGTCGAGGACGGGAGAAGATTCCAGACGAGAAAAAAACCGACCCGTAAACCCAGAAAGAGAAATGAACCATCTTCCTTTCCAAGTTTAGCATTGGAACTCGTGTTGCGGCTGAGTGTGGAAAGTAGAGTCACTCGGACTGCACAATGGTGAGCGGGCTGAAGCTAGGGATCTGTTAGATCCGCGGTATCATTCAAGAGGAAATCGCGTCAGGCGGTTTCAGGGTTGCTCCGCGTCCGGGGCCTTGTCCTTTTTGTGGTCGTGGCGAATGTTGCGTGCTTCACCGAGGAAGACGGCGTCTTCGCCGATGTTGACGGCGAGATCTCCGATGCGTTCGAGTGAGCGGGCGATGAAAATCAGGTGGAGCAGGTTTTCGGTGCGGCTGCCGGAGGTCTCGATGCGGCCGCTCAAGAGGGAGATGACTTGCTTGTGGGCGGCATCCAAGGCGCGGTCGCTGGGTTTGAGGCTTTCGCCAAGCTCGGTGTTGGTGTCGGTGTAGGAGAGCAGCGCGTCGCGGAGAAGGTTTTCGGCCATCGAGTAGAGGGGTTCGATGATGGCGGCTTCCACCGTCTCGTTGGATTTGCAGATTTTTTTGGCGCGTTTGGCGATATTGACTGCGTGATCGGAAATCCGCTCCAGATTGTGGGCCATTTTCATCGAGGTGATGACCAGTCTGAGGTCTGAGGCGACCGGGTGAAAGCGGATGAGAATATCCATGCCGATCTGATCAATGCGGACTTCCAGATCATCCACATCCGAGTCATCGCCGATGACCATGCGGGCGAGATCGATATCACGTGTGAGGAGCGCTTGGATGGCGCGTTCGAGATTTTGACGCGTCAGGCCGGCCATCAGGATGACGGCATCCTTGAGGGAGCGCATGGCATTGTCGATCTCGTGAAAAATGTGCGGTTGGTTCATGGGAGTATTGGTGTGTGGATTGGATCAACCGAAACGGCCGGTGATGTATTCTTCGGTTTTTTTGACACGAGGATTGGAGAACATGCGCTTGGTGTCCGAAAACTCGATCAATTCGCCTATATAAAAGAAGGCGGTCCGGTCGGAAACGCGGGCGGCTTGCTGCATGTTGTGGGTGACGATGACGAAGGTGTAGTCGTGTTTTAGCTCCCAGATGAGTTCCTCGACTTTGGCGGTGGCGATGGGATCGAGCGCGCTGCAGGGTTCATCCATCAGGACGACGAGTGGTTTCACGGCGATGGTGCGGGCAATGCAAAGGCGTTGCTGCTGGCCGCCGGAAAGGCCGAGGGCGGATTCCTGAAGGCGATCCTTGACCTCGTCCCAGAGCGCGGCGGACTTGAGGCTTTCCTCGACGGTTTGGGCGATGACAGCGTTGTTGCGCTCGCCGCGCATGCGCAAGCCGAAGGCAACGTTTTCGAAGATGCTGGATGGGAAGGGGTTGGATTTCTGGAAAACCATGCCGACATCGCGGCGGAGTTTCACGACATCGACCGAGGGATGGTGGATGTTGATGCCTTCCACGAGGATTTCGCCTTGGGTGATGCGGGTGCCGACGATTTCGTCGTTCATGCGGTTGATGCAGCGGAGCAGGGTGGACTTGCCGCAGCCGGAAGGGCCGATGAAGGCGGTGACCTCATTTTTTTTCAGGTCGAGAGTGATGTCTTTCAGTGCCTGGGTGGAGCCATAACTGAACGACACATTGCGGATCTCCACGGCGGCGGTGGAGGTCGGGGTGATGACTGGCTTTTCCAGAAGATCGTTCATGGGGTGCGAGAGGAAATCAGCCGAAAGCGCCGGTGATGTAGGCTTCGGTTTGGGGGTTTTTGGGGTTTTCGAAAATTTGGAGGGTGTCGCCGTATTCGATCAACTTGCCGAGATACATGAAGGCGGTGCGGTCCGAGCAACGGGTGGCCTGCGACATGTTGTGGGTGACGATGACGATGGTGAACTTTTTTTTCAGTTCGGTGATGAGTTCCTCGATTTTGAGGGTGGCGAGCGGGTCGAGGGCGGCGCAGGGCTCATCCATCAGGACGATGTCCGGTTCGGTGGCGATGACGCGGGCGATGCAAAGCCGTTGCTGCTGACCGCCGGAGAGGCCGGTGGCGCTGGAGCGGAGGCGGTCTTTCACCTCGTTCCACAAGGCGGCGTTGGTCAGGGCTTTTTCGGCGGCTTCGTCGAGTTCGCTGCGTTTGGTCACGCCGGCGATGCGGAGGCCGTAAACCACGTTGTCGTAGATGGATTTGGCGAAGGGATTGTATTTCTGGAAGACCATGCCCACGCGGCGGCGGAGTTCTTGCAGGTTGAGATCCGGGCGATGGATGTCGATGCCGTGGATGTGAATCGAGCCGGAGGTGACGCGGGCGTCGGGGATACGGTCGTTGATGCGGTTGATGCAGCGGATCAGGGTGGACTTGCCGCAACCGGACGGGCCGATGAAGGCGGTGACTTGGCGGTCCGGGATATCGAGCGTGACATCATGCAGCACCTGTTTCGCGCCATAGGCGAAATTGACATTCTGGATTTGGATCGCAGTGCCCATGGTGGTAGAAGGTTCTGGAGGGGAAGTTACCATTTGAGTTTGCGGCGCATTTTGGCACGGAGCATCATTGAGCCGAACGAGAGCACGGCGACGAGGAGGAGGAAGACGAGCACCGAGCCGTATTGGGCGCGCTGGGTGTATTCGGAATTCGGGATGCGGGCGGCGAGGGTGTAAATGTGATAGGGCAGCGCCTGGACTTGGGAGGATAGGATGTCGAAGGGATTGCCCAAGCCCTGCCATGGGAAGTCATCCTTCGCGGCGACGGCGGCGGTGAACATGATGGGGGCGGTTTCTCCGGCGACGCGGGTGATGGCGAGCAGTGAGGAGGTTAGGATGCCGGGCAGCGAGTAGGGCAGCACGCATTTTCGGATGGTCTGCCAGCGGGTGCCGCCCATGGCGAGCGAGGCATCGCGGAAGCCTTGGGGGACGGCGCGCAGGGATTCCTCGGAGGCGGTGATGATGACGGGCAAGATCATGCAGGCGAGTGTGGCGCAGCCGGCGATGAGCGAGGAGTTCCAGCCTTGGAAACTGAGCACCCAGTCATTGATGAGCAAGGGAATGGCTAACAAGGTGCGATCCGAGGGAGTGGACGTGATGACCGGCACGGCGAGCACGAATACCGAGAAACCGAAGAGTCCGAAGACGATCGAAGGGATGCCTGCTAGATTGAGAATGGCCAGCCGCACGGCATGGATGAACGGGCTTTGTTTGGCGTATTCGGCCAGATAGATCGCGGCGCTGACGCCGAAGAACAGAGCGAGAATCATCGAGCCGACGGTGAGAAGTGCGGTGCCGGCGATGGGGCCGGCGATGCCGCCGCCGGAGTAAGAGAAGGTTTGTTCGTTGTAGATGCTTTCGCCCGAGTGGGCGTTGAGATACTCGCTGTATTTCGACGCGGGAAGTTGGAGGCGCGTGCCTTGTGCATCGTCGAACACGTGCAGTGTTTCGTTTTTCGCGGTGAGGAACTCGACGTCAACGAAGGGGAACTTCGAGGTGAAGAGGGCGGGTGCGCCATCGATGATGATTTTTGCGAAGAGCAGCACCGCGATCAACACGATCAGATAGGTGATGCCGCCGAGCAAGCTGCGGACGAGAATGTCCTTGAAGTATCCCTTCGGCAGTCCTTTGCGGATGAGTTTGTCTGGATCGAACATGGGAGCTTGAATCACTTTTTGACCCGGTTCACGAAATGGTGGGCGGTGGCGTTGATGCCGAGCACGAACACGAAGAGCAGGATGCCGACCACGAAGAGTGCGCGGTAGTGGACGCTGCCGAGTGGCACTTCGCCGAGTTCCTGGGCGATGATACCGGTGAGCGTGTGGGTGGGCTGGAAGAAGGTGCCGAGGCCGGCGGTGAAATCCGGGATTTTGATGCGGTTTCCGGCGACTAACAGAACGACCATCGTTTCACCGATCACGCGACCGAAGCCGAGCAGGATGGCGGCGAGGATGCCGGAGAACGCGGCGGGAATCATCACGCGGAAAGTGGTTTGCACTTTCGAGGCGCCGAGTGCTTCGGAGGCTTCGGCGTAGGCGGAGGGCACGTTGTTCAGAGCATCTTCGGCGAGCGAGAAGATGGTGGGGATGCTCATCAGCGCGAGCAGGCAGCCGGCGGTGAAAATATTGAGGCGTTCCTCGATTGGGAAACCGGGAACCCACTGAAACGCGTCCATGACTGAGATTTCACGGAGCACGGTGCCGAAGACCAGGATGCCGATGAAGCCAAGCACCACCGAGGGAATAGCTTGGATGAACTCGATGACCGGCTTGACTAGCGATTGCTCGCGCTGGGCGGCGAATTGATTGACGTAGATGGCGGAGCCGATACCGACCGGGATGGCGATGATCAGCGCGACGATGGCGATCATCAACGAGCCGACCGCCAACGGAAGAATGCCGTAGAAATCCTGCCATTCCCCGCCGGTGATCCAGTTTTTGCCGGTGAGAAATGAAATGAAGGCATCGGAAAGCGGGACGGGATCGGTGTGTTTCCAGGCATTGATTTTTTGCGGGGCGGCGTCGAGATCAGCGAGAAAGACGGGCCAGGCGCTGTGGGCGGCATTGAGCAGGCGTTTGGCGTCGGAATCATTCAGAGATTGGGGGATTTGCGGGAAGAGATCCGCAGATGTTTTTTTGAGTTCCTGATGAAGACGCACGCAATCCGGCCGGCGTTCGAGCAAGGCTTGCATCGGCGTTTCGGTATCCGGTTTTTCGGCGAGAGCGGCGTTGGCTTCGGATAGGAGTCTCTCGCGTTGGGCGGGATCTTTTTCGTTGGAAGCGGCGGCGAGCAGGGTTTTGCGGTCCTTTTCGAGAATGTCCGCGTTCTGGAGCTTTTCCTTGGTGGCGGTGACCGATTCGGTCATTTCCATGATCGCGCTGCCGAGGTCCATGCCGGCGGATTCGAAGGAATCGATGGTGGCACGGTAGGCTTGGAGCGGCTCCGCGTTTTTTTGTTGGGCGGCGGCGAATTCTGCGGCGAGCGCGGTGACTAGCGGCGGGTCATCGGTGGCTTCGGCGGGGCGGGTGCGCAGGGAGTCGATCAATTGCTTGCGCTCGTCTGCGGTGAGGTGCGGCGTGGGCAGGAGTTTTTCGAGGGCTTTTGCGCGTTGTTTTTCGAAGTTGGCCTGGAGGCTGGCGAACATGGCCGAGTTGCCATCGGTCTCACCTTGGGGATTGTTCAGGATGAGATCGCGGGTGGGGGCGATTTGGTCGGTGAAGGCATTGAAAAGCGCGCTGGATTCTTGGGTGCGGCGCATTTCGCGGGTACTCTTGCCGTTGATTTCGGCGAAGTAAGCGCGGTTCAGGAGGCTGGTGAGTTGTTCGTGGGCGGTGAGGTTTTTCCGTGAGATGTCGACGAATTCGAGGCCGGCGATGCGGTAGGTTTCGAGTTCGCGGCGGTATCCAGGGAAAAATCCGAGGCCTTCCTTGAGCAGGAAGACGATGATCAAGACGAGAATGACGATGGTCAGTCCGGCATTGGAGGCGAAGAAATATTTGATCAGGCGCTCATACGAAAACCCCTGACGCTGGAAGCGGTGACGGGACTGGGGGATTGAGCGTTCTTCAGGAGCCATGGTGCCGGGCGAAGTGGAGGAGGAATGTCGGGGTTTGGCAAGAAAATGGGCACCGCTGATTGAACCAACGATGCCCATTCAAGCAATAACCTACACTACAAATGAAAAACGATTAGTTTGGAATAAAGCCAACCTTCTGGACGACCGCTTGTCCTGCAGGGGATTTGACGAAGGTCAGGAAGGCTTCTGCCTCGGCGGTCGGTTTGTCCGGCGCGTAGAGGTAGCAGAGGCGGGCGTAGGCGTATTTCTTGGCATTCGCTGCGACGGGTTCCACGCCATCGATGGGGAGTGCTTTGGTGCCCGGGGTCTTCGAATAGGCGAGGCCGACGTAGCCGATGCCATTCTTGTTCTTGGCCACTTCTTGGGCGATTTGTTCGTTACCAGCCATTTTCAGCGAGCTCGACGGGTAGTCGCGGCCGCCCATGGCGAGTTTCTGCCAATCCTTGTAGGTGCCGGACGAGGTGTTACGGGTGTAGATCGAGATCTTTCCTGGAGCACCACCGATTTCCGACCAGTCTTTAATTTGACCGGTGAAGATTTTGGCAACCTGGGCTTTGGTCAGGCTGGTGAGTGGGCTGTTCTTGTTGACGATCACGGTGAGCATGTCGTGGCAGATCGCGTGTTCCTTGATGTAAACGCCCTTGGTTTTGCAGAAGGTGCGCTCGTCATCCTTGACCTTGCGGGACGACATGCCGATTTGGGCGGTGCCGTTGGCGAGGGCTGGGAAGGCGGTAGTGGAACCTTCGGCGGCGATTTCGAATTTCACGCCCGTGTTGCCGGCGGCCTTGAAGGCTTCCGCAAGTTGGGGAACGAGTTTCGCGCCGAGGGTGTCACTGCCCTTCATGCTAAGGGTTTGTGCGCTGCTCATGGAAATGAGGGCGGCGGTGGCAATCAGTGTGCTGATGGCTTTCATGTGTTTGTTTGGTTGGGAATCTGTGAATTTGATAGAAACGATTAGAAGGAGAAACGAAGGCCGCTCATGAGGGTGTAGCCGTCGTAGTCGCCGCCACCCATGTGGGAGTATTCGATGCCATTCATGAGTTTGAGTTTGTGGCCGTATAGGTAGTAGTTCAGGCCGACATAAGCGGAGGTGTAGGTGTTGCCACTTTCATCGTCGCCAGCAGGGAGGGTCTCATAGCGTGATGGAACCCGCAGGCCATTTGGATCCGATGCGGTGGCAAATTGCAGGCGGCCGACAAGTTGCAAGCCATCTCCAATGAAGTAGGATGGGATGATGGTGAGTCCAAACACATCGGATTGGGTGATGTTTTTGATTGCGCCACGTTGCTCAGCGGTGCCGGTGTAACCGAAGCCGTAGATCGCCTCGGTGGTAAGTCCAAAACGGCCATGACTGATGTCGTTGGTCAGGGCGATAGAGTCCGTGAAGCTCGGCGATGCGCTGGCACCGTTGTAATCCAGATCGGCGGTTTCGCGGAAACCGGGCTCCGAGTTGTGCATGTAATGGAACGAGGCGACCGCCGAGTCCCAGCCGACTTGCGATGAATAATCGTAGCCGATTTTGCCGAGGACGATCGAGCCTGCGTTGAAGTCGGAAAATTCACGCTGGCGGTCGTTGCCGTAAACGCCGAGTTCATAGAGCCAATGTTCTTGGATGCCTTTTCCGGAAACCCATGCGCCGGTGAGTTCGCCAGGGAAGAGGGTGTTGGAAATCAGGCTGCGCTCAATGGTGAGGATTTCCTTGGAGGAGATTTCCTGTTCGCGAGTGAACTTCACCTTGGTCTTACCAGCGGCAATGTTCAGCGCGTCCGAGTGGGTGTAGGTGATGAAGAGATCGTAGAGATCTTTGTAGTAGGTGTTGTCGCCCGTGAGGTCATGTCCGTCATTATCGACGTTGATTTGACCTTCGAACTTCCAGTTTTGGAACCACTTGGATTTAAATCCGAAACGAGCGCGGCGGGCTTCGATGTCGTTGCCCCAGACATTTTCGTCGTTGGCCGAACCTGCATTGCCTTTGTAGTCGGAGGTGTTGAAGCTGTCGTCGTTGGACTCACCATAAATGCTTTGCACTTGCAAGCGGCCTTGGAGCGAGAATTCCTGGAGGATCTGATTGTCGTCGTTCTTATAGAGGGTGAACGCGGACCAAGTTTTGTCCCAGGCGGTTTCGCCGGTCAGTTTGCCGACCAAAAGGCCAGTGGCATTGCTGGATGGGGCCTCGGCTGCGTCGGTCGGGGTTTCGGTTCCGGCGGTGGCCGGGATGCAACCAAGCAAGCTGGATGCGAGCATGGCACGTTGGATGGTTTTCATGGATTGCATTTTATTTGGCGTGCGCGTCGGGCACGGCGGCAACATGACGAAAGGCATCCGGTGGCTTGAAGATGGATTGTGTGACAGAATCGTCACACAATCGGACGAATCGCATGATTTGCGGTGACGGAATTGTTGATATCACGCAAAGGATTGATTGCCAATGGTTTATATTTTTCTATGCGCCTCTGTTTTAGCGATTTAGGGTCGAAATACAGGATTTTCCGGTGGCGCTCCGGGGCTTGGCTGACGTTTTTGTCACAATGCAGGCTTTGATGAGTGACGGTGATTTTCGGTTGGTTGATGTGTTCAGAGGGGAGCGACTCCCGTTTGAACGCCCACTTAAATTATCATGAAACCAACAGTCATTTCACTCGCCGGCCTGCTTTTCACCGTTCTTCCAGCCATCTGTGAGGAATCCCATCTCGATCCTACATTGCCTGATTACAAGGCGGTGAGCGGAGTTTCCGGCAATTTAAACTCAATCGGTTCTGACACTCTGAACAACCTGATGACGCTCTGGGCGGAAGGTTTCAAGAAGGCCTATCCGAACGTCAACATCCAGATCGAGGGCAAAGGTTCATCGACCGCGCCGCCCGCGCTGATCGAAGGTACCGCGCAGATCGGACCGATGAGCCGGTCGATGAAGGCGGAGGAAATTGATGCGTTTGAGAAAAAATTTGGTTACAAGCCGACCGAAGTGAAGGTGGCGATCGATGCGCTTGCGGTGTTTGCGCACAAGGATAACCCGCTTAAGGGTGTGACGATGAAACAGGTGGATGCCTTGTTTTCCAAGACGCGTAAAAGGGGCGGTGATGATCTCACGGAATGGGGCCAGCTCGGACTGGATGCTTGGAAAGGCCGTGCGATTTCGCTGTTTGGGCGGAATTCCGCATCTGGCACTTACGGGTTTTTCCAAGAGCACGCGCTCAAGAAGGGCGACTTCAAGGCCACGGTGAAAGAGCAGCCGGGTTCCTCGGCAGTGGTGCAAGGTGTCGGTGCTGATCCGTATGCGATCGGCTATTCCGGCATTGGCTATAAGACATCCGGTGTCCGCGCGTTGCCCATTGCTGGTGATGACGGCAAGTTTCAGGAAGCAAACTACGACAACGCGTTGAGCGGCGACTATCCACTGGCTCGCTTTTTGCTGGTGTATGTGAACAAGAAGCCTGGTCAACCATTGGACAAATTGACGTTAGAGTTTCTCAAATTCGTGCTGACCAAGGGAGGCCAGGCGATTGTTGAGAAAGATGGATATTTCCCGATGCCGGCGGAAGTGGCGGCGGAAGTGGTCGAGTCGCTGTCCAAGTGATTTGAAACGAAATCATGCGGCCCGCGCGGTGAGGCTTACCCACGCTTAGAAGTGTGGTTTCAGCTTCGCGCGGGTCGCTCTTTTGAATGGCTTGAAAATCTGAGGCTATGCCGCAAGACCACCATATTCCGGACCCCAAGCGATTTAATGTTTCGCGTGCGACCTTGTGGTTTGATCGCTTCATGGGGTGGCTGATTCGATGCGGTGGTGTAGCGGTTATTTTGGCGGTGTTTGGGATTTTTTATTTTGTGGGGAAGGAAGTGGTGCCCTTGTTTCGCACTGCGGAGGTGGGGCCGGCCGGAGAGATCGGCGCGGAAACCGCATCGGCGGTGCTAGGCGTGGATGAATGGGGTGGATTGCCATTTATTTATGATGGGGGAGAGCGAGTGGTGTTCGTCGGGGTGGAGGGTGGAACGAGGCGGGTGATTGAGGTGCCGGGATTGGCTGGGCTGAAAGTCACGGCTTATGCGTTCGATGCCGTGCATTCCCGGGTATCGCTTGGCCTTGAGGATGGGCGTGTGGGTTCGTTTCTCGTCGGTTATGAGCGAAAATACGGCAGCGATGGGAAATCGATGGTCGAGCCATCGGTTACGTTGGAGCCATGGTTCACGTTGGAGAATGGGTCCGGTCCGGTGACGGCTGTGAGTTATGGCGATTCCGGGGCCGGCCGTGTGATTGCGGTGCGGCGTGGCGAGGGTGCGGCGGCATCGGTTTCCGTTCTTCGGTTGGGGATGAAACGCGGTTTGGTGGGCAAGGGAAAGTTGTCCTTGCTGGAGGAGTTGGATGTTACGAGCGAGTTAGGTGCCGTGCCCTTGTTGCTGCGTGCCTCCCAAAATGGTGAAATGGTGTTGGTGGCATGCGCGGATGGTGGCGTGGTGTATTTTCTAGCGGATTCCGACGGGGTGTCAAAACGCCAGACGTTCAGGCCGTTTGATAGTGTACCGCCGCAGCAAATGAATTTCCTGTTTGGTGGTGTTTCGGTGATCCTAACGGCGGAGGATGGGCGACAGGAGCAATGGAGTTTGTTCCGCACGGACCAGGCGGGCGAGCGGCTGTTTGGGGCAACCAAAGCGTTTCCAAATCTCGGCGAGGGCAAGGTGATATTCGCTGCCAGCCAGCGCAACCGGACGTTTTTGACTGGCGCAGGCCGCGAGTTATCGATCCGCCACAGCACGTCCGGGGAAGTCCGTTGGCAGGGAACTCTGGATTTGGATCCGGTCACGGCCGTGCTCGATGCCAAGGGCGAACATTTCATCGTGGCGGCAGCGGATGGCGAGGCTAGGCGGTATTCGATTCACGACCCTCATCCGGAAGCTGGTTGGCGCGCGTTTTTCGGCAAAGTTTGGTATGAGGGCGGCTCCGGTCCGGTCTATCAGTGGCAATCGACCGGAGGTTCGGATGATTTCGAGCAGAAGCTCTCGTTGATTCCTCTCATATTCGGTTCGCTCAAGGGCACGGCTTACGCATTGCTTTTTTCGATCCCGATCGCGCTGCTGGCAGCGGTGTTTTCCGCCGCGTTCCTGCCGCTTAAAATCAAACGTGTGGTGAAGCCCGTGATGGAAATCATGTCATCGCTGCCGTCAGTCGTGCTCGGATTTCTGGCAGGTCTGTGGCTGGCCCCGGTGTTGGAAACCCGGGTGCCTTCAGTGATGATGATGACGTTGCTGGTGCCTCTCGCCGCGCTGGGCATCGGCTATGTCTGGTGTCGCTTGCCGATCGGATTTCGCAATCGTTTTGCAATCGGCAGTGAGTGGATGATCGTGGTGCCCATCCTTGTTCTAGCCGGCTGGATTGGTTGGTCGCTCGGGCCGGTGATCGAATCATTTCTATTCGTTTACAAAGATCTCGCGACGGGCAAGGAAATCGCCGATTTCCGACTCTGGTGGCCGCAGACGTTCGGGATTTCCTTTGAGCAACGCAACTCCCTGGTGCTGGGTTTCATGATGGGCTTCGCGGTGATCCCAGTGATTTTCACCATTGCCGAGGACGCGCTTTCGAACGTGCCGAAGTCTCTAACTGCTGCATCCGCCGCGCTGGGTGCCAACCGCTGGCAAGTCGTTTGGACGGTGATGTTGCCCGTCGCGGCCTCCGGGATATTTTCCGCATTGATGATTGGTTTCGGGCGTGCGGTGGGAGAAACGATGATCATGGTGATGGCCACCGGCAACACGCCCATCACCGAGTGGAATATCTTCAATGGCATGCGCACGCTTTCGGCGAACATTGCGGTGGAGTTGCCGGAAGCACCTGTCGGCTCCACTCATTATCGCACGCTGTTCCTCGGCGCGGTGGTGCTTTTCGCCATGACCTTTGTGATGAATACGATCGCCGAGGTGCTTCGCCAGCACCTGCGCGACCGCAATAAAATTGTCTAACCGATGCAATCCGGATCACCCAAAACCAAAACTCCGTTTGCGACCACCGGCCGCTCGCGCAAAGGCGAGCCCTGGATCTGGCTCACCGCTGCCGGACTCGCCTTGGGGGTGGCGATGGCGCTTGGCTTGTTCCTGCTCATTTTGTTCAAGGGGGCCGCGTCATTCTGGCCGGGCCGCATCGATCTGATGGAAGTTTCCATCGATGGCAAAACCGAACTCATCGCCGGGTATGTGACGCAGGAAACTGAGCGGCGTGATGGCGCAAGGAAAGTGCATGAGGAAATCCAGGTATTTCGCGGCAACAAAGATCTCAACGGTGAGGCGTTCAAATACATTGATCGTGCGAATATCCTGAAATCCACGCGCCCTGAGTCGATTTTGTTAGTCGAGCGCCTCGAATTCGGTCCGGCCATCGTTAATGGCGTCGCAGTGGAGACTCCGCAAGGACGGATCGAGGTCGGCAAACATGGGTTTTCCGATGCGTTGAAAACCATGCTCCAGCAAGGCGCGGATTCGAGAGTAAGGCTGCTCAAGATCGAGCGAAAAAAAATCGGTGCCATCAGTCGCGAGTTGGAGGCTCTCGGCCGCGCGAAGAGATCCCAATCGGTAGCGTCGAACATTGCCGCTGACCGGCGCAAGGTATTGCAGCGGGACTTCGATCGCTTGCAGGCGGAGGCGGCGGAAATTCGTGCGGAAACCGCTAAATCGAAGTTTGTCGGAGTCGCTGCCGATGGCCGCGAAATCGTGGTCCAGAGCGGATCGCTGTTGGGCTTTTTTGAATCGAACCGGGCTGGTTTTTTCGGACGAGTCGGGGAAATGCGCCACCGCATTTGGAAGTTCCTCAAGGATGATCCACGCGAGGCAAACACTGAAGGCGGCGTGTTTCCCGCCATTTTCGGCACAGTGATCATGACATTGGTGATGAGTTTATTTGTGACGCCCTTTGGTGTGATCGCTGCGATCTACCTGCGGGAATATGCCAGTCAGGGATTGTTTGTCCGCATCGTCCGAATTTGCGTGAACAACCTCGCCGGAGTCCCCTCCATTGTCTTCGGTGTGTTCGGTCTGGCGTTCTTCGTGTATTTCGTCGGCGGATACGTCGATCAGACTTTATTCTCTGACAAGTTGCCGACGCCGACCTACGGCACGCCCGGGATTTTCTGGGCATCTCTCACGCTGGCGCTGCTCACACTGCCGGTGGTTATCGTCGCGACCGAGGAGGCACTATCCGCCGTGCCGCGCGGCGTGCGTGAGGCGGCGCTCGCCTGTGGTGCCTCCAAATGGCAGGCGATCCAACGGATTGTTCTGCCCGCTTCGCTGCCCGGCATTCTAACCGGCGTGATTCTCGCCATGGCCCGCGGTGCGGGTGAGGTGGCACCTCTCATGCTCGTTGGCGTGGTGAAACTCGCGCCCTCGCTGCCGATCGATGACATCGCGCCCTACATTCACCCTGAGCGGAAATTCATGCACCTCGGTTTCCATATTTATGACCTCGGTTTTCAGTCGCCGGATGCCGAGGCCGCTAAGCCGATCGTCTATGCCACCGCTCTGCTGCTGATCGTTGTGGTGGTCACGCTCAATCTCACCGCGATCCTCATTCGCAATCGCCTGAAGAAACGCTTCGCTGTTAGCAGCTTCTGACATGCCAGTAAACCTTCCATTATCCCGGCCCGACTTCATCGAGGTGGAAAACTTCAGTTTCCACTACGGTGAGAAGCGGGCGATTTTCGACATTAGTATGAAGATTCCTGAGAATCAGGTGACCGCGCTGATCGGCCCTTCGGGCTGCGGGAAATCGACTTTGTTGCGAAACATCAACCGGATGAACGATCTGATTGAAGGGGTGCGCCATGAAGGCGACATCCGCATTGGCGGCACCAGTCTTTACGATCCATCCGTGGAGGTGATTTCGCTTCGTAAGCGCGTCGGAATGGTGTTCCAGAAATACAATCCATTTGCCAAGTCGATCTATGAAAACGTCATCTTCAGCCTGCGGGTAGCGGGCCGCTCGAAGAGGTCATTGTTGGATGAAACCGTCGAGCGTGCGCTCAAGTCCGCCGCCTTGTGGGACGAGGTGAAAGATCGTCTTCATGATTCCGCATTTGGCCTTTCGGGTGGGCAACAACAACGCTTGTGCATCGCCCGCGCCATCGCCAACCAGCCTGAAATTTTGCTGATGGATGAGCCTTGTGCCGCGCTTGATCCATTGGCCACACTGAAGATCGAGGAATTGATCACCCGGTTGAAATCCCAATACACCATCGTCATTGTCACTCATAACATGGAGCAAGCCACCCGCTGCTCGGACCGCACCGCGTTTCTCTATATGGGCAAGCTTGCTGAGTATGGTGAAACAGTGCAAATCTTCGAAAATCCATCCAATCCGGAAACCGAAGCTTATATCACCGGAAGATTCAGCTGATATGGAAAATCCATCTGAAAATCAGGTTGCCATTGATGTCCGAGACGTGGACTTCAGTTACGGGAATTCGGTCGCGCTGAAGGGTGTCAATATGACCATTCCTCGCAATGAAATCACCGCGTTCATCGGTCCATCGGGTTGCGGAAAATCCACGTTGCTCCGGTGCTTCAACCGGATGAACGACCTGATACCTGGCGCGCGGGTTTCGAGGGGTGGAATTTGGATCGATGGTATTGAAATTCACAGCCCGGATGTTGATGGGGTCGAGCTCCGCCGCCGGGTGGGTATGGTTTTTCAGAAATCGAATCCTTTTCCGCGAAGCATTTACGAGAATGTCGCTTACGGGTTGCGGATTCTGGGTGAGCGATGCAAGAACACATTGGATGGGATCGTCGAAAAATCCCTGCGCGGCGCGGCGTTGTGGGATGAGGTGAAAGACCGTCTTGATGAGAGCGCCTACGGGCTATCGGGTGGGCAGCAGCAACGGCTTTGCATCGCCCGCGCGACGGCCACGGACCCTGAGATCATTCTGATGGATGAGCCTTGTTCGGCGCTCGATCCGATCGCGACGGCCCGAGTGGAGGAGTTGATTCTTGGGCTCAAGCAGCAGTTTACCATCGTGATCGTTACGCACAACATGCAGCAGGCGTCGCGTGTTTCCGACCGGACGGCATTCTTCTATCTGGGTGAGCTTGAGGAATACGATTTCACTGATAAGATTTTCACCAAACCGGCGAAGCAACGCACGGAAGAATATATCACCGGTCGTTTCGGTTGATTTCATTATAGGTTTCATCATCGATTTTTTCATTAAATTTCAATCTATCCAACCGCTATGCACAGTTCTCATATTCTCCATGATTTTGACCACGCCATTTCCACTCTTCGCGGCGAGGTATTGTCGATGGCAGGCAAGGCCCGCCATAATCTCGAGTTGGCCGTTCAAGCCTTGTTGGAGCGCAACATGGAACTTGCGAATGCAGTGATTGCCGATGACGACGAGGTGGACGAACATGAACGCCATATCGACAAGCTCGGCATGGAAATTCTCGTGCGTTTCCATCCGGTAGCCACCGATCTGCGGATGGTGATTTCCTCGATGAAAATTTCGATGAACCTCGAACGTGTCTCCGATCATGCCACTGGCATCGCCAAGCGGGCGCGAAAAATGAGCTCCCGCCAAGAACTGCAAGATGCTACTTTGATCGAGCCGCTTTACACCATGGCCGATCAATTATTGCGGGATGCCATTTCCGCCTACAGCGAGCATGACGCGGCTTTGGGTGCCGGACTTCACGCCCGCGACAAAGAGCTTGATCGCATGTATAAGGCGGTCGGCGCCACTTTCGGCAACCGTATCGAACAGGCAAATGGCCGCGGTCAGGATTATTTGCACCTGATTCTCGTGACGCGCTCACTGGAACGAGTGGGGGATCTGGCCGTCAACATCGGTGAAGATGTGGTTTTTCTGGAAGCTGCCCGGGATCTTCGCCACGAGAATCATCGGGCATTGGATTGAGCGAAATCTGCGGGAAATGTCGTCTTCATGGCAGCCGCTACAGGGTTCAATCGACGGCTTGCTGGAAATCCCACCGGGAAAATCAATGAAATGGGACCGGCGCGGCAAATATCCGGGTTGCGGGAGAGTCGATAGTATGCCTTTTTAGCGCAGTTCCGACACCATGGCCAGCAGCACACGCACACCCCCCCTCAACGAACTGTTCCCCTTTGAGCTGGTTCGGGCGGAACTCGAGCGTGTTGAAATCGCGATTCGCGAGCAAGTTCGGGGCTTTGATCCCGCGATTGAGCCATACGTGGCCTACATTTGCAACACGTCGGGGAAGCGCATCCGGCCGGCGCTCTCGATTTTGGTGGGTGGAGCCGCCGGCGGGGTGAATGACGATCACTTGAAGCTGGGTGTGATTCTCGAGCTCATCCACATGGCCACCTTGGTGCATGATGACATCATCGACGGCGCGAACACGCGGCGTATGGTGCCTACAGCCAATGCCAAGTGGGGGAACTCGCTCTCCGTCCTGCTTGGCGACGCGCTGTTTTCCCATGCGCTGACTCTGGCTACGGATTTCAACAGCATTGATATTTGCCGCAAGGTGGGAAATTCCGCCCGCGAAGTTTGCCAAGGTGAGATCATCCAGACTCAGCGGCGTTTTGATCTAACCTTCACCAAGGCCGAATATTTCCGGGTAATCGGCATGAAAACTGGCGCGCTGTTTGCCTCTGCCTGCGGGCTCTCCGCCAAGCTTTCCGGTCTCGACGAGGCAACCGAAGCCCGTCTTCACGCGTATGGCATGAAACTCGGCACTGCCTATCAGATTTACGATGACTGCATTGATTTGGTCGGTTCCGAGGAAGTGATCGGTAAAACCCTCCGCACGGATTTGTTGAAAGGTAAGTTCACCCTGCCCATCCTGAATCTTCTCGAAACCGCTTCGGAAACGCAGCGCATCAAGCTCAACAAGCGCATTCTCGATCAGGAGCCGCTCGATCTTCCTGTCTTGCTTGGCATCGCCGAATACGAAGGAGCCATTGAAAGCGCCGTGGATACCGCGCTCGGTCTGCTTGCAGAGAGCCGTGAGGATCTGGCACCGCTTGGTGACTCCGTTCATGCGAGTGCGCTCGTGCAAATCACGCACTTCCTTGCCGGCTTGCTGGAGAAATGCCGGCGCTGAGCGTTCCCTCAACCTCTTGCGACATGGCGGGATTGGCAATGTGTGGAAGAGGCGCAAACCAAGCATGCGGCGTGTCCCTCGCATGGGCGCATCGGAGTGAGTCCCTACAATTCAATAGACCTCGCTGAACGAGAGTCCGAGTTCGTTTTCCAGCTTGGTGATTTTCGGGCGTTCCCGTGGCTCGATCAAGGTGATCGAGATGCCCTTTTTCCCGGCTCTAGCAGTTCTGCCGCTGCGATGGGTGTAATATTCCATTTGTTCGGGTAGTTGGTGATGGATGACGAATGAGAGGTCCGCCACGTCGATCCCGCGTGCCGCGACATCCGTGGCAATGAGAAACTGGGTGCGTTCTTTTTTGAACGAACGCATCACGGTGTCCCGTTCTTTTTGCGTGAGATCGCCCTGCAGGACATCGACGGGAAATCCCATGGTGGTGAGTTGTTTGCCGAGGATGATGGCACCCGCCTTGGTGCGGCAGAAGATGACGCCGCGGTTTTCCTTCTGGCGCTTGAGAAAGCCGGCAATGGAGTCCGTTTTCTCGTCGCGCGTGCAAATCTTGAATTGATGCTCGATGTCGCGGTTGACAACGTGGGCCTTGTCGATTTTCAGCTGATGGGGTTTGCTTGTCATGCAGTCCTTGATCAACTCGTGAATGGCATCCGGAATCGTCGCGGAAAACAGCCAGGTGCTCTGGCGGGCGCGGGTGAGGCCGAAGATCCGGACCAGTTCTTTTTTGAAACCCATGCTCAACATTTCATCCGCCTCGTCTAACACAAGATGTTTCACGTTGGCGAGCGTGAGGGCTTTTTTCTGAATCAAATCTATCAGACGTCCCGGCGTGGCGACCACGATGTGGGTCGGCCGCTGCAAGGCGGAGACTTGTTTGTCGAAGTCGTCACCGCCGCAAAGAACCTCGACGAAGATTTTTTCGGAATATTTGGTATAGCGGAAAAGCTGTTTGCCGATCTGCTTCGCCAACTCACGGGTGGGCGCGACGATGAGCCCTTGGATCTCCTTGGATTTCGGGTTTGCCTTCATCAGCAGCGGCAGGCCGAAGGCGGCAGTTTTTCCGGTTCCTGTCTGGGCTTGGGCGATCAGGTCGCCTCCATTTTCGAGCAGGAACGGGATCGCCTTGTCCTGGATTTCAGTGGGATGAATGATGCCGAGTTCCTGTAGCCCCTGCATCAGGTTGGCTGGAATTCCGAGTTCTTTGAAAGTTTTCAAGGTAGTGGTGTCAGGTGATGGTTGAAACCCCTTTGTCCGCCTGCGCCGGAGTGGGTCCCGAAGCGACGGAGTCAGTTCCAAATAACAGACATGGGTGTCTTGTCTCGGGCGGCTCTCGGTTTTTGTATCAGGAGGATCCGGGGAAGCCCATGGAAGAATGTTACTTTTCTCACTCGGGTGTGCGTTACTCCATGTCCTGTCGCACGGTCCGGCTGCCATCTTCCTCGATGGAAAAGACGAGCCGGAGGGTTTCCGGCGGCAGGACTTCAGAAAAACGATCGCCCCATTCGGCGATGACGATCCCCTCGGCGTCGAGATATTCATCCCATCCGATGGCGATCAATTCGTCGGCGTTTTCGAGGCGGTAAAAATCCAAGTGAAACACCGGCAATCTTCCGCCAGGGTATTCGTGGACCAGTCCGAAGGTCGGGCTCGTCACCTCTGCCGTCGAGCCGAGGCCGGCGACAAAGCCCTTCGTCCAATGGGTTTTTCCGGCGCCAAGGCCGCCGATCAGTGCGATCACTGTTCCTGGCCGCGCGCCGACCGCAGCTGCGCGGCCCAGTTCTAGCATGGCTTCAGGTGATTCTGCTCGGTGTTGCATTATCTTGGAATCCGCAGTGGAAAGGTGAAAACGGGCCGAGTGACCACAACCGGAGCGCAGCGGAGATGGACAAACTGGCAATTCAAAAAATGAGTCAAATTACTCAGATTTCACAGAGGATAATTTCATCGATTTTTTTGTCAGGATTTCACCTGTTGGGTGAAATCCTTAGGCTACACAAAGCATTCATAATGCTGTGTATTCTGTGAAATCTGTGGTTTTAAATGCGAATTTTAGAATTATTCCGCTTTAAAGGTTTCGCACAGACAAAAAAACCAGTCCGTGGTTACGGACTGGTTTTTCATGGAATGATTTCCGGATCGCGGCTCAGGGCAGCAGGTTGATCGCACGCGATTGTTTGATCGCGTTGTTGATTTTACGGTGAAGCTTGGCGGATACCCCGGTCACGCGGCGTGGCAGGATTTTGCCGGTTTCGGTGGTGAACTTGGTGAGGAGTTCCGGATTGGTAGGCACCACGAGATCCGCAGGGATGTCATGACGACGACGCGGCATTTGCCGGTTCGCCTTGCGGAAATTGATACGACGTTGAACGGTTTTAGGCTCGGACATGGTGAAATTCAGCGGAGTTCGCGGTGAAGGGTGCGGCGCTTGAGGAAGTGATTGAATTTCACTTTCTCCAGACGACCTGGTGTGCGGAGGCTCTTCTTGTTACGTGTGGTGACGTAGCGTGAAGTCGGTTTGCCCTCGGCTTTCGCTTCGGTGCATTCTAGGATGATGATCTCGCGTGGCATGGAATCTTGGGGGCGGTGATGTTGGTTTAATCTTCGTCCTCGTCAAGAGAAACTGTTTCAGAATCTTCATCTTCGAGGTAATTTCCGCCGCTGAAGCCAACTTCATTGGACGGACGGAAGCGGCGTTTGCCATATTCCTTCTCCCATTGACCTTGGCATTCGACGGTTAGGCGGGCAAAAGGAATGGCTTCAAGACGGGCAATTGGGATTTTGAGAGATGACATTTCACAAACCCCGTAAGATCCGCTTTGGATCCTTCTCAGGGCTTGTTCGATCTCATAAAGGGCGTCCTGCTCGTTCGCGAGCACGGATAATGCGAAATCCCGGTCGTAGGCATCGCTGCCGGCATCGCCTTGATGTTGGCCGCTGCCCGAGGCCTCGGAGCCTTCCGGAGCGTTGCGGATGGTGTCGCGGGTCATTCCGGACATGGCGTCCACCAATTCGTCCCGCAGGTCGAGAAGCCGCTGGCGCTGCTTGATGACAAAGGCCGGACTGTGGTGGATGCCGTTGGATCCGGAGCCATTGCTCGGGTTTTTCGTTGTGGGGCTCTTGGGTGGAACGAATGGTGGCCTGACCGGTGCGGTAGGCACGGGGAAATCCATCAAGGAAGAACGGGTTTTGGCGGGAGCAATCTTCTTCGCGGGCGCGTCAGGGGCCGCTGGGGTTGAAGGAGTTGGTTTTGCAACAAGGGCCGCCACTTCTTTCGCCGGAGTGGTCTTTTTCATCGGCGTCGATTCTTTCACCGACAATGGTTTCTTGGCAGGAGTGGGCTTCTTCGCAGGCGCTGCTTTCTGTGCAGGAGCGGCTTTCTTGGCGGGATCCGCATGCTTCGTAGGAGCAGGCTTCTTAGCGGGAATGGGCTTTTTGGCTGGAGTAACCGTCTTCGCGGGAGCGGTCGTTTTCGCGGGAGCGGTCGTTTTCGCGGGAGCGGATTTCTTCGCGGGAGCGGATTTCTTCGTGGGAGCGGATTTCTTCGCGGGAGCGGATTTCTTTGCAGGAGCGGATTTCTTTGCAGGAGCAGGCTTCTTTACAGGAGTCTGTTTCTTAGCAGGAGCGGCTTTCTTAGCAGGAGCAGCCTTCTTCACCGGTGCAGCTTTCTTCACCGGTGCTGCTTTCTTTGGCGGCGTCGCTTTTGCCTTCGTCTTGGCCACGGTTTTTTTTACCGCAGGAGCGGATTTCGTGGATTTAACGGCGGGAGCGGCTTTCCCTTTGGAGGAAGCGGGCTTCGAGGTGTTTTTCTTCGCGGCCATGGAGCAGGGGTGAGGAAGCGGGTGATATGAAATTTTCCCTCCTGCCGCGAAATGATGACCTCGCGGGTGTGAAGAGCGCGGTGGGTTAGCCCGTTCCGGCGTTACCATCAAGGCGAAAGTTCACTAGGAGCGAAATATTACATTTCATGGTTTCCCGCAGGAAGCTTGAAATGTCGGTTTGGGTGATTATGGTGCGGCCCCGCCATGCAGCTCAGCGCCATCGTCGAAGCCCTTCTTATCGCCTCACAAAACCCGCTTCCCTCAGAGGAAATCGCGAGGTTGGTCCGTGCCCGCGTGGCCGAGGCCGAAGATGTCCGAGTCCGTGAGACCGAGGAGGGCAAGGAGCCGCCGCTCTTGCCCGACTGGCTCACGGCACTGGCCGCAACCTCTGCGGATCAAGTCGCCAGGGCGATTGGTGAGCTCAACGAGTCCTACCAGCAAAGCCAACGGGCGTTCGCTGTCTTGGAGCGGCCGAAAGGCTGGAAACTCTTCACTCGGATTGAATACGGCGACTTCGTCCGCCAGCTTTTCCCAGGCCGCAAACCCGAGCGCATGAGTGGCCCGGCGATGGAAACCCTCGCCATCATCGCCTACCGCCAGCCCATCACCAAAGCCGCCATCGAGGCTGTTCGCGGTGTCGCTTGTGACGGCATGATCCAGAAATTGCTCGACCGCGACCTGATCCGCATCGGCGGCCGCGCCGAACTTCCGGGCAGGCCTTTGCTTTATGAAACCACCGACTTGTTTTTCGAGCATTTCGGCATCCGTTCCATCGACGATCTGCCGAACGCCTCCGAGCTCCGCAAAGTGAAACTGCCGGATCCCGAGACCGTTGCCCCCGTCCCTGAGGCCGAGCAGCAACTCGCGCTCGGTGCCATCGGAGCCCCCGCGGCGGCAGCTGGAAATGCTGCGGATGAAACCCAAATCGAAGCCTGAACCCCAATCATTCCGTGAATCTCGACGACATCCGCCGCCAGATCGACACCCTCGATCACGACTTGCTCGACCTCCTCAACCGTCGCGCCGATCTCGTTCATGAGGTGGGCGTCGTCAAAAAACGTGAAGGCCTGCAAATCTATGCCCCCGAGCGGGAGGAAGCATTGCTCAAGCGCCTCATCGAGATGAATCAAGGCCGCCTGCCGGAAAAATCCATTCGCGCGATTTACCGCGAAATAATGTCTGCCGCACTCGCGCTCGAGGACGATCTCAAAATCGCCTACCTCGGCCCGGAAGGGACATGGACGCATCAGGCGGCCATCAAAAAATTCGGCCATTCGGTGAACTATTCGCCGCAACCGAATTTCTCCGATGTTTTCGATCAGGTTGCCCGCCGCACGGCGGATTACGGCGTGGTTCCCATCGAAAACTCCACAGAAGGCGCGGTTTCCCATACGCTTGATTTGTTTGTCGACTCGCCGCTGCATATTTGCGCGCAAATCCTGCTGCGCATTGAAAACGGCCTCATGGCCGCGATTCCTCGAGACCAAATCAAGATCCTCTACTCCCATCCGCAAGTCTTCGGCCAGTGCCGTTCCTGGATTCTCAAACATTTTCCCGAAGCCGAGCTCGTCGAGGTTTCCTCCACCACCAAGGCTGCCCAGATTGCCCGTGATCAGGCATCCCAGGGAGCTGCAGCCCTTGGCGGACGCCTCGCCGCGGAGATGTATGGTCTTACTTTGCTCGAAGAATCGATCCAAGACCGCAGCACCAACACCACCCGCTTTCTGGTCATCGGCGAGAAAACCTGCCCGCCCACCGGCAACGACCGCACCTCGATTCTTTTCGCCATCCACGACCGCCCCGGCTCGCTGGTCAATGCGCTCAAAGCCTTCGACCAATTCCATATCAATCTCTCGAAAATCGAATCCCGCCCTTCGAAACGCAGGGATTGGGAATACATCTTCTACGTGGATCTCGCGGGGCATTGCGATGATCCCAAGGTCTCCGAAGCTCTCGGGGAGCTCGGTCGCCACTGCTCGCTGGTCAAACTTCTCGGCTCATACCCCGACGTCGGCGAATGAGCAAGTGATGCTCCATGGGGAGCCGGAAGAAATTCGTGTTAATCAAAACTAGCGTATCGGAAATCAACCTGCTTACTTTCTCGGCACATGAAGCCAACCGTGGAACTGAACATTGATGGAAAACCTCTCGAATTGCCGACGATCGTCGGCTCTGAGGGCGAAGTGGGAATTGACATTTCCTCACTCAGAAACGCTACCGGCTGCATTACGCTCGACCCCGGATATGGAAATACCGGCTCCTGCGAGAGCGCAATCACCTTCATTGATGGGGAAAAAGGAATCCTTCGCTACCGCGGCTACGACATCGCCGAACTTGCTGAAAAAAGCACCTTCATCGAGACTTCCTATCTTCTGATTTACGGGTCGTTGCCCACGCGGACGCAACTCGTCGAGTTCTCCAACATGCTTTCGGAAAACCAAATGTTGCATGAAGGCATGCGGTTTCATTTCGAAAACTTCCCGGCCACCGCTCACCCGATGGCGATCCTCTCCGCGATGATCAACGCGGCCTCCTCCTACCATCCGAACCTGATCTCCAAGCGTGAGTCACGTTTCCCCTACCATGCGGCCCGTCTCATTTCCCAAGTCCGCACCATCGCAGCGTTCTCCTACCGCAAAGCCCACGGCTTGCCCACGATTTATCCGAAAACCAATCTCAAATACACGGCGAATTTCCTTCACATGATGTTCTCGCCTTATCCCGGTGAGGATTGCGAACTCAAGCCGGAGATCGTCAAGGCGCTCGATCTCATTTTCCTGCTTCATGCCGATCACGAGCAGAATTGCTCCACCTCCACGGTGCGCATGGTCGCCTCCAGTCGTGCCAACCTGTTCGCCTCCGCCTCCGCCGGCGTCTGCGCGCTTTGGGGCCCGCTTCATGGCGGTGCCAACCAAGCCGTGCTCGAAATGCTCGAGGAAATCCACAAAGAGGGCGATGATGGCACGAAATTCCTCAACGAAGTCAAAAACAAGACCGGCAATCGCCGCCTGATGGGCTTCGGTCACCGCGTTTACAAAAACTTCGATCCACGCGCGGTCATCATCAAACAGCAATGCGACAAAGTCCTCGCCCAGCTGCACAAATCCGACCCCTTGCTCGATATCGCAAAGAAACTCGAAGAAATCGCCCTTCACGACGAATACTTCATATCCCGCAAACTCTATCCAAATGTCGATTTCTACAGCGGCATCATCATGCGTGCGATCGGCATCCCGATGGACATGTTCACCGTGATGTTCGCCATCGGCCGCATGCCTGGATGGATCGCCAACTTCAAGGAAGTCATGGAAGATCCAGACAGCCGCATCGCTCGTCCCCGCCAAATCTACACCGGCGAAACGCTCCGCTCCTACACTCCGCTCGAAGCGCGCGCTTAAGCGCCGCGCGGGTGGGCTGCCGGAGAATCTCCCCAAGCGGCCACGAGTCCTCCTCGAGTGTTGATGTCTCCATCGGGATCACGGAAAGGCATGCTGTTAAATAGACTGCGGCTTGCCGGATTCTCGAGTGTTGATGTCTCCATCGGGATCACGGAAAGGCATGCTGTTAAATAGACTGCGGCTTGCCGGATTCGCCCCCTTTGTCTGCATCTTTGATCGTATTCGGAATTCAAAAAGACAGGCTTTTTGTAAGAATTTCCTCGCTATCCCGCTAATGACGGGTAATCTGCCCCTGCAATGAGCGTGAACAACCGTAAGCGATGGATCGTTCCGTGGAAGGATTCACGGACGAAGCCGGTGATTTACCACACGATCTCGCGGGTGGTGGGGCGGGACTTTGTGTTGGAGGTGGATGAACGCGAGCATTTCCGGATGCTCATGCGGATGTGCGAGAAGTTCACGGGCTGTCGGGTGCTGTCTTATTGCCTGATGTCCAATCACTTCCATCTATTGCTGGAAGTGTCGCCGATGCCAGAGGGTGGGATCTCGGATCAGGAATTGCTGGAACGGTTGGGCGTCTTTTACAGCGAGGTGCAGGTGGGGGAGATTGTGAAGGAAATGGAAGTTGCAGGGATTGTGCGCGCGCGGGGTGAATTTGAAATGCCGCCGGTGGAGGAGATGGGCGTGCCATTGACTCCGGCTGAGGAATTGTTGCTGGCGCAGCAGCAGGCTGCGCGAAGGGTGGAACAAATCCGCAGTCGTTTCACCCGGCGGATGCATGATTTGAGTGAGTTTATGAAGTCCTTGCTGGAACGCTTCACCAAATGGTTCAACCGCATGCATTCGCGCACCGGCACGCTGTGGGAAGAACGCTTCAAGAGCGTGATTGTGGAAAGTGGTGTGGCGGCGCGGACGATGGCGGCGTATATCGATTTGAATCCGGTTAGGGCGGGGATGGTGCAGGATCCGGCGGATTATCGCTGGAGCAGTTATGGCGAGGCGGTGGGCGGTGGAAAGAAAGGGAATGGG
>CAIXKE010000042.1 GCA_903919975.1 Akkermansiaceae bacterium | reverse complement strand
TCGGTGCGCCGTTAGCGAAAAAGTTCTAAAAAAGCCAGATCGGAGGCATCCCTTCCTGAAAAATCATCACTGTTTGTTGTGGCTCCGGCCTGTTTCTTCAAGCAAGCGGGCAATCCGGCTGTTGAAGGCATCCGCCGCCGCGAGTTCATTGAGGCCCAAATGCATGCGGTAGCGCCAGTAATACGGCATGATGGCCGGGACATTGATGCGCTCGGCATCGGCATCCGGATTGCGGAGGTCCTCATCAATGGCCAGCAAATCCTGAAGTGGGAAAACCACCCACATCGCAGGAGACACGAGGTGTTCCCGCAGAATCTTCTCCGCGAGGTCTCCGGTGAGATCCGCAGGCGGGAAGGCCACGCCGAGATGTTGCCACGCGAATCTCGCCGTTACTTGCGGGTTTTCGCGCCACCACCCGCGCAAGCTCGGCATGTCATGAGTGGACGGACTCACCACACTTAAATAGGGAGCTTTGGCGGGATCGCTGAAATCAACATCCGACGATTTCGGCATTCGCTGAATTTCCAAGGACAAGATTCCGAGTTCTCTGAGCACGCCCGGCACGCAGGCGGGCACCATACCCAAATCCTCGCCGCAGAGCAGCATCGAACTCGCCCGCCGCATCGCAGGGAGCGTTTCATAGCCCCTGGCCTGCCACAAACCATCCTGTCGGCGGTAAAAATAATCGGTGTAGAGCGCGTCCACCCGTTCCTTCATCGGCTCCTCAAGATCCTGAAACGAATGCGTCATCTGCATCAAGCAGCGTGGGTGAAACTGCGTGCCGTTCGAACCCGGAACCTCGAAGAACAACACGTCGCTCGCACAATCCAACAATCCTTGGCGCATCCGCTCCAGGCGCGCTAGCTCCGCAGGATCCTCCACATGCAAGGTGGCGAAGTGATCGACGATCCGGCGTTGCGTGGAAACAAACTTCCGAAGCTGGAAGCCATCACTTCCCCAAGGCTCCAAAAACCGCTGCACGACCTCGGTCGCCGTCTCACCGAAATGCCCCCACAGGGCGTTCGTAGGAATGTGCGGACGGCAGAATCGATCGTAATCAAAAGGAATTTTTCGCTCGCGGAATTCCTCGATGCGGATTGGCAGCGCGGGCTCGAACCAGCCCATGATTCCCTCCACTTGATCACAAGGAACCTGCCAGATCCTGAAAAATCCGAGGATGTGATCGATTCGATAGGCGTCGAAATAGCGGCTGAGATGCTCGAAACGCGAACGCCACCATGCATAGCCATCCTCACGCATCACCTCCCAGTTATAGGTTGGAAACCCCCAGTTCTGACCTTTGATCGAGAAGGCATCCGGCGGTGCGCCGGCTTGGGAATCCATGTTGAACAAGTGCGGCGCGGACCACGCGTCCACCGATTCGCGATCGATGCCGATCGGCAGGTCGCCCTTGAGCGCCACACCCCGCTGATGCAAGTGCGCCGCGGCGTCTGAGAGTTGACGGTCCAGTTCGTATTGCAGCCAAATGTGATAGGAAACCTCCGCCCACTCGGGATGCGCAGGATCGCCCATGGCGGCCACCCGCTCGCGGTCGAAAACCGCACATTCTCCCCACTGACTGAAATTCGCCGTTTGGAACTCATCGCGTTTCACGCAAAAGACGGCATAGGGCAGCAACCACTCGCGATGATCCTGCAGATAGTCCCGGAAGCCCGGACTGGCGATGATTGCTTTCCGGTGTTTGGTGAATATCTGGCGAGTGAGTTGGATTTTCACCTTCATCACCTCCTCATAATCCACGTGTTCCATGGTATTGAGCCACTCGCGGGCGGCATCCAACTCCTCGGCAAAACCCGCCGGCATGGCATAACTCAAATCCTCGATGCGCAGATAGAGCGGATGCAGCGCGAAGATGCTGATGGCTGAATACGGATAGGAATCCGTCCAATCATGAGACGAGGTGGTGTCGTTGACCGGCAGGATTTGGATGAGCTTCAATCCCACTTCGCCCGCCCAATCCGCCAAGGGCTTGAGATCCGCGAATTCGCCAACCCCTAGGCTTTGCTCGCCGCGCAGCGAAAACACCGGAATCGCCACCCCGGCCGCGCGATGCAGCGAATTACCGTCACGGCGGTAGCATTCATCACGCACCACCGTCCACTGGCGGGAAGCCAAAAGATGAGCCTCCAACATGCGGTTTTCGCCGGTTTCAAGGCTCACCACACATCCAAGCGTGGGATTGAAAAGCCCGTATTTGTATTCGATCCTCTCACCCGCGGGAAGATGCAGACGGACCTGCCAGACATTCGCCGACACCTCTTGCATCGGCACCGCGTGATGCCATCCCCAAGCACCGATTTCCTTGGCGCTCCCCAACAAACAAAGCAACATGCCCTTCGGCACCGCCGACATCCGAAGTTGGAACGTATGGTTCGCTCCCACCGGGGTGAGCGGATCCGCAAACGGACCACGCATCGGTAAAATCGCCTTGAATGCCTTGGTTTCAAACGCGTAGTCCACCGTGCCCGCCGAGCACCACGTGTCCTCCAGCAACAAAGCTTTATGAGAAACCGCATCCGCTATCGCGATCCGTGGTCCATCCCATTCTTCGAGTTCCATTCCATTCCGTTCATCCTGAAGCTGATAGACGTATTCCAGGCGCAGACGGCAGGTCGCACGCACCATATGCACCGCCTCCCATTGCCTTTCATTGATCCAACGCATCGGCAGAATCTGCTCGATCAGCGCGTCGCTGCCATCCAGCACCGTCGCGAGTTTCACCCACAGCGACTGCCCGGGCACGGTCTGGTAATTCACGCGGAAAACGATTTTCATGAATGTTTGATCGGCTTTACCGCGCAAATCTAATACACCTAGCGGGAAACTTGCAAGCCAGTGATTACGCTCACTCTATCATATGCAAATCCGCCGACCGGATACCCTATCCCAAAAATCCCATACCGAGCTCATAGCGGCGGAAAATCACGCCCTAAACCTCATTCAGGCACCTCAGTGGTCGAGCTTGAGTTTCTTCAGCTTGGGCTCAATGACAAATCGGCAATACGGGTTCTTGGATTTGTTTTGAAAGTAGTAGTCTTGGTGCCCATCCGGGGCGCGGTAGAACTCGGCCGACTTGGTAATCTCGGTGACGATGGGATCCTTGAAATTTTTCGCGGCGGCGGCTTTGGATGCCTCCGCGATTTTCTGCTGGGCTTCGGAATGATAGAAAATCGCGGACCGGTATTGTCGGCCGATGTCGTTCCCCTGGCGGTTGAGCGTGGTGGGATCATGAAGATCCCAGAACCAGGCGAGGAGTTTTTCGTAAGTGATTTTTTGCGGATCGAAGACGATCTGCACCACCTCCGCATGGCCGGTAGCACCACTGCAAACTTCCTCATAACTTGGGTTTTTCTCGGGGCCACCCATGAAGCCGGAGGTGACGGAGTGAACGCCGTCAAGTTGGCGATATGCGGCTTCGAGGCACCAGTAACAACCACCGGCGAGCGTGGCGGTCTCGGCTCCGGCGGGAACTTCAATGGATGGCGTGGCGTGCTGAGGCATGGCTTTTTTTTCAGGTTCGCAAGAGGAGACAAGCGGTAGGATGGCGAGAAAGCCAAGCAGGAGGTGTTTCATGGGAATAAGAGGGGCAACCGACAAGTTTGTTCCAAAAAAGGGCTCACCATTCGATGCCGACACCTTCCTCCGCGATCAGGATTTGCTCACTGATGCCAAGGCGATCGGCCTCGGCGAGGAGACGGTCCACTGGTTCGTGGTGCGGTTCGTTACCTAACGGAAAAGTGCCGTAATGCATGGGAATGAGGATTTTCGCCCCGAGATCCGCGAAGGCGCGCACGGCTTGTTCAGGGTTCATGTGGACGTCACGCCCGC
This sequence comes from Akkermansiaceae bacterium, assembly GCA_903919975.1. GTDB lineage: Bacteria > Verrucomicrobiota > Verrucomicrobiia > Verrucomicrobiales > Akkermansiaceae > Luteolibacter. Next base: position 925 of record CAIXKE010000042.1, on the reverse strand, counting down.
TCGGCGCGTCGTAGGCCCCGATGGGCATCAGCGCGATGTCGATCTCATACCGCCGACCAATTTCCGCAAAACCGTCAAAATAAGCGCTGTCCCCGCAATGGAAAACACTCTTGCCGTCGGTCCTCACGATGTAGCCGCCGTAATCGCGGTGGATGTCATGGATAAAGCGCGCGCCCCAATGGTGGGACGGGGTGTGGATGATTTCGAGTTTATCGAATTGCAGCTCGTCCCAGACACGCATTTCATGAGTGGCGGGAAACCCGAGTTTGCGCACGAGCGACCCGCTACCAAGCGGAACAATGATACCTTCACTGGCCTTGAGGATTTTCAGGCTGGGCTTGTGGAGATGGTCAAAATGCGCGTGGGTGACAAGCACCAGATCGACTTCCGGCAAGCCGTGCAGATTTAGTCCGGGGCGGCGGAAGCGCTTGACCGGGCCGTGCCATTTCGCCCAGTTGGGATCGACGATCACCGAGTGTCCCGCGAATTGCAAAAAGAACGAGGCATGGCCGATCCAAGTGATACGCACCTTGTCCGCCTCCGGCGCGGCAAGCACGGGTTCAAGCACATCGCCGTCGGCCCGTCGAAAGATGCCTGGCACGACGCGATGCCGCAAAAAACGCAGATTGCGCGCCGGCCAACCTCTCTGAGGCATCATGCCGGAGTAACGGATGGAAGCTTCCGCAGAGCTTGCGGATGACTCGGGTTTTAGAGGTTGATGCATACTCAATGACGCATTCATGCCTCGCACGTATGACAAGCCCATGCAAGCCATTCCACCCGCCGTGTCGGCGCTGGTTCAAAACTGGATTTTTCGCCGGAGCAAAACTAGACAGATTTCAACGTAAAATGGCCGAGAATTGGGGGCCATGTTAACTTTGGTGAATGATCGAGAACCCAGAGCTTGCGAAACGGGTGGAAAAGC
>CAIXKE010000041.1 GCA_903919975.1 Akkermansiaceae bacterium | reverse complement strand
CGCAGAATGCACGCGCTCCGGCAAGGAGCGCCGAGATTTTGTCGGCTGCCGGACGGGGGACATTCTGTCACCCGTCTTCCGCGAAGCGACTCGCCGGACAGTATGTCCGTCATCCAACAGCGCGCAGAATGCACGCGCTCCGGCAAGGAGCGCCGATATTTTGTCGGCTGCCGGACGGGGGACATTCTGTCACCCGTCTTCCGCGCAGCGACGCGCCGGACAGTATGTCCGTCATCCAACAGCGCGCAGAATGCACGCGCTCCGACAGCTTAGCCAGCGCTACGTTGTGACAAGGCCGTGAGAAGCGGACAGAATGTCCGTGATACATAGCGTTTAGAATGAACGCGGTCCTTACTTCCCTAGGATTCTTCGAACCCGAGGCATTCGAGCTGCCAATTCAGGAGCAGGTCTGAGGGCTTGGCGTCTTCTGCAGCTAGGCATTCCAGGACGGCGCGTGGGGCGATGAGGGAGCCCTCGATGTCGAGTTTTCCGGCGGCGGTTTCGCGCAGTTTGATGAGGTCATCGACCTTGCGTTCGAAATCTTTGTCGCGTTTTCTGCGATTGCTGGGCGGGCGTTGCGGCCATTCGGTTTCGGTTTGGGCTTCGGCGGCGGCGAGGGCGGTGCGGAAGCGTTTCATGCGATCCGGGCGGAAATGGTGGGGGAGTGAAATGCGTTTTCCGGCGGCGAGGTCGATGCTCCAGGCGAGAATTTCGCGGTTGGGAGCGACCATGAACGAGGGGCGGTCCCATGCGGCGGCTTCGACGTCGCGCCATTGCCAGAGGGCTTTGAGGAAGGCGAGGCCGCGGCGGTCGAGCTTGCCGGAGCCCGAGATGCGCCAGACTTCCTCTTTTGAGTCATCGCGATCGAGGACTTTTTGGCGGGCGGCGCTGCAGCTTTCTTCGAACCAATCGTAGCGGGCGAGGTCCTTGAGTTTGGCGACGATCATATCGCCCATTTCGAGCAGATAATCGACGTCATTGAGGGCGTATTCGATCATTTTGGGGGAGAGCGGGCGCTTTCCCCAATCGGCTTTTTGGGAGGATTTCGAGAGTTCGATGCCGAAGTATTGGTTCACCAGATCGCCGAGGCCGAAGCGGCGTGCGCCGAGCAATCGGGCGCCGATTTGGGTGTCATAGACCACGGCGGGAAGTGCGCCGAATTGGCGTTTGAACATGGTCATGTCGTAATCCGCGCCATGCATCCAGACGGTGGCCTCGGCGAGGTATGCGCCGAGTGGGCTGAGGTCTTCGATGGCGAGCGGATCGATGAGGACGGAATCGCCCCGGACCGCGAATTGAACGAGGCAGAGGGATTCCCGGTAGCGATGAAGGCTATCCGCCTCGGTGTCGATGGCACAGATCGGGGGCTCGGCTCCTTGTCTGCTCTTTTCGAGGTGCAGGATCAGGCGCTCGGTGGTTTCAATCATATCGGATGTGACAAGTCATGGTAACGGCTTGCGGGAGTGTTGTTTTTCAATGGGTGTGAGATCAAGCCACAACAAAGGCCCCGGCTTGCTCGCGTGTCAACTCGATGCATTGCCATGGGAGGCCGTGGGTGTTGAGATCGGCCATGAACGAGTCCGGATCGTGTTGCTCGATATTCCAGACCCCGGGTTTCCGCCAGGATCCGGCGAGCAGTTGTTTGGCACCGATCATGGTGGGGACGCCGGTGGTGTAGGAAATGGCTTGGGAGCCGACTTCGGCGAAGCAGGCTTCGTGGTCGCAGATGTTGTAAACGTAGATGGCTTTGAATTTTCCGTCCTTGAGGCCGGTGATGACGTTGCCGATGCAGGTGCGGCCTTTGGTGGATTTTCCGAGGTCGCCGGGGTCGGGGAGGACCGCTTTGAGGAACTGGAGGGGGATGATTTCGACTCCGTTGTAAATGACGGGATCGATGCGAGTCATGCCGACGTTTCCGAGCACTTCGAGGTGTTTCAAGTAATTGGGCGAGAACGACATCCAGAATTGCGCGCGTTGGATGGTGGGGATGTGTTTTACGAGCGATTCGAGTTCCTCATGATACATGCGGTAAATCTCGTAGGTGCCGACATCCTGCGGGCAGGTGAAGGGTTGGTGGAGGGACATCGGCGGGGTTTCCACGAAAGTGCCGTTTTCGAAATGGCGGCACTCGGCGGTGACCTCGCGGATGTTGATTTCTGGGTTGAAATTGGTGGCAAAGGCCTTGCCGTGGTTGCCGCCATTCACATCGATGATGTCGAGTGTGTGGATTTCATCGAAGTGGTGTTTGAGCGCCCAAGCGGTGTAAACATTGGTCACGCCGGGGTCGAATCCGGAGCCGAGCAAGGCGGAGAGGCCGGCTTTTTCGAAGCGGTCTTGGTAAGCCCATTGCCAGGAATATTCAAATTTTGCGACATCCTTCGGTTCGTAGTTGGCGGTGTCCAGGTAGTCGCATCCGGCGGCGAGGCAGGCCTCCATGAGGTGGAGGTCTTGGTAGGGCAGGGCGACGTTGATCAGGAGTTTCGCGCCGGTTTTGCGGATGAGGGCGGCGGTTTCCTCGGGGTTATCGGCATCCACCTGGGCGGTGGCGATGGTCCGGCCGGTGCGTTGTTTGACGGCTGCGGCGATGGCGTCGCACTTGGAAACAGTGCGTGAGGCGAGGGTGATTTCGCCGAAGACTTCGGGAACCATGGCGCATTTGTGGGCGACGACATTGCCGACTCCGCCGGCTCCGATGATAAGGACGTTGTTCATGATATTGGCAGGCACAAGGGGTGGGCGAAACGGGCCGGGCTGGCAAGGCGGAAGCGGGACAATGCTGCGCGGAAATTTTCCCTAGGGTGACTCCATTAGGGAAAGTGAAGAGGTTTTTCACCGCAATTCATCACGAAACACGTCCAGCAGCCAAGGACGGCTCCACCAATCCCACGTGGGAACCGCAGTCGGGCGAAGTGTTGTCAGCGCACCTTGGTATATCTGTGTGGATTAACCTTGCAATCATGGAGTTTTGATCCATGATTACAAGGATGTTTCCGCGATTGATTCAAGCACAGGCAGAGGAACTGCTCGACCAATTTCCGGCTCTTGCGGTGCTGGGTCCTAGGCAGGTGGGGAAAACCACCATGGCACTCGAAATCGCAAGGAAAACGGGCGCGCTTTATCTCGATTTGGAACATCCAGCGGATTTGGCAAAGCTGGCGGACCCCGTTGACTACCTTTCCCGTCACGGGGACAAGCTGGTGATTCTCGATGAGATTCACCGCGTTCCCGAGCTGTTTCCCGTGTTGCGGAGTGTGATCGATCAAGCAAAGAGAAAGGGCCGCCGATCAGGGCAATTTCTGCTGCTCGGCTCGGCATCCATCGATCTTCTTCGTCAGAGCAGCGAAAGCCTTGCGGGGCGGCTGGCCCGCGTGGAGCTTGCGGGATTGACCGTGGCGGAAGTGGGGGAGGAGCGGATGGAGGATCTTTGGCTGCGGGGCGGCTTCCCCGACAGTTTTATGGCGCCGAATGACGTGCGCAGCTCCCGTTGGCGCGGAGCATTTATCCGCAGTTATCTTGAACGGGACATCCCCCAGCTCGGCCCGCGCATCGCGGCGGCAACCTTGCGTCGTTTCTGGTCGATGCTCGCTCACGAGCACGGCGGACTGCTCAACGCGGCCGAACTCGCCCGCAGTCTCGCCGTTTCCGGCAAAACCCTCGCGTCTTACATCGACCTGTTCGTGGACCTTTTCCTGCTCCGGCGGCTCGATCCATGGCACGCAAACACTTCCAAGCGCCTCGTGAAATCACCACGGATCTATCTGCGCGACAGCGGCCTGCTCCATCACCTCTTGGGGATCGAAACCATGGAAAATCTGCTCGGTTACTCTAGAATGGGAGCGAGTTGGGAGGGCTTTGTCATCGAAAACATCATCACCAACCTTCCGGAAGGGGCCCGCGCCTCGTTCTATCGCAGTGCTGCAGGTGCGGAAATCGATCTGGTTCTCGAGCTGCCGGGTCACCGCAAGCCATGGGCGCTGGAAATCAAGCGCGGGCGCTCGCCCAAACTGGAACGCGGCTTCCATCATGCTCGCGAGGATCTCGATCCCGAGCGCTGTCTCGTCGTCTGTGGCACGGACACGGCGTTCTCGATGGGCGACGGCATCGAGGCGATGGGCCTGCCTGAAACGCTAAGGCTATTGAAAAGGTGACGTTCACAGTCACATCGGCCGGCCGGCCCTATCCCGGAAGCATTTCCGCCATTGATTATGCTCGGCGATAGCGGTCGAGAATGATGGGTTTGGCTAACAGCGAAATAGGACACAACTCATTCATGGCATGATGGAAACCAATCCCGAAACATCGTCTCCTAGCCAACTTGCACTTGCCTCGAGGCTTTTCTGCTCGATCGAATGAATATCCTGATGCTTGTAAAAAACCGTGGCTCCATCCACATTCGCAATGTTGCGGCTGGTTGCAGGATTCAGGTTCAGATCAAAAGTACTGCCCTTGAGTTTGCAGAGAAAAAACTGGTCGGGCGGTCCCGGCTTGGTATTTTTCATCTGCTGTGGCTCGGAGTAAAAACTGCTCACGATCAAAATCGAATGCGGATCTTTAATCGCCAGCACATCCTTGAAAGTCACCACCTGATAGCCAGACTTCGTGGCTTGCCTAGTGAGGTGCCCTAGAAAGCGCTGGGACTTTTCGGAGGGAGTCTGCCAGCCGGTTATCCCGCCGCTGGAGTCGACCATCGGTTTCATAGACTGCTTTGGACGACCCTTGTTATCAGAGAGAAGCGGTGGGAAAAAATAGATCTGATAGGGTAATGCCGATCTCGGTGTGCGGCATAATGCCGTGTAACTGAATTGTGCCCTGTCGATAGGCGCTTTTTTGAGAGTGCTTTGGGTGGAGCATGACACCAGAAAAAGACCGGCGATGAATGCTATGAAAACCCTTTGCAACATGATTTCATGGTTCCATAATTGAACGGATTTTGATGCGTTAGTTCTCATCATATTTCAGGCCTAATAAGATTCGGGACGCAGCTCCGAAAAAGTGCTGCGTCCCGATTTTATTGCTTATATACTACTGCAAATTCAAATTACCACTGGAAGCTGACACCGAGGCGGCCAACCGATTCGTCAAAATCAGCCGTGGAAGCAGCGGAGCCATGAACTTGGACATTCTCGTTGATGCGGTGCGCATAACCGAAGGCAAAGCCAGTTTCGCTCTCGAACTGGGAGATGTTGAAGTCAACCCCGTGGGTCATGCCGGGCTGAATGGTGGTGTTGGTCATAGCCGCAACCATGGCGATACCACGAGTGTTGGTGTCGATGTCGTTGCGTAGATTCTTGTCCGCAGCAGCGAATTCCGAGCGAATGCTGTTGTCCGCGGCAATGCGAGCATTGCGCTCGGTCGTTACATCGGCATCGGTTGCAACACTCACACCATTGACACGCAGATCGGATCCGTTGGTGACATTGATGTCGATCGCCGCGCCCAAAACATCTTCAGCGAATAGCTGCTGAACACCTCCGACCTCATTTGTAATGAGTGAGTTCTCACCAATATGAATGCCATCTGACTCACGGCGGATGAGAGCAGTGCGGGCTACAACTTCGTCATCTGCGATCTTCTTGGTCGCAGCAAGACCTGTCGTTTCATTGTCAACTTTCGCTTTCGTGCCATCTGCAATCGCCTTGGTCGCAGCAAGACCTGTCGTTTCATTGTCAACTTTCGCTTTCGTGCCATCTGCAATCGCCTTGGTCGCAGCAAGACCTGTGCTTGCGTCGTTGACCTGTGCATCAAGCGCTGTAATATCGGTCGTATTGAGATCGATAGCGTTGCGCTCATACGAACCGTTGAGAACCGTATCAAGAACGGTGGTCTTGTCAGCATCCGATATGGGAGGAAGAGTGGGAAGCTGCGCATCAATCACGCCAACCAATGCCTGAATGTCAGCCACAGTCGCATCGGCGGCACCGATTGCGGTGAACGCGCTGTCGGCATCGGTGATGGCCGTAGTGATACCGTCCTGGTTACCGGCGGTTACTGAATTGATTTTATCAATAACACTCTGAAGGCCCGAGCTTTTCGTGGCAGCATAGTTCGTGTCATTCTTGTCGCCGCCAGATCCATATTGTTTGATTGCGTTATCCAGAACCGATCTAGCATCCTTGACGGCAGTCTCCGCACTCTTGATCGGAGACTTGAGGCACTGGTCGTAGAGGGTGACCTTGTTTACCGAGTTCTGAACATCTGCCTTGGCACCGGCCAGAGTCGTGTTCAGATCAGGGAGTTCGCCTTGAAGGGTCTCCAGGTTTCCCTGCTCGATCACAATCTGGGGATCCAAAGGGTCGGCTGCGATGAGGTCTCCAATTTGTATACCCTTGTCAGTTATTTCTTGGTTTTTGTCATCTACTGCTTTCTGAGCTTCTTTTTCAGCCTGACTTAAGGTGGTGAGCTTTCCATCCTCTAGCGCTTTATACCCGGCGATATTGTCAATCACAGTTTGGATTGCGGTAGGCAGCCCTCCGTTTAAGAAAGGTGTTAAGTTAGAGACGCTCTGTGCGTGACTTGTATCCACATTGGTCATTTCCGCGCCCTTAACATTAGCCATAGCGCTTAGTGTTATGGCAGCCGCTGTGAGAGCCAGGAACTGGTTGTATTTTTTTGGTTTCATGGTAATGCAGTTGTTTTTACTTGTTGTTTTCGTTAATGGTTCCGGCTTTTTCCACAGGAACAGAGTGGTCTTGGTGAGATAGGGTGAGAATGGAGGGAGATCGATTGTAGCTCGTGCAAGCGACCGGCAGCCGGTTTGGCTCAGCCCCCTGCCCTGCTCGATTTTCCAAGCGGTGGGGTTCTGTTGTTGGCTCAATCGGGAGATGGGATGAAGCCGGCGGGCATCGATCAAAGTCCGTCATGAAATTTCCCCCGCTGGATTGGATCAGCGAGAGCGCCGCGCAACGAACCACCTCACTTGCGGAGTGGAAGCCCAATGAACGAGCCTTCTCCAGAAGAACGATGTCATCGTCTGCCAAATTTATGCGCACCGTTTTCATGCGCACCGTTTTGCACCGTTTTGCACCGCGAGCAAGAAAAATTATTGAGCATTCCTTAAAATCGCATTAACTATATAGGAGTGCATTCCAAAAAAGACAAAAAAGGCATCACGGTTCGCTTTGAAGATCATGAAATGGCAAAGCTCGAGCAACTTGCGGCCCGTTACCACGTGAGTTCTGCGACTATTTTGCGCTGGTCTCTGCAGGCCTTGGCGGAATATGTCGAAATCAATGGTGGTAAGATTATTTTGCCCCTCGATTTCACAAATTTTAGGAAGAGGCCATTGTAAGTTGAGAGCTGAGCATGCAAAGGGCCATGCAATTAATAAAGAATCTGCTGAATTGCCATGTAGAGCTCCTTGGCGCTCTTGGCGTGTTGCCTGCGGCTATGCCGATTTCGGCTGCGCCATGTTTTTCCAAGCTCGCTAATACTCGCTCCGCGTTGGCGGTTCAAATTCTTCCCGTCAGTGCTGATCGGTCGCGCGAGAAATCTGACTAAAAGCCTGTTTTTTGAATTCACTGTTTTACTGTAAATCCTTCAGCACCTTGTCCAAACCTCGAAGACGATACTTCCGGCAAGTTTCACGGATCGTGTCCACATTCACCTCGGGGTTCCGCCGGAGCAATTCGACGATGTCCGCGTGGGATTTCCATCCGCCAGCATAGAGTTTTAGGGCTACAAGCTGCGGGATGGGCATGATCCTGAGCATACTTCCAGGGTGAATTCGCGTATCCTCACCATCGAGTGCATCGCGGATCACTGCCGGAAAGCGGTCTTCGAAGCTGATGATTTGCACGAGCCCGAAGGCTCCTGAAACATCAATGACTCCGCCCAGCGGATCATCCCCATCGGGCTCGTGAAATATGGCGGAGTATCCCGCTTTTCGCAACGAATCCACCAGCCCCCGCATTCGTGCCAGATCGGCGATCACGCCCAAATCAATGTCCTCGGTGAAGCGGACGTATCGATGTGCGGCAAGTGCCACGGCACCGATCACCACAACCGGCACGTTCAAGGTTGCCAGCATCCCGGCAATTTGGTCTGCCACTTGCAAGTTGGTTGGCGCCTCGTCTTGCATATTTCACTTTTCTGCGGAATCCCGCTTTTCTGTTGCAGGTTGAAGCCAGTCGAAACGTTTGCGCATCGATAACGCCGCTTTGACACGTTCTTCGATTGTCATCTGCGCGACGCGCCCGAGTTCCGCCCGCAATGCCGAGTCCGCGCACGCGCTGCGGCGGGGACGGTGAATCGATGCTTTAGATCCGGACATGCAGAAAGAATGCGCCAACCCCCTTTCCCGCGCAAGCCGCGATCTTTCGTCAACGCAACCTAGTCATGGGGCATCCCCGCTCGGAAGAAAAAGCAACAATTCTAAAAGACAGGCTTTTAGAAAGAAACCCAACTCTCCTCTGTGACCTCATCTCCTCTCTGTGTCTCTGCGGTAGAAAAAATGCCCGAACCACCAAACAACTCGCCGCAGCAGGCTGCGAAGCCAAAGCGGTAGCAGGCTGCACGCAGTCCATGCCCAACCGTTTTCAATTTCATCAACCCCGCTTTGCGACCCTTTGCGACCATCCCGCGTATAGGGACCCTGAAATTTTCCCGACAACTTTTGCATCGCGCGGCGTTTTCATCCCTGCAAGCCTTTGGCCGCAGCGCACTTCCCATTTTTCATGAAAAACAACGCATCAGCCGCAAATCTTCGTCGCCGGATCAAAGCCGGCTTCACGCTCCTTGAAATGGTCATTGTGCTTGGGATCATCGCCGTTCTTCTGGGCGGCTCGATTGCGTTGATCGGAGGCTTGGGCGAGGGAGCCAAGCTGCAGCGGGTGGAGGCGGATTTCAATGCCATCGGCGCTGCGTTGAAGACCTACAAGCTCAACGCCGGCAATTACCCGACCACGCAGCAAGGGCTCAAGGCCCTAGTGGAGAAGCCCTCCGGCTCGCCAGTTCCCCGCCGTTGGACGCAACTTTCCGAAGCGGTGCCGAAGGATCCTTGGGGTGTTGATTATATTTACCGTTTTCCGGGCAAGAGGATTGCCAGCGAGTTCGAACTGATCAGCAAGGGCAAAGACATGCAGGAAGGCACCGATGACGACTTCAGCAGCCAGGACCCGAAGTGACCGATCTCGCGGTTTCACGCTGCTTGAAATCGTGATCGTTCTGCTGATCGCCTCGCTGATGGTGGGCGGGGCGGTGGGGATGATGATTTATTCGTCCGACGAGCGTGTTTTGCGCGATGCTTCGGGCGAGATTGAGATGCTTGCCAAGCGGGCCCGGACTACGGCGATTCTCCAGCAAACCCCCTACGCCTTGGAGTTTCGCGAAGGCATTGTGCGCATGATGCCGCTGGCGCAGGCGGGCCGCAGCGAGAAGAGAACCGTGGGCGGACGCCGCATCGGCGGGGAACCGGTAGTGGACGATGGCGGAGGAAACCGCTGGGAGCTGACGCTTGATAACGGCATGCAAGTGTTGATCCGGCGCTGGAATTCCGAAGCACTTCTGCCGACACTCAAAGATACGGTGCATATTTGGCGCTTCGATCCGAACGGGCTTTGCGAACCACTTTCCGTGCGGTTGGTGATCGACAAGAGTTGGTCCGAGGACACTTACCACCCGCTCACCGCGACGATCCGCGAGAGCCAGCTTGAGGCCCGATGAAAGTGACCGTCCATTCCAGAAGTCGCGGATTCCTTCTCCTTGAGATGGTCTTGGCCTTGGGGGTTTTCGGCATGGCGGCTACCGGATTCGCTGTCGCCCTTCACCGGATGTCGGACGCCGCCTCGTTGACTCAGAGCGAACTCCGGATCACGCGCATTCTCGACAGCGCGCTCGATGAAACGCTCTCGCTGCCGGTCTTAGAAGAGGGGAAAACCGATTCGCAAGTTGGCAAAACCGGCATCGAACTTCTCACCACCATCACCCCGATCGAGGACATGGAAAATGAAGAGGGGCAGATCCTGCAGGAAATGTTCCGCATCGAAGTCCAAGCCCGCTGGTATGCCAACGGGGCTTGGCAGGACCGCAGTGTGGAAACCTGGCGCTACGGCCGCATGTATCAACCATGAAAGCCCCCCGCCAATCATACCGACCGATCGGTTTCACATTGTTGGAGCTGGTGATTTCGATGTTATTGCTGACGATTATCGTGGGCATGGTGTTCGGAGTGGCGCGGACCTCATTGGCCTTGGGGAACACGATTGTGCAGACCCAGAACGAAGAAATGGAGAATCAGGCGTTCTTTGAGCTGTTGGGTCAGAGGTTTGCCGCGTTGCCGGGCAATACGCGTTTTGACATGAAGGTGGAGGATTCTGGAAATCGTTATTTGTCCGATCTGACCTTGCAGAACGTGCCGATGAGTTTCACCTGGGGCGGGCAGGAGCGGATTGCCAAGGCGGTGCAAATTTCCACCGTGAAGAAGCGCAGCGGATTTCTTGACATCGTGCTGCGCTATTATGAAAACGAAATTCTAGAGGGCTCCGAGTCCACGTTTGGCAGCAGTGCCTTATCGAAGGAGCCTTTTGCTGAGATCGTATTGCTTCAGGACGTGGCGTATTTTGAATGGCGCTTGTTGGATGTGCGGACGATGGAATGGCAATATGATTGGGATGTGAAGGGTCGGCTGCCGTTGCAAATCGAGCTGACTATGGCGATCGGCGCAAAAGGGGAGGAAATCCGCCATGTTTTCTGGCTGCCGCCCAAGCAAAACCCGGAAGTCTTCATGCGCCAAATCGGGCAAGGTGTGAATCCAGCGGCAGGCGGCCAATCCGACCAACCGGGCATCCCCATCCAGCCTCCAGGCATCCAAGTCCCAACCCCCGGCGGCGTCCCGCAAGGTGGGAAACCTTGATTCTCTAAAAACTCATGAGATCCAGCGTTCCCAACATCCATCGATCCCGCCGAGGCGTCGCCCTCATGGCGGTGCTTTGGTTGATTGCGATTCTCGCGATGGCCTGCATGACGGCGTTGCGCGTGATTTCCTTCGATATGGAACTTGCGACCGCCAAAATTCACGGCTCGCGCGCCCGTCAGGTCGCCGAAATGGGCATCGCCGTCGGTTCCAATCCCGTGGTGAAACGCTCGGATCCCTTGCTCCGAAAAATGGGTGGAGATTCCGGCGAAGGGTTTGAGGTGCGGGTGGTTTCCGAGGGTGGACGTTTCAACATCAATGCCATCCTGCTTTCGGACGACAAGGCCTTGCTGAGCTCGATTTTCGCGGATTGGGGGCTCGATATTGATCAGGCGCAGGAAGTGGCGGACGCTCTTGGCGACTGGGTGGATGCCGATGACAACGTGTCGCTCAATGGTGCGGAAAAGAAAGATTACGAAAAGGCCGGGCGCATCAACCAACCGTTCAACCGGCCGTTTTACGACCTGAGTGAAGTCCGCTTGGTGCGTGGTATGGATCTCGTCGAAGCCGTGCGGCCGGATTGGCGTGACTGGTTCACCATTTGGAGTGGCGGGGGCTTGGATCTCAACGAAGCGTCCCCCGAGTTGATCGCCGCCGCCGCCGAATGTCCGGTCGAGCAAGCCGATATCATCCCGGAAACGGTCCGCGGCATCGATGGAATGCGCGATACCTTGGACGACGTTCCTTTTCAAAATCCCGCCGCCGCGCTTGATCTTTTAGGGATCGATGTGAATGGTCGGCCCGATCTCGCCAAGCGCTTCACTGTGAACGATTCGACTACCCGCATTGAAAGCATTGGCCAAGCCGAGGGAGCCAAACGCAAAATCACCGTCATTGTCCGCAATCGCGCCGGCAAACCGGCTCTCCTCGAACGCACCGAAGAAATCATTCCGTGAGCAAATCCACCGATCATGTCCTTATCGTCCCCGGCGAATCCGGGTGGGAAATCTGGGCCAGCCAAGGCGGTGGCGCGTATGCTCTGCATGCCGCCACGGAAATCCCGCAGGCCGCCGATCTGGCGGAAATCCCCTCGGGTGATCTGACGATGTTGTTTCCCGTGAAATCCGTCACGGCCGTGCCGCTGCGGGTCACCAGTGACGATTCCGCGCTTTTCCCGGATCTCGCCGCGCTGCACGCCGAACGCCTTGGGCTCCGCCCGGATCCATTGGCCGGCCAGCTCACCGATGTTTTCGTCGTTGCCCGCGAGGCTCAAAACACGGCATTACTCTCTATCTTCCTGCGCGGCCCCGGCGAGGGCGACCTGCCACCGCGCGGGCCGAAAAGTTTCGATCTCTCCGCTCGTGCCTTCCCGATCACGGGCGATGCCCTCGCGGTCTGGAAGGAAATCGGCCGCTGGGTGTTCGGGGTTTTTCACCAAGGCAAACTCCTTTATTGCCAGGCCACGGCGGTGGATGCGGCGCAGCCGGACGAATCCTTGGCCCGTGAAATCCGGCTTTCACTCATCCAGCTGGCCATGCAGGGCTTGGACGTCGAGCCAGCCCGCGTCGTCATTTGGAGTTCCAACGAATCGTTGAATCCGGCCGCCTTGCGCTCCGCATTCAAAGTGGCGGTTGATGTCGTGCCGCGCCCCGCGCCTGTGCTGCCCGATCCCCTCAGCAAGCTCCTGCCGGCCGATGTGCGCGCCGCCCGCCGCGCCGCGCTCCACCGCCGGAACATCATCCTCGGCGTCGCGGCTGTTTGCCTTATTTACGTCGGTGTCATCGGCTGGTTCGGCTATGGTTTGTGGAAAGCGTCGTCGGAAACCAAAGCCTTGCTCGTCCAAGCGGAGCAGGCCGCCCCCGAAGGCGAGGCCTACGCCCAGCACATTGCGAAATGGGACGAACTCGCCTTTGCCGTCGACCTCAACAATTCGCCAGTGGACATTCTCAGTCGCATCGCCGCCTGCATCCCACCCAATAGCGGGCTGCGCCTCAAGACCGCCGATATCAGCCCAGCGGAAATCAAGCTCATGGGCGAGGCCCCTCAACTCCAAGCCGTCAACACCTTCAGCCTGAGGCTCTCGAAAAACGGCGACCTCGGCAAATTCACCTGGCAGACTCCCGAGCCCACACAATCCACCCGCGGCTGGGAATTTGTCTTCAGCGGCGAAGTTCCAACCGTCGAATCCCAACCTTGACCGACAAATCTTTGTCCAAATGGCATTTAATCAATGCCGACCTCTGAAATTTCAAATCGCCATCCATGTCACCCCGGGAAAAAAAACTCCTGATCTTCTTCGCCGCCGCCGGGTTTCTCATACTCAATTTTCTTGCGATCGGGTTGTTCAAAAGCAAGCGGCTCGAAGTTGGGTTGCAGCGCGACCAAGCCCGGCAGAAACTCAAAACCGCGGAGATGTTCCGTGCCAGCAGTGAGCAAGTTATGGATGAAATGGAATGGCTCGCACAACACGAGCCAGAGCCCGCCGACAATCAGGACATCCAAACCCAGCTCCAACAACTCTGCGAACGCGAGGCCAGAACCGCCGGCCTCACCATCAAGACCCAAAAACCTCTCCAAACCGATACCACCGGTCAGTATTACCATCGCGCCAAAATCCAGCTCACCGTCAGTGGCGATGAGAAAGATCTCTACGAATGGTTCGACCGCCTCAATATCCCCGAGCAATTTCGCATCGCATCCAGCATCCGCATCTCCCCGAATAAAGAAGACGACACGAAAATCGACTGCACCGCCACCATCGAACAATGGTTCGTGCCGGTTCCGGCTATTTGAAAAATTTCAAATCCCCAATCCCATGAAACCCGCGCCCCGCATCCTAATCATCGCCCTCGCCCTGACCGGCTGGGCCTTGGCGGATTTGCCGAAAAAGGCACCCAAGTCCAAATACACCCGCCTCTGGATGGACTCGCCCTTCACCTCCAAGCCGCTGGTTGAGGCCGCTGGCCCGGCGGCCGACCCGCTGGAAGATTACGCGCTGCTTGGTGTTTCCCCGGTCACCGGTGGCTACCGCGTCACCATGCTCAACAAGAAAGACCCAAGCAAACGCCTCATCGTCGAGTCCGACCGACCGAGCGAGGGCTTTAAAATCCTCGGCGTCACCCGCAAACCCGGCGATCCCCTCGGCACCGTGGTCCGGATGAGCTCCGGTTCGGTCTCGGGCAATGTCGCTTTCGACAAAAAACTCCTAACGATCGCCGCTCCAGCCGCTCCAGCCGCTCCGGCCGCTCCAGGCGGCTCCAAGGCCCCACTACCGCTTCTTCCGGGCGTCGCTCACGGAGCCGCCCCCGTGGGCCAGCCCGGCCAAGAGCCCACGCGCCAACCGCGTCCGCGCGTCGTTCCACCAGTCGCTCCCTCACAGCCAGTTCGCCCCGGCCCATCATCATCATCATCCACCCTACGTCGTGACCATCGCTCCCCGCGCTAGTCCGTCCATCCATCATCGCTCTCTCCATGACCTTCCATCGATCCCTCATATTATTCTTCCTCGCGTGGCTGCCCGTCTCGGCGCAGCAACCTCCCGCCGAAGCTCCTCCCGGAGTGTTGATTCCGGGGGCGGTTCCAGTCCCGGCGGCAGGACGCCCCGCCGGTAAAGATGCCGCTCCCGCCCCGGGAGCCGACCTTGGAAATACCAAAATCGTCGAGGATATCATCGAGGAAAAACTCACCGGTGACGGCCTCGCCGTCCTCTACCGCCGCTACACCGGCCGCCGAATCATCGTTACCACTGCCGCCGCTACCGCCGAGTTTAAATTCCTCCAAGAAGCCACCCCACAAGACCCGCTCACCTACGCCGAGGCTGCGGAATTACTCCGCAAAGCCGCCGTGCTCGAAGGGTTCGTTTTCAGCCAACACCCGCAGGATTCAAATCTCGACATCCTCACGCTCGCCACCGGAGGCCCGCGCCCGACGAACGTAAGCGTGGATGTTTACAACGAAAACTCCACCTTGCCGGATACCGACGTCGTCATCACCTACGTCATGGCCCTCAGCTACATCAAGCCCGACCAAGCGGTGAACATCTTCACCCAAATCATCGGCCAATTCGGTGCCTATGGCTCCATTTCCGCCGTGCCGAACGCCTCTGCCGTGGTCATCACCGAGAAGGCTTCACTCATCAAGAGCCTCGTGGATCTCCAGAAAACCATCGACGTGCCCGGCTCCGTGCAAGCCACCCGTTTCATCAAAGTCCAATACGCCGACGTCACTGAAATCGCCACCGTCCTCACCGAGTTGCTCACCGCCCAGCAAGGTGCGCAAAAAACCGCTGGCGTCCAGCGGGCGGCACTCCCCGGAACACCTCCAGGCGTCGCGCCCGCTGTCCAACCCGGCGGTAGCGGCACGTCCTCAGGCGAGGATACGCCCGTCCAAATCATCCCGGAACCCCGCACCAATCGCATCTTCGCCATGGGCCGGCCAGTCGATTTGGTCTTCGTCGAGAATCTAGTCCGCGAGTTCGATGTCCCCACCAGCGATAAAACCTTCCTGCGCCGCAAACTCCGTTTCCTCACCGTTTCCGAGTTTCTACCCATCGCTGGAAATGCGCTCACCCGCGCCTTCACCGGCACCGGTGAAGGTGGTGCCAGCGCCGGTGGCGCAGGCGGTGCTGGCGGCGGCCAAACCGCCCCGCGCACGCAACAATCCAGCGCCCGCCAAACCGGCTCCAGTGGCCGCAACTCATCCAGCGGCTTTGGCGGAAACTCATCCTCCGGCTTCGGCGGTTCCAGTGGCGGATCAGGCGGTTCCAGCGGTGGCTTCGGCGGCGGTGGTGGCACCGGCCTCAGCGATCCTTCGGTTAGCTCCGCTCCCGAATCCTTGCTCGTCGGCCGCACCCTGCTCGTCGCCGACAACATCACCAACTCCGTCGTCGCCCAAGGCCCGCCCTCCGCCCTCGAAATCATCGAACGCTTGCTCGACCAAATCGATGTCAAACCGGACCAGGTTATGATCTCCACGGTGATTGGTCAGTTGTCGCTCGGAAAGAGCAAAGAAACCGGCTTAGACTATCTCGTAAGAAGCGGCGATATCGCGGGCCGGGCCGGTGGTGGATTTGGTCCCGTTCTGCCCATTCTGAAATATATTGCGGCAATTCCGGCAATTCCTGATGATCCAGACACCATAGATAAAGATGAATTTAAGCCCGGCACAGCTGCTCAAGGAACACCTTTTGATCCCGGCACTCTCACGGCAGCAGGTGGTTTGAAGGCTTACGGACAAATCGGTGATCTCAGCATCTTTTTGAAAGCACTCCAATCGAAGTCCGACTTCACCGTGCTCTCTCGCCCGAGCATTTTCACCTCCAATAACCAAAAGGGCACGATCTCGAGCGGTGAACGCATCGCCATCCCCACCGAAGGAGGCACCACTAGCGGCAGCTACAGCAGCGGCACCCGCATCCAATATCAGGATGTCGTGCTCAAACTCGAGGTCATTCCGCTGGTGAACTCCGATAACGAAATCACCATGCAGATCGCCCTGCTGAATGATGAAGAGGGCGCACCACAGACCATCGAAGGCGCTGGCACCAATGGCGGACCTCTCACTGTGCCGCGCATCACCACCCGGGAAATCCTGACCACCGCCACTGTGCCCAACAACAACACGATCGTGCTCGGCGGTTTGATTGTCGGTAGGAATAAAGAGACAAAAAGCGGCATTCCGATCCTTAGCGATATCCCCTATCTCGGCAGACTGTTTTCCTCCACGGTGAATTCTGACGACCGCAGCGAACTCATGGTTTTCATCCAGCCCTCCATCGTCAACAGCGACCGCACTCTCAACGACGTTCAATCGGATATGGACGGCCGTTACAAAGTCTCCCCGAAAGCCCGTGATTTCGCCGATGGCGATGGCGTGTTGCCCGGCGTGGATGAGATCCCGCCGGTTCAGGAAAAAGGCAAGGGCGGTTCCCACAAGGCGGACGTCCCCGCCACCAAGAAGAAATCCTCCATCCGCCCCCACCGTCGGTGAGGAGCACGCAAATGAGCGGCTTGTAGCGTCACTCTATGAGTGTCGTAGCCCATGAACCGCGCGAAGCTTCTTCTTCATCCTCATTTCTTGCACCACCCAGCCTCAAGGCCAGTTAGCGGCGGTCACAGACACGCCGCTACATTCTGCAAATGCAACGGTTGCGGTGATGGATTCGACAGAAAGCGGGAATTCTTCTTGCCTTGCCGTCTAGCCTGTAATACCGGTAATACCCATGATCACCATCTCTTTCAAAGTGAGTGAGGATGAGGCGCAGCGCATCCGCAAAAGGGCAAAGCAGCAACGCTTGAGCTTATCCGAATATTTGCGCCGC
Organism: Akkermansiaceae bacterium; assembly: GCA_903919975.1. Taxonomy (GTDB): domain Bacteria; phylum Verrucomicrobiota; class Verrucomicrobiia; order Verrucomicrobiales; family Akkermansiaceae; genus Luteolibacter. The sequence goes on along the minus strand of CAIXKE010000041.1, from coordinate 42,131 downwards.
CGGGCTACTGATGCCGTCGAGGCCGCTCCGGTCGGCAAAATCCGCTGCGACATCACCGGCGCGGAGATTTTCGCTCCACTGTCCGGAAGTTCCAACCTAAGCACTGAAACGGTGCGTCAAATGCTGGCGGAATTCCCATGAAATACCTTCCTGGCTGATGATCGTTCCTCTTCCGCAGGTTTCCCTGCTTGGTGTGCTGCCGCTTCGCAAACCACTGATGCCCATTTGCTCACGCTGGCGCAGGCCCACAGCTTTGAACTCGCCACCTTGGATACCGGAATCCTAGGTGCATATCTCCTGCCATTTCCTTAATCGCCCCAGCCTCACGGCAAATTAGCGTCGGTCACAGACACGCTGCTACATTCTGCGAATGAACTGAAGGCATAAGGAGCCACGACACTCATGTCGTGGATGAGAATGGTGAGTCATTGGTAAAGAGCTACGCGCTTCACAATGTCCTCACATTCTCCCGCACCACAGGAGTGTGGTCCCTCCGTACTTCCAACGCCCGCCCGGTGGGCGAATCCAGATTCTCACAAATCACTCCCGGCGGTCCTTCCGCCACCAATTTTCCACCGTGTTTTCCGCCGCCCGGGCCAAGCTCGATCACCCAGTCAGATGCGGCGATCACGTCCAAATGGTGTTCAACCACGAGCACGCTATGGCCGGCATCGCGCAGGCGAACAAAGGCGGCTAACAATCGCTCGACATCACCGAAGTGCAGGCCGGTCGTCGGCTCGTCAAACAGATAGAGTGTGTGCGGTGCCTGCGGGCGGGCCAGCTCCACAGCCAGCTTGAGGCGCTGGGCTTCTCCGCCGGATAAAGTGTTAGCCGCCTGGCCGAGTTTAAGGTAACCAAGCCCGAGCTCCTCCAAAATCGCCAGGATGTTGCGGAGTTTCGGAATCGGGCGGAAAAACATCAGCGCCTCGCTGACCTGAAGCGCGAGAATCTCCGCGATCGACTTGCCCTTGTAAGTCACTTCCAGAGTTTCACGGTTGAAACGTCGGCCGCCGCAGGCTGGGCAAGTCACCCACGCATCCGGTAAAAAGTGCATCTCGATCTTGAGGCGGCCGTTGCCTTGGCAGCGCTCGCACCGCCCACCCGCCGCATTGAAACTGAAACGCCCGGCTCCGTAGCCGCGTTGTTTGGAGAGCGGAAGTTTGGTGAACAGCTCACGGATCAGATCGAAAGCTCCGGTGAAGGTCGCAGGATTTGAGCGCGGGCTGCGGCCGATCGGCGATTGATCGGCCACCACACATTTTTCGATCAACTCGAGCCCCTCGATGGCACCATGCTTTCCCGGAGTTTCCCCGGAGCCATGAAAATGCCGCGCCAAGGCACGCCGCAAAATGTCGTCTGCCAAGGTGGATTTCCCACTGCCGCTCGGACCACAAAGCGTCACCAGCCGACCTAACGGAATCGCCACATCCAGGTTTTGCAAATTGTGCTCACACGCGCCGCGGATCACGAGTTCGCCCGCCGCATCACGTGGCGGCGGTTTCCAACCGCCATGCCCGGCATTCCCTTTCAACCACTCACCCGTCGGCGAGTCCAACTCCGCGGGCGGCCCGCTGCCCAGCACCAAGCCCCCCGCAAGCCCCGCACCCGGCCCGATATCGATCACCCAATCAGCGGCGCGGATGATCGCCTCATCGTGCTCGACGACCACCACCGTATTTCCCAAATCCCGCAGTCGGGTGAGCGCGCCGATGAGCCTTCCGGTATCCGCCGCATGCAAGCCGATGCTCGGTTCATCGAGGACATAAATCACGCCGGAAAGCCCCGCGCCGAGCTGAGTGGCGAGGCGGATGCGCTGAGCCTCGCCGCCGGAGAGCGTGCCGCTCGTGCGGTCGAGTGTCAGATAGTCGAGGCCCACTTCCTCAAGAAATGACAAACGCTTCCGCACATCATCGACGAGGCGGAAGCAAACTTCCAGTTTGGAAGCCTCCATTTGAAAACTGCTTAGCCAATGCAGCGCTTCGGAAACACCGAGCGCGCAAAAATCCTGAATGCCGAGCCAACGGTTTTCAGCGCCTTCGATTTTCACCGCCAGCCATTCCGGTTTCAGGCGCTTACCGCCGCAAACCCGGCATGCGCGGTGCGCCATGAACTTGGAAAGTTTTCGCCGGGTGATCTCGGATTTTGCCTCGCGAAACCGTTGCAATGTTAGATCCGCGTCCTCGCCATCTCCCAGCAGATCCGGATCGCAAAACATCTCGGTGCCCAGCCCTTCGCAAGCCTCGCAGGCACCGATGTGCGAGTTGAAGGAAAAATGCTTGGGTGAGAGCTCGCCGACGATGAAGCCAGTGCGTGGATTCCGATATGATGTTTGGAAACTCAGGTCCCGCCACGTGTCCGCTTCCGGCTCCTGGACTGCCGCACGGGCTTCCGCGCCGCATAGCCGCAACGAGGTTTCCACCGAGTCCGCCATCCGCGATTCCACACCCGGCCGGACGACGAAGCGGTCCACCACAATCTCCACCACCGGCGTCGAATCCGGCCATGCCTTGGCCGCGGCTTCAATTTCCAAAACTTCTCCATCCAGGCGGATGCGGATGTAACCTTGGCGTTGGAGATCGCCTAACAACCGTGCCGGCTCCTGCAATTCCTCCTGCGGCACCGGTGCCAGCAACATCACCTTGGTCCCCTCCCCCATCGCCGCCAACGCATTCACGATGTCTGCCGCGCCCATCCGTTCGAGCCGCTCGCCGGTTTCCGGATCATGCGGAATTCCCGCCGCCGCCCACAACACGCGCAAGTAATCGTGAATTTCAGTCGCCGTGGCCACCGTCGAGCGCGGGTTCAGTCCGCCGCTGCGTTGCTCGATGGCGATGGCCGGGCTCAGCCCTTCGATGGAATCGACGTCCGGTTTCTCCAGTTGATCAAGAAACTGCCGCGCATAGACCGACAAGCTTTCCACATACCGCCGCTGGCCCTCGGCGTAGAGCGTGTGAAACGCCAGCGATGATTTTCCCGATCCGCTGGGCCCCGTGATCACGACAAGTTTCCCCCGCGGAATATCGACGTCGATATTCCTCAAGTTGTGTTGCCGCGCGCCGCGAATCCGGATCATGTCCACCCACCCAGAAAAGCCCGAAGCGAGGAAGGTTCCAAGTTCCAATCACGCAAGTCCATCCACGGCGATCAAGGTAGTGAGAAATCACGGGGACTTCCATGTGAGTTGAACCGCGAATGGACGCCAATGGACACGAATTTTCAGAACTCAATTCTCAGAATCAGGAATTTGATTGAAAAAACATCTTCATTCGCGTCGATTTGCGTTCATTCGCGATTAAAAAATCCCTCGCTTGATTGCCTTACAAATGGCAAAAAACATTCACACCACCATGAAATCATTGATCCGAAATGTCCTTCCCGCTGCTGTCGCCCTGATGGTCGTGACCCACAGCTCAGCCGAAAAAATTCCTGCGGATGCGGGCGAAAAAATTGCGGCCGCCGTGCCGGACAAGCCGTTTGCGAAACCGCTCAAAGCCCGCAAGATGCTGGTGTTTTCCAAAACCAATGGTTTCCGCCACGAATCCATCGCCACCGGCAAGCTCGCGCTCGAAGAATTAGGCCGCAAGACCGGCGCCTTCGAAGCGGTGGTTTCCGATGATCTCGCCAACTTCGAAGCCGAGAATCTCAAGCAGTTTGACGCCGTTTGTTTCCTCAGCACGACTCAGAACGTCTTCGCCCCGCATCCCAATGAACTAAAAGCCATGTCCGAGGAGGCCAAGGCTGCCGCAACCAAGCGCGAGGCGGATTTGAAAGACAGCCTGATGAATTTCCTGAAATCCGGTGGCGGATTTGTCGGCATCCACGCCGCGACCGATTCCTGTTACGAATGGCCGGAATACGGGAAAATGTTAGGCGGTTATTTCAATGGTCACCCATGGGGTGCCAAACAGATGGTCAGCATCAAGGTGGAGCCAGGGCAGGAAAAACACCCGCTTGTCGCGATGTTCGAAGGCAAGAATGTCGAATTTCCCGAGGAAATCTATCAATTCAAAGAACCCTACGATTCCAAATCCGTTCACATGCTGTTGCGCCTCGACACCGAGAAAACCGATATGACGATGAAAGGAATCAAACGGACTGATAACGACTTCGGCGTCTCATGGGCCCGCCACTGGGACAAGGGCCGGATTTTTTACAGCTCTCTGGGCCACAATCACGAGATCTATTGGCACGAAAAAGTCGTCCGCCACTACCTCGCCGGCATCCAGTGGGCGCTCGGCGATTACCAAGTCGAGGTAAAATAAGGAGGGTGGACACTCCTGTCCACCAAGCCAATGAGATGCGAAAGAAGTGTGCCTTCAGCGCGTCCCTTTCTCCACCCATTGTCACCAACGACATGAGTGTCGTAGCTCCACTCTCGAATCCACCTTTGACTATGATTTTTCCTTCTCTTGTTCGCTCACCTCGGTCTCCAGTGGGTGCTCTTCTTCATGCCATTTTTTCGAAACCCTGCCATCCCACCAGGCGAAGTTCATCGGATAAATGTCCGGATCGAACATGACATGATAGAAATGCCAAATCACAATCGCGAGACAGGCAAGGATCGCTTCGTAATAATGGATCGTCACCGCCACATCGATCACCCAGCGCGGGACCCATTGTGTGACATCGATCTTGAGCCAAATCGCCATGCCGGTGATGCCCATGACCACGGTGCCCCACACCACGGCCCAATATTCGATTTTTTCCGGATATCCAAAGCGCCCGAACTTCGCCTTCGGTTTGCCCATGGCCAAGTGACTGACATTCGTCGCCACGTCACGCGCATCGCTCCAGCGTGGCCACAAGTCACGCAATAGCCGGCGACCCTTCGTGGTGAATGTCACGTAGTAAATATGATAAGCGCCGCTGCCCATCAGCACCAAGCCGGCAGCGCGGTGAATCCAGATGCGGATATCCTCGGTGCCCATCAGGTGTGCGAACCAAGTGTTCGGAAACTTCAAGGCAAACCCCGTTACCGCAAGCACGATAAAACTCGTCATCAGCAGGAAATGCTGGACCCGCTGGCAGCGATCCATGCGAATGACTGTTTCACCCTGCGCCCGCCGCCGGGCCGCCACTTTGCGGCACCATGCCACGCCATTGTGCAGGCCCAGAATGCCCACCGTCAGCCCTATCAACATCAGATAGATCCGCTTCACCCAATGATTCACCACCATACCAATCTCGTCGCTGGCCGCTTCATCGGCATGAATCCGCCCGCCTACAAAGCCCGAGCTCGCGCCGGGATGGCACTTGCCGCAGGTTTCTAACAAATGATTCGAATGAATCGATGAATCCGGATCCTTGGATGACAAGATCCGGTGGTAGCCGTGGCAACTCGCACAATTGGCCGCTAGCGTAGAGCCGCCGGCGGTCGCCAGTCCGTGGTAGCTCTCGAAGAACGTGTTCACTCGGTTAGTCGGCAAACCGAAGCGGCTATTGATCCGCTCATTGGCGTGGCATTTGCTACAGGTTTCCGCTGTTTTGAATGACGATGATGGAGCGGCCAGCCCGATGATTTGGTGTTCGGAATGACAATCGATGCAGGTCGGCGCATCGGTTTCGCCATCGATCATCGCCTTTCCATGAACGCTTGCCGCGACGTCGTCTGCCTGCTCGCCATGGCATGCGCCGCAAGTTTTCAGCAAGTTTGCATGATGAATGCTCGATTTCACGGAGTTCCTTGGGAACACCTCGTGCGTGCCATGACAATCTTTGCAGGTGGCCGCCGTGTCATCGCCCTTGCCGAGGGCGATTCCATGGACGCTCGCGCCAAAGCTTTTGGATTGTTTTTCATGGCACGCCGCACAATTCACCGCTTGCGCCGCCTTTTCATCGTCCGGGTGTTTCGCCGTCAGGTCCTGATGACACTCGGCGCATTGGGTTTTTCCATGAGCCGATAATTTCAACTTCGAGGCATCGACAAATAGAGACATCGGTTGGCCGTCAGGCAGGTCTTTCGTCAGTTCCTTGTCCTCGTGGCATTCAAGGCATGTTTCATCCGGGATGGTTTCTCCGGCGGCCCGCAGCGGAGACAGTGAAATGGTCAAGAATGACAACCATGGGATGAGATAGGATTTCATGGGAATGGCAGTCCTGTTGGGAAACCCATCCGTGCCGTGCGCAAGAGGCAACACCGTGGCCCGCCATCATCCGCAGGCAGCATGGTCTGGTTCCAGACCAGAGAAGATAGTCCAATCGCTCTTTTCTAGCAAGACGCATTGTCCGAAATTGGGGGATCTCATGCGCATGGCGTTGCATTCATGATGCATCAATTGCGCTAACCGTCTCCGCATGCTTTCCACTCGTGCCGCGGGCTCAAAAAAAGTGCTGCCAGGGAATCCGCGGCAAATCCGGACAAACTACCGTTGCTCCGATCAAGGCCTGGCGGGGTTCGCTTGCCGAACCTCCACGGCCCCTGACAGCAGCGGCAGCCAAACCCAGCACGCCGAGTTTCGCAATGCCTATTTTTTGAGCCTCAGTTCCGCCGCATCCAGAGATACACCCAGCGCTCCGAAACTGCTTTGCCGTTGGCGTCTTGCAGTTCGCAGGTCATGTCGATCTGGTTGAGGTCTTTCGTTGGATCGATGACAAAAAACGCACGCAGCACCTGCGGCATGTGGAGCTTGTCGCTGCGGCCCAGCCCGGCGGGCAAATCATCCACATTCGCCATGCTCATATCATCCAGGCCGACGTGGAGAAGTTTGGCCTGCTTTTGGTTGAGGGTGACGACGGGTTTGAAACCGGAAATGTCATCCCACTTGGGATCGCCGACCTTGGCTTGCGGCTGAAGGGGTTTGGCAAAATCGACCGCGATGAGGATCTGCTCGGGTTTTTGCACCGGAGTGCCGGAGCGGGTGGCGCGCACGGCGAACATTCCAGATGGCGCGGGATCGCGCATCCAGCGCAGGCGGTAGTGGAAGCGAGATGGCACGCCGACTTTGAGGCTTGGCTGGGGTTCCCAAACTAGGACCACGTTATCGCCAGTCTCATCGATCGTCGGCATCTCGATGAGGTGGAGTTTCCCTTGATCGAATCCTTTCACCGGCTCGACGCGCACGCTCGGGCGGTCGTGGTAACGCGCCTCCTTGTCTTCGTATGAGGAAAACGAGCGGTCGCGTTGAAGCAAGGACCAGGAGCGCGGTTTTTCCATCGTGAACACACAATGGCGGAATTGGTGGTCGGTGTGTTCCAGCGGTCGATAATGCAGGTTTCCGCTATCCAACTCCATCAGCAAGCCATCGTTGTCATGCACTTCAGGCCGGAAATCCAAGGGTTTCGGGTGGGTGCCTTCGCCGAACCAATACATCGAGGAAAACGGTGCGATTCCGAGTTGTTGGACGGGCCGCCGAAGGGTGATTTCCGCTTCGATATCCATCACGGTTTCCACGCCGGGAGTGATGGTGAATTGATAGGCGCCTGCCACGCTCTCGCCGTCTAACAGCGCCCAAGCGGTCAGCGATTTCGAATCCTTTTCCGGACGATTCAAGTGGAACTCGGTGAAGTGCGGGAACTCCTCGGCCACGCCCGGAATCCCGCTGTTGATCGACAACCCACGCGCGGAAAGTCCGTAGGGCGCATTGGCTGGGATCGCGCGCAAATAGCTGGCCCCGAGAAACACCAGGAACTCATCCATGTAGTCCGGCGTGTTCAAGTGACAGCGCGCACGCCAACCGGCATAGCCTTGCGGCGGAGGCGTCCCGGCGGGAATCTTTTGTTTCCCGTAATTGAACAAGTTGAGGTCGAACTTGAGCGGCGTGGACTTGCCGCCCACGACCTCATGGATCGTTACCATCTCCTTGGCTGTCCAACCGGGGTGGAAGAAATCGATGGAAAACGGCAGTTTTTCCTTCGCCCACAACCCGGAATCCATCTTGAATCGGATGTCGCGATGCTCGTCGTAACTCAGGTTTTTCCAAAAATCGTTGAGCACCAACTTGGATGGCGCATGAGGCGCCGCGGCTACGGCGCGGGCCTTTTCACGCAGTTGATCAAAGGAAAAATCCGCCGCCAGCGCGGTTCCCGCATGGCTGCCAAGCAAGACGACTAATGGAAGAAGCAAACGACGGTGACTTGTCATGCCGGAGTTTATGGAACACCCAGCCGCGAATGGCAACGGCAGGATGAAACGCGAAGTCAGTCCCGTGCTTCAAGGAGCGGCGGACACGTTTCGCCCATCCTGGTTCCAAAGCAGTCCGGTGCCTCACCACGGAAGAACCAAGGGATCGATTTTCAATCTGGAGGAGGCCTCGGGCGTGTGCAGCTCGCGCTTGATGGGATCAAAAACGAAAGGCTGCCCACTCGCAGGATCTTGGGTCACAAACACCGCGTCGATCGCGCTGAGCGGGGTTCCCGTTTGTTCGAGGATGAGTAGATCGAGAGCGGCTTGCAGCTGGCTGCTATGGACGGCACTTCCGAGGTAGTTTTTACTCCATGCTTCGAAACCGGGCAGCGCCTCTACCCATTCCCGCCCCGGGTCCGAAAGATGCGAAATATCGACTTGCGGGCTGAACGACTCAATCTGCGCCAAACTGAGCGTCGGAAGCTGAGTCACCCACGCATTGAACAAACTGGAATAGGCATGCGCCACGGCGTCGGCGTCGGGTAGATTGCCGTTTCTCGCATCGACGATCATACCCGGAAACACCAAGTGCTCCGAGTCGGTGTTCCACTCTCCCCGCATCGCCTGAGCGAGGTTCGAAGGGGTGTGGCTTGTGGCAGCGAATGTGGATTTCCAGCGGGACAAATCCGCGTTTTTCCCGAGCGCCGGCAGTAGGATGTTTAGCGTGGCTCTTTTGATGTTGAGATCGATCACAAGATGGACTGTTTCGCACAGCAAGGTCGGGGATTCGATTTTTTGGAGATGAGCGCCGAGGTTCGACGCCGCAGAAACGGAGCGAAAGAACGCATCGCTATCGCCGGTCTCGGCGGCAAGGCGGGCTTTGAGTAGGAGAATTTCGCTGGCGGTAATTACTGCCCGTGCACCGAAAAATCCTTCGTAGCTTGCGGGCATGTTCTCGGATGATCGGGTCTCCAGCGCCGCAATTTTCTCGATCCGTTCGACCAGCTCCGCATGCTCAGTTAGAAAACGCTTGGCTGCGTCCGCGTCCCATGGCGCGTCTCCCTTGAGGAACCGGCGAAACTCTTCGGAGAGCGGCGGATCCAGGTTCTTGATGAACGTGTCGAGCTCAACGAGCATAAGGAACGCATTCAACCATCATCTCTCGGCAATTCTTCGAGATCCTGAAGATCTTTCGGGCGTCCGCTGGCGAGCTTGTTGATTTTCAGGTCCTTGAGGGAAATAAAGGGCACCATCATTCGACCCACTTTCACCAAGTCCCGCCGTTCATAACAGCCGCTAAATTCGATGCCCGGAATGTTCGTGAACAGCTCCAGTCTCATGGGCTCGAAACCCATCCTGATGATCTTTTTCCCGTCGGTAATCATTTCGGTGGAAACCGCATCCGGTGGGAATCCGAATTCCTGTAGGACGGTGACGACTCGTTCGGCGTTTCTGGGAGACGCGTCGATCCAAAGATCCAGATCGCCAGTGTAGCGAGGACGGGAATGATGGATCACGGCATAGCCTCCGATCACCATGAAGCGGACTTCATTCCGCAGGCACAACTTCAAGAAATCGCTGAAGTCTGCCGCCAATTTGATCTTTGCCATAAAAAGGTTCGCGGAGTTTTTCAAGAGCATTCAATCGTTCTGCGGGTGTCGCAGAGCGCCAGTAAGCGCGGGTTTCGGCCTCCGCTTCGGCGAAGCTATCAGCGACGACGATCTTCCATTCGGCACGACGGCGGGCAGCGCGGGCCTCGGCGGATGTGGAAAGGGGTGGCGACTTTGCTTGGGGCACGTCGAAAGAGTCCCATATTTGTCGCGACAGGTCAACGGAGTGTTAAGGAGGGTGGACACTCATGTCCACCTGCCTATGAGGTGAGAAAGCCTGGTGCCTTAGGCGCGTTCACTTTCTCTTCCCATTGGCACCACGACAAGAGTGTCGTGGCTCCTGCATGTTCTTAAATCGGCGCGATGGATTCCAAATGCAGAACCGGCGTTCTCGCCTCGTTGGATTTTTCCAAATCCAGCGTGAGGTGGATTGCCCAATCATTGAGGTCGTCGGGATCGATGAGGGTTTGGTGGATCGTCAGGCCGTCTTCGGAAATGTGGGTGTGGCGGGCGTTGCGGGCTTCGGGATCGAGGCGGATCTGGTGGCGGGCGGCGTGGTAAGTGTTGAGCTGTTGGAGCAAGCGCTCGTTGGACCAGAGTTTGCCGTCTGAATCATGGGTGGCGATGAGGCTGAGCGCGGCTTCGGTATCGTAGCGTGAAAGCGCGGTGACGAGGGTGAGGACGTGGTTGCGGAGATGGCGGGTGAAGGCGGTCTTATTCTTGGTGTAAGGGATTTTGGATTGTAGATCGTGGATTTTGGATGCAACAGATGAAGATTTGAGATCGGAAGAAATACTTGTGGGCGAGACGCCCACGCTCCTTGAGGTCATGGCTTGCCACTCGTCGAGCATGCTGGAGTCGGTGTGGCGGACGATGAGTTCTAGGAACGACTCGGCTTCGTGGAGGTGCTCGGTTTTGGCGGTGTCGGGCACGGTTTGGGCGAGGACTTTATACACCTCGCCGAGGTGGCGGAGCAGCACGGCTTCGGCGCGCTCCAACTTGTAGGTTTTGACGTAGTCTTCGAACGATTGGTAATTCTCGATCATTTCTCGAGCGACGGTCTTGGGCCGGACGTTTTCGCTGCCGAGATAGGGGTGGCGGAGTTTGAAGGCATTGAAGACGGTGTAAATGAATTCGGCTCCGGGCTTGGGGTGCTCGACTTGATCTAACATTTCGATGCGGGCATCAAACTCCATGCCTTCGTCTTTGAGTCGGCCCATGAGCTCGGATTTTAGCAGATCGACCTGTTTGCGGAGGACGATGTCGGGGTCTTCCAGAATCGACTCGATGAGCGAAATGACGTTGAAGGCGTAGTCTTCGGCTTCGGCGTCGAGCTGGGGGATAGCGTCTAGCAGGAAAAGGCTGAGGGCGTGGTTGATGGAAAAATCTTCGGGCAAGTCGACATCGACCACGACTTTCTGCGGCCCCGTGCGTTTGGCGGGCGGGATGATGTGGAGGATTTTCGCGCCGATCAGGCCGCGGAAAAGCTGGAAGGCGCGTTTTTTGAGAGCTTTCTTTTTGGCTGGCGGCTCATGGCTGTCGTCGATGATTTTTTTCAGCGCGGCGCAACCATCTTCGGTGCTGCGGGAGAGGACGTTGAGCAGTGTATGGTGGTAAACGGAGAAACTTGAAACCAGCGGCTCGGGCGGGGCAATCTGGAGTTTGGCGTAGGTTTGTTCGTCCCAATGCACAAAGCCTTTTTCCGGCGGCTTGCGTTTTTCAAAGGACTTCTTTTTGTTCGCAGCGGCTTTGGCGGCGAGGCGGATGTTTTCGATGATGTGCTCGGGCGCTTGGGCGACCACGTAGCCGGTGGTATCAAATCCACGGCGGCCAGCGCGGCCGACGATCTGGCGGAAGTCGCGGACTGCTAGAATCTTCGTGCCCCGGCCATCGTATTTGCACAGACTTGTTAGCATGACGGTGCGGATCGGGACATTGACGCCGACGCCGAGAGTATCAGTGCCGCAGACCACTTTCAGCAAGCCGCGGGCGGTGAGTTTTTCGACTAACAAGCGGTATTTCGGCAGCAACCCGGCATGGTGGATACCCACGCCGTGGCGGATGATTTTCGAGAGTTCGCGGCCATAAGGGCTGCGGAAATCGGCGTCGGCGAGCGCGCGGGCGATTGCTTGTTTTTCCTCCTTGGTGCAGAAGTTGGTGGAAAGCAGGTCGCGGGCGGTGTCGGCGCAGGCGTTTTGGGTGAAATGGACGAGATAGACGGGCGAGCGGCCTTGTTCGTTGAGTTCGGCGACTTTTTCCTGAAGCTGGGTGGTGGAGTATTCGAATTCTAACGGGACGGGGCGTTGGTCGGATTGGACGAGAGTGGTGGTTGCCCCGGTTAGATCAGTGAGTTGTTTGGAGAAAAAAGAAGAATCGCCGAGCGTGGCGGACATCAGGAGGAAGCGGGCACGCGGCAAGGTGAGCAGCGGGATTTGCCAGGCGGCGCCACGCGAGTGGTCTGAGTAATAATGGAACTCATCCATGATCACGTCGTCCACCGGGGCGTGCGCGCCGTCGCGGAGGGCGATGTTGGCGAGGATTTCGGCGGTGCAGCAAATGACCGGAGCGTCGCGGTTGACGGTGGCGTCGCCGGTGATCATGCCGACATTTTCCGGGCCGAGCACATGGCAGAGCGAGAGGAATTTCTCATTGGCGAGCGCCTTGATCGGGACGGTGTAATACGAGCGGCGGCCCTGACAGAGGGACTTGAACTGGAGGGCAAGGGCCACCAATGATTTCCCGGATCCGGTGGGCGTGTTGAGGATGACGTTGTTGCCGGCAAAGAGCTCGAGGATCGCCTCTTCCTGGTGGTCGTAGGGCTCGGTGCCGGTGGCGGCGAGGTATTCGAGGAAAACGTTGAGGATGTCGTCCGGAGAGGGGGTTTCGGGGAGATTCTTGCGGCTGAGCGGGGCGGACATCGTGCGAACATTGAACATCGAACGTGAAACATTGAACATCGAAATAAGAGATGCCGTCCCCTCTTCACTTCAACGTTCGATATTGGGCGTTCGATGTTCGATGTTCACAGGGAGTTAACCGCAAAGGCGCAAAGGGCGCGGGGCGGGCAAAGTTTTTGGGATGAAGCGAAATGCGGAGGCGGGGAGTTCGCAGAGAGGGACGCAGAGAGGGACGCAGAGAAAAACTTGAAATTACCGCTCGCATCTGCGACGGAAATGCGGCATTTTTCCGCCATGAGCATGCTGACTCTCACACCAACTGCCGCCCGTGGCAATCTTTCCGAGCTACTGCGCCGGGCGCTCAAAGGGGACGACATCGGTATCGTGGTCGATGGCAAAATCGTCGCACTCCGTCCGGTCGCGGTGGAATCCATGGACTACGCGACGCGTGAATACGGAGCGACAGCGATGGAATTGAATCAATTCGAACAACGAACTCATGGCCAAATCGAAAAAGCCCGCAAAGAAGGTAAACTCCACGACTTCACTGGAGACATCGAAGCCCTCCTTGAAGGCAAGGGTCACTGAGGAATTGCTGGAACAAATCCGCTCCAAGTTGAAGTCCAAGCGGCAGGAAATCGGTGATGCAATCAATCAGGTTTTTGAAAGCTGGGGCCGTCCGCATGGGCATTCCGGGATCGGCATCCGTCGCCTCACCAAGACGATTTTCGAATGCCGTGTCGGCCTGGATGATAGGCTGTCCTTCGTGTTCATCGCGTCACCGGCAGAACTGGTTTTCTTCTTCATCGGCAACCACGATGAGATTCAGAAATTGATTCGATCCAACCGATGAAAACAAAAGCATCTCAAAACGCCCGCACGGCGGCGACTTCCGCGATTTCCTCGCCGGGGAAGGCATCCTACCCGAGGTGGAAGTCCTCGCCCTCAAGCGCGTGGTTTCCCTCCAACTCCAGCAGATCCTCGAGCGGGAGCACGTCACCAAAACCGAACTGGCTTCGCGCATGAAAACCAGCCGGGCTTCGCTGGACCGGATGCTGGATCCCTCAAACCCCTCCCTCACGGTGGCCAGCCTCGGAAAAGCCGCCGCTGCTCTCGGCCGGAAGGTGGAACTGCGCTTCGTGCCTGCTTGATGTTAATCCGTGAGCTACGACCCCATTCACTGCTCTGCTCTCCCAATCAGATAATCCGAAAAATAAAATTGCTTTTAAGGCATCTAAAAGCAATTTTAATTCATGGCCAAGTCCGCAGTCCGCATCGGAACGGTTGCCGAAGCGGCGCTTTCGCACTTTGCCGCGCTGCTTCGTATCCGGAGAAAGGAAAGAAATCTGACCCTCGGCGAGTTGGCCGATCGGCTCGGAGTTTCCACGCCTACCGTCCGCAAGATCCTCGAAGGATCCCCCAGCGTCGCGATCGGTGCCTATTTCGAAGCGGCACGCATTCTCGGGGTGCCGCTTTTCGATCCCGACCCGGATCGCTTTGCGGTGACCGCATCAAAAACCGCCGAACTCGAGTCCTTGCTCCCGAAGCGTGTCCGAACCCACCAGCAGGAAATCGATGACCGCTTCTAAGTGCTATGTCTGGAGATGGCTCCCGGGAGCGACCGAGCCGGTCGTGGCCGGTGAACTGCGTTTCGACGCGAAAGGGCGCCAGAGCTTCGTGTACGGACGTTCCTACCTGGAGCGTGGAAATGCCGGGCCCATCTACGAACCGGAGCTGCCGCTGCGACCGGGAGCGCATGAACCCATTGATGGCCTGGATCATTTCTCCTGTCTGCGCGATGCGGCACCCGATGCCTGGGGGCGGCGCGTGATCGAAAACCGGCTCTTCGGCAGAAAGGAAAGGGCTGCCGGAGAAGACGTGGATGAATCGACCTATCTTCTGCACTCGGGATCGGACCGCACGGGTGCCCTGGACTTCCAGGAATCCGCGTCGGAATACATTCCCAGAGAGCTGGGCACCGCCTCGCTGGTCGAGCTGCACGAGGCGGCCGAACGGCTTGCGACCCATCAGCCGATTCCTCCAGAGCTTGAAGAGGCGCTGAATCACGGAACCAGCATCGGCGGAGCCCGACCCAAGGCCGCCATCACCGGGGAAAACGCCAAGTATGTGGCGAAGTTCTCCATCTCCACGGACAACTTCCAGATCGTGAAGGCGGAATACGTCGCCATGACGCTCGCAGCGCGGCTCGGAATGAACGTGGCGGAGGTTTCCCTCGAGAAATCAGCGGAAAAAGATGTGCTTCTGGTGAAGCGTTTTGATCGACAACCCGGCACTTCCGGCTGGTGCCGACGCTCGATCGTCTCTGCCTTGACCGTGCTCGGCCTCGACGAGAAATGGGCAAGGGAAGCCACCTATCCGAATCTGGTGGATCAACTGCGGATCCACGGCCTCGCCTTCAAGAAGGACGCCACGGAGTTGTTCTCCCGGCTCGTTTTCAACGTGCTGATCGGAAACACCGACGATCATGCCCGCAATCACTCCTTCTTCGTCGAGGGAAACACCATCCGGCTCACACCGGCCTATGACATCACGCCCTTCCCACGGGCGGGCGGAGAGGCAAGCCACGGGATGAAGATCACCCAGCGCAGCAATCTCTCGAGAATTCGATTATGCCTCGAGACCGCGCCGGAGTTCGGCCTTTCAGAAGACGAGGCACGATCCATCGTGGAGGCTCAGGTCCGTGGGATTGCAGAAAACTTCGACGGCCTCTGTGAAGAGATCGGGATGGCTCAGACCACCCGCTCGCAATTGCGCCGCCGGGCCGTCTTGAATCCCGATGTCTTCTCAGGGTGCGAGGAGCTGAATCCAAAGGAATGGTAATGTCCTGGGGCTCACCGGGCTTCACTCCAACTCCAGCAAATCCTCGTGCAGGAACACGTCACCAAGACCGAACTGGCCTCGCGCATGAAAACCAGCCGGGCCTCGCTCGACCGGATGCTCGATCCCTCAAACCCCTCACTCACCGTGGCCAGCCTCGGCGACACCGCCGCTCTCGGAAAGAAGGTGGAACTGCGCTTCGTGCCTGCTTGATGTTAATCCGTGAGCTACGACCCCATTCATTTGGAGGCTTGATTGTGACCAAACTTCAAAGTAGCTTCATCCCATGTTGGCGATGGAACAAATTTCCCGAATGTCATCCAGTGAACGGGTCGAAGCCATGGAACTCTTGTGGTAATCCTTTTCCAAGGAAGGAATCGAGTACCCATCGCCCGATTGGCACGGCAAGGTTTTGGTAGAACGCTCTGAAATGATCGAATCCGGTAATGCGACTTGGCTCTCGGTGGATGAACTCCAAGCCCGTTTGATGAGCCGCTGACACCAAAAGCATCTCAAAACGCCCATCGTGGCAGTGACTTCCGCGAATTCCTCGCCGGGGAAGGCATCCTTCCCGAGGTGGAAGTGCTGGCCCTCAAGCGGGTGGTTTCTCTCCAACTCCCATTTACTAAAACTCTGAATTTGACAGCAAGCCAGCTAACCAGCAAACTTACCGCATGAAAACCACGATTGATCTGCCCGCCGATCTGGTAAGGGAAATAAAGTTTCTGGCGGTTCATGAGGGCCGCAAGCTCAAGGATGTTGCGGCGGATTTGCTGAAACGGGGCCTTGGTAAGGAAAATTCCTCCTCGTCAGTTTCCTCCCCGTCGAAAACTGCAATCAAGCTCCCCTTGTTTCCATCTCCCAAGTCCGCGCCCGCCTCGCTTTTGAGCACGGCGGAGTTGCTCGCGCTCGAAAAGGAAAACCGGTGTCAAGAGGATCCCTGCGGTGTCGGTTTGGCTGACTGCCTGCTCGCGGCCCCTGCGGGCGCTCCCCCGATGACTCCTGAACGGATCAAACAAATACTCGAGGAAACTCCATGAGCTGGCTGTTGGATGTGAATTTCCTGCTCGCCAGCCGTTGGACCACTCATGCGGATCACGCGGCGGTGCGCGCATGGTTGGATGAGCAACCCGAGTTTCATAGCACTCCCATCGTGGAACTCGGATTCATGCGCGTGAGCCTCAGTCCCGGTTACTCCGCCTCATGGCCGGATGCCCACCGTTCGCTGATCAGCCTCTATTCGCGCCCGGCCCACCGTTTCCTCGCCGACGATCTAAGCGCCACTGATTCGCCCGAATCCTCTTACAAAGACTCCACCGACGCCCACTTGGTGCGCCTTGCCGTCCGCCACGGTCTCAAGCTCGCCACCTTGGACATGGCCCTCCTCGCAAAACCTTGGGCGTCCGGTCATGCGTTCAACCCAATCCTTGGAACGCCATGAGATCCCACCGGCGGTCACAGCTTTCCTCCGCCTCGCCCAAAGTCTGGACCGACGCCTACCTCGCCGCCTTCGCCATCGGCCACGACCTGGAGATGGTGACGATTGACAGCGACTTCAAGAACTTCGAAAAGGCGGGCCTGCGATTGCAACTTTTGACACCATGACTTCCAAGAAACTCTCTGTTCCCAGCCTGAAGAAGCTTTCTTCCAAGAAGACCGGTCCAATACCCGACGCTGTCAAGCAGCACACCCTTCCAAATTCAAAAGTCGGCAAGCCTTACAGGATAACGTTTCGTGGCGATGCCCGAAATGTGACAAATCTTCTAGACTCAGGAAACCACCAAGCTGGTTTGATGAGCATCCCTGATGCATGCGTTGATCTCGTTGTAACTTCTCCTCCGTATTGGAAGAAGCGCGATTATGGTTTTGAAAATCAAATAGGGCAAGAGCCCACGCCGGAAAAGTATGTCGACCAAATTATTGATGCAATGAAAGCTTGGCGCAGAATATTGCGCCCTGCCGCATCGATATTTATTAATGTAGGCGATACCTATTGGCGTAAAAGTCTTCAAGGCGTTCCAAGCCTGATTGAAGCTGCTGCGCGTAATGCAGGTTGGAAAGTTCGTAATAGAATCATCTGGGTCAAAAAAAGTGGCATGCCAGATCCTGCAAAAGATCGATTAGCTAGCCGTCATGAATACGTCCTACATTTTGCCATGGGGGATTATTACTACGACTTGTTTGGCTATGCGGAACGGTATAGCGTGGATCAAAGAGGCGCAAATCCCGGTGACGTATGGGAATTAGGTGCAGAACTAGAGCTTGGTGAGCACCTTGCAGCCTTTCCAACGGAGATCGCGAGGCGAGCCATTTTGCTAGCTTGCCCTAATGAAGTCTGCTCCAAATGCTTTCAGCCAAGACAACGTATTGTTGAACGTACTCACGAATTAGATTTGGCTCGTCCACAAGCCCGGCGTGCTATTGAACTTGCGAAACTAAATAATTTAACGCTTGAGCATTTTGCGGCAATTCGAGCGACTGGAATTTCTGATGCAGGGAAGGCAAGGCACGTTCAAACCGGTACTGATCGGAATACTGAGAAGGTGCAAAAACTCGCGCAAGAGGCGAAGGCCGCCTTGGGTGGATATTTTAGAGAGTTCACATTCGCCAAAAAACGATCAGTCGGGTGGTCTTCCTGTGCATGTAACGCTAAGTTTGTTCCTGGCGTCGTGCTTGATCCTTTTATGGGCACGGGCACAACTCTTGATGTTGCAAATGAATTAGGTCGATCCGCGATTGGAATAGATCTAAGCTCAACCACACTTAAACGATTATGAGTTATTTGGTAAAAAAAGAAGTGGTTGCTTCATGCCTGGAAAGACTAAGGCAGCGGAAAACACACGAACACTTTGCGGGGTATCTTTGCTTGCTGTATCGTTCCGCAGAAAACGGAGATACGAAAAATATTCAGCCGAGCTTCCCCGAATTTTTCGAGAAGTTTTATCGCGTTCCTGGATGCCCGGCTGGATATCCATACATTAAGCCATTCATCAGTAAGCCTCCGACGCTAAATAATATTTGGTTGAATAGCAACGTAGCAGGATCATACGCCAAAAGTTCTATTCGGAGCACTTTTAATGAAGTGGTAAGTGTCGGATCAAGTGGATACTCGCTTAAACGCAATCATTCAAAAATGGCGCTTAAACACCTTTTGTATAGCGTTCCATTAAATGTTTTTGATCTGGCCATTTTTCTCTATCGTGATTTCCCCCTTGTGGGTGATACAGTCACAATTGAGGACGTGGTTTCGATTTTCGCGGTCGAATTTGGTTACGAATCACCGGAGGGAGAAAGAGATTCGGATTTTGAAACACTCTTTACAGAGGAACGCCCTGACATTCTAAATGGCGAATTACTTGAATCAGTATGAATAAATTATCCATGAGTCCTAAACGTGGTGCGGAGAAGGCCCGTCAAATGTCTGCCACCGAGCTAATTCAGAAAATTGAGCAAGTAGAGATTCAACCTGGCGCGGATAATGATGGGTTGATTGATTTTGTTGCCGCTTTCATTGAACTGGCAGATCGTGAGGACGTGGGTCTCCATGTAGCGAAAGAACTATTTCTGAGATTCGCAGCGGCTCTGGGTTCCAAACGCTTTTTAATTTTGAGCGGCCTTGCTGGCTCAGGGAAAACCAAGCTGGCGCAGGCCTTCGCCCGCTGGCTTGCACCTGCGTCTGAAGAGGGTGAATCGGACGTTCATGTCGTGATTCCCGTGGGTGCTGACTGGACCGGCAGTGATGCGGTGCTCGGCTATCCGGACGGGCTTGATCCGAAACGCTATGTCACCCGGCCCGCCTTGGACCTGATTCAACGGGCTATGCTGGCGGAAGATAATGGCATCCCTCATTTCCTCATTTTGGATGAGATGAACCTTTCCCATGTCGAACGTTATTTCGCCGATTTGCTTTCAATGATCGAATCCGGGGATCCAAGCGAACTCTATCGTCGGGAGATTGCCACGAAGGAATGGGATGGATTGCGGTCGGACGTCGATCCTGTCTTCCGCCTGCCTTCCAATCTCTTCATCATCGGCACGGTGAACGTGGATGAAACGACTTATATGTTTTCTCCTAAAGTGTTGGATCGGGCGAACGTCATCGAGTTCAGGGTTGAGCGCGATGACCTGATCAAGTTTCTGGCTAAGCCAAGAACACCGGAGCTTGAAGAGTTCAGCCGTTACGATTCGACTTTCGGCCCCGCATTTGTGGCGGAGTCCGCCAAACAACTGACCGTTCCAACCGGCGTCGCGGCGCTGTTTGCCAAGGAGGTCTTGTTGTTTTTTGATTTGTTGGGTGAACACAACGCCGAGTTTGGCTTCCGGGTCGCGAATGAGGCTGCACGCTTCATGCACTTCTATCGCATACTCGCCGGCAAGGAAGAGGAAAGCACCGATTGGTTTAACAAAGCCATGGATGCGGTGATCGTGCAGAAGTTACTACCGAAGTTGCATGGTTCCCGAACCAAGCTGGAAGGGCTGCTGTGGGCTCTGGCTTTCGCCTGCGGTGCGGATCGCGCCGGGTTGGACCAGGAAGCGTTTCTCAAACTTTGTAAGGAAGCGGGCAAGGCGGAGAACGAAAAAACGTATTCCCCGGAAGCCGTGTTTGAGTCGCTCAAATTGAAGAACTCCGCAAAGCCTCTGGAGGCGGCTCGTTACAAGCTGAGCTTCGACAAGATCCTGCGGATGTATCGCAAGCTCATCCGGGATCAATTCGTCACCTTCTCCGAGGCCTGATACATGCCTGCGGAAGTTCAGCCGTCATTCTCAGTGCCCTGCCACGATGGGCAGGGGCGGGTGACCGCGACGGTTCAAATCTGGAGCACTCGGAAACCCAACGGTCGGGACGGCGAAGTGGCGGACCTGATCCGCTGGCCGGATGCAGAGGCCGAGGCACGCGGCGAAGAGCCGGTGCAACTGCGTGAGCGCGGTCGGTATATTTATAAAATCGTGGGTGGCGAAGGCCTGGCCCTGGAGGAATCTCCCGCCATCTCGCGGAGTCCGGCAGAAGCGGGCGAGGGTTTCATCGAGCCGGGCGACCAATGCGGCGTGCTGCCGCTGACGGTCGTGCGTGAAGACGATTCCACTCCGGTGGCCAGAGGCGCGGTGGAGGTGCGGTCGGTGAAACTGAACTATCGGGAGCATTATCAGGGAATGCTGGAGCACATCGCGGGAAAGTGTGCGGGCCTGTTGCTGGACAGTCGGGCACCCACCCGCCTGCGGCTTTCCGCCGCGTGGCAGAAAAATCCCGAGGTGCTGGAGCAGCAACTGGAGTTTCTCCGCCACACGCTGGAATCCTCAAATTTTCGAGGAGCGGTGGACGAGGTGCTGCGGAATCCCCATCGCCTGATGGAAGACGAGCGGCGGGAACAACCCATTTCCCATCCATTTAAAGCGGGCAAGGATTTCGCCCGACAAATCTCCAAGACGGGTGATCGTGTCGCCTTGCACGCGGATCATCCCTTGCGGGGAATCCATCCGAAGCTGACGTCCTTGCCAGCCCGGATTCAAGTCTCCAAGCGCACGGACTTCCTCGACACGGCGGAGAACCGGTTCGTCAAGATGGTGCTGGTGGATTTCCGCGACTTCCTGGCGGAGGTGGCGGGAATGCTGGGCAGGAACCCGGTGGATGCGGCAAAACCGAACAATGCGAGGTTGTTGCGCGACGTCGCCCGCTTGCGTGGGAGACTGGATGCATTGCTAGGACGCGGCTTTCTACCCGATGTTTCACGCCCCGAGCTTTTACCGCTAGGCAGCCCGGTGTTGCAACGCAAGGCGGGCTACCGGGAATTGCTTCATGTCTGGTTGCAGTTTCATGTGGGAGCGCAGCTCGCATGGGATGGAGGCCGTGAAATCTGGCAGGGAGGCGCGAGGAATGTGGCGACATTGTATGAGTATTGGTTGTTTTTCCAACTGGAGGCGCTGTTCCGCTCGAAGTTCGACTGCAAGGAAGCGCTGCACTCGATCCTGGTGGAGAAGGATGCTGGATTGCCCCGCCTGAAACTGGAGCGCGGCATCGAACTACATACGCCGATTGGCGGAGTGTGGTCCGAGAAGACCCGGCGTCCATTGAATGCGGAGTTTCACTTCAACAAGAAGTTCAACCGCGACCAGAACCATAAGAACGGCGGAAGCTGGACCCGTGGCGTGCAGCCGGATTATACGATCAGTATTTGGCCCGCGGAGTTCGACAGAGTCTCGGCTGAGGCGTGCGACGCGATGGTTCATGTGCACTTCGATGCGAAGTATCGGGTGGAGAATCTGACGGAGATGCTCGGCAGCGACACGGACGACGAGGTAATTCAGGACCGTGCCGAATCGGCAGGCAGTAAACC
This sequence comes from Akkermansiaceae bacterium, assembly GCA_903919975.1. Classification (GTDB taxonomy): domain Bacteria; phylum Verrucomicrobiota; class Verrucomicrobiia; order Verrucomicrobiales; family Akkermansiaceae; genus Luteolibacter. Next base: position 20,392 of record CAIXKE010000041.1, on the reverse strand, counting down.
CAGCTCCGCGAAGTATGCCGATCTTCTCAAGATGCACGCCTACCGCGATGCCATACGGCGCACGGCGGGTGCTTATGTGTTATATCCCGGTGATGCCGGCGAGGTCAGGCGTTACGAGCAATTCACGGGCTTTCACGAGGTGCTTCCGGGCTTGGGTGCATTCGCGATCCGTCCTCGCAAGGATGGAACTGCCGCAGGCCTGGACAACTTGGCCACGTTTCTGGATCAGGTGATCGAGCATCTATCCAACCGGACGACGGCACGGGAACGGGCGACATTCCATGCGGCGGAGTCTTACACGCTGAAAGAAAATCCTGTGAGGTATGGCTCGTTGAGTTGGCCTGAAACTGGCGAACTCAGCGACAGCCATCGAGCGCTTCCACCCGCAGAGCATCATGTGGTCGTGGCGTGGTATGATTCGCCAGCACAACTTGAGTGGACCCTGAAGACGGGCTTTGCGAACATCCGTCTTGGGAAGAGGGAAGGAGCTTGGCACGTGCCACCAGAATTCGCCACGGCACGTCATGTGTTACTGCATACCTACGTGAAAAAGGGAGAGGTCGCGATTTTCAAACTACAGGATAAGATTCCAGGATACAAAATCTTCACATCTAACGACCTTAAAAGCACCGATTACCCTGGCAGAGGCGAGGGAGAAATCTACGCTGTGTTTGCGGTTGAACGAGATACAGATTTCGCTGGGCGGAGCTGGAATAATTCAGAGCTCCTGACGGCAATCGGAGAATTTGAAAACCGCCGCTCCTATCGAAAAGGTTCTATTGGAAGGCAATCCTCGTATCCTCGGGTGCTCAGTTTGAAGGAATTATTGCGAGCAATGAAGAGCTTGTGAGGTGATTGGTTTTATTGTCCTAACATTCCCGGCCTTTCACGCCGCGCAGGGTTGCACTTCCTTGCGGATGGCCTCGCCTTTTTCGCGGTCGGCGCGCATGAATTCGTAGTCGAGTTGGAGGTTCATCCACAGGCCGGGGGTGATGCCGAAGAAGGCGCTCAGGCGCAGATCATATTCGGGGGTGCAGCGGCGTTTGCCTTGTTTCATCTGGGTGAGGTGGGGCGCGGGAATGCCGCAGCGGCGGGCGACCTCCGCTTGGGACAAGCCGGATTCCTCAAGCGTTTCGCGGAGGGTCTCGGCGAAGAAGTTGAGCAGCGGGATGAGTTGCGGTTTCTTTTTCATGGCGGTGGCTCAGTGATAGTCGGTGATTTGCACGTCGGCAGCGGTGCCGTCTTTCCAGCGGAAGACGATGCGCCATTGTTGGTTGATGCGGATGCTCCAGAATCCCTTGAGATTACCAGAGAGTGATTCGAGGCGGTTGGAAGGTGGTTGGCGGAGTTGGTCGATGGCAATGATCCGGTGAAGCTGACGAAGTCTCATGAGCGCCCGTGGCTGAATATCGCCCGGGAATTTCCGGGAGTATTCCCCATGAAAGACTTTGGAGGTATCCTTGCAGGTGAAGTTTTCGATCACTTGCGGTGAACGTTGCCGAATTTGATAATGATTTCAAGGAGAAATGTTGATCGGGAAATCGTTCTTAACTCTCAACCTGCAATCGCTTCTTCCTGGTGGTCGTAAGACTCGGTGGCACTCCTATCGAGCACGTCGCGTTCGCTCCTGTCCAAAACGGCTACAAGCCTTCGCCGTTTTTCCGGGGTGCAGCGGCGTTTGCTTTGTTGCATCCGGAGTGTTCGGCTCACTCGTAAACATCCCTGCGATGTCCGACAGCGACTATCAGCACTAGAAGCTCCCCATCCCTGATTTGGCAAAGGATGCGGTAATCGCCGACTCGGTAGCGCCACAATCCAGCCAAGTCCGCCTTGAGGCCTTTGCCGAAACGGCGGGGATCACCCTCAGCTGCAACTCTTTCGTCGAGGTAGGAGATAATGTCGCGTTGCGCCTGAGTGCCGAGCTTGCGCAATTCCTTGAATGCCCGTTCATCAAAATTATAGGCCCAGTTCATGCTTCACTTCCTCGGCTGAGTAGATTTTCGCCGGGCTTTCCAATCGCCGGGAAGCCAAATAGGTGTCCTCCAAGTCTTCCAAGTGCTCGAGAATTGCTTCGCGTGCATAAAATGTCTTGGTCCGTCCGGTCTTCTTGGCCAGACGTTCGAGTCGGCTCTCGATATCGGGATGTAGTCTGATGGCAAGCATGTGATCAGTCTCGCCTTGTCATACGTGTATAGCAAGGGGCAAATAAAGAAAAAGTTGCTCTTATTTGCGACGGATAGCCAGCGGCTAAGGCGCAAAGGGATTGTAGTGCTTCACCCCGGTATTTTGGAAATCCGAGACGTTTCGTGTCACCATTGTCAGGTTGTGGCGATGGGCGGTGGCGGCGAGTTGGCTATCGAGTGAGGGGACGGTCGTGCCTTTTTTGTTCCATGCGGCCATTAGTTGTCCCCAGACATGGGCGGTGCTGGTATTGAAACTGAGAATGCGGCCTTCCATCCGTTTGCAGAGGCCTGTCAACCAGGATTGCAGGGCGGCTTTCCGTTTTCCGGCAGGCAGGGCTTCGATGCCACGGCGGAGTTCGCCGATGGTGACGGTGCTCAAGTAGAGGTCGGCCTCGTGATCGCGCAGCCACTTGATAACCTGGTCATCTGGTTGGGTCTTGGCGAGTTCGCTGAAGACATTGGTGTCCACGAGGTAGCTCACAAGGAAAGGGCGTTTGTAAAGTCTTTGGCCCGTGGAGGAATCTCGAATGGGTAAGGACAGGCGAGGAGATGATCCACCAAACCGTGATTGGGTGGGCGATTGATCCGACGGAGTGTGATGGTGTCCTCATCGTCTATGAAGACTTCAAAATCCTGTCCCGGCTCAAGATGCATTTGTTCCCGTATGGCGCTGGGCAGGACGATCTGTCCTTTTTGAGAAAGAATAGTGGTCACGGTGGGAAAATCTTACCTTGTTGCATCAGAGTTGCAATCTATTTCTAGAGAAAACGGCCTGAGTGTTTGCTGGAGAGCCGGAGGACTTTGATGCCGGGAATGCTGTCGAAGCGTGGGTCGCGATGCACGAGAATGAGACCCGCGGCGACCGCAACTCTGGCGATGAGCGCATCGGCCAAGGGTAAACGGCCTGGCGCGGCATTGCGCAAACGAATTGCGGAAAGGGAGGATTCGGCGTCCACGGGAAGGAGGGTGGTCAGGCTGACGGTGTATTGCAGGAAGGCATTTTCCCGCGCTTCCACTTCGGACACCAATTCGCGTAGTCTTGTGTTGAGTTCGACCCAAGAAGGGGCCGCAAGGGCCACGACGCTTGGTCCTTGGGCAAGTAAGCTTGCCACTTCATCCGCACCGGATTCATCCAAGTAATGGGCATCAGTCCGTGATGCAGGTAACGATCGTATCGACTACCACGGCAAAGACGACGGAGGCGTCGAAGGAGCTGCCGGCGTCGCCGAAGATTATAGGTCGCGATAGATCCGGCTCTCTGTTGTTGGTTTCCTTGATGGGAGCTTTGGTCTGATAGAGTCGCTTGGTTTTATCCGCCTCATTTTGTTGGAAAACCAATTTTCCGCCTGCGCGCCACCACTTGGTGAGTCGGCGCAATTCGCCGCATTCGAGCCACACACCATGCGTGCCGCAGCGGTCGAGAATGACGCCGCTGTGGCCGGCGAAGTTGAGATGGCTCATGCGCTCCGAACACATCGGGTATTTTCGATAGACGACTTCATGGCTAAAGCCGAAATCCTCGCCAATCTGATTCATCTGCGCTTTGTCGAGCCAGACCAGTGGATTAGTCTGCGAGTCGAGCAGCGCTTCAAGTTTTCCGGGATTGAAAAACATGCCGTGGCAGCCGTTGCAACGTTCGACCCGCATTGGTGGCTCGGTTTCGATCTCGATGACCGAGAGCGCCGACTCACACGACGGACAGGGAAGGGACGCATCCTGGCCGAGATCACGGAAATGGATTTGGCGCAAATCAATGTCTTGCCGCAGGCCGCAAAAAGGACAGAAGCTCATTGAGCCTTCGAGTCGTCCGCCACAACTGGTGCATTTCTTGGACCGAGTTTTTCCAATTCGCGGTGCCGGTCAATCCCGGGCGAGGAGGAATAGGCCAGCCTGAAGTGTTTCGTCTTGGAAAATGGACTCCTTGTGAAAATCTCCACTGGTTTGGTTTCACGAAGAGCAATGTCCTCTTCGGGCACTATTCGGAAATTCTTATTCTCCATTCCCATGCGCTACAATGCCTCTGTTACCGATTTTTTCAAAATCCCGAAATGGGGCACGAGTATGCTGTTAGGCGCGGTGGCGATGCTGATTCCGGCCATTGGACCGCTTGTGCTGGGTGGGTGGCATGTCACGGGCTTTTGGGCACGTGGAGATGATGAAGACCCAGCGAAATTCCCCCCATTCGATTTCCAATATTTCGGAAAATACTTGGAACGTGGGCTGTGGCCGTTTCTTGTCAATCTGGCGGCATCGGTGGTTATGATTCCTCTGATGATGTGTCTGATGATAATTACCATCATCACCTGTTCTATGGGGATGTTCTTTGCCGCTCCTATTTCCATCTTTAGTTGGCACCACCTTCAGAAGCAGATCTATCAACTTTACATCAGCCGTGGCGGCGAACCGATACCACTTAGCCCAAAACTTCAGGACGTGCCGCCGCTATTGCCTAGGGCTTGAGTTCTCAGCTTGATTTTTAGAATCATGGAACCAGTCAAAAACCAGTTTTCGTATTCCAATGTGCGGCGCATCGCCGAATGCGTGAAACGCGCGCATCCGCCGTTTTCCGTGTCACGTTTCTGCCGGGGGCTGGAAGCCGCGTTGGAGTCGCTGGAACTGAAACAACGCATGCACCTCGTCGCCGATCGTCTCGAAGCCGGCCTTCCAACTCACCCGCCAGATTTGTTCGCGATCCTTGCGAAAACCTTGGCAAAAGATGCAGACGTTCCCCACGGAGATGCGCAAGGTGGTTCACACGGTGGTTCACACGGTGGTTCACACGGTGGTTCACACGGCTTGCACGGCTTGCACGGCTTGCACGGCTTTGCCGTCTGGCCGCTCAGCGAAATCGTCGCCCGCCGTGGCCTTGAACATTTCGACGAGGCGATGTTGTTATTTAGCGAAATAACGAAATGTTTTACCGCGGAGTTTGCGATCCGGCCATTTCTGCGGGTCCATCGGGAACGCACGCTGAAGCAATTGCAGGCGTGGTGTAGGCACCCGGACGAGCATGTGCGACGTCTTGTTTCGGAAGGCAGTCGGCCATTGCTGCCGTGGGGAGGAAACTTGTCGGAATTGCTGGTGCCGCCTCACCCTACGCTTGGATTGTTAGAAAGCCTTTATCGTGACCCGAGCAACTACGTTCGGTTATCCGTCTCCAATCATCTCAACGATTTCAGCAAACATCACCCGGAGCTCGTGATCCAAACGCTCACCCGTTGGCTGAAGAATGCGCCGGAGGACGAGCGTGTGGGGAAACTCGCCCGTCATGCTTGCCGCACGCTTTTGAAAGCCGGGCATCCCGGAGCGCTCGCGCTGCACGGCTACGGCTCCGCCAAGTCGCTCGCGCTTGAGGGCTGCGGCCTAACGCATAGCACGGTGAAACTTGGGGGTTTCCTCGCATACCGTCTTGTGGTGCGCAACCGCACGCGCCATCCGCTCAAGGTGATGTTTGATTACGCGATCCATTACCGGAAGGCGAACGGCATGCTCAGTCCCAAAGTTTTCAAAGGCCGCACTCGTGAGCTCGCAGCGGGTGAGCGCTGGGAAATCACCGGCCAGCATTCGCTGAAGCCGGTTACCACCCGCGTTTATCATTCCGGGCGGCATGGCTTCGCGCCGCAACTGAATGGACAGGTGTTTCCGCCACTGGATTTTATGTTGATCCAATAAGAAAAATCAGATGCCGTCAAGACGGCTGCCATGCTCACTGCCACCACTGGTTTTAAGGAAGCGGTAATAGACTTCGAGCATGAGGATGCAGAGCGTGTTGACGTAAACCGGATTCGCGCCATGCATTTTATGTCCGGGCATCTTCCATGAGCCATCTGGATTCTGGTTCTTGAGAAGTTCGTCGCGGAAGTGACTGTTGTATTTTTTCCAATAAGCGCCACCCGCCTGCATCATGGCTTGGGAAGCGTAATAATGGCTGTAAATATCCGCACTTTCCCATTCCAGTTTGAAATTATCATCCATGTATCTGACCCCATTGCGAACCTCCTTGGACTTGTCTTTACCCCACATCTGGTGGCACAAGACACCGACTCCGGTCAGTCCAGGTCTGCCACCCGGGCCGGTGTAGCCGAAGTCGCCGTTGGGTGACTGCATGCGAGCCAGATAGTCGAGGCCTTTATCGACAGCCTTATCCATCTTCTCGTATTTGATGTTGGTGTGGCTGCATGCCTTGAGGGCTTGCAGTTGCCAGCCGACGATCGAGGTATCGGGGTGCCCGTCGGTCTTAGCATAACTGTAGGCCCAGCCGCCGCTATCGTGCTGGTTGTCGATGATGAACTGGCCGGCTTTTTGGGTCACCTCCATGAGGTTGGGCACGTCGATTTTGAGGTCTTTGCAGAAAGTAGCGGATTCGCCTAGGGCATAGGTCGCGATGGCGTGCTCGTAACAGCCGGGTTGAGATCTGGCATTAGCGCTCACCATGCCGTCGTTTTTAGTGCCCACACCGACCAGATAGACAATAGCCTTCAAGCAGGATTCACCGAACTCATCGGATACTGGAGTCTCGCAGTGGCCGAAGTAAGCGAGCAACGCCAGGCCGGTCATAGCGGCATGGTGGACCGTGCCCCAGGAGCCGTTGGGATTTTGATTCGCTTTCAACCATTGCAAACCTTTCACGACGGCCTCGTCGCAAGCTGGAGTGCCGCCGTTGTCTTTGAGGCGCGAGAGTCGGTCATCCTTGGAGCAGCGTTTGCGCATGGTTTGTGGAATCAGGCCGAACATCTTGCCGCTGCCAGCGCCGCCCATGCCGAGACCGGAGCCGGAGCCTGAGCCGGAGCCGAAACCACCGCCGCTGCCGGAACCACCGAGACCGCCGGACATGCCGCCGCCAGAGAGCGAGCTGAGGGTGGACATTTCACCAAAATTATCGCCGGGATCTGGAATGGAAAATGTGGAGACAGCGCCCTCAGCAAACACCCGCTTCACGTTGGTGGTGGGAGTGATCTGCGCGAGCTTCTTCTTGTTGACTTGGGACTCCGCGCTGCGCTCTCCGCCGCCCGCTGTGCCACCGCCGGGGAGGAAGTCGATTTTCTTTTCCGGCTCGAAGATCCGCTGGGCGATCCAGACGCCGCCGCAGATGGCGAGAATGACGTGGATGATAATGGCGATCGACAAGGCTCCACCGCCGTATTTTGCCCAGAAGGTGTTTTTTTTCCGTTTTGGGGCCTCGTTTTCGTCAGGTTGTTGGGAAGTTTCCATGGAATGGGTATTCAATGAGGTTTAATTATTCGGGCGCGCCTGCCTGGAAGGTAACGTTGGAGATTTGCGCGCGGCTGAGGGCATCGAGCACATCGACTACCCGTTCGTATTTTGCCTGTTCGTTGGCATAAATCGTAACCAGCACTTCGGAGCGCGAAGCGGCGCTGCTTTCACGGAGTTGGTTGAGATTGGAAGCGAGCTCGGGCAGGAGTTTGATCTCCGGACTATCGAGCGGATCTTCATTCAGAGAGACTTGGCCATCGTCCTCAATGCGGATGGCGATCTCGTCAGGCATCGGCGTATCGGAGTTCTCGACCTGAACGGTGCCGGGGAGTTTGGTATTGTGAGCGTTTTCGACCTGAACGGCACCAGCCATGACCATGAAGTAGAGCATGATGACAAACACAACGTCGATCATCGGCGCGATCTGGAAGCCGAGATTGACTTCCGCTGAAGGTTTTCTCCTGTGTCGTTTCATAAGGGATTATTTGTTGGAAGCGGCGAAGGAAAGGTCGGCAATGCCGCCCTCGCCGATGATATTCATGACACGTTGGATTTCGATGGCGGGAAGTGACTTGTCACCGCGGATCACGGCGCGGATCTTCGGGTCTTTCTTTTTCTTTTCCTGAAAGTAGGGGATTGCTTCCGCAAGATCGGGGAATTCACGGTCGTCCACATTCACGTGGGCCTTGCTCTCCTTTTCATTCCAGCGGATGTTGACCGCCATTTCATGTTTGGAAAATTCGGGATCGCGTTTCTTCGCGTTGGGCGAGACAGGCAAAACGATGTTTTTGTCAACCTTGAGCACTTCCGCCGAGGTGATGCTCATGAAGAAAATGAGCAGCACCAGCAATACGTCAATCATCGGGGCGATTTGGAACTCCGGTTCGCCGCTTTCTCCTCCGCCTCCGCCTCCAGCCATGGTCGTGTAATGTTAAGGTTTTTTGTTAGGGCAAGTGATAAGCCTGTTCAGCTTTCCGCTGGGACTTCTTCGGTTACTACCCAGTTGGGCAAGGCGGCATAAGTAGCTTCCTGGCCGACATCGACGTCCTTGAGGTAATCATAGGGCGCGTGGCGGAAGAGCAACTCTGCTTTTTCCTGAAGTTGATGGACGGCGGCCTGGAGTTTGTTGCGCAGGAAATAGAAACCCATGAAGGCCGGAATGGCGACGAACAGGCCGGAGGCGGTTGCAATGAGCACCTCCCCGATGTGCATGGAGAGGGCGGTGGGGTCGCCGATGCCGGAGGCACCAAGACTGGCGAAGGCTCCGCGCATACCCGAGACGGTGCCGAGCAGACCGACCATCGGTGTACAGACCCCGATGACCGATAGGTAGTTGATGCGGGTCTGAAGGGTCGAGGTGATTTTATCCACTTCGGTGAGCAGGGCTTCCTCGGTGGAGTCCTTGCCGTAGCCAACGGAGCCAAGTGCCGCGCGCACGACTTGAGCGAAGGGGCTGATGGCGGCTTTCATCGCGGCGTAGGCACCGAGGTAGTCGCCGACCAGGAAGTGTTGTTGGGCAGATTGGACATCGTCGGCGGGGGTCATCTTCTTGGCATTGGTGCGCGTCCAGATGTCTATAATCAGCCAGACGGTGCCGATGGAGAAGAGGAGAATGACGTGCATACACCAACCGCCTTCCTTATAAACATCGATGAAGGTTTTTTCAGTGACTCCCCCGGCGGTGGATCCGAAGGCGGTCATGGGTAGGAGTAACAATGCGGCGATTGCGGCCTTGTGGATGGTATTTTTCATGGCGGATGTGATAATAGTTTAGCTTGAGTTGGAGAATGGTTTATTTCTTGAGGCTTGTAAGACGTTTGCTCGCTTCATCGGCGAGCACGGTACCGGCGGAGACGCTAAGTGCGGACTCGACAAGGGCAAGGGCCTCCTCAGGACGGCCCAGCGCGGCAAGCAAATCCGCAGCCTGTAATTCGGCGGCGGCATTGAGAATGAGGCCGCCGGAAGGGTGCAGGCAGGGGACGGCAAGATAGGCTTCGAGGGCTTCGGTGCTTTTCTTGTCCTTGAAGAGCATGTTGCCGTAAAAGAACGACGCGTAGGCGCAGAGATCAGGGAGGTTCTGGGTGGTGAGGGCGCGTAAGGCGGCCAGCCGGTCCTCGGATTTGCTGGTGAGGGCGGGCATCGTCAGCGCCTTGCCTAGCAAGACATATGAGTCAATGCCATGGGCGGGAGTGGCATCAGAAATTTCCTCGCCGATTTTGGTGGTATCGTCGGTATTGCCGTTGATGGCATAGGCCACAAGCAGGGCGCGGGCGGCATCGAGCCAGAAGTTGCCCGGAAATTTTGCAGTGATGTGGTGCTCTTTGACGATGGGCAGGAGCAGAGCCTGCGCCTCTTTGGGCTTACCCATAAGGGTAAGTGCGATGGCTTGGTTGATTTCGACGGGTTTGTCGCCGTAAATATGATCGACCATTGTCAGGGGGAAAGACTGGCCGAGGGTGTAGCCCTCGGCTGCGGTTTTGACGACGAGTTTATCAGCCTCCATGGCAAGAGCGGAAGCAGGAAGGGATCGCCCGTTCTGAAGCACCATGTAAGCGGTTTTAGCGGAGATGCCGTGAAGCGGAAGAGCCATCAGCAAGACCTGGAGAATTTTGCGGGAATATGACATCGGAGCGGATTAGTTGACCAAGGTTACGGCCTTCTGGGCTTGAGCGGTATTTTGGAGTTTTGGATGGTCTTTGAGGGTTTTGAGGGTTTCCTCGGCGAGCTTGTCCTCACCAAGTTGTTTCGCGGTCTCATAGGCTTGCCAGTAGCCCTCGGCGCAGATGTCAGGAAACGCCTGATAGGCGACATATACCCGCTGGTAGGTGCCGTGCGCTTTTTTGAGAAATTCAGTGGCTTCGGTACCAAAGGACTTGGCGGACTGCGCGCGATAGGATTGGCCCAGTAGCAGGTAGGCCTTGGCGGCGGATTCACCGCGGAACATTTTGTCTCCGACGAGTTGAAGGGCGAGCTTGCTGGCATCGTCGTATTTTTCGAGCGCGACGAGCGACTCCAGTTTTCCGAGAGTGGCTTCCTTGAAGCGCGAAGTGCCCGGGTTTTTTTCCAGCACGTTTTCGAAGATGCGAAGGGCTTCCTCGGGCTGTTTGCGGGTAAGTGAGACGCAGCCCATGCCGACTGGGCCGGCGTCGGAGAACATGGAGTTGCCATAGCGGTCGCTGAGCCGCTTGAACATGGCTTGCGCGCCATCGAGGTCGCCGATCTTGAGAAGGATCTCACCTGAGGCGGCAAGCAGTGCCGGGCTCAGGGCGGAGGGGTCTTTGGCATTGGCGGTTGCGATGCCCTTGAGGTAAGTGTCCGAGCGATCGTTGCGGCGTAGCAACTGGGCAAGCCTTGCGCGGGCATAGTAAATACGCGCGAAGGTCGTCAGGTTTTCTTGGCCGACAATGATCTTTTCGAGAATGGTTGTAAGTTCCTTGTCAATGGCCTCAGCGTCGATGTCTTTGGGTTTTTTACGTGGGACGAAGGTTTTTACGAGTTCGTCGATGAGCAATTCGACTTGTTCGTTAGCCGGGTCGGCGATGCGGGCTTTGAGGGAGTTTGCGAGGATCTCGGCGGCTTCCGGCGCTTTCCCTTCGCGAGCTTTCATTTGCGCGACCACTGTGGCGGAGAGTAGCCAGAGTTGGCTGTCCGGCTTGCGCTGCATGAAATCGGTATGCAACTGGGCGGTGGCGGTCCAATCTTTTCGGTCTCTCAGGATGGCGGTGGCTGCGTCGAGAGCGTATTGGATGACGTCGTCCGGACTCCCCGTCCATACCGCCTTGATATAACTGGCGAGGGCCTCGTCCGGCTTCTCCATGCGCTTGTAAGTGTCCGCCAAGAGGCAGTGCATTGAGCCGCTGGATGCGTCGTTCGGATGCTCCTTGATGAAGTCGCCGAGCTCACGAATGATCTTCGCGGACTGGTCGTCCTTCTTATCATTAAAGTCGATGAATGAGAGCCGGTAGCGCATGTCGCCGGCGTATTCGCCTTTTGGAAACTTCATGAGGTATTCATTACACGACGCGAGGGTTTCCTTGTATTTGTTGCTCAGGAAATTGGACATCGCCGTGTAGTAAAGAGCGTTTTCCACGAACGGACTGGTCGGAAACTGTTTGAAGAACTTTGCTAACAGCGGCGTGGACTCGGCGAAGTTGCCGTCTTGGAACGCCGCGACGGCTTGGAAAAAGATGTAGCGGTCAAGGCTCTCGGATTGGGGGAACTTAGTTTCCAGTCGATTGTAGAAGGCTCCGACTTCTTTCCATTTTCCGTTTTGAACGAGAAGCTCGCCAGCGAGAGTGGCGACGTGCTCCATGTTTTTCGAGTCCGGATATTTGCGCATGAAGTGGTCGCACATCTCCTGGATTTCGGCGATTTTTTTCAACTTGTGGTAAATGACGATCTCGGCGTAGGCCGCGGATTCCACGTCGGCCGCAGACGTGTGTTTGGTGCGTATGGTGCGGAAAGAGAGCAGAGCTTCTTCGTAGCGGTTTAAATAGAACAAGCAGCGGCCGCGACGCATGAGCAGGGCGGCATCGAGGTCAGTTTTTCCCTCGATGGCCTTGAGAGCTTCTTCGGCCAGCGTGATGGCGGGTTTGAGCGCGCTGAGAAATTCAGGCGCATTTGAACGTTGGTTGATCGGCTTGTCCTTTTCCGCGGCCATGCGGGCTTCGAGCACCGTGCAGTCCTTGCGCATCGCCTCAAGGGCGGCTGCCTGGATTTCTAGAATCCGGCTGCGCGGTGGCACTGAGCGATAAATAGCCAGAGCCGCGTTGTAGGAATTGTCTGAAAGCAGCTCGTCGCCCCGGACAACGATTTGGTTTGCGAACCAAGCGATGGCGTCGCGCACGCCAGCTTGGCAGGACAAGCGGTCGAGATATGCGGTGAGATCTTCGATTTTTCCGGTATTGGCGAGCAAGCCGATGGCTTCCACGGCTGCGGTGGTTTGCTGCGGGGTGCGGACGTCGGAGCCCATTAGACTGCGGAACACCTTGAGTGCCTCCTCGGGCTTGTTGAGCTTGGTGTATACCTGACCGAGCCAAAGTCCGGCTTCGGAACGGTATTTTGGATCAAGGGCGGCCACCTTTAAGGCGCTGAGGGCCTCTTCATTTTTCGTTTGCATCATGCTGGCACGGCCAAGACCGAGATAGCAGCGGGAGGTGTATTCGCCCGTGGGATAGCGTTTAATGCAGTCTTGAAAGGCTGCCTCTGCTTCGGGAAGTTTATCACTGAGCAGGTAGGCGAGGCCGATGTTGAAATAGAGCAGATCGTAAGGAGCTTCCTTGCCGGGCCCGAGCAATTTGAGAAGTTCTTGGATTTTGGCGATGGCCGCTGGGTATTGTTTCGCGGTGAAAGCCGCCTCGGCTTCGCTGAATAGACGATTAAGGGTGGCTGGGGAAGCTATGACCGGGAGCACGGGCGCGGCCGGAACCGCCGGGGGGGGTTGCGCATGCAGCAGACATACCGAATGAACACAGAGGAAGGCTGTGATGAATAGCGCGGGATGTATCTGCTTGCGGTGCATATTCTTACGCGTAGAAAATTGAAAAAAAGATCGAAAACCGCCCGTTGTCAAGCGAAGACCAAGCCATGCTACGCGCCGAGATCGCAATCATAAACCGTGATTTTTGCGTGGGCATGTTTGCTCCGGGCCATAACGATATCTGCCTCCGATCGTTAATGCGCTAGGGCTGTGGGAATGGGAGATTTAAAGGCAAGGCTGGAGGGCTGTGCCAAGTGATCAGCAGGATCAGGTCTTGGAAGAGGTGCCGGATGGCGGAGGCTGGACAATGCTCGTGGCGATTTGCCTACGGTCATTTCCGGCTCTGCGTTGCATCGGAAACGACTTGCCTCCTGGCACGGCAGGCGCTACCAGACGGCCGTTTTCGCACCACTCCATTCATTTCCATGCAACCGAAAAAAGTCGCCATTCTCACCGCCGGGGGCCTTGCCCCATGTCTCTCCAGCGCCATCGGCGCACTCATCGAACGCTACACCGAGATCGATCCAACGATTGAAATCATCTGCTACCGTGGCGGCTACAAAGGTCTGCTGTTAGGAGACAGCATCAAGGTTTCCCCCGCGATCCGTGAGAATTGCCATATCCTCCACGGCTACGGCGGGAGTCCGATCGGGAACAGCCGGGTCAAACTCACCAACGTCGCCGATTGCATCAAGCGCGGACTCGTCAAGGAAGGCGAGGACCCGCAGGAAGTCGCGGCGCGCCAGATGATCAAGGACGGGGTGGACGTGCTGCACACCATCGGTGGCGACGACACGAACACCACAGCCGCCGATCTAGCCGCATTTCTTGAAAAAAACAATTACGATCTCACGGTCATCGGCTTGCCCAAGACGATCGATAACGATGTCTATCCGATCCGGCAGAGTCTTGGCGCATGGACAGCGGCCGAGCATGGATCTATCAACTTCACAAATGTGGTCGCCGAGCATAATGCCAACCCGCGCATGCTGATTGTCCACGAAGTGATGGGTCGGAGTTGCGGTTGGCTCACCGCCGCCACCGCCCGCCACTATCAGGACGGGCTGGAGCGACGCGAGTGGCTGCCGGAAATCGGACTCTCCAAGGAGCGCTTCTCCGTGCATGGTGTTTATATTCCGGAAATGGCGGTTGATTTTGACACTGAAGTGGCCCGCCTTTCCAAAATCATGGATGAGCACGACAACGTGAACCTCTTCATTTCCGAAGGTGCCGGCGTGGACGATATCCTGCGCGCCATGGAAGCCGCCGGACAAGCGGTCGTCCGTGATGCCTTCGGCCACGTGAAACTCGATAGTATCAATCCCGGAGCTTACTTCGCCAAGGAGTTCGCTCTTCGTATGGGTGCGGAAAAAACCTTGATTCAAAAAAGCGGGTATTACAGCCGCGCCGCCGCCGCGAACCATGCCGACCAACGCCTGATCAAAGGCTGCGTGGACCTCGCCGTGGAATGCGCCATGCGCCGCGAAGGTGGAGTCATCGGTCACGATGAAGACCGCAACAATACGTTGCGCGCCATCGAGTTCAGCCGGATCAAAGGCGGCAAGCCCTTCGACATCGATACCCCATGGTTCGAGGATTTGCTCGCCACGATCGGGCAAAGCAAGGGCAAGAAGGTAGAAGCCGCCCACTGATCCGCCTAGTTGAGATCGCCATGGACGGACCGCTCTGCAGAGTCCATCGTCCGGCATGGCGAACATCGGCGAACGCGCATCCCTGAAAATCCTCCACGAAAAATCCTTCGGTCTCTACCTTGATGGCGGCGAGCTGGGCGAAGTCCTGTTGCCGCACCGCGAGGTCCCGAAGGACAACGTGCTGGGCGCTTTTCTGGATGTCTTCATCTACACGGATTCCGAGGATCGGCCGGTCGCCACGCTCTTAACGCCCTTGGTCATGCCCGGTGGATTCGCGCGATTGAAATGCGTGGCTGTCACCGGTGTGGGCGCCTTTCTCGATTGGGGACTGCCGAAGGAGTTGTTAGTCCCGTTCCGCGAACAAAAAGACCGCATGGAGATTGGTAAAAGTTACCTGGTCCATGTCCATGTCGATCCGGTATCCGGACGAATTGTCGCCTCCACCCGGATCGGCCGCTACCTCGACCTCACGCCGCATGCCTTCAAACCCGGCGATGAAGTGGATCTTGTCATTTTCGGTAAAACCGCACTTGGTTACAAAGCGATCATCAACGGGACTCACAGTGGCCTATTGTTTGCCGATGGCGTTTTCCAACCGCTTCATTCGGGGGAAAAAACCAAAGGTTATATCGCGGCCATCCGAGAGGATGGCAAACTGGATCTCACCTTGCATGCTCCCGGCCGCGCGAGAATCGGCAGCCTGGAAGAATCCATTCTAGCAGAATTGCAGGCGCGCGGCGGTTACTGGTCGATCGGAGATCACAGCACCGCGGCGGAAATTCACGACGAACTGGGCGTCAGCAAACGCAGCTTCAAACAGGCGATCGGAGCGTTGCTCAGAAAACGCCAGATCCTCATCGAAGAGCGTGGAATTCGGCTATTGGACTAATTTAAACTGAAGCCCGATTCCATAAGATGCGCGGGGTGACTCCGCATCACATATCCCCCTGCTTACGTCGGTTGTTCGCCGCGAGCCATCACGACCTTGCCGGTGCGCACGGTCTCGATGATGTTGAACTGCGAGAACATGATGATGGCGGCATCGATCTTCGGACTGTCGCCGTTGATCATGACGATCATCGAGGTCGGCGTTAGATCGACGGTTTTGCCGGTGAAATGCTCCGCGATCTGCAGGGCCATCGAGCGCTCGGTTGGTGAACACTGGATCTTGACGAGGACCATTTCCTTCGTCACGGAATTGTCTGAAGTGTGCTCGAAGCAATGGATCACATCGATGAGCTTGCCCACTTGCATGATGATCTGGCTGAGGCCTTCAGGATCTCCAGAGACGCCGATGGTCATGCGGGAGAAATTTGCATTGCGGCCTTCGGAAACCACCAGCGAGTCGATATTGAATCCACGCCGTGAGAACACCTGACAGATGCGCATCAGCACGCCGGGTTGGTTGTTGACGAGAACCGATAAGGTGTGGGTCGGGCCGGGCGCGACGATGGGAGTTGCGACCGGGGTTTCGGAAGTCACGATGTTGTGTGGCATGGCTTGGAAAATTTGAGGGTTGGAATGAAGGTTTGGGAGTTGCGATTCACGTGGAACCAACGGGCTTGGCCATCTTGTGTTTGGGGGCCTCGGTAATCATGTCTTCCAGAGCCGCTCCCGCTGGAATCATCGGGAAAACATTGTCGGTCTTGACGCATTCGGCGTGGATCAGGATCGGGCCATCGTTGTAATCGAGGGCTTTTTTCAACATCCGTGTCACATCCGCCGGGCGCTTGATGTGGACGGACGGAATGCCATAAGCGGTGGCGAGTTTGCAGAAATCCGGGTTGCCGATGAGATCGACGCCGGAAGTCCGGTCATCATAAAACAACTCCTGCCATTGGCGGACCATGCCGAGGTAGTGGTTATTCAACACCACGATCTTGATCGGTAATTTGTGAAGTGCCGCGGTTGCCAATTCGAAGAGTGTCATCTGGAAGCCGCCATCACCGGAGATCGAGATCACCAAGCTATCCGGGCAGGCAAACTGCGCGCCGATGGCCGCCGGAAAACCGAAGCCCATGGTGCCCGCGCCACCGGATGAGAGCCAGTGGTAGGATTTGTCGTTCTTGTAAAACTGGGCCGCCCACATCTGGTGTTGGCCGACGTCGGTGGAGACGATCGCTTTGCCTTCGGTGAGGTGATAGAGTTCGTCGATCACCTGCTGCATCCGCAGGCCGCCTTGTTTCTTATAGCCGAGCGGGAATTTTTTCTTATATCCATCGAGTTTCAACAGCCACTCGGTGGTTTCAAGTTTGCCGACTTGTGGCAGGATGGCGCCGAGAGCGGCCTTGGCATCGCCGACAATTTGCACGTTGGGCACGATCATTTTACCCATTTCCGCCGGATCGATGTCGATGTGGATGATCTGGGCATCCTGGCAGAATTTTTCAGGTTTGCCGATGATCCGGTCATCGAAACGCGAGCCGACGTTGAGGAGCAGGTCGCACTCGACCATCGCTTTGTTCGCATAAGCGGTGCCGTGCATGCCGAGCATGCCAAGCGACAGCGGATGGGACTCCGGAAACACGCCCTTGCCGAGCAAGGTGGTGGTGACCGGGGCGTTGAGTTTTTCTGCGAGTTCGAGCAGTTCCTTGTCCGCGCGGGCAATCATGCAGCCTTGGCCGGCGAGAATCACGGGGCGTTTGGCTTTGGAAATCAGATCGGCGGCTTGTTTGGCAGCCGTTTCACAGATATTCATGCACTCCTCCGGATGATATCCCGGAAGATCGAAGGTCGCATTCAGGTCGCCGCTAAAGGATCCTTGGGAAATGTCTTTTGGCACATCGATGAGCACTGGCCCAGGCCGGCCGGTGGTAGCGATGTGGTAGGCCTCGCGGGCGATGCGTGGCAGTGCATTGGTGTCACGGACGAGGTAGTTGTGCTTCACTACCGGAATCGTGATGCCAAAAATATCGGCTTCTTGGAATGCATCCTTGCCGAGCATCCAGGTCACGGTCTGGCCGCAGATCACCAACATGGGCACTGAGTCCATCATCGCGGTCATCAGACCGGTAACCGTGTTTCCAGCGCCGGGGCCGGAAGTCACTAGAACGGCTGCCGGTCGGCCGGTGGCGCGGGCGTAGCCGTCTGCCATGTGAACGGCCCCTTGCTCATGGCGCACCAAGATGAATTTCATCTTGGTTTTGATCGTCTCCAGCGCGTCGAATATCGGAATGGCCGCACCGCCGGAATATCCGAAGATGTATTCAATCCCCAAATCATCGAGTGTCTTGATGAGTGCTTGTGCTCCGTCTAATTGCTCCTTGCTCATAAAAAATACCTTTGCGGCCGGAACTTGAGTGTTTTTCTCGTCTGCCGCAACCCAAAATTGATCAAATTTGGGATATTTGGCGATTTCTGGCAAAAAACTTCGCTCAAAATTGCCAATTCTCGGGCAAGTTGATCAATTTGCGCGTCCTGCTCATAAAAACATGCAATCCAGCTGGTTGGCATTCCGGGCAGGCGCTTGGTGAGTGTGAACAAGCAGCAAAAACCTGCGGCATTCCCGATTTCCCGGATTGCGCATGCCCGGTTTCCCGGCAAAGTTGCTTTCGTTGACCATGCAATCGTTGGCATCATATTCGCGGCGCGGCGACGGTCATTTGTGGATGATCGCCCTCGGCTTGTCGTTATTGGCCAACTTGGTGGTCGTGGCGGTGATCGGAATGGCTGCTTTGAAATCGGTGGAGTTTCGCAGGAAATCCATGGCCGCCGAGCCCGCCCCACCGCCGCCTGAGTCGGTGGCGACGATTTTTGCGGAGCGTGCGGCAAGCCGCCCGGCACAGGAAGTGGCGGAGCCGTCCAAACCGCGATTTGCGAGAACGACCGAGGAACAAGCGGCGCCACCGGAGGCCAAGCCAGCGTTCATCGGCGAGCGGGACACCCGCGCCACGAGCGATCGTGCGCCGGATGCCGACGCGCCACCGCTGCCTTCGCAGGCCGGCATAACGCCCAAGGATGCCGATGATATCGAAACCACCGAGAGTGATTATCGGGACGGCAGCCTGTCCAGCAAGTCGCCCGCTGTGCCAGCTGCCGCGGCAGAAGCGTCCCCCCCCGTTGCCGAGTCCGCAGTTTCTCGGCAAGAAACCGCCGCGGCCCCACCGGCGGTCACGCCCAAACCAGCGGTGGATCAGAATCCACCACCGCCCCGTGAAAAATTAATGGAAGGCCCGAATCCCGTGGACATGCCCGTGCCGCGAGAAACCGCTACCAATGAGGCCCCTAAGCCGGCTCCGGAAAAGCCGATCGTCAAAGAGGCCCCGCCCCCCCCGCCCATGCTTTCCGAAATTGAAATCCCCGCCGAGACCTTGCGGCCAAAATCGTCCGATGATCCCGCATTCAGCGGAAACCAGCGCAAGACCGCTGTCACCGGTTCGATCTCGCGCACGGGCACAAGCGCGTTGGATGTTGAGGATTCGCCGCTGGGCCGCTATCAGGCGATCATCAGTCGCGCGGTCGAGCAAGAATGGCAGCGCAACTGCGTGCGCCATCGTGATTTCATTACGCCGGGATTTCTCACCGTTCGGTTTTTTGTCGAGGCGGACGGGAAAGTCCGCTCGGTGCAGTTCGTGGGTGACATGGAAACCGGCGAGGTCCAGAAAGGCTTCACGCTCAATTCCATCCGCAACGCCGAGATCCCCGCCATGTCCCGGTCCCTGCGCAAGGAATACGACAAGGAACCACTCGAACTCATCTTCCGATTCTACTTCTAAG
Source organism: Akkermansiaceae bacterium (assembly GCA_903919975.1). GTDB lineage: Bacteria > Verrucomicrobiota > Verrucomicrobiia > Verrucomicrobiales > Akkermansiaceae > Luteolibacter. Next base: position 1,148 of record CAIXKE010000041.1, on the reverse strand, counting down.
CTCCTCTCTTATGACTGAAACCATCAGCCTGCTAGCCGCCAATTCCTTGAACGATGCGCTTCAAACTTCATGGGCCTTCCTGTTGAAGGGCGGGGTTTTCATGATTCCGCTCTCCGTCACCTCGATTGTTGGAATGACCGCGATCCTGTATAAATTCCTCTCGCTCTCCGCCAGTCGCGTGATTCCGGACGAACTCGCCCGTCAGGTGGAACGCTTCGAGGACCTCACTGCAGTGGATCAAACCGAGCCAGTCCTCAAAGAATTCGAAAAAGGTGAAAGCGCCTTGGCCCGCCTTGCGGCTGTGGCGGTGAGGCATCGCGGAAAAGCTCAGGGCGATATCATTCTAGCAGTCGAAGCGTCCGCTCGCATGGAAACCTCCCGCCTGCATGCGGGAATCGGCGTGCTCGATATTGTCATCACGGTCGCTCCGCTGCTTGGTTTGCTAGGCACCGCGTCCGGCTTGGTCACTATTTTCCAAGGGTTGAGCGACTCCGCCGACCACCTTGGCATCGCGCGCGGCATCGCCGTGGCACTCAATACCACGATCTTCGGCCTCGCCATCGCGGTGCCTTGCGTGGTGGCCCACGGCTATTTCACCCGCCGCATCGAGGTGCTCACCGCCCGCCTTGAATCCATCCTCGCCGATCTGGCGCACGTCTGCCAGAAACCCGCTCACAAAGGCTGATCACGGTCATGCATTTCCACCGCCCTTCCAGCAAACGCGCCGAGGTGCCGATCGTTCCGATGATCGACATCCTGTTCATTTTGTTAGTATTTTTCATCGTTTCAACCACCTTCAAAAAACGCCGGGACATCCTCCGCATCGAGCTGCCCACCGTGCGCGAAGTTCCGTCCGATCAGATTTCGGATGCCCGCTCGGTCATCGCCGTGGATGCGACCGGCCGCGTCACGCTCGATTCGCTTTCCGTGCCCGAAGGCTTGTTGCAATCCTATCTCGCCGCCTATCAGAAAGAAAATCCCGGCCGCAAACTCGAACTCGAAGCCGATAAAAAACTGCCTCTCGAATTATTGTTAGGCATCTGGGACTCGCTCACAAAGGCGGGCATCGAGATCAAAGACGTGCCGGCCCGCATCAAGATGCCGGACAAAGCCCCGGATTGAGATGAAGAATGGCGACGGGCAGGATG
>CAIXKE010000040.1 GCA_903919975.1 Akkermansiaceae bacterium | reverse complement strand
GCAGGTTGGTTAACGGGGTATGCTCTCCTTGCCCTGGACGTCGCGCACCACCACCGGGAAGGCGGGAATGACCGTGCGGAACGTGAGAGCCCATGCCTGCAACCCACCAAATGGCCGCTGTCGGCATCATCTAAAATAGTGATGGAAATTTCATCGAGTTCACCTGATTTGCTGTCACATTGATTCCCGCAGCGACTTGCTGCACGTGCTCCACCCAACCGCCTACACCTCAAAGAATTCTCCCATAAGCCACCCGTCCAACATTGTGGGCGGCGTTATAGAAAGCCGATGAAATGGGCGACTTGAACGTCGGATGGCGCTTTCGTTAGTTCTTCTTCGAAAGCTTCTATCAAAACTCTTCTTCCTGCGTCTTCTTCCCGGTCTTCTTCGTGGGGGGGCGGGGGAGGATTTTCTTCCGAAACAGTGGCTGGAAGTGCGTTGTTGGGGGTGCATTTTGCGTCCGCCGATGAGTTCCACCGCCTCCCGCAAGTGCCTGTGTTGCAATGACATGTTTCACCCCGATGCCCGCAACCGCAGGCACCAGCAATACTGCGCGAAAGACGTCTGTCGCAAGGCGTCCAAAGCCGCCAGGCAGGCCCGCTGGCTGGCCAAGCCGGAGAACCAGGATTACTTCCGAGGCAGCGCCAACTGTGAACGGGTCCGGCAGTGGCGGTTGGCCAATCCGGGCTACTCACGCGGCAAGAGCACTGCCCGCCCGGTTGTGTTACAAGACGTCTCGAATCCGCAATCCGTTGAAAATGAGACGATTGTGCGGTCTTGCACGCCATTCCCGTTACAAGACGTCTTGTTGATGCAACCCGCACTGATTGTGGGACTTATAGCGGTTTTGACCGGTCACGACGTGCAAGACGACATCGCCACTACCGCCCGGTTGTTCATCAATCGCGGCCGGGACATCCTGCGCATGGTGCCTGGGGGTCCTCTAGTTCCACCGCCATGAAAAACAAACCACTCCCGTGTCCGGCACGCCTGCGACTCGTGCCCCGCCAATTCAGCTGGATCGACCAACGCCTGGTGCGTGACGGTCACATCCAGGGCCGCTCCAGCCACGCGCTGGCCCTCTATCTGTTCCTCTGCACCGTCGCCGACGCGCAGGGCTTGAGCTATTACTCTGACACCCGACTCGGCGGGTTGCTCGGGCTCTCCGGCGCGGACCTGCGTGCCGCCCGCAGCGAACTGCGCTCCTCGGGGCTGATCGCCTGGCAGAGCCCGTTCTATCAAGTGCTGAGCCTTGAGCGGGCCTTCGAATCGCCACTTGCCTCGACACCGCCACCCCGCGCCGGAGAGGTTCGCTCCGCCGCTCAACTGTTGCAGGCCATCATGCAGGAGGGACTCCAATGACCGCCTACGAAACCTACTGCCAAATCCGCCTCCTGCACAGCCGTGGCCTGTCCTTCAACCAAATCGGCCGGGAACTTGGCATCGATCCAGAGACCGCCGCCAAATACGCCGCACTGGCCAGCTTCCCACGCCGCAGCACCCCCAAGCGCGCCAGCAAACTCGATCCCTTCAAACCGGTCATCACCCGCTGGCTCGAACGCCATGCCTACAGCGCCACCCAAATCTACCAGCGTCTCTGTGCCGAGGAGGGCTACGTCGGCGGCTTCAGTATCGTCAAAACCTACGTGCGGGCGGTACGACCCGTGCGCCGTCCCGCCTTCCTCAGCTTGGCCTTCGCCCCCGGCGAAGCCGCCCAGGTGGACTGGGGCTGCGCCGGCACCATCGCGCTGGGCAACACGCGCCGCCGCCTTTCCTTCTTCGTCATGGTCCTCTGCCACAGCCGCATGGCGTATGTGGAGTTCACCTGCGGTGAGGCTACGGAACACTTCCTCGCCTGCCACCACAACGCCCTGGAGTTTTTCGGCGGCACGCCCGGCGTCATCCTCATCGACAACCTCAAGACAGGAGTGCTGAGCCATCGCTTTGGCCAACGCGCCGTGTTCAACCCGCGCTATCTGGACTTTGCCGCCCATTACGGCTTTGAGCCCCGTGCCTGCAACGTGCGCAAAGCCAACGAAAAGGGCCGGGTCGAAAACGCCGTCGGTTATGTGAAGAAAAACTTCCTCGCCGGGCGGGACCTGCCCAACAGCCTCGGGGCCGTCAATACGGCGGCCCGCCACTGGATGGACTCCATCGCCAACGTGCGCAACCACGGCGAAACCCACAAACAACCGACCGAACTCTTCCTGATAGAGAAGCCCGCCCTGCGCCCGCTGCCAGCCGTGCCCGCCGACACTTCCGTCACGCGTGCCGTTAGAGTCACCGCCCGCTGTCGCGTCGTGCTCGACACCAACCGTTACTCAGTGCCTTCCCTCTATGCCTCGCAGAGCATCACCCTCAAGGTCTTTGCCGACCGCCTCTGCCTCTATCACGCCCACAACCTCATCGCCTCCCACCCGCGCAGTTACGAGCGCCACCGCGACTTCGAGAATCCCGATCACATCAAGGAAATCCTCGACCAGCGCCGCCGTGCTCGCGACGCCAAGTGGCTGCTCGCCTTTTATGCCCTCAGCCCGCAATCCGAATACTACTATCAACAACTCGCCGCCCGCAGCCTCCAGGCACGCGCTCATGTCAACCGGATCGTCGCGCTGACCAACATCTATGGCCCGGAAAAAGTCGCCCTCGCCATGGACGACGCCATCGCGTGCGAGGCGTTTTCCAGCCAATACATCGAAAACATCCTGCAACAACGCGAACGCCACACCCCGCAACCCGGTCCCCTGCACCTCACCCGCCGCGCCGACCTCCTCGAAATCGAACTGCCCCCCGCCGACATCTCCCTTTACGACCAACCTAACAAACCATGAAAACACATCCCGACATCGACCTCCTCAACTCCCGCCTCGACTCCCTGCGCCTGCCCTTCCTCAAGGAGCAGTGCCAGCCCGCGGCCGCCACTGCCGCTAAAAACTCCATCACCCATCTCGCCTACCTGCATCAACTCATCGAGGGCGAGGCCGCCCTGCGCGACGACCGCGCCGTCGCCCGGCGTATCCAGGCCGCCCGCTTCCCAGTCATCAAGACCCTCGACTCCTTCCGCTGGGACTGGCCGAAAAAAATCAACCGCCTCCAAGTCCAGGACCTCTTCCGTCTCCAGTTCGTTCACGATAAAGCCAACGTCATCTTCCTCGGCCTCGTCGGCCTGGGCAAAACCCATCTTGCCAGCGCCCTGGGTTATGCCGCCTGCCAGCAGGGCATGAGCGTGCTCTTCGCCAACACCATCGACGTCATCAACACCCTTCACGCCGCACAGACCAAAGGTGCCCTCAAAGCCGAGTTGCGCAAATACACCTCTCCCTCCCTCCTCGTCCTTGATGAAATTGGCTACCTGCCCATCGATCAGCGCGGGGCCGATCTGCTCTTCCAGGTCATCAGCGCCCGCTACGAACGCGGCTCTATCGTCCTGACCACCAACAAGGCCTTCAACCAGTGGCCCACCATCTTCAACGGCGACTCCACCATCACTTCCGCCGTCCTCGACCGCCTCCTTCATCATGGCCACACCGTCGTCATCGAAGGCCCTAGCTACCGCATGAAAGACCGCATCGAAAACTGATCCGCCCCCGGGCAAATACCCGATCTAACCGTGTCCACCCATCCGATTTTCAAACCACCCGTTCCATCCGATGTTCACGCCGCCGCCCACAGAATCCGCAACCTGCGAGTGTGCAGGCGAGTTTGGAGCGCATTTCCGCGATGAGTCCCTGCTCGGAGGGTGAGAGCGGGAAGCGGGCGCTGCCAGCCTTGAAGCCGCGGAGCTCATAGCCGGTGCGGAAGCCTTCCGGAAAATTCGGCGCGCCGACCATAAGCGAGAATAGATCGAGAAGCTCGAACTGGATTATTTTCGCCTTCTCCCAGTTTCCGGAACGGGCCGCATGGTAGAGGCTCATCACCACTTCGGGGACGACGCCGGCGCTGGATAGCGTGCCACCGTCCGCGCCCATGAAGAGACCCGTGCAGAGCAGTTCCTCCCAGCCGATGAGCACGGAAAAATCCGGGCGCTGGCGCTTGATGGTGTGCAGTGTCTGTTGGAAACGGCCCATGTCCTTGGATGTGTCCTTGGTGCCGACGATGCGCGGGCAATCCATGGCGAGACGTTCAAGCACCGGCAGCGAGATCTCATTGGCGAAGACGGGTATGTTATATACGACGATGTCGATCGGTGACTTCGCGGCCAGTTCGCGGAAATAGGCTTCAATGCTCTCCTGGGTGAGTTTGTAATAGTAGGGGCCGGTGATGGATACCGCGCGGCAGCCGAGATCAGCGCAGTATTTGCACATTTCCAGAACGAGCTCGATGTTCGCCTCGGCGGCACCGGCGAGGATGGGGCGGCCGTTTGCCTCCTCGCTGACGATCCGCACGACGGCGCGGCGCTCCTCGTAGCTCAGCCGGATGAATTCGCCCATGCTGCCGTTCGGATAGAATCCGGTCACGCCCTTGTCTCCCAACCAGCGGATGATGTGACGGAGTTCGTCCTCATCGATGCGGCCCTTGGTATCGTAGGGCACGATGTTGGGAACGAAAATACCTTGAATGGTTGCAGCTTGGTTCATCGAAATGGCGTGTGGGGATTCAATAGGGGCTGGTGGGCGGTCAGATACGGTAAACGTTGCGCGCGTTGCGATGATGCAGGCGGGCGAGTTCGTCGGCGGAACAACCTGAGAGGATTTCCTCCAGCAGGCTCGTCCACGTCCGCAGATCGCTGGTGAGGTTGCAGACCGGCCAGTCGCTGCCCCAAACCACGCGATCCCAGCCGAAGCAGGCGATGGCGTGTTCGACGACGGGGCGGAGCTTGTCCGCCGTGATGTCGCCCGAGGCATAGGCGATGATGCCGGAGATCTTGCAGAACACATTGGGGCGACGCGAGATTTCCTGCAACTGCCCGCGCCAGAACGACAGGTCGCCTGAGGCGATGTCCGGCACGCCGCAATGGTCGAGAATGAAGCGGGTGTCAGGACATGTGTCGATCAGGGCGGCTCCGTTTTCCAACTGCTTGGGAAGCATGCAAAGATCGAAAGTGAGTCCGGTTTTGCCGATGCGCCGGATGTTTTCGCGAAACAGCGCATCGGTGGAAAGTCCGTCCGGCTGGGTGTGGAGCACGCGACGGAATCCCAGCAGCTTGGGATGCGCCAGTGATTCGAGCTCGCTTTCGAAATCCGGGTTTTCGGGGCGACAGGCGCCTATCACACCGGCAATGCGGTTGGCCGGATCTTCGGCGAGGGAACAAAAGAAGGCGGCTTCGGAAGACGCTTGTTC
>CAIXKE010000039.1 GCA_903919975.1 Akkermansiaceae bacterium | reverse complement strand
CCGGCGGCACCGCCATCATTCAGGGATTCGGAAAGGTCGGCTCGCCCGCCGCCCGCACCTTGGCCTCCTATGGCATGAATATCATCGGCATCTCCGACGTCACCGGCGCGATCTGGAACGAGCACGGCATCGACATCACCAAACTCCAAAAGCACGTTGCCAAACGCCGTTGTAATGGTTGCTGGCGCAAGGCGAAGCAGTTCGCGACCATCAATCTTCACGCGACAGATCCATAGAGCTGGCGCATCTGCGCGGCGAGCGCATCGTTGACGGGTTGAAATTTCGGGTTAGCCTTGAGCTTGCCGGCGGATACCTCGGCACTTGAATCCGCTGCGGCGGCCAGCCATTGCGGCGCAGCGAGAAGGCCAGCTAAAACGGAGCCACTGAGGCTGAGGCATTCACGACGGAAAAGTGGATGGATCATGTGTTACTAGAAATTGGTTTTATCCACCCAGCGCTGTGACTACCCTTAAGGACTTGTCCATGGAGGACAAAAGGGTGAGGAAAAGTCTCATGTCGTCAGAATCAGTGAGGAGAGAACATAAGACCGCGCCAGCCCTCTTGTCTTGTGTCTTGCGACTTCTCTCTGGTCTTGCAGTCTTGTATCTCCCTCAATAACTTACCGCCGACACTCATGGCAGGCTTTTTTAAATCTCTTCTCAACAAGATCACCAATCGCGCGGAAATCGATTGGGACGATCTTGAAGCTGATCTCATCGGCTCCGATCTCGGCATTCACCTGACCACCGCCATCATCGACGAACTCCGCGAACTCGGCCGCGAAATCTCCGCCGAGGATGTGGTGGAAACCACCCGCCGCCACCTTTCCAAGCGCCTGCCCGCCGATCAACCGCCCCCCCTGCCCCGCCCGGATGGCAAACCCTTCGTTATTCTTGTCGTCGGCGTGAATGGGACCGGAAAAACCACCTCATCCGCCAAGCTCGGCTATTGGCTCAAAAAGCGCGGGTTTTCCGTCATCCTCGCCGCGGCCGACACCTTCCGCGCCTCCGCCGTTGAGCAACTTGAGCGCTGGGGCGAGCGCCTGAATCTAGCGGTCGTTAAAGGCAACCCGAACGCCGACCCCTCGTCGGTATGTTTCCACGCTCATCAAAAAGCCATCGCATCTAAGGCTCAATTCCTAATTTGCGACACCGCCGGCCGCATCCACACGCGCCACAACCTGATGGAAGAACTCGGAAAAATCCGCCGCACCATCGCCAAACAGGATGAATCCGCGCCGCACCTCACTTTGTTAGTCGTCGATGCCACAACTGGCTCGAACGCCATGCAGCAAGCCAAGGAATTTCACAAAGCCAGCCCGCTCGACGGCCTCATCGTCACCAAACTCGATGGCTCCGGCAAAGGCGGCATCGCCGTGACGATCCAAGACCAACTCGGCATTCCACCGCTGTTTCTCGGCACCGGCGAAGAACCCGAGGCGTTCTCGATCTTCGAAAAAGAATCGTTCGTCGCCGAGATTTTGTGAGTGCGAGGAGCGAAACGTGTTCTCGGAGGGGCGAAACGTGTTTGCCCTGACCATGAGATGACAATGGAAAGCGCCTCTCTCATCTCATTCGCGCTCAGCAAGAAGCATCGACAGGCGTTTGAGCGCCAAACATTTGCCCGTTTCCATATCCACATCCATGATCGCCCCGCACAGGCGGACCGGTCCCTTGGCGATGGGAAACCGCGTAGGCATTCCGGATTTAAACCGCCACACGACCGACTCGATATTTCTGCCGAGCACCGATTCCTCCGGTCCGCACATCCCCGCATCGGTTAGATAGCCGGTTCCGCCGGGGAAAATCGTATCATCCGCCGTCTGGACATGCGTGTGCGTGCCAAGCACCACGGAAACCTTGCCATCAAGCATCCGCCCCATCGCGATTTTCTCACTGGTGGTCTCAGCATGGAAATCCATGATGATCGGCCCGATCCCATCCGCACGCAGTCGCTCTGCTTCCTGCTCTGCAACGATGTATGGGTTTTCCAAAGGCGGCTGAATGAATGAGCGCCCTTGCGCCTGCATCACGGCCACCCGGCCTTTGGCGGTTTCCAACACAACGCTGCCATTTCCCGGAGTGTCGGCCGGATAGTTGATCGGCCTTAGCAAGCGGGGCTCAGTCGGAAAATAATCGACGATTTCCGGCTGGTCCCAAACATGGTCGCCAGTGGTGATCACCGCGGCTCCGGCACGCAGCAAATCGATGGCGATCTTCGGCGTGATGCCCTTTCCTCCAGCGGAGTTTTCGCCGTTGACGATGATAAAATCGAGGGCCTCCGCCTGTTTAAGGATCGGCAACTGCTCGATGACCGCCTTGCGGCCAGGCTCACCGACAATATCTCCAAGAAACAAGATGCGAATTGTGGACATGGTTCAATGGTTGCTTTGAAATCAAAGCCGCCCCTAGAATCCACAGTCTCCTGCCCGCCGACAACCCAATTCCCCGAATGTCTCCTCTCCTCAAACGCGCGGTCCCACTACTGGTCGTGATGGCCCTCATTATACCCGCCGGAATCTATTTCGCCGCCAAGCGCTTCCCTGCGGCCAAAACACCCCCCATCGAAGCGCCTAGCATCTCCCCCGCGCTCTCCATCTTGGGAGAACCACCGGATTGGACCTCGCTCGAAGTGTTCCAATACACCATCACGCGCGAGGATTTCGAACGACTGCTTACCACCGTGTTCACCGTCGGCGAAGGATGGCGGGAGTTGATCGTGATCGATGATGCCGCCGCCCACATCCGCATCAACGGGCCACAGGACCCCGATTTTTTCCACCTGCGTTTCGCCACTCCCACACTCACTCGACCCACTCCACGAGGCTGGAAATCCGCTGCCGATCTCCCGCCCGCGCCTCCAGGAAAACCGTTGGAGGGTCTCCACATCGCCATCGACCCCGGCCACATCGGCGGCTCATGGGCAAAAATCGAAGCCCGCTGGTTTGTCGTCGGCGAGGGAACTCCCGTCTGCGAGGGCGACATGACACTGCAAGTCACCCAACTTCTCAAACCCCGCCTCGAATCACTCGGAGCCAAAGTTTCCCTGGTCCGCACCAAAGCCGAACCCATCACCCCGCTGCGGCCGGAATCCTTACTGACCTTCGCCCGCGATTCCGGCGAAGCCGCCGACTCCCCCGCAGCCTTGCAAAGAATTGCCGAGCGCCTGTTTTACCGCACCGCTGAGATCCGCGCCCGCGCCAAACTCGTCAACGATTCCATCAAACCCGATCTCGTGCTCTGCCTCCACTTCAACGCCGACGCCTGGGGCGACCCCACCAACCCAACCCTCGTCGATCGCAGTCACCTCCATTTCCTTCTCAACGGCGGCTACAATGATTCGGAAATCGCACTCGCCGACCAACGGTATTCATTGTTAGAAAAAATCCTGCGCCGCACCCATGAAGAAGAGGCGCTGGTCGCAAGCTCCGTCGCCAACACCTTCGCCGCGGTCAGCGGCTTGCCGCCTTTCATCTATCCGCCGAATTCACCCAACGCACGCCCCGTCAACGACAACCCCTACTTGTGGGCGCGCAACCTACTCGCCAATCGCCTCTACGACTGCCCGGTGATTTTCGCCGAGCCTTATGTCATGAACTCCACCATCGACTACCCACGCATCCAGGCCGGCGATTACGAAGGCACGCGGGAAATCAACGGCCAGCAGCAGCTGTCCATATTCCGCGAATATGCCGACGCACTGACACAAGGACTCGCCAAGCATTACCAACAATCCCGCAAGCCCGCCGAGTAAAAACGCCCACGCCACAGTGGCCCGGGCGTCACCGCCCGTAGCCAAATGGAGACACGCTATTTCACTGACATTACCCAAAACGCCCGGCAGAGTTCAGAATATTGAACCTCAGCGGCTCAGCCTGAACGCCTCCATCAGAGTGCGGTATTTGGTCAAGGTGTTGGGAACCTCCCATGAGGGCAATGTCTTGCCCTGCAAGTAGCCGAGAAAATCTCCGGTCACCTGGCCGAAATGCGCCTCATGACCGACCTTGAATTTGTCCGGAATTACAACCTCCCAACGATCGCCCGTTTCCTTCACCGCAACACCCGGGAAGGATTCTGAAATTTTCGCAATGGCTGCGGTTAGAGCTACGCGCCAAGCATCATCCGGTTTGCCCGCAGGCTCGATGTAAAGCACCGGTTTGTAGCCCTGCTCCGCACCTTGGCGGATGTGCAGCGAGGCTTTGGTGCCGCGCATCAGCGAGTCATGCGTATCACCAGCACCTGCCGGCGCTTCGAATTTCCACAACACCGAGACCTTCGCATGCACGCCGCGCAGCGTGTAAGTGAACTCGCCGTTTGCCCGTGTTTGCAGCACTCCATTCGCATCCACGAGTGACTTCAGATAATCCGGCCATGCGTCGAGCTTGGTGGTTTTGGTGAACTCGCCCAAGGTAATCGGCGTATCCCAACTCCGCGCTGATAGAATTTTCACGTCGGACGACTTGATCACGTCATTCGGGAAACACTCCCACTGCACGAGATCCACCAAGTGCGTCGTCACATCAACGATGGCCTCGCCCTGTTGTTTCGGATCAAAAAACCATGGCGGACGCTGCAGAGGCGCTCCGTTCACCAGTTTGGAATAATGATGGACGCTTTCCTTGGTTACCGCAGGACGATCGGGACTGCCCTTGTCCAGTTCTCCGAAGACATCCGGAAAACGTGAAAGCTCCTTTTGTAACATTGTGCTGATCTCATGGCGCTCGGTCATGATGTCCAACAGAACGAGCTTTTTCTCCGCCGCCACCCGGTAAGCCTCCTCGATCTGGGCGAATCCCGTAGGATCGATCGCCATCGGCTTGTCTGCCATGACATTCAGCCCCGCCTTCACACATTCCAAAATATAGCGCGACTTCTTCGCGTTGTTTCCCGAAATCACCACCACATTTCCGGGCCGATCGCGTAACATTTCCGCTAGAAAATCCGGGCCGGAATGCACTTTGGTTTCCCAGTGTGTCGGGTTCTCAGCCCGACTATTGAAACCTTTGATCATCGCCAGATGCCGATCCAACTCCGGCCCCGCCGGCGCATAGACATGCACCTCGGGATCCACTCCCTCAATCATCGACTTCTGCACCAACCCCGCATGAAAATGCCCGGGATCCAGCGTGATGAGCTTCACCGGAGCAGCAAACGCTCCGGCGGCGGTGAATCCGGCGAGAACCAGAGTGATGGAGTTGATTGTTAAATTCATGTTGAGATCAGAGGGAAATTCGAACAAACCGGCTGACAATGCAATGTGCAATTCGGTGTTCCTGTGATAACAGCTCACTTAAGAATAGACACTTTCCATTCAAGGATGAATCCACTTCCATCAATAGCGGCACCATTAGACTGAACGACACCGCGGGAAAAGGAATCGAGCTTGGACGGCTACATGGAGTGAATGACTAAACTCGCAGCGCCGGGCGCTCGGGCTCTGGAATGTGTTTTGAAATCTTCCGGACAGCTTCCTCATCGATCAGCCAGCGCTGGTGAAGATCCGTCGGTGGGGTGCTGAGCTTGAGTTTCCCATCGCGTTCGAGACGGCGCATCATCACCCGCAGGATGGCGAAGGCAGTGTCGCCGAGTTCGCCATCGTCGCGGTTGCGGTGGATGCGCCGGACAAGGTCGGTCTGGGCGATGCGCTGGAGTTTTCCGTAGCGCGCAAGATCGATGAGATGGGCGATTTCCACGCCGTAACCTGTGGGAAATTCCAGCGTTTCCAACAAACTGCGGCGTGCGGCGTATTCGCCGGAAAGTGGCTGAAGAATCGGCGTGAGCTCCGGATAGAACATGGAGATCAATGGCCGCACTAGGATTTCGGAAACCCGCCCGCCACCCGTCGAATGAAGTTCATCGCCCTGAGCCAGCGGCCGCTCGTAATAGGCCTTCACATAATCGATTTCAGGATCCGTTAGAAGCGGCCCGACCAGGCCGGTGACAAACCCCGGATGGAAATTCGCGATATCGCCATCGATGTAGCAGATGAGATCGCCAGCTGCAACATGCAAGGCCTTCCATAGGTTTTCGCCCTTACCTGGATGCGTTCCCAACTCGGGGGCGATTTCCGATGAGCGGAAAACCCGGGCTCCGGCGCGGGTGGCAATCGCGCGGGTCTGGTCACTGGAGTCGGAATCGATCACAAGGATTTCATCCACCAATGGCACCCGCTCCATCAGGTGCTCGCGGATATTCCCCACAATCGTCCCGATGGTTTCCGCCTCGTTGAGCGTGGGAATGCAAACGGAAATCCGCTGGTGGTTTTTAAGAGCCGCCAGCGCACCCGCATCCTCAAACCCGCTATGGTGGAAACGCCGCATGGAGAAACCGAAACCCGCTTTAGATGGAAAAACAAGACGGGAATGCCCGGCATGTTCACACACAGTCATAATCCACAGCGACTTGGCGAAAAACCAAGCCGCCGTGACGCATCACGCCGGGATTAATGTCCGCCCGAAACGTCCCCAATCATGTTTCCGTAGCCAATGATTATGGTGGATAGCACCAAGATGGCCAAACCGGCAAAAAGAAGACCTTTGGACTTGGCGCTGGCGCCCTTCCACTCGCGCAAGGCGAGTCCCCAGATCGAACTGAAAATGATGATCGAAGCCATGTGCAACGTCCATGAGCTGAACTTGTATTCGCCCATTTGTGTTTCTCCCATCGAGTAAAAGAAGAATTGGAAATACCAAGTCACACCAGCGAGAGCGGCGAACAGATAGTTCGAGATGCGCGGGATGCGGAGTCCATTGCCATTGCTGCCGAGCTTCGCTTGTTCCGCCATCTCCATGGCTGGTGCGTCGGTGGGATTTTCGATCACCGACTGGTCCTTGCCGTGCGCAGGGTGGCGCTGTTGCGCGGCGAAGTATTCATAGCCCGTGCGATTGCGGATGTTGAGCAGCAGACACCAGACGAAGTTAGTCGTGAAACCGCCTAGCAGAACGACAATCAATACCGGAAGGCCGGTCCACAGGTGGTGTTTGGCGTGGATTGTATCAAAGTCGGCACCCGACATGGTCACGTTGATGGCTGTTTCCTTTTCCGAGAATGTGGCGAGTTCATCGATTGTTTTGAACTGAGCCAGACCTTGGATCGCGCCTGCATAATCGGTGAGCCTTTTGGCGAGCGGAGTGGAAGCCAATTGAATGGCGGTGAGGGCGGTGGCAGCTTTTGGATTGGCTTCGTTGATTTTTGCCTCGAGTTTGGTCTTCACCTCGGGTTTTGCCTTCGGATCTCCTGCCGCTTCGGCAAGCTTCATGCTCAGCGTGAGGGGTTCCTCTAGAATGCCGATCAGGCCGCCAAGTGAGGGCTTTTCCTTTTCGGTGAAAAGATTCGCCGATTTAATGGATGCGAGCAGAGCATCCACTTCCTGGGCAGTCGGTTCGTCGGTGCGGATGACGGATTTACCTTCAGCAGCAGCGCTGTTGACGATGTCCACTTTGTAGGTGATTTCGCGTATTTTATCTCCGGCGCTGAGTCCGAAGGCGAAACAGGCGCTCATGATGCCGGAGAACGTCGCAACGAGGATGCCTTTTTTGAAATCGAACTCTTTCACGGTGTCACGTTTTTGTTCCTCGCTCATTTCGCCTTCCTTCGCGCGGCCGGCAAGTGCGGTGACGACGATGCCGATGACGCAAACCGCGAGACCTGCCAGCACCCAGCGGCCGTTTTCAGGTTCAATCAGCTTGGAGAAGAATTCCCCTTTGAAAATGGGTGGGATCAGCGTGCCGAACACCGTGCAATATCCGAGAGCCACGGCCATACCAAGGGACATACCGAGGTAGCGCATGGTGAGACCGAATGTCAGGCCGCCGAAACCCCACAGCGCACCGAATAGGTATGCATAAAACCAGACGCTGCCGGGAGTTTCTTTGAGAACCGTGATTGTATCAGTGGTGTTCAGGAGCGCAAAGAACCAGGGAGCAACAAGCCAGGAAAATACACCGGCAACGAGCCATGCGGTTTCCCACGACCAGCGCTTCACACCGCGAAATGGAACATAGAACGATCCGGAGGCGAGGCCGCCGAGCCAATGGAAAAGGACACCGAGAATAGGATTCATAAATGGATTTCGTTAGGTGGATTTAAAGAGAACCATGGATTGATTAAGCACGCTTGCTCAGCACCGAGCTTTCATACTGCTTCACTTCGGCCAGCCAATCCGTTCCGGACGGAACGTTCTGCGACTCGCAATATGCATCCCAAACTGCGCCCCATGGCAAGCCTTTCGCATCCTCCATCAGCGCCAGGCGCGAGGTGTAGTCGCCCGATTTCTCGGCTTCACGCAGCGCCGGCGGCTCCAACAGGGCGATCAGCAGGGCCTTGAGCGTGTTACGCGTGCCGATCGACCAGGCGGCGATGCGGTTGATGCTGGCATCGAAGAAATCCAGGCCGATGTGTGTGCGGGAAAGCAATTTGTTGCGCACCAGTTCGGCTGCGATCGACTGCAACGCGTCGTCGAGCGTGACGACGTGGTCGCTGTCCCAACGGACGCCGCGGCTGACGTGCAGAAGGATTTCCGGAACAAACATCAGTGCTGAACTGAGCTTGTCAGCGATGCCTTCGGTAGGATGGAAATGGCCGGCGTCGAGGCAGAGCACCTTCTGGTTTTTGATGGCGTAGCCCATGTAGAATTCATGCGAGCCGACCACGTAACTCTCGCTGCCAATCCCGAAAAGCTTGCACTCCACGGCATCGAGGTGGTGTTTCGGGTTGAGTTTTTTCGCGAACACCTTGTCGAGCGAATCGGAAAGGCGTTGGCGTGGGGAAAGCCGATCAACCGGCGTGTCCTTGAAACCATCCGGAATCCAGACGTTGGTCACGGTCGGCGAACCGAGCGCCTTGCCCATGGCCGCTCCGATTTCGCGGGATGCGATGCAATGCTCGATCCAGAAATCACGGATCGCCTTCTTCGGATGCGAGAGGGTGAAACCATCGGCCGCCTTCGGGTGAGAGAAGCAGGTCGGGTTGAAATCCATGCCCATGCCGTTCGATTTCGCCCAATCGATCCAGCCTTTGAAATGCTCCGGACGGATTTCATTGCGATCGACTTTCTTGTTGCCGAATTCGCCGTAGAACGCGTGCAGATTTAGGCGATGTTTGCCGGGGATGAGCGAGAGCGCTTTGTCGAGATCCGCGCGGAGTTCATCTGGCGTGCGGGCCTTGCCAGGGTAGTTTCCGGTCACGGCGATGCCGCCGCTGAGGCCTTCGCCGGTACTTTCAAATCCGCCGACGTCATCACCTTGCCAGCAATGCAAGGAAATCGGAATGCGGACGAGCGCGGCCATCGCGGCTTCGGTATCGACTCCCATTTCGGCGTAGCGGGCTTTGGCGGATGAATAGGACTGGGCGGTGAGTTTGGATGGTTTGGCCATGAGACTTGCGGGATTTGTGAATGGATAAACATGAGTCTGAATGCGAAATCCTGAAAAAAACCTCTACTGTCTCGCCAAAAACAAGCACGATCTCGCCAGTGAAGCGAGTTTTACGAATTGACGAATGGTTTCATCCCGATGGCTTCCCGATCAGCATCGAACGACGCGAGCCGCAAGAAGCCTTCGAGGCTCACGCCCATGAGTTTGCCGAGTTGGTGATCGTCACCGGCGGCACCGGACTGCATGTGACCGGGCAGGACTCTTGGGAACTCACCGCAGGCGATGTTTTTGTCATCGCTGGTCCTCACGAGCACGAATACCGCGATCTCAAGGAACTTCGTCTGGTGAACTTACTCTATCAACCCAACCAGTTGAAAATGCGCTTGCTCGACCTACCTTCAGTCGCCGGCTACCACGCGCTTTTCACCCTGGAGCCGGCCCGTCGCCTGCGCCAACCTACCCGTGGCCGTCTGCGACTGAAAGGCAAGGAACTGACCCAGATCATCGAGATGGTTGACCGCTTGGAGGCGGAATTGAATATTCGGGAGCCTGGTTTCGGCTTCATGGCCACTGCCGGATTCATGCAAATCATCGGCCACCTGGCGCGGTGTTATGGTCGCAGTCCCTCGCCCGACAATCGGGCGCTTTTGCAGATCGGCGAGGCGCTTTCCCACTTGGAGCAAAACATCCATAACGAAGTGGATCTGGAGAAATTGGCCAGTATCGCTCACATGTCTCGCCGCAGTTTTCTTAGGGTTTTTCAAAGGGCCACCGGCACCTCTCCGCTCGCTTGGCTCATCAACCAACGCGTTCACCGCGCTTGCGGAATGCTCCGCCACGGCGACAAACGAATCACGGAAATCGCCTTTGATGTCGGATTCAACGATAGCAACTATTTCACCCGCCAATTCCGCAAAGTCACCGGATTCTCACCCAGGGAGTATCGTCAACGCCAAGGCGTGGAGTGATTCACAAACAGCCCTCCTATTGAGACTCAACGCTTCTGCTTCGCCTCTGCAGCGCGCTTTTCAAACCCCTTGTCGAGATTGGTGCGGAGGCTCTTGTGTTCTTCCAACGTGTGTTTCCACCACCAATGCATCGAACGGTCCGAGGCGGCGGCGTTCAAATCCGCCAGCGCAATCTGTTTCTAATCGGTGAAAACTTTGGATACATCGCCATAGGCATCTTTCTCGTTGCTGGCCGCGTTCACGTTTTTCTGAAATGAACCCATAATCTTCCCGATCTGCTCGTTTTCATTCCAAATGCTGAATCCGCTCTCGACCAGCACCAGCAAATCCCGACTGGTGGATTCCACCCGCGCAATCCTCTCGCCCTGCTCAACGAATCGCCGCCAATCCGGAGTCTCCCACGACTTCACATTGTCCACTCGATATCCGAAGCGCCGCACCATCATCCCGACGCATCACCAAAATCGCATTCATCGCCTGCTTCGGAATCTCAAATCCGCCGGCCTCCGCCTTCAAAGCACCCGATCCACCGCTTCGCTCTACCTGCGCGGACAGCATCGACACAAGAAACAGCGGAACAACAAGTCGGATTAGGCAGGCATTCATACTGCCGTTTCAATCCGGCTTTTTGGCCGGGACAAATTTCAGGCCCACTCCGTTGATGCAGTAGCGTTTGTCGGACGGCGTGTCGAAGCCTTCGCCTTCGAAAACATGGCCGAGGTGGCCATCGCATTTTGCGCAGTTCACCTCGATGCGCACCGACCCGAGGCTGATGTCCTTCTTGGTCGTCACGTTTTCCGCCTTGGCCGGATCGA
Organism: Akkermansiaceae bacterium; assembly: GCA_903919975.1. Classification (GTDB taxonomy): domain Bacteria; phylum Verrucomicrobiota; class Verrucomicrobiia; order Verrucomicrobiales; family Akkermansiaceae; genus Luteolibacter. The sequence continues at coordinate 56,792 of CAIXKE010000039.1, read as the reverse complement.
AAAACGACGGCCAACCGCAACCGGAATCAAATTTTTGGTTAGAAGAAAACAACAGAACTCCGCAACCCGCGCAATGATAAGCTCCCTCGCCATGGTGTTTGAACTCCTTGTAAACCGCACCGTTCGGGGCCTCGGTGCCGGATTTGCGAAGAATGCGGTATTGCTCGGGCGTGAGCAGCTTTCTCCATTCCTCGTCGGTTTTTACGACCTTACCGCTTGGCTGTGCTGGCGTCTCTGAAGTAGTTTCCATAACAACCTTCTTGTCGTCCTCCGCATTGCAGGCCGCAAGTGAGAAAACGCAGGAAATGACGGCGAAGGTAGAATAGAGGCTCATGATTGATTGGAGGCTCTGGCGGGGAATGTATTCCATCCTTCTGTTGCGCGTTTTTTCACGTAAGCTGCTCGCGTAGGACGGCCATCGTGTAATCGCGGTTGAGGCGGGCGATGTGCTCGACGCTGATTTCCTTCGGACAGGCGGCTTCGCACTCATATTGATTGGTGCAATTTCCAAAGCCCTCGGCATCCATCTGGCGGACCATTGCCAGCACGCGTTTGTCGCGCTCCGGTTGGCCTTGCGGCAGGTGACCGAGGTGGGAAACCTTGGCAGCAACAAACAACATAGCCGAAGCGTTTTTGCAGGATGCCACGCAGGCACCACAGCCGATGCAGGCGGCCGCATCGAATGAAGAGTCGGCGTCATCCTTGGGAATCGGGATGTTGTTGGCATCCACGGCCGAGCCGGTGCGGACATCCACGTAACCACCGGCAGCGATGATTCGATCGAAAGCTTCACGATCCACCATGAGATCGCGAATGACCGGGAAAGGATTCGCCCGGAACGGCTCGATCCAGATGGTGTCGCCATCAGAGAATTTACGCATGTGGACCTGGCAGGTCGTCACACCGCGGTCCTTGCCGTGCGGAATGCCATTGATGGTCAGCGAACAAGTTCCGCAAATCCCTTCGCGGCAATCGTGATCGAAATGGATTGGCTCCTCGCCCTTGAGCACCAAGCGCTCGTTGACGATATCAAGCATTTCAAGAAACGATGCCTCCGAGGGAATCCCCGGTGCATCATAGGTTTCGATTTTGCCTTGGACGTTCGGGCCGGCCTGCCGCCATACTTTGAGTGTCAGATTCATAGGAATGCGATACGGGAATTAAAACGAAAAATCAGCGGGACGCCGCCGTGCTCATGGTCGGACGCAGAGTAATCGACGTTCCGCCGTGGGCTAGGAGAAAAATCGGGAATTGTGATCCATTCCTCCAATTTTCCACGCATCAATTGAGGACTCCCCAGACTTGGTATCAGCTTTCAACCACAGTCTTTTCCTGGGTGAGCTTGGGATCTTTCCAAGTGGATTGCACATAGACCTCACGGAGTTCCTTGTGGCCGATCTGGCATGGACTGTGGGCCATGAGGTCTGCACCCTTGTTGTTTTTCGGGAAAGCGATGACTTCACGGATGCTGTCCTCACCGGCGACGAGCATCGCGATGCGGTCAAGGCCGAGGGCGAGGCCGCCGTGTGGCGGCGCACCGAAGCGGAAGGCGTCCAGAATGTGGCCGAACTTGATTTGTTGTTCTTCCGGGCCCACACCTAACACGCTGAACATCTGCGCTTGGAGATCCTTTTCGTGAATCCGGATCGAGCCGCCGCCGAGTTCGTATCCGTTGAGGACGACATCGTAGGCCACGGCACGGACGTTAGCGTAGTCGCCAGCTTCGAGTTTCGCCATGTCATCGGGATGCGGGCGGGTGAACGGATGATGCACCGCGCCCCAGTGGCCGCTTTCCTCATCAAGGGCGAGCAACGGGAAATCAACCACCCACAGGAAGTTGAAGGCCTTGGAGTCCTTGAGGATTTCCATCATCACCGCGCACTCGGAGCGGACACGGCCGAGAATGGTGCTGACGGATTCACGTGAACCGGCGGCGAAAAACACGATGTCTCCATCTGCTAGATCCAGCTTGGCGACGACCGCTTGCTTTTCCGTTTCGCTAAAAATTTTCCAGAGCGGGCTCTTGTATTCGCCGTTTTCGTATTTGATGAACGCGAGGTTTTTCACGGGAAGACCGGCTTGCACGGCAATCTCGTTGAGGCGGTTCATTTGGCCGGTCGTGATGCTCGCGAAGCCTTTCGCATTGATCGCGCGAACCACACCGCCGCCATCCAGAATGCTGCGGAAAATCTTGAACTCCGTGGCTGCGAAGACGTCAGCCAAGTCGGTGATCTTCATCTCATAGCGCGTGTCCGGTTTGTCGGAACCGTAGATGTCCATCGCATCCGCATAGGTCATGCGCGGAAAGGTCGTCGGAATTTCCACGCCGAGGCCGGCTTGGAACATGGATGCCAGCAAACCTTCCACCAGCGAAATGATATCTTCCTGACCGATGAAACTGGCCTCGATGTCGATTTGCGTGAACTCCGGCTGACGATCGGCGCGCAGATCCTCATCGCGGAAGCAGCGGGCAATCTGATAGTATTTCTCCAGGCCTGCCACCATCATGAGTTGCTTGTATTGTTGCGGCGCCTGTGGTAGCGCGTAGAAACGACCGGGATTCAAGCGCGAGGGCACGAGGAAATCGCGCGCGCCTTCAGGAGTCGGGTTCGAGAGGATAGGCGTTTCGATTTCAAAAAATCCGGATTGATCGAGATAGCGGCGGGCGGCGGAAGTAATCACGCTGCGCTGGCGGATGTTCTTGCTCATGCGGGCGCGGCGCAGATCGAGATAACGGTATTTCATCCGCAAGTCCTCGTTAGAAAGCTCCTTGTCGAGTTGGAATGGCAGCACGTCCGCCTTGTTGACGATGCGCAGTTCGTTGGCGACGATCTCGATGCTACCGGTGCCGATCTTGTCATTGACCGTGCCTTCGAGACGGGCCGAAATAATGCCGGTGACTTGCACAACATCTTCCTCACGCAGAGTGTGGGAAAGTTTCGCGAGCTCCGGATTTTCTTCCGGATGGAACACGCATTGCGTTAGACCTTCACGGTCGCGGAGGTCGATGAAGATCACACCGCCGTGATCGCGGGCGGAGTTCACCCAGCCGATGAGTGTGACGGTTTGGCCGATGTGGGACTCGCGGAGTTCGTTGCAGTGGTGGGTACGCATGATATAAGGAATTATAGTTTCAACCACAGATGGACGGGATGAACACAGATGGAAGAGATTGAATTAAGAATTAAGATTTGGGGCGGATGGCGGAGTCAGTATGACACGGCGGAATTGAAGTTTCGCGTATTTAAAATTAAGGATTAATCCACAGGTGAAGACCTGTGACGCGAAGGTAGTTCAACATGCGTCCGACTTCGTGATCCGTGATGCGATCAATGGTCTTGGCATCAACCACTACCTTTCCAAAAACGATAAGATCAGGAATGTATTCTCCAACTTTGGAATCCCGGTAGAGGATCGGATAGCGTGCTTGTTGATCGAAGGAAATTCCATGATGCCTAAAATCGACGACAATAGCCTCCTCATAAGGTTTTTCATGATACCCATGCCCCAGAGCATTCAGGACGGCAAACGCACAACCGATAATTCGTTCGGTTTCCATCACATGAATCCCATCTCTTCCATCTGTGTCCATCCTGTTAATCTGTGGTTGAATTTCTTCAAGCAAGCAGCGGCCCATCGGGTTGTTGGAGGCGGTTGCTTAGCCAGTCGATGGCGGATTCGGCATTGCCGGATTCTTCGCAGCGGCTGGCGAGGATTTTGAGTTTGAGCTCGGGATACTCGGTGCCGACCACGAGAGCGAAGCGGGCTCCGGATTTCTCGGCGCTTTGAAATTGTTTGGCGACCTTCGCCGGATTGAGCGAAAAATCGGCGGAAATACCAGCACGGCGGAGCTCGGTGACGAGTTTAAGCGACTCGGCGCGCTTGGTCTCATCGGCAACGACGACAAACACCTCGCAGGCGGCGGCGTTGCGCTGGAGCCAGACTTCCATTTGCATCGCTGCGTGGGTCGTTTCCTCGATCAGGTTGCGGATAACGTAATCGCCCATCGCAAAACCCGTAGCAGGAAGATCGACGGCACCATCGGAAATCGTGGCAATCAAGGTGTCATATCGCCCGCCGCCAGCGACGGCTCGCATCGACTTTTTGGAATCGAACACCTCGAAGACAACGCCAGTGTAATAAGCAAGGCCGCGGACGATCGAGAGATCCAACTCGATGAAATCGCCGAGTCCACGAGCCGTGAGATCCTCGCGGATAGCGAGGTAGGCGGGCGAGGCGTTTGTGGGATCGGCGATGAAGGACCGCACTTGCTCCGCCGTTAGAGAAAATGCCGCCAGTTTTTGCGTTAGAACCTCCGGTTTCTCACGTTCGATCTTATCCACGATATTCAGGAAATCCGGGATCGATTCCTCGGCCACGCCATGTTGGCTGGCGAAGTCGATCCATGCATGGCGATCGGAAACGCGGACGACAAAATCGCCGGCAACAAAGCCAAAGGCGAGCATCGTCTCGATGGCCAAGGAGATCAGTTCCGCATCGGCGGCTGGCCCGCCCTCGCCGAGAATATCGACATTGAACTGGTGGAATTCGCGTCCCCTGCCCTTTTGTGGTTTTTCGTAGCGGAAACACTGGCCGATCTCGAACCACTTGAGTGGTTTCGGAAAATGGCGTTGATGCTCGGCAACGAGCCGTGCCAGCGAGGCGGTGACCTCGGGACGCAAAGTGACATCGCGCCCGCCTTGATCTTCGAAGCGGAAAAGCTGCGCGGATAGCTCGCCACCGGACTTTTTCAAATACAGCGCGGTGTCCTCCAAAATCGGCGATTCATATTCGACGTAGCCGCAACGGCGGGCCACGGAACGCCACGTCTCAAACAAATAATTGCGAACCGCGCATTCACGAGGAATGAAATCACGGAAACCTGGAAGTGCTTGAAATGAAGGTCCTGCCATGGGAGGGCGGCGAGAATGCACGCCAATTCCGGCATTTCAAGGCGGGATTGCGCGCGAGTGCAATCTTTGCCACGCCTAGTCCAATAGACGTTTGCGCAATTCCGGATCGGCCCACTGACAAGCCTTCGCTCGTCCAAACCACCGGTAACGATTGCGGGCAATCCATCGATAGAACCCGTCACGGCAACTTTTTGGAATGAGCGAAATCAAGATGAATACCCGCCAGAACCCGCCTAAAGCATGGGCTAATTCGATCCATGAGTCGCTCTCTGTAAAGACCTTACCGTCCACCTCACGACGCAAGACCATCGATCCACCGCTTGCCGCCGCATGATGGGATAGTCCCAATTTTCCGGCCAGTTCGCCATGCAGCGGGGCGAATGAAATCCCCGCTTTCTTGTCCAAGCGGGCCACCCAGCGCACGGATTTTGAGCAAACCGCGCAATCACCATCGAAAAACAAGATCCAGCGCATGCTTGGAATCATAGACCGCAGCTGCCTGTGCGCTACTGAAAATCCCCTGATGCGGATTTGCTTGCCTTCTATCGCCTCCGCCGAAATACTGTTCAAGTGATCACCAAAATACCCGATTGCCACCATCCGTCCTCCTCCAATTTCGAGTCACGCACCGCATCGCCACGGATTCAGGATATGCCATATGATCAACGCCCACGCGAAAAACTCGCCCAACTAGGTCCAGCCGCGCTGGATAATGCCGAGCTGATGGCCCTGTTCATTTCCACCGGCACCAAAGGTCTCAGCGCCATCGATATCGGTCGGAGTTTGATTCACAAATATGGTTCCATGGGCGCATTGGGTGGCATGCCCGTCTCCGAACTCGCCAAAGAACACGGCCTCGGCCTCGCCAAAGCCTCCAAACTCGCCGCCGCCTTCGAACTCGGCACCCGCGTTGCCCGCGAGCAACTCCGCTGCACGCCACTCGATAGCCCGGAGCTTATCCATGAGTTTTTCGGCCCCCAACTCCGCCACCTCACCCAAGAACAAGTCGTCGTAGCCGTGGTGGACACCCGCCTCCGCCACGTGGGCACCACCGTGGTTTCCATCGGCAGCGTGAGCGAGTCCACCGCCCATCCACGCGAAATACTCCGCCCAGTGATCACCCGCGGCGCGCACGGATTCATCCTGATTCACAACCATCCCTCCGGCGACCCCAGTCCCAGCCGCGCCGATGAAATGGTGACGCGCCGCCTCGTCGAGGCGGCCACCCTGATGCAAGTGCATTTCCTCGATCACGTCATTATCGGCAAACCCTCGCCGGGCAGGGCCGCCTACTATTCCTTTCGCGAGGCCGGCCTTGTGCCCTGAGTTGCTTTTCGCCGCAGCGTGTCCTAGCCTGCGCCGAACACGCCTCATGTATCGATTTCACCTCGCCCGGAACCTCCGTTCCCTAACCTTCCTGCTGATTGCAGCGACGGTTTTGGCGGCCATCGGCACGCTGTGGTGGGCCAACCGCACCGGCCTTCCCGAATCTTGGCGCGACGCCATCGAGCGGGAAGTCAGCAAACAAGGCGCCTATGTCAAAATCGGCAGCCTGAGATACCATCCTCTGCGCGGAGTCGTCGCCTCGAAAATCCGGGTATTTTCCGACCCGCTCTTCCATCACGAAATTTCCCGACTCGAACAAGTGGTTCTGAATTTCGATAAAACCAAACTCACCCGCGGAATCATCCACCTCACCAAAATCGAGCTCATCGATGCCGATCTGGTCCTGCCGCTCGATCCCACAAAACCGGATGGCGAGGTTTTAAATATCAGCCGTGCGAATGGCGTTGTTTTCATCCCGGGTGGCCGCCGCATCGAGATCCGCAACGCCACCGGCTTCATTGCCGGAATCCAAGTCAGCCTCAACGCCCGCCTCATCGGCTACCAACAACAGGAAAAAAATCCACCCGACGAAGGCCAGTTGGGAAAACGCCGGTTGATGATCGCCCGGATTATTGGAGAAATCAACAAGTGGAGTTTCGACAAAGAATCCCCTCCCCACCTGCGAATTTTCCTCGATGGCGATGCGAATTCGCCTTCATCCATCGTCGCTAAACTCTCGCTGCTGGCCACCGATATCGGAAAAAACCAGCACAACTTGGATGAATTTGCCGCCTCAGCCGAAATCACCGGAGACCTCCTCACCGTTACTTCGCTGCACGCCAAAGACTCACGCGGAACTCTGGAGGGTCGTGTCGATTACGACCTGAGCGAGCGCAATGGCCGCTTTGATCTCCACTCATCTTTGGAAATCACTCCACTCCTCAAAGCCTGGCTTGATGTACCGCCACTTCGCGACATCCTCATCGGCGGACGACAAACCATCGACGCCGAAGGTGAGTTTCATATAGACGAAAACAACGCTCCACAATTCCAAATGACGGGCCATGCGTGTTGCGATTCCGTATTGCTGCGAGGCGTCCAGTTCGATACTTTGGAGAGCTCCTTCGCATGGCGTGACAACGATCTATTTCTGAGGGATGTGCATTTGCGCCGCCCGGATGGCGAAGCGACCGGCAAAGCCATGATCCAGTGGCCGCTTGTCCGCCTAGCCTTGGACTCCACCCTGCCGGAGCAACTCTTCAAACCGTTTTTTATCGGCAAACCGCTGGAGCATGTGATCGGTGATTTCACAGATCACAAGGATGCCCGCATTCATGTGAAAATCGAGGGTGGCTTTGATGCGAACGATCACACCTCCTGGGTCTACACCGGCTCCGGAAGCGTGGAAAACGTAAGTTACAAGGGCGTTCCAATCCAGCATGCGGATTGCAATTTTTCACTGAGCCACCACGAACTCGACTTCTATGATGGAACCGTGGACTTCAACTATCAGGACTACCCCTTGCGCAAAGCCTTCAGCGGCCCGAAACAAGGCACTGCGAAAATCGGCAGAATACGGTATGACGCACCGGAAAAATCCGTCTTTGTCGAAAATGTCACCGGCAACATCTGGGCGGCTCCTCTCGTCCGCTTGTTTGCTCCAAAAGTGGCCGATTCCCTCGAGCAATATCGTTTCCACGAACCGCCGGACCTCAAGGGCTCAGGCGTGGTGGATGTCACCCCTCAGGGCCGAACCTCTCTCGACATTTCCTTCCAAACCGGCGGCGAGGCGGACTACCGGTTCCTCGGGGAAAACCTCACTCTATCAGCCGCCTCCGGAACCGTCAAAATCCGCAACCAACGCGTGACCATCGGTGACTTGAAACTCAATACCTTTGACGGCCCGATCGCCGCCCAATTCGATTTCCTCGGCAATGGGAAACTTACAGGCGAAATGAACTGGACCCGCCTTTCCATTCCCGCACTCACCTCCACCTATGGATTCGAAATAAAGGGTGGTGGCCAACTCACCGGACGTATCGAATTTGATCTAACTGACGGCAAAGTGGAAACAATGAACGGCATCGGATTGTTCGCACTCGAAAAAACCGAGTTGTTTTCCGTGCCCATGTTCGGGCCGCTGAGCCCCTTGATCGGAGGGATCCTCGGCGACCGCCGCGCCGGATTCGAACGCGCGAAGAATGCGTTCTGCAACTTCAATATCAAAGATGGAATCCTCTCTACCGGGAATTTCAGCACCTCCACCACCTCGCTCGTATTCGCCGGCGAGGGCGAGGTTGATATGAAAGCCCGGACCATCGATATGACGATGCGCATGAATGCACGGGGACTACTCGGTTTGTTCACTATTCCGCTGCGTCCGTTCTATCATATGTTCCAGTTCCGGGGGACCGGTCCATTGAAAGACACCAAGTGGGAAAACGTCATATTCACCGCGCCAGGAGCCCAACAGCAAGAACTTCTACTATCCGCCCCCAAGGCCAAAGTCGTGCGGGAAGATAAAGATTGATTCAGGTTTTTTCAAAGTCACTCCTTGCACAACACGCCTTCTGGTGTCAGTAATCTGTCTACGGGATAAATCATACCGATTCACCCAAAACAAAAAATTCACCATGTCCAATACATTCTCCAACACCGATAACCCCGCTGCCGAAGCGGACCTCCACACCACTCCCTCCATCGCCCAAGCCGCCAACGACCTGCGCACCGCGGCTGGTGAAAAAGCCCGGGAATTCGTGCAAACCGCTGAATCCAAAGCCGCCATTCTCAAGGAACGTGCCGTGGACTCCGCCCAGCATTTGCGCGAAACCGCCGCCGAAAAGGCTGCCGCCTTTAAGGCCGCCGCCACCGAGCGCGCCCAACACCTCAGGGAATCCGCCACCGAACAATGGCAGGATACCCGCGTGAGAGCCAAGGAACTCCACGTCACCTCCGAAGACTACATCCGCCAGAATCCCACCAAGTGCGTCGTTAGCGCACTCGGCATTGGCTTCCTCATCGGATTGATCGTGCGCCGCTGAACTCCGCATGCCACCCCCTGGCTTCCCGCTCTTTGAACCCGGTTTCGAACGAGTCCTTTCGATCGCATGCCAATGAATCCAGCAGACTCCCGTGAAGTTCCGCCATCAGCGGGAAATCCCGGCCCTCCTCTGAGTGAGGGCTCTCCTTCCCCCTCCAATTGGCGGGAAGCGATCCTCTCCCTCATTGCGTCCCGCGTTGCATTGATCCAGTTGGAATTCAAAGACGCCGCCGCCGATGGCGTGCGGCGCTTCATCCGCGTCATCGCAGTCGTGGGCTGCGTGTTATTCAGCTGGGCTTTGCTACTCGCCGGAGGAATCGCCGCCATCTCCCACGCCACTGGCTGGCCATGGTATTGGATCGCAATGGCCGCCGCTGCCGCCCACTTGCAGGCTGCCGTCATCTTCGCGCAATCCGCCAAAACCCAAGGCCGCCCGTCGTTCCCCGTCACCCGCTCCGAATTCCAAAAAGATCGCGAATGGCTAGAAAACTTCCAGAAAACCCAGAAATTCAACGATTGATCCGCCTCAGCCAAGCCTCGCGTTCCTGCTTGGATTCCGAGGCCGCAGCGTTCAAACATCGGCTTGATTTTCCCTCTCGCATCCGCAACTCACTGCAGCAGCACCCATTGGCTTGGTTGCTCGGTTCACTCGGTTCCGGCCTCGCCGCCAGTCTGCTCTTCCGCCGACGGCCTGCCGCAACGACCCAAAAAAGTCGCGGAATTTCCGGTGCCTTGCTGGGTCTCACCTTGACCGCCGCCCGCCCACTCGCAAAACTTTGGCTAAGCGGTCAAATCAAACAATGGACTGCGCGCCTCTCCGAAAACATCCGCCCATCTCCAGCCCGCGTCAACCTCACCAATCCTCCAAACCCAGCTCATGTCCACTCACCAGGTTCTGGATCACGTTGACCAATATCTTCAAATCGGACGCGATTACGATTGCTCCGATATTCATCTAGCCACCGCATATCCACCCGCCTGGCGCCGATTTGGACAATTAGCCCCCATTTGGGTCGATCATGCCCCCCTCAGCCCCCAGGATACGGAACGCCTCGCCCGCTCTTTCCTCCAGGAAAAAGAGTGGCAACGCCTTCAGGACAAAGGCGACGTAGACTTCGCATACTCCTCAACCAAAGGCCGCTACCGTGCTTCCGTCGTCAAACAACGACTCGGCTATGACATGGTGTTCCGCATCATCAATCACAATGTCCGGTCACTCGAAGAAATCGGGCTCCCCCTGGAACACATCCTTCCGCTCACTCGCTATCAAAACGGCATTATCCTCATCACTGGCTCGGTAGGTTCCGGCAAATCCACCACCCTCGCCGCCTTCGTTGATTTCATCAATCGCGACCGAGAGGATCACATTCTTACACTCGAAGATCCCATCGAATTCGTGTTCGAGTCCAAAGGTTGCCATGTCAACCAGCGAGAGGTCCACTCCCATACCGAATCTTTCGGCAGAGCCCTCCGCGGTGCCCTGCGTGAAGACCCCGATGTCATCATGGTCGGAGAAATGCGCGACTTGGAAACCATTCAGCTCGCACTTACCGCCGCCGAAACCGGGCACTTGGTATTGGGAACCCTCCACACCGGCAATGCTCCCCGCACACTCGACCGCGTCCTCGACGTATTCCCCGCCGATCAACGCGATCAGATCCGCATTATGGTTTCGGAATCCCTGCGTGGTATCCTCTCCCAACAACTCGTTCCCAAGGCGGATGGCTCCGGCCGCGTTCTCGCCCTCGAACTTCTCGTCAATACCCCGGCCGTCTCCAACTGCATCCGCGAAGGAAAAACCTTCATGCTTCCAGGTGTCATGCAAACCGGTAAAAATGTCGGCATGATCACCATGGATGAGTCTCTCCGAACACTCTACACGCATGGCATCATCTCGCGCGAGGAACTCGTCTACCGAGCGGACGACAAAGCGCAGACGGCTCATTTCCTAGAGTCCTGAACCTGCCGGATAAACTACCAGACCACAACATCAAGTCCTAACCCGTCCCATCGTAGTTTCTAATTGATCCTCTAAATTCAACATGTCTCCACATGGCCCGCATTGACGAATTATTCGCATACCTGATCTCCAGCAAAGGCTCCGATCTTCATCTATCCGAAGGCCAACCGCCTAAAGTGCGCATCCATGGCGGGGTCTCCCCAATCCCAGGCCAACCTGTTCTCGAAGGCGCCCAATTCAAAGAACTCCTCTCGGAAATCTGCGATCCCAAAGCTTTCAGTCGCTACCTCGAAACCGGAGATTTGGACTTCGCCTATGAAATGGACGAAGACTCACGCTTCCGTTGCAACTACCTCAAACAACAAAATGGCCTCGGCGCGGTCTTCCGCCTCATCCCCACCGAAATCGCCTCGCTTGAATCCTTAGGCGTGCCCGCCGTTGTCAAAGAATTCGGCCACATGCGCTCAGGCCTGGTTCTCATCACCGGCCCCACCGGCTCCGGCAAATCCACCACTCTCGCAGCACTGTTAGATTACATCAATACCAACTTTAGTCGGCACATCATCACCGTCGAAGAACCCATCGAGTTCGTCCATCGGAACAAGCAATCGATCATCACCCAACGTGAGGTCCCGATGCAGACTCCTTCTTTCGCCGACGGTCTGCGTGCCTCGCTTCGGCAGGACGCGGATATCGTCCTCGTCGGCGAAATGCGCGACCTAGAGACCATTTCCCTCGCCCTCACCGCCGCGGAAACCGGATTGCTCGTCTTCGGCACCCTTCACACCAATAACGCACGCAAAACCGTTGACCGGATTATCGACGTATTTCCAGCTGATCAACAGTCACAAGTCCGCACCATGCTCGCTGCCTCGCTTCGCGGCGTCGTCGCACAACTTCTTTGTAAGCGCATCGACAAACCCGGCCGCACTGCCGTGCATGAAATCATGTTCGCCACCCCTGCCGTCTCCGCGATCATCCGTGAAGGTGCCACCCAAAAACTCTATGATGTAATCACCGGAGGTAAGAGCGAAGGCATGCAATTCATGGATGAGTCCATCTGGTTGAAACTCTGCGAAGGCATGATTTCACCAGAGGAGGCCTACATGAAAGCCATCGACAAAGCTCGCTTTAAGCGCTTCCTCCCCGAAAATCTCGCCGAACTCGGCGAAGCTTCCGGCGAAAGCCCACTGTCACATTGACCCGCCACAGCGACTCTTTCGACACAGCCATACCTCGGTCGCCTAGAGTGGACGCAGAATTAGATTATTATCGCTGAGTATGGGTTCTATCGGAGCGGCGGAACCTGTCCGCCGTGCCCATGGCAAGCCAAAGCAAAGCACATCCGCTCATCTCATTTGCCAGCTCATGGACATCGGCGTCCCGTTTCGCACCTCCTTTCCATAACTTTCTCGGTGCCAACCCCGATCCACCCGCTCATGATTTTTCAATACATGATCCATGCCCCCTGCTCTTAAAACGGTCTGGCGGGTGAGCCTGTTCAAGCCAATGACCCCGCCAATAGTTGACCCGTTAGAAATACTCCTACACTCAGGAGATCAAAACCACACACATCAAACGATATGAAGGTGGCCCGAGCCGGATTCGAACCAGCGACACGCGGATTTTCAATCACTGCCGCTTTACCTAAGTCTTTGATGTTACGGCATAACCATCTGAACATATTCACCATAATCCGAATCTTCTGGTCTTTTAACTGCGATAGTGCAGTAATTCAATTGCCCCGCCGATGGGGCTATGATCATGCCGCGTCCCCCTTCATTTGAATACAAAAAAAGCCCCAAAGGCTGGCTCGTTTGTGTCCCAGGCAGCGTGTCAGACACCGGGCGATTCCGCCGCCGTTACTTCAAGACCCGCGACGAGGCGAAAACGGAAAGCCAACGCCTGCGGGAGATCAGCAAGGGCATACAGGCCAAAGCCATCGACATCGCCCCCGAACTGGCAGCGGACGCCATCAGGGCTCGCGAGTTGCTTGTCGACCACGATGCCACACTGGCACAAGTGGCCGCGTTCTACGTCGCACATCATGACAAACGCGGCAAGGCCCCCACCCTCTCTACCGCCTGGACCGCGGCCATCAAACATCGCCTGCATCACCGCAAGCGGACCCTTGGCGATTTCAAGGCGTGGAAAAAAGCACTGCCGGACTGGTTCATGAAGATGAACACCCACGACATCACCGGCAAGGATATCGTCAAGGCTCTCGACGAAACCACAAAAGGTCAGACCCGCTGGAAAGTCGGCATGCGTTACATCTCCGCGGTTCTGGGTGACGTGGTCAAGTCGGGAGCGATCAGCAGCAATCCGGTCAAGTCCATCCAGACACGGCGGAATCCAGAAACCAATGACGAGGTGGTCACCTACACCCCGGACGAACTCAAGGATCTCTTCGCGGCCTGCAAGGACTATCCGAAAGGCGAGAAGGATCGCCTCTGCGCTGGTTGTGCCATTCCATTTGCATTCATGGCCTTTGCCGGCATCCGTCCCGAGGAGATCACTAAACTCAAATGGGAGGATGTCTCCACCGAGCTGCACAATATTCGAATCGGTGCCTCTCTCGCAAAGAAAGCCAACCGACGCAACGTGCGCATCCAGCCCACACTGGCGGCGTGGATCGCCACCGTGCCGACTGAGAAAATGAAGGGCAAAATCATCCCCCCACGCTGGCGCTACAAGAGCGCCAAGGTGCGAAAGGAAGCCGGAATCGATGGCCGGGAAAAGCAGGACGCGCTCCGCCACTCCTTCGGCAGCTACATGCTCGCCACCGAAAATGACCTCGACTCCCTCAAGGCCGACATGGGACATGGGCACATAGCCGTGTTTTTCGAGCATTACCACAAGGCTCTCACTAAGAAAGACGCGCTTCCATACTGGCAGGTATTACCTCCCGGCGTCGTGATTCCGAGTCTCGAATCGGTCGCGTAACGCGGCAGCCCAAAAGAAAGTTTTTCGCCGCCTCTCCCGAAGGGCGGAAAAATGGAAACATTAGGCGGGGTCATGAAGACTCCGAACAATAAACCGATTGTCGAACAAGCTCCCGAGTTTGTCGCAGCCCCCGCCATAGCCCGCAGATTGTCCGTAACCGGACGATACATCCTCCAGCTTGCCGAGCAAGGACGCATCCCCTGCATCCGGCTGGGCCGCAAATGCGTCCGCTTCAACCCCGATGCCGTCGCCGCTGCTCTGGGCATCCAATGGAACAGCAGCGCCCAATGAAACCGCCGATCATCGTGTCGGTAGATAATGTCTTAGCTGACGACCGTTCCGGAAATCCCATCACTCGCACTGCGCTAGCCGCCATGCTTGGGATTTCCACCAGAACCCTGCGCCGTCATGAAAACGACCTGCCACTCAAGCGAATCGCTGGCTCCAGACAACAAGAGGCGAGCTACGTCATGCCCAGCAACTTAGAACTGAAACAAATCATTGAGACTTTCTCTGGTGATTTTCATCGCCCCCAAATGCCAACTCTATGCTGGGTTCCGAATCAGGATCGCCTCAAACATGCCCTCGCCAGCCATCTACGACAAAACCCCAATATCTCGTTCAACTCAATCCTTCTGACCATGGCCTGGGCACTACGACGCCAAGTCCTCCATGCGGAAACTGATGATTCCTTTCAGATATCAGCCAGAGTTCATGATCGACTTGTCGGCTCCCGGAAAGGAAAACGAATCCGGGAAATTCTGACAGCTGGCGGCATCTGGGAAAAGACGCGCACCTACTATGCAGGGAGTCACTGCAACGGATTCAAACTGGCCGACTGGTGTTCCGAAGAAACCGAGAAAGTCACGCTGTCATGGCCTCGGTATCCAAAAACACGAAAATCGCAAACGCTTGCTCAATCCCACGCCGCCGCGGGTGTTTCCTATCCTATCGAGAGTTTGCAGTATATCGAGACCAGCTTGGGTTCGCTGTGTCTGCCCCTAGACTTCGACATCGAAGACGTCATCAAACAAAAGGGAGTCACCGGAGCACGAGCCCTTAAATGGCGGTTGGCGATTGATTGCTTCTCCGTCGGCCGAGTTGGCTGCAAGGTTGGCGAGCATAGCGGCAGGCTATTTCACAAAGCCAGCCATCTGCCCAAGGATGTCCGAAAAATACTGGAGTTCGACGGACAGCCTACAGCCGAAGTGGACATCAGTAACTGCCAACCCCTATTGCTGGCAGTCTACTTTCGGGATCACGCCTCCGAAATGAATATTTCAAAGAGCGACGTCAACAAACTCCTCGACATGACATGCGGCGGGAAATTCTACCAGTTTCTCAAAATCTCCAAGGAGCTCGCCGAAATCGAAGATGCGGAATTTAAGCGCTTGGTCTGCCAGAATCTACTTTTCGGGTGGAGGCACTTTATGCACACCAAGATTTTCGATGCATTCCGCTGTCTTGTTCCTACTGCGGCAAATGCCCTGTTCAGTCTTCATCACAGCGACATGCGGCTAGCCAAGCGCTTGCAACGAATGGAGACAGAATTGATGTTTGGTTCCATTGTGCCACAAGTGACCTTCGGCCTAGGCGAAATCCCCATAGTCACAATCCATGACTCCTTGATTGTCCCGGCCCACGCAGGAAGCGCCGTAGCTGAGCACCTCGTAAAATCCGCGCACGAAGCCCTTGGTGTGTGTCCAAAGGTGAAGCTGGACACCCCAAAGAGAGAAAAGGAAGCAAACAAGAAGGAATAAAAGAACCACCTATATCCTTTCCCTTCTGGCCACCCTCACTATAAACCCCATCTCACAGAAACCTCGGATGATCCGAACTCCACGACTCCACACAGGACGCACGCGTCAGATTGAGGATCCGTCTGGTGCTATCGGACCGGCGGTAATGAATACGGAATTATAGCCCAATGGTTTTTTGCAGAAATTCGTCCCTCCGATTCTCGGATTGTTCCATGTATGCCATGTAAAAAGCACTGTATACGGCCTTTGCCTGCTCGATGCGGATTTCAGACTGTATGGCTGCCCGTTCGATGGAGGCTCCATTCATGACGGCCTTGACGAGATTTTTCTCCTGCGGCGACAAAGAAGGAATGGAGCGCGAATTCACTTCCTCTGGGGAGGGCGGCGCTAAAGAAGAAGGCGCGGAGCTATTTTTAACGATTTTTTCAATCCATTTGTAACCGGACTCTAAACCGATCTGCTTTGCGAGCTTGTTGGCTTTGCTAGTGTGGTCCGCCGCAGCGATGGCAAATACTATTGCACCGATAACAAACGCGACCGTGATCAGGGAAAATTGAGGAGATGAGTTATATCCTTGCTCCAACGCATGTCCATAGCTCTCGACTGGCGGTGAATCAAAAAACAAGTGAGGAGTCATGAATAATGCTAAACTGAATGCTGCCATATTAGAACTAATGATATTACCTTTAACATGCTCCTTCCACAGGCTGAAGGAGATCTCTTTTTGCGAATCTGGTGTTTGATATTTCAATTTTTTCAATGCTTTCAGCCTTTTGTCGTGGATCATAAACATTGGAATGAAAGGAAGCAGCAAAACGCCGATTGAAATGAGAACAACTAGGACTTTCATGGTATCAATGGTCGATTGCCGAGTAGGGATAAAACAAAACCAGCCACCCCGATTTCTCAGGGTGGCCGGGGAGTTTAGAACTCGCAACAAGACGAGCGCGGGCGCCTTTAGCCGCCCCCGTAGGAGAGACCTGGACATGCGCCACCGCCTCCCCGACCCTTCAGTCTGGAGGCGGCGCTGTTTCGGTCAACGCCTACCGCTTGTTGCGAGGTTCTAACGCCCCGGACCGGATCACTCCGGACAGCTCCGGTAAAACATTTCCCAACAGAATCAACAAGTCCAAACCCGCCTTTCCAGTTGAAAGGCCCCATCGGGCAAGATTCCGGCCCATTTCACCTCCCCGTGGTTTGGGTGAATCCCGACGGCCGGGAAACATATCGCCGAAACGACCTGATCCATGCACCACTAAGACGGACGACGGCAGACAGGGGAAATCAGGGTCCTCTTGCCAGTCCGGCATGGAGTGGAAGAGCCTCATCGGGAGACCGGCAGCCAATTAAGTAGACCAATTCATGTTTAGTGCCTGACAACCCGGCATTCGATAGAAAAGAATGCAGCCAAGATGATTTCAGCCACTCCAGAACCTGGCCAAGTGGTCTATGTCCGCCAACGACCTTTTGTCGTTTCTGATGTCAGAATGTCGGACCTGCCGGCGGAATCGGCAGACGGAGGCATCCGGAAAGAGCATCTCATCAGCCTATCTTCCGTGGAAGATGAGGGGTTAGGCGAGGAACTCCAAGTGATCTGGGAGATGGAGCCAGGTACACACTGCCCGGAAAAATCGGGCTTACCCCAGCTTGAGGCGTTCGATACGCCTCGCACTTTTGACGCTTTTCTCGATGCCGTCACCTGGGGTTCCGTCTCCCAAGCCGACGATAAGGCACTCCAAGCTCCCTTCCGTTCCGGGATCGAAGTGGACGATTACCAACTCGATCCTGTCGTCCGCGCCCTCCAGATGCCACGGGTCAATCTCCTGATCGCCGACGACGTAGGCCTCGGGAAAACCATCGAAGCCGGTCTCGTGGCACAGGAACTGATTCTACGCCACCGTGCACGCACGATCCTAATCATCTGCCCTTCCTCCATCCAGGTGCAGTGGAAAGAGGAAATGCGGGATAAGTTCGGTCTCGAATTCCGCATCGTGGACCGCGACCTCCTTGGTGAACTTCGCCGCAAGCGCGGCATTCACGTCAACCCGTGGGCACACTTCCCGCGGTTGATCACCTCCATCGACTTCCTCAAACGCGAGCGCCCGATGCGCCAGTTCCGGGAAACCCTGCCGTCCGGTGACGAATCCGTATATCCGCGACCTTACGACCTGATGATCGTTGACGAGTGCCATAACGTTGCCCCCTCCGGCCGCGGAAAATATGCCATCGACTCCCAGCGCACCCAAGCCATCCGCGGGCTGACTCCGTTCTTTGAGCACAAGCTCTTCCTCTCCGCCACCCCGCACAACGGTTATAGCGAAAGTTTCTCCGCCCTGTTGGAACTTCTCGACAACCAGCGCTTCGCCGTCGGCACCGACATCAACAAGGCCCAGCTTGAGGCCGTCATGGTCCGCCGCCTCAAGTCCGAGTTGAAACTTCGTTGGGACGGTTCCCGGCGCTTCGCCGAGCGCTTGGTGAAACACATCGATGTTCCCTACACCGAGGCCGAGCGCCAGGTTCACAAAAACCTCCAGCGCTACACGGAACTCCGCGCCAAGTCCGCGGAAACGCCCTCCCAGCGCTTCGCCGCGGAATTCGTTCTCAAGCTGCTCAAGAAACGCCTGTTTTCCTGTCCGGCTGCTTTCGCCTCTACCCTCGAAAAGCACGCGAAGTCCGTCGGCGCAGGCACCCCGTCTAGCGGCTCATCGTGGATGCAGCGCCTCAGCGCGGATGACGAGTATCAAGATGACGACGAATACGAAGAGGACTCCGCGGAAAAGGTGGAAACCGCCACGCGCCACAGCGCCCCGCTCACCAGCGAGGAAGACGGCATCCTCAAGGATCTCCGCCACTGGGCCGCGGCGGCAGCGAGCCAAGCCGACACCAAGGCCAAGGAACTGATCGACTGGCTCCACAAAACCCTCAAGCCCGGCGGCAAGTGGTCCAACGAGCGCGTCATCATTTTCACAGAATACCGGGCCACCCAGAAATGGCTCCACGGCATCCTCGCCGCGGAAGGTCTTGCTGCTAACGACCGCCTGCTCACCATCTACGGCGGCCTGCCCTTGGACGAACGCGAGAAAATCAAAGCAGCCTTCCAAGCGGACCCTTTCGAGTCGCCGATCCGCATCCTTCTCGCCACCGACGCCGCGTCCGAAGGCGTCAACCTCCAGAACCACTGCCATCGCCTCATCCACTACGAGATTCCCTGGAATCCGAACCGCATGGAACAGCGCAATGGACGGGTCGATCGCCATGGGCAGAAAAACGACGAAGTCCTCATCTATCACTTCGTCGGCAAGGGCTTCGATGCCACCAAGCCTGGCCAAGCGCCGGGTGACTTGGAAGGCGACCTTGAATTCCTTCTCCGCGCCGCCATCAAGGTCGAGGCCATCCGCGAGGATCTCGGGAAGGTCGGCCCGGTCATCGCCGATCAAGTCGAGGAAGCCATGATGGGCCGGCGTCGCACGCTCGACACGTCCCGTGCCGAAAGCGACGCCGCTCCTGCCAAAGCCCTCCTCAAATTCGAGCGCAAGCTCCGCGAGCAGCTAGAAAAACTCGCGAGCCAGCTTCACGATACCCGGCGCGAACTCCACCTCACACCCGAGCGCATCCGCAGTGT
This sequence comes from Akkermansiaceae bacterium, assembly GCA_903919975.1. Classification (GTDB taxonomy): domain Bacteria; phylum Verrucomicrobiota; class Verrucomicrobiia; order Verrucomicrobiales; family Akkermansiaceae; genus Luteolibacter. The sequence goes on along the minus strand of CAIXKE010000039.1, from coordinate 37,225 downwards.
TGTCGAAACAGGCCTGTCTCTCGCCGGGCAACCACCTTTAATCCCCGCCGACGTCGAGGGAATTCAAGAGGCGTGGGCGCTCCCACCGCTCAGCGGCTCATGGGCCTATTGCGCCGAGGGCCTCGCCCATCCGCACACCCACAAGGTGCGCCCCATCGTTTTCGATCACTCGCTGGCTACCGGCCGCGACGATGTGGTTCTCTGCCACCTGAACCACCGCCTCGTCCAGATGTGCCTCCGCCTCCTGCGGGCGGAAGTCTGGTCGATGGACCGCTCGAAAAAACTCCAGCGTTTCACCGCCCGCATGGTGCCGGACAGTGCCCTGCAAACTCCCGCCGTCATCATCCACGGCCGCCTCCTTGTCCTCGGTGGCGACAACCGCCGCGTCCACGAGGAAATTATCACCGCAGGCGGCGTCATCCAGGAAGGTCGCTTCAAGCGCATGAACGTCGGAGAAACCGCCAGCGCCATCGCCGCGGCCGAGGATGCGGCGGCCCCCGGGTTCATCGAAGACACCTTGAAGGGCCTGTGGAAAAATATTGAGGAGCCACTGACCAAGGCACTCGACGTCCGGATGAACGAACGCACGAAAAACCTCCAGACTTTCCTCGACGACCGTTCGGAAAGTGAGATCGCTCACCTCACCTCCGTCATGAGGGAGCTCGAACGCTCCATCCGCGAGACCCTCGACAAAAAGCACGGCCCTCAGCTCGAATTCGATTGGACCGAAAACGAAAAAGCCCAGCGCCAACGCGACCTCGACAGTCTCCGCCACCGGGTCAAACAAATCCCCGCCGAACTCGAACGCGAGACCGCCCACCTTCGTAGCCGCTACGCCAACCCACAACCCCGCCTGTTCCCGCTCGCCGTGACCTTCCTTGTTCCCTATCGCGCCGTTGCCCAGCTTGAAAAAGGAGGCAAGCGATGATCACCCCCGCCCGCCACCACGCCGAATGGCTCTCGCTCGTCGAATCCTCCGGCCCGTTCCTTTCCATGCCGGTGCTCCTGCGCGTGTTCCCGCAGGGGCTCGACCTCCGGGACGCCACCCGCGCCGCGGCCTTACGGGAGAACTACGAAGACTGGCTCGAACGCGGCCGACCTCTGCTCCACGTCCACACCGCGTGGATCCGCCACGTTCTGGAAAACCTCCTCGAATGGCCTGCCGACTTCATCGCCGAGGGCCAGTCCATCCCCGCCGGCCTCGAAGCCAGCCAGCCGCACTTCGGCGAAACCCTCCGCCCGGACCTCGTCCTGCGCCGTCCGCCGGGTGGAGACGGGGACACCACCCCGCAGCTTCTCGTCGTCACCTATCCGCCCGCCCAGGATTTGGAGAAACCCGTCGCCGGTAAGATCTGGAAAGCCTCCCCGGCCACCCGCATTACCGAGTTGCTCCACGCCTCAGGCGTCCCGCTCGGGCTCGTCACCAATGGCGAGCACTGGATGGTCGTTTACGCCCCCCGCGGCGAGACCAGCGGCTTCGCCTCGTGGTATGCCGACATCTGGATGCAGGAACCCATCACCCTGCGCGCCTTCCACAGCCTGCTCTGCCTGCGCCGCTTCTTCGGCGTCGCAGCCGGGGAAACGCTCGCCGCCCTCTACGCGGAGAGCGCCAAGGACCAGCAGGAAGTCACCGATCAACTCGGCCGACAGGTCCGTCGCGCGGTGGAAATGCTTGTCCAGGCCTTCGATCAGATCGACGCCGAATCCAACCGCTCCCTGCTCGCCAGCGTCCCGGAAAAGGAAGTCTATGATGCCGCGCTCACCTTGATGATGCGGCTCGTCTTCCTCTTCTCCGCCGAGGAACGCGGCCTGCTTCTGCTCGGCGATCCGCTGTTCGACCAGCACTACGCCGTCTCCACCCTGCGGGAACTCCTGCGCGAACGTGCCGACCAGCACGGCGAGGAAGTCCTCGAACGCCGCCACGATGCCTGGTCGCGCCTGCTCGCCACCTTCCGCGCCGTCCACGGCGGCGTGCAGCACGAGGCGATGCGACTCCCTGCCTATGGCGGCTCGCTCTTCGATCCCGACCGCTTCCCCTTCCTCGAAGGCCGCGATGCCGACAGCCGCTGGCGCGAAACCCCGGCCCACCCGCTGGCGGTGAACAACCGCGTGGTCCTCCACCTGCTCGAAGCCCTCCAACTCCTCCGCGTGAAAGTCCCCGGCGGCGGCCCCGCGGAAGCACGGCGCGTCTCCTTCCGCGCCCTCGACATCGAACAAATCGGCCACGTTTACGAAGGCCTTCTCGATCACACCGCCCGCCGCGCCACCGAAGTCACCCTTGGCCTCGATGGTAAAAATGAACCGGAAATCCCGCTATCCAAGCTGGAGGAACTCGCTGGCATCGACCCCAACGCCGCCGAACCCGCCCCGCTCACCAACGAACGCATGGTGGCAGACGACGGCACCTCCATCGTCGAGTTCCCCACCCGCAAGGTCTCCTACCACGACACCCCCACCGCTCCCGCCGCCCTCATCGACTTCCTCAAGGAAGAAACCGGCCGCAGCACCAACGCCCTCGAATCCGCCCTCGGCTACCGCAAACCCACCGCCCGCGGCAAAGCCAAAGCGGAAGCGTCTGCCGCCTCTTTCATCCTCGATCTACCATCCTCGATCCACGATCACTCCCTCCTCCTCGCCTGCGGCCAGGACCCGCGCCTCGCCCACCGCATCCGCCCCTTCGCCGGGCTGCTGCGCACCGACGACTTCAGCCGCCTCGCCGTCATCCGTCCCGGTGCCGTCTTCGTCACCGCGGGCACCGATCGCCGCAGCAGCGGCACCCACTATACACCCAAGTCGCTCACCGATCCCGTCGTCAAGCACACCCTCGATCCCCTGGTTTACATCGGCCCCGCCGAAGGCCTGCCCGTGGCGGAATGGAAACTCAAGTCGCCCAAGGAAATCCTCGCCCTCAAGATCTGCGATCTCGCCATGGGCTCCGGGGCCTTCCTCGTCCAAACCTGCCGCTACCTCGCCGACCGCCTCTGCGAAGCTTGGGAACTCGCGGAAAAAGATCACGTCGGCTCCATCCTCATCACCCCGGATGGCGACTTCTCCGTCGGTTCCGCAGGCGAACGCCTTCTGCCGAACGACCCCGCCGAGCGTGTTGCCCTCGCCCGCCGCTATGTGGCCGACCGTTGCCTCTACGGCGTGGACATCAACCCCATGGCGGTGGAAATGGCCAAGCTTTCACTCTGGCTCATCACCCTGCAAAAGGACCGCCCCTTCACCTTCCTTGACCATGCGCTCAAGTGCGGCGATTCACTGGTCGGGGTGTCTTCGCTAAAGCAAATCGAAAACTTCAGCCTACGCACTGGAGATCGGCAGATCACATTCGGCACAGCCAACCTATTCCGCTACGTCGAGGAAGCGGCGACCAAACGCCGCACTCTTGAAGAATTGCCTTCCAATGATCATACCCAGATAGAAGCCAAGAACCGTTTACACGCCGAAGCGGAGATCTCCATCGCAAAAGTTAAGGCGATCTCAGATTGCCTGCTCGCGCTCGAACTGCGTGGACTCGACGGTGAGGCATACGAGGAACAGCGAGCGGACGAAGCCGAGAAATTGCAGCTATTGCTGAAAAAGGATGCAGATGCTGCGATGATTTTCCCAGCTCCGTCGATCAGTCTGCTGTCTAATTACGCCCGCCAGCAACTCCACGGACAGAGGACATTCCACTGGCCAATCGAGTTCCCCGAAGTTTTCCAGCAAGGGGGCTTCAATGCTTTTGTCGGAAACCCGCCGTTCTTATGGGCACTGCGAATTTCAATACGAATATCAATCCCCTTCAGCCATTTTCTGAAAAGGAATTGGCCACACGCCCGCAAAAACGCCGACTTGTGTGCCTATTTCCTCATCCATGCGGTTGCGCTCACCAAACAGAATGGATCTGTTGGTTTTGTCCTTACAAACACGATCTCTGAAGCCGACACACGCGAAACAGCATTGGATCATCTGGTGAATCGCGGCATGACGCTATACCGAGCGGTAGCAAATCAGTTATGGCCAGGCACAGCCAGCGTTCGCATATCGCCTATCCACATGTTTTGCGGAGCTTGGAATGGCACGTTTAATCTCGATGGATTCGAGGTCGAACATATTTCCACAAGTTTGGAAGCCATCAAGTCAAGCGCTCCACCTTCAGCGCTATTCACCAATCGTGGGAAATGCTTCAAGGGTTCTGTCCCGCTGGGTGATGGATTTTTTCTTGAGCCCGATGAAGTTCAAAGGCTAAGGGAATCCGACGACAAATACAGGCGCGTTCTGTTTCCCTACATGACGGGAGAAGAACTAAATTTTTCACCCACATTAAGTCCGGGACGATGGGTCATCTATTTTCGAGACTGGTCGCTCGAAGCCTGTGAGGAGTTCCCTCTTTGTCTGGAACTACTTCGACAGCGGGTTAAGCCTGAACGCGACAAAATCGTCCCAACAAATGGCATGGCTCGTCAGCGACGTGACCTGTGGTGGAAGTTTACTGGGCCAACGGTCGACCTCTACGGAGCGATTGAGAGAACAAAGCGAGTGCTGGTTGCATCCGCTGTCAGCAAACATCATGCGTTCGCATTCGTTCCTTCCACTTATATCTACTCGAATGCTCTGAATGTGTTTGCCTACGATGGCTTTGACTATTTCGCACTGCTTCAATCGTCCCTACACGCAGCTTGGGCTTTAAAGCATGGTTCCAAACTTGAAGACCGCCCACGTTACAACGTAACGGACTGTTTCGAGACATTCCCGCATCCAGAAAAACTCGAGCCCTTAGCGAGCGCTGGTTTGACATATCACGATTTTAGGAAGGACTTGATTGCGGCGAGAATCGAAGGTTTGACCACCACCTATAATCGCTTCCACGACAGCGGCGAAAAGTCAGAGGATGTTGCACGCCTGCGAGCCCTTCATATCGAGATGGACCAAGCCGTAGCTGCGGCCTACGGCTGGAGTGATTTGGACTTGGGTCACGGCTTCCACGTCACCAAGCCAGGAATCCGCTACACCCTCAGCGAGTCCGCCCGCAGGGAAGTCCTCGACCGCCTGCTCGCCCTCAACCACCAGCGCTACGCCGAAGAACTCGCCGCCGGATTGCACGAGAAGAAGAGCAAGGCCAAAGCCAAGAAGACCGGCACCAAACGCGCCACGAAAAAAGCCAAAGGCTACGAACCACCAGCCGACTTGTTCCCACCCGCACAACCCGACTTGTTCGGCTAAACATTCCATCATGCCGACTCTTCAACACCTACTGGCCCGCGGGTATTTCCCCAGAGAATTGCCACCGGCATTTTCCACCACGGCATTTGCCTCTGCTGCGACAGGTCCGAACGATGGATTGGTGACCCCAATTTCTGGTGGAACTCCGAGGAACGCTGAAATGTGCGTTCACAACATGGTGCGTAGCGGTGGTCTCCGGAGGCATCTTGGCATTCCCAATCCTGTTCATTATGCAAGGCTGTGTTCATTCGTGGTTCAGAATTGGACCGCACTTCAACTGAGTGCCCAAAGATCTCCGTTTTCTCTTACCCAGCCTGTGGATACAGGAACTGAGCGAGCCATTTCGGCATCTCACGATTTCACAGCGAGAACGATGCGTCGTGCCGAGCTGAGAGCAGCCGGCCGCTTTCTAGTCCACGCAGACATCAATCGTTTTTACCCATCGATCTACACCCATTCCGTTCCATGGGCGATCGAAGGGAAAGATGTCGTCAAGCAGGCGAAAGCCACAAACACTCTCAATACCATTTGGTCCGACAGGCTAGACACCTGTGTGCGGAATATCAACGATCAGCAAACGGTCGGGATCCCAATCGGACCGGATACCTCCCTCTTGTTGGCAGAGTGTATTTTGGCAGCAGTCGATCATGAGCTTATCGCCGCGATCCCCGGCTTGAGAGGTATTCGATTCATCGATGACTACGAGTTTGTGGTCAACCAGCGCTCGGAAGCGGAGCAAGTGATCAGCACATTGCAATCGATCTTGAGCAAGTATGAGCTGGCCTTGAATCCAACAAAAACAGAAATCATCGAGCTTCCTCATCCGATCGAACCACTGTGGACATCCCGACTCCGCACCTTCGTTTTCAGGGATGCCGGCACCAGAGGGCAACGAACCGATCTCACCGCCTATTTCGACAATGCCTTCGAGTTAGCAAGGGCCGCTCCTAACGAGGGCGTTTTCAAATACGCCATTCCCCGTCTCAATGCCGTGGATGTGGATGAGGACAACTGGCAGATTTTTCAATACCTTCTCAGCCAATGCGTCCGCGGCGAACCAGCTTGCCTGCCGCAGGTTTGTGATCAGATTTTTTACTACAGAACGATTGAGCACCGAACGGTGGACATCAAACTTTGGAAAGATTGCCTTGAACACACCATTCTTGAGCGCCTGCCGCTTGGCCAAGCCAGCGAAGCCCTTTGGGCGCTGTGGATGATGAGACACCTCGACATACCCATGTCGTGTGCGGTTGAGGCAGCTGTTGACGCCTGCGAAGATTCCCCTGTGGCATTGATGGCCTTCAGCATGGCAAACAATAACCTTGGCAATCCAGCATCGTTCACCCGTCTGCACACGTTTGCCGAGCCATCGGAGTTGTTCGGTCGACATTGGCTCCTTTGCTATGAGGGCAATAAACAAGGCTGGCTAGTTCCTCCCTCTGGCGTGGACGCCCTTGGAGCACATTCACAATTTGATTTTCTCCGAAACCAGAACGTCTCCTTTTTTAATACCAATACCACTCCACAAATTCTACTTCGCCACATTCCGGGCGATGGTGGAGGTGGCGGTGAGGGTTACTAGATTCGGAAACCGCATGACTACTAGCCAACAGCCCAACTATCGCGTCATCGCCACCTCAGTGGGTGAATTGTTAAAGCGTGACTGCACCGTCAACGAAATCGGCCGGCAGGCCGCGGCCTTGTTTCGTTTTCATCGAGAGGATTTCCCTAATTCCTCGATCACCTCAAAATGCTCTAAATTAATCTTTGATTGGATTCTCTCGCTGGCCCGTGAGGAGATGGAGTCCGAGAAGCGCCAAAAACTCCTGATCGACTTTAGCCAGTCGATCACCCCGGACAATCTGAAGCCGGACTTGGATCGAATTCTCCGGAGCCAAGGCGTTCTAGCCTCCGGCAGGGGATTGGGCAGTGAGCCGGAATTCGGTTCCCGCGGCTTTCACCGGGAGGTCTTCAAACACGCGCGCACCTTGTTTCTCCAAGGCCACTACTTTCATGCCGTTTTCGAATCCGCAAAGGCCTACAACAATGCGGTGAAGGAAAAGGCTCAAAGTTGCAAGGATGGTCAACCGCTCATGCTGGAGGTGTGGGGCGCGGACAAAGGCGTCCTGAAAGTCACCCCTTGCCAGTCGGACACAGACCGTAACGTCCAAGACGGTATCAAGTTCCTCTCCGCCGGCCTGATGCAGGCCATCCGTAATCCCCACGCGCATGAAACCGCCTTGGACTGGCCGATCAGTAAGGAGGACGCCATGGACATCCTGAGCTTCATTTCCTTTCTCTGGCGGCAACTCGACAAAGCGGTTTTTTTCAAGCCATGATGTCGCCGCACCGCCCTAGCCAAATTTCAACTGAAACACCGCAATGATTACCCGTCTCCACATTGAAAATTTCAAATCCTTGGAGGATTTTCATCTTCCTTCCGAACCTGGAGCCACCCTCGCGCCGCTGACGGTTTTGGTGGGTTTGAACGGTTCCGGTAAGTCCACTCTGTTGCAGGCATTGGATTTCATCGGCCAACTGGTATCCGGCAAGGTCAACGCCTGGCTCGCGGCGAGGGAGTGGCAACCATCCGACCTTCAAACTGCGTGGAAAAGGAACAAACAAACCATCCTGATTAGCGTGACCTGGCTGGACAAGGATCATGGCCCGATCGAGTGGGAGGCGCGCTACAATCTCCAACAAGAAAAATGCACCTACGAGTCGGTCCGGCTGCCTGAGATAGGAAAGAAACTCATGATTTTTGAAGGACAGGTCCTCAAGATCGCCAACAGTAATTTTGAACTCAAGACTGCCATCAGCGGAGCCACGATTTTGTTTGAAGGCTCGGTACTGTCGGTGCTGACGCTGGCGGATGTTCATCCGGCGCTTGCCTCGCTGAAGAATGGATTGCTCGGCTTGAAATCACTTGAACTGCTGTCGCCTCACCTCATGCGTAAGCGGGCTAAGTCCGCGAATGACATCGGGAGTGGTGGCGAGAAGCTGTCGGCATTCCTCAGCAGCCTCAATTCCGATGATCTCTCTGGTTTGAGTCGGCAGTTGCGTGCTTTCTATCCCCATTTGGAATCACTAACGGTCAAGAGCCTGAAGGCGGGTTGGAAGAATCTAGTGCTCAAGGAAGACTACAGCCCTTCCTCCGAATTCGGAGCCTCGCACGTGAACGACGGATTACTGCGTGTGGTTGGAATTCTCGCCCAAGCCTATGCGAAGCACTCGGTGGTGTTGTTCGATGAGATCGAGAATGGCGTGAACCAACAGATCGTCGGCCAGCTCATGGATTTCCTGTTGGAACTATCTAGTGAACGGCAGGTATTGATCACCACCCACAGCCCGCTGATCCTCAACTTCCTGCCGGACGACAAAGCCCGCGAGGGCGTGATTTTCCTCTACAAGAACAAGCGCGGTGCCACCGAGGCCAAACGGTTCTTTGATCTGACGCGGGTCACATGGAAAATGGACGGTCTCGGTCCCGGTGAAGCCTTCGTGGATACCGACCTCACCGCGCTCTCCGCGGAACTCGCCGACAAAGATGGAGGTGAGGCATGATCCTGCTGGTGTCCGGCGAAGGGCCAACGGACATCGGAGCCACACAATCTCAGCAATGCCCCACACCAACGGACGAGGTGGCTTGGGGGCCGATGGGCATGATGATCAACAAGCTGGTGGAGCCGATCTGGGGATACGAACCGATCAACGGAGGCGGGATGATGTTTGTGGCGAAAGCGGCATTGCTCACGTATCAGCGCCAGGCCAAAGCCGCTAAGCCGAGGTCACTCACCTTGCTCGGCAGAGGAGATCGCAAGCAGGAGACAGCCTACTTTTTCGAGAACGCCAGGTCTCTGGCCCGGATCGCCAAGGAAGTTGCCGAAAGCGAGCAATGTCAAACGGGAGGCGTTCTTTTCCGTGATGCTGACGGCACACGCAGCGCCGACAGGTCGCAACGCGATGCGAAAGTCAGGTCGATGCAGAGTGGTTTTGCAGCGGAGAGCTTTCCAAATGGCGTGCCCATGGTGCCTAAACCGAAAAGCGAGGCATGGCTCCTGTGTGCATTGCAGGAGCACCCTTATCAGGAATGCGACCGGTTTGAAGCCCTCTCCGGAAACGACGATAGCCCGAACCCGGCCAAGGACCTGCTCGATGAGGCCATCGGGTCTCAATCAAATGCCGGGGATCTAGCCGAATTCGTAGCCAAGGGTCGCGTCGATGTTCAGCAGATCGAAATGCCGAGTTTCAGGGAGTTTCGCGAGCGAATGGAAGAAGTGGCCAAGACGATGCTGTCCGGTCCCGAGAATCCCGGCCAAATCCGGCCATGATTTCCATCGGGCGACGGTGCTCGGGAGGCCCCCAAATGACTAAACTTCAATCAATTTCTCGGTTTGCATCATCAGCAACCCGGCCACACCCGGACAAACATCCGTCCTGCCGGGCGGTAGGAGGTGGACTCAACGGGCCGAAAAAAAGACGGAATCGAAGTTTACAGGTGGGTTTTTAATTCTTAGAATGTAAACATGTCCGATGTGCTCCAAACCTTCTCCCGTCGCCTAGGCCAGGCTCGAAAGATCGCCCGGTTGTCGTTTCGCGAACTCTCCGAAGCCTTGGGAGGAGTGCCGTCGCACACGATGCTTTCGCGCTACGAAAAGGGCGAGACGATGCCGGATGGTGCCGTTCTGGCGCGCTTGGTGGAGGTGCTCAAACAGCCTGCGGATTTCTTTTTCCGATCTTACGAGGTGGAGTTTTCGGGTCTCAGTTTCCGGCGGAAAGCCAGCTTGGGAGTCGGCAGGCGGCAGGCGATTGAGGAAAAGGCCCGCGACTTTTTCTCACGTTATCTGGAGTTGGAGGAGCTGCTGAACGCGAGAATTCCCTATGCGCCGCCCTTTGCGGGTGAGGAAATTACCCGGGAAGAAGACGTGGAACGCTTCGCCTTGGAGTTGCGGTGCAAATGGAATCTGGGAACGGATCCCATTCCCAACCTCCAGCAATTCATCGAGTTAAAGGGGATCAAGGTGCATGAGGTGGAAACGGACGATCCTGCCTTCGATGGATTTTCCTGCGATGCGAACGGCGAACCGATCATCGTTGTCGCAAGCTGGCTGGGCCGGAACGTGCCGCGCAAGCGGATGACGCTGGCCCACGAGCTGGGGCATATCGTGTTACCCATTCCGGAGAGCCTTCCGGAGGCGGATCAGGAAAAACTGGTGAAGCCATTCGCCTCGGCATTCCTGATGCCCGAAGAGCATTTCAAAACGATGTTTGGCGGCCGCCGAAGCGGGATTTCCCTGGGTGAACTGTTGGAACTGAAAACTTACTTCGGGGTCTCCATGATGGCGATCATGTATCGGGCCTGCCGCCTAGACCTGATCAGCCAGGCTGTTTACGAGCGGTTCTTCATGCAGGCCGGCATCCGCGGCTGGAGGAAACGGGAGGTCGGTGAACCGGGTGACGAAATGTTCGAGGACACCGAAAGCCATGGTCGAATGCGACAGATGGTTCTGCAATGCGTGGCGGAAGGGGTCGTGAGCAGTTCCCGCGGAGCGGCTCTGTTGGGCCTGCCGCTTGAGCAGTTCCGTCAGATTTTCAAGGAGTCCTTCGCCTGAACCTGCTGATTCATGAGGATTCTAGTGCATGATGCGAACCTGTTGATCGACCTGTTTCACGGCGTCTTGCTGGAGATTTGGTTCGCGCAGGGTTATGAGATTCACACGACATCCCTCGTATTGACCGAACTCACGGACGCAGACCAGAAAGCGGCGGCCAATGGCTTGGTTTCGCGAGGGGCATTGATCATTTCCGATACAGCGGCCAACGAGTGGAGTGCCGCGGAAAAACTGGCCCGAACTTGGGGCGTGAGTATCCCTGATGCATCGGTGGCCCTCCTGGCCAGAAAAATGGACGCGGTTCTGATGACAGGAGACGGCACACTCCGGAAGAAAGCCCTCGCTGAAAAAATGGAGGTGAAAGGAACCTTGTGGGTGTTGGATGAACTCGTCGCCAGAGATGCGTTGGCATATTCGGAAGCTTTGGAAGCACTTAGGAAGATCCTGGAAAGCGGTAGTTTTCTGCCGCAAGCGGATTGCCGGACGCGTATCGAAAAATGGTCTGGTGGCTGATCGTTCAAGTCACACCTGCGAAAATCATATCCCTCAAAAATCATGCAGACACCGGCAACACTGAATCCACCATCCCCTTACGCCATCCGCGATGAACTCACCGCGATGGTGGTCAAGGACCTGCTCGGACCTGCCGAAGGACCGGAAGAGGAACTCGACCAACGGGAAGATCATGCCTACGGGCGCTATCTCGTCGGCCTGCTGGCCCCGCAGTCCGCGGTGGTCGAGGGCGAGATGATGGATCGTCTTGGCACTGACGGCGCGGACGATCAGGAGGTAGGAACCACCGACGCTTCGACCAGTGCCAAGGACTCGTTTTTTCCCAGCACCATCGGCATGAGCTTCATGGTGGAGGCCACGGAGGAAGCCATCGTCATCGAAAGCCAATGGGGTCGCTACCGCCGGGTGAAGAGCGAGAAGCAGGTGAAGAAGCTCAACGGCGAGCCAGCATTGGTGTGGAAGCGGGAACCGCATGAAGGAGAACCGCTTGTTGTGGAGCTTAAGCCCGGTCTATTTGGACCCTATGAACCGGATCCCACGAACGATCCATCTGTCGTGGTGCAAGGGAAAGTCCGCAAGAACGGCCAGGGGTGGCTGGTGACGGTTTTCCTCCGCAATGTTTCGCCCAAACAAGATCACAAAAAAGACGAGGCGTGGGTGTTTCAGCCGAAGGTCCGCGCCCGTTCCGCGGGCAGCCCCTCGCGCCCGGTGTTCCTCCAACGCCACGATGAGCAGCGGGATTTCTCGCGAATGGACGCGATGACGCGCGAGGAATCGGAAACGCTAGAGATGCTCTATCGGTTTCGCCCGGAGTTCGTCGTCGGTCACGGGGTATCTGTCCACACCACACTTCCGCAACCGGACGCCGTTCGCGCCACCGCGGTGGAGACGGAATTCATTCCGCAGGCGGAAGTCGAACAGCAGACACCACCGGATGTGGATGACAACCCAGACATCGGTGGCGTGATTCTGGACATGAAGGAACTGGCGGAGATGCCCAAGGCGGATTTACTCGCCTCTCTCGACCAACTCCACACGGCTTATGAACAGTGGATCACACGCGAGGTGCTGAAGCCGGCCGATCCAACCCAGCGCCTCCAACACCACCAGGACGCCGCGGCCCTCGCCATCGCGAACTGCCAACGTGCCTGCGAGAGGCTGCGTGAAGGGATCGATCTGATCGCCTCGGACCCACTCGCTGAAGAATCCTTCCGGTTTGCCAATCGGGCGATGTGGCAGCAGCGGGTGCGCTCGACGTATTCCCGGCTCGTTCGGAAGAAGGAACTTCAGCCGGGTGCCCCGGTGGATCCTTTGGACATTCCTCGTAACCGGAGTTGGCGTGTGTTCCAGCTCGCCTTCGTCATTCTCAATCTGCCGGGACTCACCCGGCTCGATCACGAAGACCGCACGCATGAAACGGATGCGGTGGCCGACTTGCTTTGGTTTGCTACCGGCGGTGGCAAAACGGAAGCCTACTTGGGCCTTACGGCCTACACATTGGCACTGCGGCGTCTGCAAGGTGAGATCGAAGGCCGCTGCGGTGATCACGGAATCGCCGTGCTGATGCGTTACACGCTACGCCTACTCACCCTTCAGCAATTCCAACGGGCCACGGCACTCATCTGCGCCTGCGAAACAATCCGTCGCTCGAACCTCGAAAAGTGGGGCACCATTCCATTCCGGCTTGGCTTGTGGGTGGGATCGAAGGCCACACCAAATAGCCTGGCTTCCGCTGCGGAGGCGCTTCGCCAAAGTTCGACCGGCGGCAAGCCTACCGTCCGCGGCACCCCCCATCAGCTCATTTCCTGCCCGTGGTGTGGCCGGGTAATCCGCGAGCACCACATCAAGGTCTATGAAGGCACCAGCGAGATCGGCCGCTGCGTGACCTATTGCAGCGATGCGACGGGCGGTTGCGAATTCAGCGAGGCAAAGTCCCCGAAGGAAGGATTGCCCGTGATGGTGGTGGACGAGGAAATCTATCGCCGCCCGCCATCGTTGCTCATCGCCACGGTGGACAAGTTCGCCCAGATGCCATGGAAGGGCGAGGTACAGCATTTGTTCGGACAGGTCAGTGGCCTGTGTGAGCGCCACGGCTTCCTCTCCCCAGAAGTGGAGAAGGAGGACAGCGGCACCCACATTAAATACAAAGGCCAGCCTGGAGTAAAAAGGCAGGACCATGCGCCGCTCAGGCCGCCGGATCTAATTATTCAAGACGAGCTTCACCTCATCAGCGGTCCGCTCGGCTCGATGGTCGCGCTTTACGAAACCGCAGTGGACGAACTCTGCACCTGGACGGTGGATGGCAAACGAGTCCGCCCCAAGGTCGTGTCCTCCACCGCGACGATCCGCAGAGCCGGCGATCAGATCAAGAAGACCTTCCTCCGCAAGGTGGAGATTTTCCCACCGCAGGGCACGTCGATCGACGACAGCTTCTTCTCGCTGCGCCGCCACGCCGGGGAACAATATCCGGGCCGCCGCTATCTGGGCATCTGTGCCTTTGGCCGTCGCTATCCCGTGGCCATGATCCGTGTTTACACCGCGCTGTTGGGTGCAGCTCAGGTGCTTTATGAGAAATACGACAATCTCGCTGACCCGTGGATGACTCTAGCTGGTTACTTCAACTCGATCCGCGAACTTGCGGGAACCCGCCGCTTGGTCGAGGACGACATCCGGAGCCGTGTGCGTGATGCGGATCAACGTGGTCTCGCCAAACGACGGATCTGGATGGGTGCTGTCGAGGAGCTTACATCCCGCAAGTCCGGAACTGACATTCCCGGCATCCTTGAACGGCTGGAAACGACGTTCAACAAAGCGCATGAAATCAAGCGCGAGGCAGACCGCAAAGCTGGAATCCAGCCATCGCCGCGGCCCTATGATGTGCTGCTTGCAACCAACATGATTTCGGTGGGCGTCGACATCGAGCGTCTCGGGTTGATGGTGGTGGCCGGTCAGCCGAAAACCACCTCTGAATACATTCAGGCAAGCAGCCGTGTGGGCCGCTCACGCAGTGGCCCGGGACTCGTCATCACGCTTTTCAACTGGGCACGCCCGCGGGATTTATCCCATCACGAGACCTTCGAGCATTACCACGATACCTTTTACAAACACGTCGAGGCGCTTTCTGTCACACCGTTTTCCGCGCCTGCGCTCAAGCGTGGGTTGGCCGGCATTCTCGTCGCCATGATGCGCTTGAAAGACCAGAGTCTCAACGCCAACGAAGACGCCGGAAAACTCACCGACACGGACCCTGACATGCCCTTGATCATGCAACGGATCATCGACCGGGCGGAGAAGGCGATCGGAGATCCATCAGTCGGTGTCCTCGTCCGCAAAATGCTCGATGAACGGCGGGACAAGTGGCTCAGCTTGGTTCACAACCAGCATGACTATGCGTTGGGTTACAGAGACGGTCCTGACGGCGTGATCGGACTGCTCAAAGAAACCGGGGCCGCGGAATGGGAGGAGTTCACGTGCTTGAACAGTCTCCGGGACGTCGAAGGAACGGTGAACCTGATCCTTGATCCGAATCCACGCGGTCTCCGCCAATTCACCTCCAACAGCCAAAGCGACCCCTCATGAACGAACTCGGAGAACTCAGACCCAGCCAGTTGATCTACACCTTCGGGGTGGGCGCGATCATGGACCTTCCCAACATGTCAGCCCTGATTCTCGGGCTGGATGATTGGGACGAAAATCAATGCAAAGAGATCGTCGAAGAACGATTGCTCGCCGCTGTGCAACAACGCATGGGCCAACAGGTGCGCAGGCTGATGTTGCCGCCGGTCACGTTCGATGATGACAACGATCCCACCGCAGCGGCAAAGGGAGTGCCCGTAGCTCCATTCCCCCGGTGGTTGCGCTGTCCGTTTTGTTCACTTCTCGGAACGATCGATTCAGGGCACTTCAAATTGATCCAAGATCTGTATCGCCCAGACCGGACGCACTATGTGCATCAAAGCTGCAAAGCCCAGAGGCCTCCGAATGTCATACCGGTTCGTTTTCTTCTCGCCTGCCGGGAAGGTCATCTATCGGACTTCCCTTGGGTTGAATTCGTCCACCATCAGAACAAGCCTTGCACGGGTGCGCGCCTGACCATCCGGGAATTCGGGGTGGCGGGAGATGCCTCCGACATTATTGTCAAATGTGAAACATGCCAGCGGGACCGCCGTATGGCGGACGCATTTGACACAGACAAATACAGCATCCAGTGCCGCGGGCATCATCCCCATCTAAGATATGATGATCCAAAGGGCTGCAAGGAACAGGCTAGGACGATTCTGCTCGGCGCATCCAATAGTTGGTTCCCGATTGTAATGTCGGCACTGACGATTCCGCGAGCCGTCGACAAGATCAGCCAACTCGTCGACAAACATTGGGTGAAGCTCAAAGACATTCCCTCACTCGATGTGGCCAAATGGGCTCTGCTGCCGCAGAATTTTCCAGCGTTTATCGGAATTACGGTGGAACAAGTATGGGCAGCCATCCAAACGAAACTTGCAGGTGCTTCGGTGCAAACCGAACCGGCCGATTTGAAGATTCCTGAGTGGGATCTTCTAGCTAACACATCACCTTTGCCCGACACCGATGAGTTCCGGGGGCGTAGGGTTCCAGCACCATTGGGATACCAACATTTGTTCGAAAAAACGACACTCGTGGAAATGGTGCGTGAAGTCAGAACCCTCATCGCCTTTACCCGGCTGGAATCCAAGGGTGACTTCAGTGAGGCTGATCAACAGGATGATGATCGTCAGACTCCGCTATGCAGAAAGAGTCCTACCTGGCTACCTGCCTCCGAAGTCCGAGGCGAAGGGATCTTTGTGCGACTCAACGAAAAGGCGTTGCAAGCGTGGGAGGCCAAGCCAGAGGTGAAGCGTCTCGAAATGGAGTTCTATGAAGCCCACAAGGTGTGGCGAGCGATGCGCAACCAGAACCCACCGGGCGATCATTTTCCCGGGATGCGCTTTGTGCTGATCCACTCGCTTTCCCACGCCCTGATGCGCCAGATCGCCTTGGAATGCGGATACACCGCGGCCAGCATCCGTGAGCGCATTTACTGCCTGCCGTCCGGCGAGGAACACGGCCCAATGGCTGGCATCCTGTTATACACCGCGGCCTCGGACAGTGAAGGCACACTCGGAGGTTTGGCGCAACTCGGCGACCCCACCAGTCTGGGACGGCAAATTCATCAGGCTCTGGAAACACTCCGAATCTGCGGCTCGGATCCAATCTGCTCCGAACACCCACCGACCGGCGATGGCCGCGGCATACACGGAGCCAGTTGTCACGCCTGCCTGTTTGCACCAGAGACTTCCTGTGAAAAAGGAAACCGCTATCTCGACCGTAATGCGCTCTTCGGCACCTTCGCCGCCAAGGGAGTCGAATTCTTCACCGAGCAATGAACCCTTTACCGCCAGAGTTCATCGACAAACTGCGAGTGATTCGGGAACGGATTCCTCGACATGTCTGGCTCTCCCTCGCGGAGAGTTGTAGAATAGCATCAGGCGAGCCCACAGGAACCGCCGCGTCCAATATCGCCGGATCATTTCTAAATCCGGATCAAAGCTGGGCTCTGAGACAGGCGCTCAAGCATCATATCTTTTCATCATGGGCAGAGATTGCCACGGCCTTTGAGGTGATCGACGCCTGGGTCTCATCCTCTCCGCAGATCCTCGACATCGTCTGGAGCGGCCCCGCCAACGGGACGTTTCCCATCCGACGGATTGATCAGGTTCTTTACGACCTGCTGGCCAAAGCCAAGCAACGCATTTTCCTCGTGACCTTCTCCGCACACCGAGTACCACTATTGTGCGAGCACCTCAGTAATGCCATCGATCGCGGAGTTGAAGTGACGCTTCTGTTGGAAAGCGAGCAAGCATCTGCGGGGCAACTCAGCTTCGACGCGGCCAAAGCATTCAAGGATGTCTGCCTCGAAAAAGTTAGACTCCTCCACTGGCCACTTGAAAATCGTGATCGAAATCAAGCCGGCAAACCCGGCAAGCTTCACGTGAAATGTGCCGTCATCGACAATACAGCGATCATCGGGAGTGCCAATCTCACCGATGATGCCTTCAATCGTAATATGGAGATGGGGGTGGTCATCAAGGACCCCAGAACGGTGGCGGATATTCTTGGGCATTTTGAAACGCTCATCCAGAACGGAACGATTTCCCATATATAATTCGTTTTTCGATATCACCTGCTTGTTGTCGGTCGCCGCTTCGAAGGCTAGGCATTATGATCGTCGAGAAACTCTAATTCCCGTTTCCATCACAATTTGGACGCTTCTTTTATTTGGGTGCATGGCGCGGCTCGGGGCGGCTATTCCCGTATCGGCCTCCGTCTGGTTTCATGAATCCACCATATGAAACCCCACCAACACATCGCACCTCAGTGGTTCACAATCGAGGGAGCCTGCAAGTATTCTGGACTCTCCGACGGCACCATCTGTAACTACATCCGCGAGGGCTACACCATCTCGGCAAATGTCATCCTCCCCGGCAACAGCCGCGGCAGGCGGATCATAAACCGTCCCAGTCTCGATGCCTTCATCGAGCGATACGTCGCCGGCACCAAACGTGAGACAAACAAGCAGCAGCAGAGCCTCCTTATGCTGCTAAAAAACGCCGCCGATGCTATCGCCGAGGCCCGCAGAATTGCTTCTGGCAACCCACCAGAGCTAGAGCCGTGATTAATACCATCTCGACTAACCGGAGACTTTACGGCATCTTGCCCTGCCATGAATCACGACTCACCCCTAACGCCAGAAGGAGAACTTGTCCTCAACACCATGCTCGGAACGATGAAAATCAAGGGAGCCTTGACCGACGAGATGATCAGCCAAGAAGAAGGCGAGATCATCTTGGGCAAACCGTTCGTGGAGTGGCCATCGGAACTGCAGCAAAAGCTGGCCCCATACGGAGCGAGCCCCGCGATCCGGTGAACTTGGCAATCAGACACCGTCTGGTTTCATAAGTTCACCACCATGAACCCCTAACTTTACCGTCGTCGCAGAACACATTGATTCCCGCTATGAAACACTCGGACTCCACAACCCCGCAGGCAGCCCAGTGGCCGCCGGACAAAATGCAAATCCTGATGGGAATGAGAGCCGCCCAGATGGCGGGAACCTTCAGCTAGGAGGACGCCGACCAGATGGACCAGGGACCGCCGGAGACATGGCCCCCGGAGCTGATGGCCAAGCTGGGATTCAGCCCGCCGGAGGATTCCGCCGAAGCAGCATGGGCGGAGCTCAAAGCGGAGGGATACCCGAAACAGGACAGCGACCTATCGACAGGGGAAACATTCCCGACTTACCCGGAGGAGATCTTCTACAACGACGAGCACCCGCTGTCGGGAGCGCTACCAGACAACGCTCGCCCGGAGACATGGAGGGATCTGGACAGCGCGGCTTACAACCCGAGCAAGGCGCGGTCAATCCGGCGACCCCCGGGATTTCCGCTTCGGCGAATAGCACTAGCACTTCGGTCCCCCTGGAATCTCCACGTTGATCACTGTGCTGTGCGCTCTACTTGCACCATCGCCTTGATTCGCTTTACCGTCGTGGTCCCCTTGCAAGTTCGCGCTGCCACATCCCGCAGGGACTTCCCAGCCCGCAGCAACCGCACCACATCAGCGTGGCGCTCCAGCAACTGCTCACGGCTCATCACCGTCCCCACAGGACGTCCGAGCACCTTCCCGGCGCGCCGCGCCGCATCCAAACCGGACATCACCCGCTCCCGCAAGGTCTCCCGCTCCGCCAGTGCCATCTCCGCCAAAACCGCCAGCATCATCCCCGCCGCAGGATTCCGCCTACCGTTTTCAAGCATCGTCTCTACCCGCTGCGAGTGCCAGTAGAGCGACACCTTCAGATCCAGCAATCTCTCCACAAAACCATGCACCACTGCCGGCCGGCGTCCCACCCGCGACACCTCGTGCACCAACACCTTACAGATCGCCCCCGCCGCAGCCAGAACCTCCACCCGAGCCAGCCCATGTCGGTCGGCATCCTTCGCAGCACCCGACACGCCATCCTCCTCCACCACCTCGATCACCTGCCAACCTCGCTCAACCGCCAAGGCTCGCAGCTCATGAACCTGACGCTCGGTTTCCTGACGCTTGGTGGACACCCGGACGAGAATGGCGACCGGAACAACTGGGCATGGCTTCGTTTCCATGTCCGGTGTGTTCGCTCTAACGGACCTACTAATCCAGTGTATTCGTGGTCCCTTCCGCTTCTATTTTCAGCCCTCAGAAATTGGCGTTTCAGCAAGGATTTCCCGTTGCTCAAATACCAACATCCGGCAGGGGTTTATTTGGTCCCTCCTCGCCTCCAGTCGCACGCGCCTCGACGAAAGCCTCGATGCTTGGAAAGCTGAAAAGTCGCTTGCCCCGCATTTTTCCCCGCTCGCGTAGCGAAGATGACCTGATTTTCCCTTTTGCAACCAGCGCATAGAGGGTGGACCTGCCGAGTCCAAAATAGCTGTGAACGGCTTTGGCGTCGCCCCAGAGCGGGGCTACCGGCTGTATGATGGTTTTCGCATTCATGGCATCGGACAACATAACCGACCGATCCATATGAATCAACTATCACCGTCGCGGACAGCAGCTGCCACCACCCGTGCCCCAAGTCTCTCCAAACGCTCCAGCTTCCCAGCTAGTAGCGGCGACACCACCCGAACCTCCCGCCCCACATCCGCAAGAGTCATGCCTTCAGGAGAGACCTCCTCATGTTTGACACCGTGAAGCTCCATTAAAGCCTTCAGCCCGGCGACCACGACGGCACCATAGGCTGCGCCTTCGGAGATCCGACACGATGCCTCCTGGATCACACGCCGCAGGTGAATGTCCACATACGCCCGCACGTTTGCCAGGTGTTCCGCCGGCACCCCATCGTCACCGTTCGACTTGGCGACGATCTCCTGCCACAGGATCCGCACCCGGTTGTAATGGCGGCCCAGTAGGCAGGCGCATTCCTTCAGGCTCTTACCTTCGTAGACGCGCAATCGAATCAGCTCCTCTCGGGTGCGGTAGCCACGAACTCGAGAAAGCTCCGTGCCACGCCGTAAAGGAGCAGTCTGTCTGCCACTACGGCCGCGAGGTTCATCAGCAGTCGACGTCCATACATCCGCCTCCATGGATTGAGCCACACCATCCCCGGAAATCCTAGGGACATCGGACCGACCGCATCCCAAGCTGCGACCCACGGAATTACCGGGAATATGATTGATTGAGACACTCATTGCTCTACCGCGCATGAAAGCACACTGGCGAGGCATCAGACAGAGGCGGCGCACCGAAATCCACATTGTAGCCGCACCGGAATCGTCGGCACTATAACCATGTGCAACGTCTACGTCATCAAGGCCACCTTGAACGTCCACACCCGCGACAGTCCGCTGAAGAGGAGCGAACCCAACTCAACCCGTCAGCAGGAACTGTTCTGATATCGCAACAGCCGTCTCTCTTGGTTGACTTAATCAGGGGAAATCCCGTCCGCAAACTGCGACATAACTGCACCGCCGATTTAAGCAGTTAGAAAAAAACCTTCCTTAGGAGACCTAACCCACACAACCTCAAGTGGTTAGGATGGTGGCCCGAGCCGGATTCGAACCAGCGACACGCGGATTTTCAATCCGCTGCTCTACCAACTGAGCTATCGGGCCTCACTACCTCCCTTGCGGGCGGGGCGGAAGTAAGAGCGGCCGAACGAGCTTTGACAATCGGAAAATAACGATTTTTTTGATTTCACGGCCGAAAGCCGCAGAACCCTCACTTGAGAAAGACTTCGCGAGCCTTCGCACCATCGCCCGGGCCGACAATGCCACGTTGTTCGAGGATATCGACCATCCGAGCGGCACGGGTGTAACCAAGGCGAAGACGGCGTTGCAGTAGCGATGTGCTCGCCTTCTGCTCCTGACGCACCACCTCAATGCATTTCATGATCAATTCCTCGTCAGCTTCCGAAACATCATCGTCTTCGTCGGCGTCATCGCCGCTAAGGGATGCATGAATGTCGGTTTCAAACCTAGGTTTCCCTTGCGCCGCACAGTGGTCGATGATGCGTTCAATTTCAGCATCCGTGACGTAGGCACCCTGCGCACGCTCCAATTTGGCGGAGCCGGGCGGGAGATAGAGCATGTCGCCCTTACCCACCAGTTTGTCAGCACCCTTGACGTCCAAAATGACACGGGAATCGAGCGCGGACGAAACTTGGAAGGCGATCCGGCAAGGAATATTGGCCTTAATGATGCCGGTCACCACATCGGCGCGCGGTGTCTGGGTAGCGATGATCAGGTGAATCCCTGCGGCTCGGGCTTTTTGGGCAATACGCGCAATGCACATCTCCACGTCGGCGGGCGCAGTCTGCATCAGGTCCGCCAACTCGTCGATCAACACGACAATATACGGAAACCGGTCGGGAATCCGGTCTTCATCGACTTGAAACTCAGCATCATCCTCATCAGCCTCGGCTCCGAGTTCGCCGGATGCGAGTGCCTCCGCGATCGAATCCATTTGCTCGTCATCCACTTCATCGATCGACCATGGCGGCGGCTGGTGACTCGCCGGGACGGACGAATCCAATCCAGTCGGCACCACATCCAATCCCCCGTCGGTGTCGGCAAAATCACCTGGCTCGTCAGGAATTTCAATTTCCGCATTCGCCGTGACGGGTGCAGTTTTTTCCTTTTTCGGCCGATTATTAAAGCTGTCGAAATTCCGGACGCCCTCTTTGGCGAAGATCCGGTAGCGTTTTTCCATCTCATTGACCACCCACTTGAGTGCCGCCACGGTTTTCTTGGGATCGGTGACGACCGGCACAACGAGATGCGGCAAACGATTATACATCTGCATTTCGACCACCTTCGGATCGACCATGATAAACCGCAATTCGTCAGGACCGAATTTGAACAGCATCGAGGCTATGATCGAATTGATACACACCGACTTGCCGGAGCCGGTGGCGCCTGCGACGAGACAATGAGGCATCGCCGCGAGATCCCCGATGACCGTCTTGCCATACACATCCTTGCCCAGAGCCAACGGGATTTTTTTCTTGGCGGAGCGGAACTCGGGATCATGCAGGAGTTCGTGCAGTGGAACCGCGACTTTCTGTGAATTGGCGATCTCGATGCCAACCGTGTCTTTACCTGGAATAGGAGCGAGAATATTGATGCGCTCGGCGCAGGTGGCGCGGGCGATGTCGGCTTCCAATTGCGAGATGCGCGAAACACGCAGCCCCGTGGACGGATAGATTTCGTAACGTGTAATCGTCGGGCCACGGGTGATATCGCCTGGCGTCACATCGATCCCGAATGCCTTGAGAGTCTCGATGATGACCCGCTGGTTGGTGAGGAGTTCATCCCGATTGGCCTCTGGCGCCTCTTCCTCTTCCACGGCATCCAGCAAATCAAAACCTGGCAGCTCGTAGTTTTCATAACCCGTGACCGAAAGAAACTGGTGACCCGCCTTCTTGCGCTCAAACGGCTTGCTCCCGGGAATCACGGGGTCAGTGGCACGGCGCTGGGACGCATCAATGATCTGAGGCACCGGGGTCTCACGAAGCGGAAGTTCGGTCTGTGCTTGAAATGCGTCATCACCCTTCGCGCTGGCAGATTTAGAACTCTCCCGTTCCTTCCGCCGTTGTTCGCGCTGGCGCTCACGTTCGGCAAGCAGTTCAGCCTCACGTGCCGCAATTTTACCCAGTTCGCCGCGGTTCGCACGCCACTCATGGATCTTTTGGCACAGCAACCTCCAGCAACCTTTTACGAAACGAACCGGTTGCTGGTCAGTCAGCAAAATCATCGCCACCAGATAGGCGGCACCAGTGGCGATCATCGTGCCTGCGCGACCAATGAGATTCACCAACACAAATCCACCAATCCCTTCGCCGATCACTCCGCCGGGCCCACCCGGAATCTTGCAATTCTGCGCCCAGTCTTTGAAAAAAAAGTCCGCCGCATCAAGCCACGCAGCCCCGCTCACCAGCAAAACACCGAAACCCAACACCGTTCTCGGCCAAATCCGTCCGTCCAATGCCAGCTTCACGACGCCAAACCAAATGAACCCCACCGAGATGAGATAACCTGCCGCTCCGAAAAGAACGAGCTGAACGAACCCCAGAATCCCTCCCACCGGCCCGATCAAATTCTCACCCTCCGCCCCGGATTTGTCCGCGAATGCCTCAAAAAGGCCTACTCGCGGCAGGTCCGCCGGGCTATATTTCACCAAGGAAAGCAACATCATCAGGCCCACCGCGATCCAGATGATTCCCGTGATCTCGTTCGACCAACGCGATGATTCCTCCGCCTCACCGCGCTTTTTGTTGTCCTTGCTTGCCATGCTCTTTGACTGCGCGGCCAGCATCCCCCGTGTCGATCTCGGGAGCAAGATTGTTTTCATGACCGGAAAATCCATGATTCCGAAGCAATTCCGGGGATCAGGGAATACCGACACTCCACCTCCCTTCCCCCGTCAACGGATACATGCCCCTTTCGATTGGAAAAAGGCCGCCCGGAAAACTCCAGGCGACCTTTGAAACACACGATTTGAATCAAACACCTCAGAAATTAAAGCGGGCCCCCAACTCGAAGAGAAAATCGTCGCCAAGATCCAGATTGCCGCTGATGTCATTGTCACTGAAGCTGACATCGTCGAAGTAAATCCAGCGCGCTCCGCCATAGACTTCGATGTTCTGATTCACATTGTAATTCAAGCCGGTGAAGAGCTGACCTGTGAAAACCCAATCGTCGTCGGAAATATCGAAGCCTCCACCGAAGTCCACGTCCAACCCCACGCGGGCGACACCCAGGCCACCTCCAAAGTAGGCGTTCAGATTGCCGGTGAGTTGACGCTCGAATTTAGCATTGAGCGTGATCGGCATGATATCGAGATCGTAACTGGTGTCGTATGGGGTAAAGTCCGAAATATCAGAAAGAACATCCTCCAATTCGCCGAGATCAAAGCTGTCGCCATCGTCCAACGCAAAACCATTGAAGACCGTAACCACCTCACTACCGGACCAATCCTCATCTTTTTCAACATAGCCGATTTCCGTAAACAACGCGACGTTCCAACCACCGAGATTCCAACTCGTGTCAGTGCCTACGTGCAAGTTATACATGGGTTCTTCTAATTCCGTCAGATAACCCACCGAAGCACCGGC
Source organism: Akkermansiaceae bacterium (assembly GCA_903919975.1). Classification (GTDB taxonomy): domain Bacteria; phylum Verrucomicrobiota; class Verrucomicrobiia; order Verrucomicrobiales; family Akkermansiaceae; genus Luteolibacter. Next base: position 12,730 of record CAIXKE010000039.1, on the reverse strand, counting down.
GAACCAAGTGTAGAGGCTGGGGGCCGGGGCTGCAGGCTGACTGGGTGAAGGGCCAGCAAAGGCAGGCAACGTCAGCACGAATGGAAGCAATAGGATGTTTTTCATGGTGAACGTAGGCTATCCGATTTTATAGGGCACCGACAATTGGCTGTTTGAGAGACCAAATCTAAGGAGTTTCACGCATTTCAACGTACGGGCCGCCCTCATCCCCACTGCCGCATTCCCTTATGAATGCATGAATCTAAAGCGAATTTCCCTGTTAAAACGTTAAAATCGCTTTGGGATGGCCAAATCCCCTGCGGATCAGACAATCCTTCTCGTGACAAATCAACGGGCGGATTCAATTTCCCGCCGCTCCTTATCCACACCCGACTCCAACACCTTCCCTGTGCACCCATGAGCTCATCACTCACGCCTGATCCTTCATCGATCTCCCCTTCTTCCCATGCCCGGAAGCCCGGCCTTTTCATCGTGCTCGAAGGCATCGATGGCACCGGAAAATCCACTCAAGCCCGCCGCCTCGGCGATTGGTTTGCTTCACGCGGCCGCGATGTCGTGCTCAGCTACGAACCAACCGACGGTCCCTGGGGCCGCAAGCTCCGCGAATCCGCCGCCACCGGCCGGCTCTCGCCCGAAGAGGAACTCCAATATTTCCTCAACGACCGACGCCAGCACGTGGAGCAGAAAATCGCCCCCGCCCTCGCCGCCGGAAAAGTCGTCATCCTCGATCGCTATTACTTCTCAACCATGGCCTACCAGGGAGCCCGCGGCTTCGATCCTGCGGAAATCCGCCGCATAAACGAAGCATTCGCGCCCGTGCCGGATCTGCTACTGATCCTCGACCTCGATGTGAACACCGCCCACCAACGCATCGGCCACCGTGGAGATAGCACCAACGAATTCGAAAAACGCGAGAGCCTCGAACGATGCCGCGAGATTTTTCTCTCACTCAAAGATGAACCATTCGCCCGAGTCATCGATTCGAATGGCCCTCTGGATGATGTGACCGCGCAGATCCAAGCGATTGTTGAAATCGCCTGCCCCGCGTCATAAGCGACTTGTAATCCACAGACATAAAACACGGCAATCTGAGGCGGATTCCTATCACGCCTTGTGCTTTCGCGGAATGTGATTAAATTATAGGCGGGTATATTTCCCCATCCAATTATGAAAGCCAACATGCTCCAAGATCCCCGTGCCAATGATTTGCTCTCGCGTGTCAGTGAAGACGTTTCCCTGCTTCGGCAGGATGTTGGAAATTTATTCACGCACACGGCGCGCCACACACTCCCGGCCAGCGCATACAAACTGGCGGACCAAGCGAAAACCAGTTTGGCCGCAGGCCGGACTTTCACTGCCGAACAACTGAACTCTCTCAAAAGCCAAATCAAACAACCCGCCGCCGCATGGGTGGGAGGTGCCGCCGCACTCGGACTGCTTGCTGCCGGAGCTTACCTGCTCCTCCACAACAACCATAATGGTGCCGGTTGCAATAGCGAGTCGCAGCAGGATTCCTGAAAAATCCACCCTACGCCCAGTCCGGGCGCTCGGTTTCGAAGCGCATCGTCTCGCTGGTCCGCGGATGCGCGAACGATAGCTTCCATGCATGAAGCTGGAGTGGCTGAGCATCGACATCGAGCGTCTGCGTGTCACCGATCAGACCGTCCGGCAGATAGGCCGGATCGCCGACTACTGGATACCCGAGGTGCCAAAGGTGAATCCGAATCTGGTTCGTGCGACCGGTTCCCAAAACCGCTTCCAGAAGCGCCGTCCCATCCGCCCGGCGATCAATGACTTTGAAATCCGTGCGCGATGTCTGGCCGTCATCCTCATCCACCGCATGCGTGCCGAGCATACCCGGCTCTGCGGAAATCGGGGCATCGGAGAAAAACACATCTGCTTCGGGATGACCTGTCACGCGGACGAGATACACTTTTTCCACCTTTCCCTCGATGAACTGACGTTGCAGCAAACGGCAAAAATGCCGGGTGCGCGCAAACAACACGATGCCCGTCGTGTTCGCGTCCAAACGATGCACCGGCCGCGGAATATGTGGCGGCTCGCAAGCGAGATTCATCAGATGTTGCAATGTGTTGCGATGGAATCTCCCACTCGCATGCATCGGCAGCGGTGCGGGTTTTTTCACAACAATCAAGGACTCATCCTCATAAATCACCCGGATGTCCGTGGCCACCGGCGGCTCGATATCCGGCGGAAAAATCTGCACTACCCGCTCACCCGCCCGGACGATGTGCTCTTTGCCGCGCACCACTCCACCATAGTTCATAAAACGCCCGGCATCGCAGCGCTCCTCCCACTCCGACGGGGAAATCTGCGGAAACAAATCGATCAACACTTCCAACAGCGGCCGCTTGTCATGACTCGCCGGGATGTTCACCGGTCGACGGTTTTCCTGCAGCAGCGATCCTGGCAGAGGGTCGCACACCGCACGCAGTTTCGCCTCACGCGTGGCAATCCGTTCCGCCAGCAACTCAGGCTCACCCTTAAAACAATGCGGACAGCTCTTGCCCTGCACATAACGCGGATCTTCCTGATCCGTAACATCTAACGGCGCGAGGCAGGCAAAGCACACCGCGTGCTCGCTTTCGCACAACGCGGGATCCACGCCGACGCGTTGGTCGAATACGAAACAATCGCCGTCGTAGTGATCGCCACCGCATTCTTCAAAATATTTCAAGATGCCGCCATCAAGTTGATAGATGTTTTTAAACCCCTCCATCTCCATGAACGGCCCGGCTTTCTCACATCGGATGCCACCAGTGCAAAACATGACCACAGGCTGATCCTTGAGCTCATCCGACAGTTTTCTAACGGCATCCGGAAACCCGCGGAACGTCTTGATGTCCGGATCGATCGCGCCCTTGAAAGTCCCGAGTTTCACCTCGTAGTCGTTGCGCGTATCGAGCAGCGTCACCGGCCGCCCCTCATCCAACCAACGCTTGAGCTCCTTCGCCGCGATCTTCGGCGACGTGTAATTCGCCGGCCGAACGCCCTCGACACCAAACGCAATGATTTCCTTCTTCAATCGCACCAGCATTCGGTTGAACGGCTGCGTCTCGCTCAGGCTCACCTTTGGCGCAAGATCCTCCAGACCCGGAATCGCTCGAAGTTTCGCCACCAAGCGGTCAACCGATTCCGCCGCACCGGCCACGAATAAATTGACTCCCTCAGTGCTCAAAAGGATCGTGCCTTTGAGCCCCCACGCCTTACAATCCGCCTGCAATTCCTCGCGTAAGATTTTCAACCCCGTGAGCTCTGCAAAACGATACGTCGAAATATTGGTGACCATTGACACGCCCGGAAAATGAGCACGAAGTGCGCAAGGGAGCAAGCGAAACGCCTAAACCGCAACGATCCACAACACGCCAAACCTCTCAATCCCGCCGATGGAACACGCCCCGCAAATCACGCTCGAAGCCACTACTCCGGGCAAAATCAAATCCATCCGTGCCGGAGTAAGCACCACCCCGTTCGGAAATTACCTCATCGGCGAAACTCCAAACGGCATTTGCCACTTGTCGTTTTTCGACGACGGAAACCGCGAAATCGCCATCGAGGAAATGAAAACTGAATGGCCGTTTGCGGAAATCTCATGGGACAACGCGCGCGCCCACCACCTCAGCGAGAAAATTTTCACCCCCACGCCAGCCCTCACCTCACCCTTCAAACTCCTCATCCACGGCACGCCCTTCCAACTCCAAATCTTGCGCACCCTTTTGCGTATTCCGTACGGCGCGCTCGTCAGTTACGGCGCACTCGCCACCGCCGCCGGGTTTCCAAACGCCGCCCGAGCCACCGGCAGCGCCGTCGGCCGCAACTCCATCTCGTTTCTCATCCCCTGCCACCGCGTCATCCGCTCAGACGGCAACCCCGGCCAATACCGTTGGGGAGCCCACCGAAAACGCACCATGATCGCATGGGAAGCTTTACATTATCAACTATGAAACTGGCGTCGGATAGCGTTGGTTTTCCCGCATATCAAGGAAAGCCGCAGCGCGTTTTTCGTCGATAGGACCGGCCTTGAAGATGGGCGTGCAGGATTGGGCCAAGGCCTTCAAAGAATCCGAGCCAACGGGTTGGATGGGACGGTATTTCCACGCGGCGTCGGACTTCCGTCCAGTTTGCGACCTCATGGCATTTTCCCACATCCCGCCATTCTCAAGGCGGACCCTTCCACCGAGTGCATATACGCACCCTTACTCATCCTCCGCCGTGATGAGGAAAGCGTCCGGTTGGACGATTTCCCAGGGATGAATGCGACGCACTGCCGGTCAATCAGCGTCTGAAAATCTTGCAGCATATCACCGAGATGATGTCCTACGCGCACGGCAGCAAAATTATCCTCCGCAGTCTATCGCCGCATAGCATTCTAGTGAAGCACGACGCGAACGACCGCCCCCTGATCCAAATCTTCAAATGGCAGACCGGATCGCGCGTCTCCGGCGCTGGCACACCCCGAGTCGTCACCCGGATGTCACTGACTCTTTACGTCATCTAGTTGATAGAGAATTCCTCTCTGGTTTACATCACGCCCGAGGCCACCAATTGAAACACCGATAGTGCTTCAGACCATTCACTCGGCCTACTCCATCGGAAATCCGGCAAGTGCGACAACGACAAGAGGTTGATTACTTGATGGCGTGCGGAGCGTCGTATTTGTCGCGGGCGCGGTTCAAACCGGGAACCTAACCGTTATAAGTTTTAAAAATCCAAGCGACCTTATCAATGGCGTCACTCCGTTCGATACACCACTGCGTAATGGATCGTGAGTTTCCGGCCTTTGCTGTGCGGGTCGGCATCATCGCGCATGACGAGGCGGAGCGTGTGGGGGCCGGGCTTCAGTCCCTGAATGCGCCAAAGGTCGTTGTCATGGGTCCGCGGCACGATGTAGGCGTCCGCTACGAGATCGCTTTTCACGCCGTCGAGATAGACATCCGCGCGTCCGCCATCCTGCGAAAGATTGCCGACCAGCGCCAGGCCGCTGCCGTCAAACTGGAGCGTCGCTTCGCCGCCAGCGCCGTCGGCTACCCGGGCATTGGGAGTTGCGTGCCAGTTGCCTTGCCACGCCCACGCGACGTCCTGGCACTTCACGACTTTCACCGGAACGCCGAAGTTGCACAGCGCCAGCTCGGGCGGCATGGGCGATTGGCGTGGAATCACGACCTCGCGCTCGCTCACCTGACCGCCAGCTTGACGGATGATTTGGAGGGTGCGCGCCTCGGTGGATTTCACGATGTCGTTGAACGAGTATTCGGTGAAATCGAATTTCGTTTCGGCGAGCTTGGCCAACTCGGGTTTGTAGGGACCCGGGATTTTGGTGAAACCGATCATCGCGCCAAGCACGCCGCAGGCGCTGGAGGGATTGCAATCGGAATCCTGACCGCACCGGGTGGCGATTTCCATCGTTTGCTGCCAGTCGCCGCGTCCATAAAGCAGGCCGAACGCGATGTATGCGCCGTTGAGTTTGGCGTCGATGTTGAAGGCGTTGTCCACGCCTTCGGGGCAAACGTCGTTCTTGTTCCACTTGGTCTCGATCTGCTGCCAGACCTTGCGCCAGTCGTTTGGCTCCTGCGCCGACCACGCGAGCAGGTCGCTGATGAGTTGCGCGTAGGGGCTACCCGCGGGAATGCACGCCAAACCCGCCGAGACGACCTTTCGCGGGTCTGTTTCGAAATACGCCGCCGCATACATGCCGCAAACGAACATGCCGCCGTAAAGGCCGTCGCCGTAATTCATCACGCGGCCCACGCGCTCGCAGAATTGGTTAGATGCCTGTGGCAACCCGGGACACATGATTCCGATGAAGTCTGCCTCGATTTGAAAATCAATATCGTCGGCGTGAATGTTGTAGCGGGGGTCACCAGACAACGGCGCGGCGAGACCACGGTTGAGATTGCGGCGCGCGCCGGCGTTGGCGTGCCAGAGTTCGTATTTGGAATTCTTGAGCGCCTCGCCGTATTCGGCGGTAGTGGCGTTGAGGCCAATGGTGTCCATGACTTGCACAAACGTCATCTCGACGTAGAGATCGTCCTGCACGATGGCATTGGAAAGGTCCGCCGGCTTAATCGGATCGTCGTGAATCCTGCCCCTTGACTTAAACTCGGTGGCTGCGCCGTAAGTCACGCCGATCATCTGTCCCGCCCACGCGCCGCGAATTTTGTCGCGCAACACTTCGCGTGAAAGCGTGTGCGATGCGGCTTGGGTGGGTCTGGTCTGCGCAAGAAGACAAGCGAACACCGTGAAAACGGTGATGACAGACCGGCGGTCGTGGCGGGTGAAATTTAACATATCGTTCTTCATGGTGGTGGCAGCGGCTTGAGGGTTGGGTTCGCCGCCGGCTGGACTGCGCGGCGGATGAAACTGGCTCAAGCGAGTGAAGCCTCTACCCTGACAGCTTCCCAGATCCCGCATATCCTTATTTTATACGATGCCCGACAGGGCGATCAAGCTAGCGGGAGCACACGCGCCCCCGCGTGGGGTTTTCGACGCCCTCGTCGAAAAATAAGAAGATTAAAATCTCATGAGTCAGGAGCTCCCCATCCGTTTCAACGTTGCCACGAAACGGTCGATATCCTCGCCTTCGGAATCGAAGGCGCACATCCAGCGCACCAGGCCCGCGCGCTCGTCCCAAGGCCAGAAAAACGTCTCGCGCTGGAACGGTTCGACCAGCGCCGCCGGAATCCGGGCAAACACCGAGTTGACCTGCACGGGAAAGGCCACTTCGACAAACGAAAGTTCCCTAACTGCAAGATGGAGACGCTCCGCCATGATGTTGGCCAGGCGTCCGTTCGCGATCCAAAGATCGTCCTCCAGTAGGGCTTCGAATTGCGCGGAGATGAAGCGCATCTTGGAGGCCAACTGCATCGTGTGCTTCTGCCAGAAGGGAAAGTCCGCGTCCAAGCCGGGCTTCAGAAAGACCACGGCCTCGCCGCAGAGCATGCCTTGTTTGGTCCCGCCGAAGCTGAGGACATCCACGCCGCTCTCAAGCAGCATCTCCCGCGGGCTGATGCCCAGCGCGGCCACGGCGCAACCGAGGCGGGCGCCATCGACATGCACGCCCACGCCATGGGCATGAGCCATCGCAATGAGGCAGCGCAATTCATCGAGGGTGTAGAGCGTGCCGACCTCCGTCGGTTGGGTGAGTGTCAGGGCCACGGGAAGCACCCCGTGGACTCCGTGGCCACGCCCTAACACCTCCGCCAGGGCGGCGGGGTCGATCTTCCCATCCACGCTTTTCAAGGGCATCACCCTCATGCCCAGGGCGCGTTCCGGAGCGGTGCTTTCGTCATTCCAGAGGTGTGCGAGGTCCGAGCAAAGCACCGCACCGTATGGCTTCTGGAATGCCATCAGCGCGAGGACATTGGCGGCGGTGCCGTTGAAAACGAGGTGACTGCAGACCTGGTGTCCAAACAAGCGGTCGAATGCCGCGCGGGCCCGGACGGTCACGGCGTCTTCGCCGTAGGCCATCGCGTGGCCGTGGTTGACGGTGGCGATGCGCTCCAGAATCCGCGGATGAATCCCCGCGAAATTGTCACTGGCGAAGCCACGCGGAAAGGCATCGGCGGATGGATTGGATTGCTGGGCTGTAGGCTTCATCATGGTTTCATCCTCAGGTTCAGCAGGCGCGTGTGGATCAATACAACTTCCTCCCGTAAACCATAAACCCGCGGAGATTGAAGCGCTCGAAGGGCTTGGTCTCCTGCGGTGCGGGAACACGCTCGGCCCGCACATAACGCGCCAGCAGGTTCCTTCCTTGCAGGTCCACCCGGAAAACCATCTCGTCCTTATCAAACGACGCGACTTCCGTCCACGCCTTGCCGTCCAGCGAGACCGACACCTTGAGCGGCGCCGCCTGATAGCCCCCATCGTTCCGCGGGTATTCATGGCGGCCGACTAGGACAATACCTGCTAGTTCCCCCTCGCCAGGCAACTGCACCTGCGCCCACGGCTTCTTGTCGCTCGCGGTGTCGAACCAACCGATGGACCCACCGCTCAGAACCTGCCGGTAGGACAGCGGCCGGTCGTCCGGGTGTGCGCTGCTGGTTTGCAGCATTCCATCCTGGCTCAACAGGTGTCCGGGGAACGGCTGGTATTTCGGAAAGGCCGCCACTTGGGCCGGTTTTAGGTGCACGTCGTCGGGCTTGAGTGGCGGTAGCAGTTTCTCCGCCATGTCGGCCCAGAGATGATAGCTCGCAATGTCGCCGGCCTCGCTGGCCTTGCGGATACTGGTCTTCACGGTGTCAACTAACAGATTATTGTCGAGCGACTCGCCCTTGGCCTGGAAGAACGCCGCCATCGCTTTGGCATAAGCCGGAGCCGTCGCTGGATTGCCGGCGAAACGCTTCGCCCCCCAGCTCATCACGTTACCGAAAATGAAGTTACCGTTCGGTTTTTCGCTGTGATGAATCGCTAACAGATTTCCGAACAACTCCACACCCAATGCCGGATCGCCTAGGCTTTTGTTCTGCCAGTCGAGAATGCCTTCGTAAGGGAAGCTAACGGGCTTATACCAATTCTCCTGCCGCAGTTCCCGGTTGCACGCGAGCAAGACCTCCATCCGCGAGGCGGGCTTCATTGTCGGAAACGCCTTGTCGAGGCAACGCCGGGTCAAGGTCCAACCGGCCTCGTTGTAGGCGGAGAAGGTGCGTGCAGCCCGTTGCCCCAGATCGAGCCAGGTCGCGGACGGCATATCCTTGGAGGCTTCCAACAGCTTTATATAGTCGAGCCAGATGCCATAGTTGGTCGGTTGCGCGGAAATCGCCTGTTGATAGGTTTTCATCCAGTCGGTGGACGTCGGTGCAGGCAGAGTCTCGATGGTGCATTGCAGATTGGCACGCTCAAACTGCAATTGCGCCAACCATCCCAGGCGCGTGGCCTTCATGAAGCTTTCGCGATCCTGGTTCACCGGTTCGTAAAGTCCGGTCATGGTGGGATAGTTCGTGCCTTCCCAGCCGGGCACACTCGCGTCGCTTGGCCATGTCACGCTGTTGCCGACCGGCCATTCCTTGCCGACCCGGACGACATAGGCGCAATGCCCGGGCTGGCCAATGGCGGTTGACGGAATGCCATGGACCTGGGCTGTGGCCGAACCGTAGGTGGAAACCGTGCCACACACTCCACCCATCTGGCGATGCGCGGGAAACGGCCGGTTGTCCGTGCCGTTGCCATAGACATGCGCCCACGGGCCGACATAATTCCAACTGTCTTGGCACGACACGCCATAGACATTGAAGCTGACGTAGCGGACACCGCCGTGCGCGCCGAGATAATCCCGCAACAAGGTCTGCCGGTCATCCAACAGAAATTGAAAATCCTTGGCTGATCCATAGTTGGGAACCGTCCAGCGCATTTCGCGCACGTCCAAGCTCTCGAAGCTGATATGCATCAGTCCGTCACGCAATGCCTGTTGGATATGCCGGAATCGATCCACCACCCGGTAGGGCGCGACTTTCCCCCATTGCAGCGCGATCGCGGTGGCGAGGCGCTGGTTCAACGGTTGCTCCCATCCCGCGCCGTGCCACCATAACAGATAGAGGTTTTCCAAGGCGACCGGCCACACGGCCTTGCCCGATCCGAGAAACGATTCCAGCCATGCCGTGTCTTTGAAGAAGCACTGCAAGAACGCCGCGCCGCCATCCTGTTTGGCAATACTCTCAAGATTTCCCACGCCGCAGAGACGGATCAAAGTCGCCTGCGCCAAGTTCGCGCGCAGCGGGGGCGTGCTGGTGAGCCGCGCGATACCGGCATCGCCCTTGGCCGCTTCCGCCAGCAGCAAACCGCTAATTTTCCGATAGAGAGGAAGGATCTCGCCGCGCGCCAGCATCCGCGAACCGGCGTCGGTCGCCGCCGGCTTGTGGGCGAGGGCGGGTGCTGGCAACAATTGCGGTTCCACTGCGAACGCGCCCGCGCTCTGGGTTTGGCCGTCAGCGGCCTCCAGCTCGACGCGCAGTACCAGCGTGCGGTCGGCCCGCCACGCCTTCAAGTCCAGGTCCACTTCCACTGGCGGGCTACCCGGACCGAGGCGGGCTGCCGGCCGCGAATCTGATAGAACCGTGGTGCCGTCGAGCAAGGCGACGCGCTGGATTGACACCGTGTCTTTGCCGCCCGTTGTAGTGATGCGCAGCTTGTAGGGTCCGGCGTGGTCGAAAAAATACGCGGTATCGGTCATCTCCCAGATGTTAGATCCGGGCTTCACCTGTTTACCGCCCCAGCCGTAGGTCAGCATGGGCGTGGTGGAATGGAAGTGCAGGCCGAGTTCGCCCCTGGCGCCGATACCCCAGAAGGTATCGGGGTCAAACGCGGCGATTTCGCGCTGCACATCGAACCGTTGTTGCTCGTGCTTCGGCCAGCGGCTATAAACGAGGTATTTGCCAACCATGATGCGCTGGATGCGTTCGTTATCGAGGATCCGATTGCGCGGGTCCTTGAGTTCCTTGTCGATGCGCGCCAGGGCTTCTTTGAAATTCGCGTCGGTGAGTGGTTTCTTTGCCATGACCTGCAACCAACTCGGTTCGGCCCACTTAAAACCATCGCGCGGGTCACCGCCGAAGGTGAGCCAACGCAGCGCGCCGCTCTCGTCCTTGGGGTCGGCCGCGCGGATCAGGTCATGAACCGGCACATAACATTTGTCGTTGCCCGGCCAGTTGGCGATCGTCATCGCATCGAGCCCCTGACGCAACAACTCCGCTCGGATCGGGCCTCGCGCAGCTTCCGCCTTGGCCCACAAGGCATCGCGTTTCTCGCGGATCGCGCGCAATTCCTTGACCCGTGCCGCCATGCTCTTGGGTGTCAGGCCCAGCCGCGGCTTGTTCTCACAGGCGACGGCACGGCCCTCACGGTCCAGCAGGGCGATGCGCGGGCAGTAGGTGGTGTCCCACCAAGTGTATTTCACATTCAGCGCGGCCTTGCGTTCCTGCTCGGCGCACGCACGCACATCGGCTTCCATCGCGGCGTCATTGAGCGAGGCCACCCGCACACAGCCCGGCACATGTTGCTTGCTGCCGCTGAGGCTTTGGAGCTCGATTGAAAGGGTTTCTCCAGGCCGGAGCGCTTCTTTCAACAGGAGAAACAGAGTGCTGCGATGACTGCCGTTGGTTAGGGCATTCCAGAAGTTGTCCGGCTGGTCTGCGATGCCGTCGATGGCCCGCCATGCGCCTTGTTCCGGCCTGCCGGAATTGGCCCAGGCGGCGGTGATGGCGAGCTGCTTATCGGGATTGCGAACCACAATTTCCGAGACGCAGAAGTTGCCGTTAGGCGCCCGTCCCGGGCCGGTGGCGGGCAGGCTGGAATCGGGTGAAAAATCCACGCGCAGGACGCGACCACCGCCTTTGACCTTGAGCTGGAGAGTCAAGGTATCCTTGTCCGGATTGGGACTGGCTTTCGCCAGGAAGGCTCCGTCAGGACGTGCGCCGAAAGCAACCTTCGCGGCCGATTCCACGGCGGTCACTTCGTTGGCCGGCAGTGGCGTCTTCGCGTCCGACAAATTCGCGAGCCGCAACGCCTGCGACCCCGTGGCCGCCTCCGGACGGTCCACCGCCACCAGCACAAAACCATCGCCAAGTTCCGTGGCGAATTCATCCTTCATCCAGACATTCTGATAGAGCGTTTCGCTGAGTCGGTTCCAATCACTGCCGCGCTGGAACACCACGATGTCCTTGCCGGAAGACTTCGCCAGCGACAAGGCCTGCTCGTATTGTTCCGTCCGGCTTGCCGCGGCGCGCAGGTCTTGGTGGCTAAGCGCCAGGGCCAGCGTGATCGCGAAGACTATGAATTTCCCGCGGGTGCCGGAAATCCGCCAAAAACCTTGAATATCGAAGGTCCTCAGGCGATTCAAACTGTGCTGGGTGGTATAAGGATTCATGTTGGAAGGTGAGCAATGCATCAAGAGGTGCGATTGGAACAGGATGACGGAGAATGAATTGATCGTGCGGTATTCAGTGGGCTATTCATTAGCATCGGCTCTAACGAGCTACCCGCCATTAGCGGCGACGGCGGAGGAAGCGGACCCGGCGACGACAAAGGCCGCGAGGAGTGCGGCAGGTGAGCTGCCAAGGAATTGATTGAATCATGGATTTAGCTTGTTTTAAATGAATAACTCAATGCGGTGACGTTGTTGAGGCTTATACTTGCCATAAGTTCATCTCGGTTTCCATGGATAAATCAGCGATATGCATAGACTTTTCGCACTAAATCATGGTAGACTGGAAAGCAGGGCGCATGCTCCGCAAGCGTCCTAAATCACACGGCCCACGCGCTCACGGAATTGGTTAGAGACCTGTGGCAGCCAAGGACACATGATCCCGATGAAGTCTGCCTCGATTTGAAAATCCATGTCGTCGGCGTGCATGTTGTAGCGGGAGTCAAGCGAACACCGTGAACACGGCGATGACAGACCGGCGGTCGTGGCGGGTGAAATTTAACATATCGTTCTTCATGGCGGTGGCAGCGGCTTGAGGGTTGGAATCACTGCCGACCGGACTGCAAAGTGGAAGAAACTGGCTCAAGCGTGTGAAGCCTCTACCCTGACAGGTTCCCCGCTCCTGCCTATCCTCATTTCATAGGATGCCCACCAGGGTGCCTACATTAGGGAAAATGAAGAGTTTTTCACCGCCAAGACGCCAAGTGCGCCAAGTTAAACAAGAAGATAGATCGTGTATGAGGAATCGAAACGGATTTCAGTGAACCCATGTGGAGTTTCCTTGGCGCTCTT
>CAIXKE010000038.1 GCA_903919975.1 Akkermansiaceae bacterium | reverse complement strand
TTTCCAAATATTCAATTTTGCTCTTCTGACTCATGATCCCCGTAAGTGTTCTCATCCGGGTGTCATTCTTTCTGGCGCAACAACCTACTTCAGCTTCTTTCTCGCTGGTCCGCCGGTGTCATTTAATTTGGCGCAATGCGGCTTAAGCCTAGTTTGAAGAATCTTATGTAAAATCAAGCGATATCAAAGTAGAGCAGGGTCTCAAAGTATGGATTGGTTGCCAGTTTGAGTTGAGCATTATGAGTGAATACCTTGATTGATATTCTTTTACTGATTTTCCAATTTTAGTCAATAAGAAGCCAAAGAAACCGTCCGGCGACGAGTTAAAAGTCATGTCATGCTGCCCCCAATAAACGCAGGCTAATCGATTTTCATCTCTCCTGGATCCGAATCCGCAGCCTGTGTGTGACCGATGACTCCGATCAAAACCAAAGCCATTGCCCTTTGCGAAGCAACCAACTTGTATTTCATAGTGTCATGCACTGACTGCTGAATCGAGCGGGTGATTCAGTCAAATTTCATCACAGCCTCAACCGCGCATTTCTGCATCAAGGAGCACGTCGTTGCCGAGCACGACGAGGTCCACGCTTCCCTTGAGGGTTTTGTCGAGAAACGGCGTGTTTTGTGACTTCGATTTCATGAAGTCCTTGGTGAAGGTTGTTTCTTTTTCCGGGTCGAAGAGGATGAGATCCACGGGTTGGCCTTCTTCTATGGAAACGGCGGGCAGACCCATGAAGCGGCGTGGCTCGGCGGAGAAACGTTTTACGATGAGATCCCAACCGAATTTCCCGGTGGCGACGAAGTAATGGTGCAGTGAGACGAGCGCGGTATCGAGGCCGGTGATGCCATTGGGGGCGCTGACGAAGTCTTGGGATTTCTCGAATGGAGTGTGCGGCGCGTGGTCGGTGGCGATGAGATCGAAGGTGCCGTCGATGAGTCCCTGGAGCAGCGCGTCGTTGTCGGCTTGGGTGCGCAGCGGCGGGTTCATCTTGTAGTGGGTGTCGTAGTCGCCGATGTCTTGATCAGTGAAAAGCAAGTGGTGCGGGGCGACTTCGGCGGTGACTTTGACATCGCCGCGGGATTTCCACCAGGCGATGGTTTCCATGCCGAGTTTGCTAGAGACGTGTTGGATGTGGATGTGGGCACCGGTGGCGTGGGCGAGGCGGATATCGCGATCGATGATGATTTCCTCGGCGCAAGCGGGTGAGCCTTTGATGCCGAGGCGGTAGCTCATATCGCCTTCATTGAGGGCGCGCGGGCCGGCGAGTTCGGGGACTTCGCAATGGCTGGCGAAGAACATGCCAAACTCGGTGGCGTATTGCATGGCGCGATAGAGGACGGCCGGATCGCCGGTGGTATCGCCATCGTCGGTGAGCATTTTCACGCCGAGCTTGCACATGCCGTCGATGCCGGCGAGTTCCTTGCCGTGGCGGCCTTTGGTCACGCAGCCGGAAGTGTAAACCGGGATGCGGGCCGTGCGTTTCGCGATGTCGAGCACTTGGCCGACGACCGTGGCGGAGTCGATGGCGGGCGAGGTATTCGGCATCATGACGACGCCAGTGATGCCGCCGTTGATCGCGGCTTCGGTGCCGGAGGCGATGGTTTCCTTGGCTTCGAATCCGGGTTCGCGCAAATGGACGTGGGCATCGAACATGCCGGGCATCAGGATGCGGCCGGCGGCGTCGATGATGCGGGTGCCATCCGGGGCGCTCAGGCCCTTGCCGATTTGCTGGATTTTTCCGTCGGCGAGCAAGACATCCGCCGTGGTGAGGTCCGGGGAGTTTTCCGAGGCGATGCGGGCGTTGGTGATGAGAAGCATGGGCGTGAAGGGAAAAATTTCACCGCCAAGACGCAAAGGCCGCCAAGGAGGCGCAACGGATCTTGGCGGGCGGTGGCGGAATTACAAGGAGATGGTAAAGCAGGCGGATCAATCTTTCACGCGTTCGACGTGTGCGCCGAGCATGAGGAGTTTCTCGTCGATGTGCTCGTAGCCGCGGTCGATGTGATAGAGTCGGCTGATTTCCGTGGCGCCTTTGGCGGTGAGCGCGGCAAGGACGAGGGCGGCGGAGGCGCGCAGATCGGAGGCCATGACAGGAGCGGCGGAGAGTTGCGCGACGCCATGAACCACGGCGGTGCCGTTATCGACTCGGATGTCGGCCCCCATGCGTTTGAGCTCGGCGCAGTGCATGAAACGTTGCGGGAAAATGGTGTCCTTGATCACGCTGATCCCCGGCGTGGTGGCTAGCAGAGCGGTCATTTGCGCCTGCATATCGGTGGGGTAACCCGGATAGGGTGCGGTCACGAGATTGACGCCCCGTAGATTTTCTCCGCGGAAAATCGTGCAGGAGTCGCCGGCTTCGTTGAATTCGACTCGGTGGCCGGATTGTTCGATGGCGGCGGTGATTGCCTTGAGGTGATCGCGGCAAACCCGGCGCAGGGTGACGCCATCGCCGGCGAGCGCGGCGGCGGCCATGAAAGTGCCAGCTTCAATGCGGTCCGGGATGACGGTATGCTCGACAGCATGGAGTTCCTTCACTCCCTCGATGACGATCCGGCGGGTGCCGGCACCGGTGATTTTCGCGCCCATGGCGTTGAGGAAATTCGCGAGGTCGAGCACTTCGGGTTCTGCGGCGGCGGATTCGATGACCGTGATGCCTTCGGCTAAAGTCGCGGCCATCATCACGTTGTCGGTGCCGAGAACGGTCGGGCCATGGGTGCCTCGGAGGTCGATTTCCGCGCCACGCAAGCCGTCCTTGGCGGTGAGGATGATGTTTCCACCTTCAAATTCGATTTTTGCCCCGAGCGCTTCGAGTCCGCGCAAGTGGAGATCCACCGGGCGATCGCCGATGACGCAGCCGCCGGGCAGGGAGACGACCGCGCGTCCTTTGCGAGCGAGCAGCGGGCCCATCACGCAGATCGAAGCGCGCATCCGGCGGACGAGTTCGTAAGGGGCGACGTCGGAAATTTCCTCGCAAGTGATGCGCACGGTGCCGGACGAGCGTTCGACATCGGCCCCCAGCGCGCTGAGGATTTGGATCATGTAGTTAGTGTCCGAGACATCGGGCACGCGGCGGATGATGCAGGGTTCGGCGGTCAGCAAGGAGGCGGCAAGGATCGGCAGCGAGGCATTTTTTGAGCCGGAAATGTTGATTGAGCCCCGCAAGGTGGTGCCGCCGTGAACGATGAGTTTGTCCATAGAATAGATAGTGGATGGTAGATAGGGGATAGTGGATGGCAGAAAGAGATCTTCGATCTACAATCCACGATCCTCAATCTTTTCCGGCCGTTTGGCGAAGGGGAAACGGGCGACTCCGGAGAGGTCGGTTTTCACTTCGATGGCCGTGAAGGCGTGATCTTGGAGAAATCCGGCCACCTGTGAAGCCTGATCGTGACCAATTTCGAGCACCAGCCAGCCACCGGGTTTCAATCGTGAAAATGCCTCTGGAATGAAGCGACGGATGAGATCCAGTCCATCCGTGCCGCTGAAAAGCGCGAGCGCCGGGTCGTGCGAAACCTCGCGGGCCATGGTGGCGCGTTCGGATTCCGGGACGTAAGGGAGATTTGCGACGATGCCATCGAAGCTGCCTTGCAGCGCCGTAAATAGGTCGCTTTCGACAAACGCGGCGTTGGAGATTTCCAGCCGCGCGGCGTTTTCGCGGGTCAGCGCGAGGGCGTCCGGCGAAACATCGGCGAGTATGACATTCCAGGTCGGGCGATCTGCCGCGAGGGTCAGTCCGAGCACTCCGGAGCCGCAGCCCATGTCGAGCACCCGTTGGGTTTCCGGAAGTTCCCAGGAAAGAATCCACTCGGCGAGTTCTTCGGTTTCCGGTCTTGGAATCAACGCGCGGGAGTCGGTTTTGAATTCGCGATTGTGAAACCCGACTGCGCCAAGCAGGTGTTGGAGCGGAATGCCCTCGCCACGTTTTTTTAACGCCTCGCGCAGCGGTGCGAGAATTGCTTCTTCGAGCGGTCGGTCGAATTGCAGATACAAGTCCATCCGCGTGCATCCAAGTTGCCCGGCCACCAACATCTGCATGTTGCGGCGAGCGTCCTCGACTCCGCGCTTTTCAAGATAGCTTGTGCCGCCATTGATGGTTTCCAAAACAGTGCTCATGCGTAACGCGCGGAACACTGCTCCAACCAATCCGCCCCGCCAAGCGCTTTGATTCCCAAAGTGGCGGCACCGGGCATACTTGGATTGCGTGCAGCCTGCTGCCGCTTTTCCCCCGTCAGCCTGCTGGCGGTGGTGATCTGGATGCTTTTCGCCGCAGCAGGCTGCGAAACCAAAGCGGCAGCAGGCTGCCAGCAGTCCAAGGGGGTGATCATTCATGCTTGTCGCCAAGAAGTTCCGGTCCCTTCGGCAGGAGTAGAGTGAACCACCAGACAGCGGCCGCTAGCAGCACGATCTACGGCATCAACCAACCGAAGCGCGTGTAAAACGTGAGTTTTGTCTCCGGTAGGATGGCCCGATGAGCGGGCCTTGCTGCAGGGCGTCGAGGCGGGCGTGGACATGGCCGTGGGGATCGATGATTTGTGATCCCAGAAAGATTTTGACCGAATGCCCCGTAAACCGCGCATGTTGAAAATGACGGCGATCTGGTTGGCGGCTGTGGCGATCGCGGTCGGCGATTTGTCGGAAAAACCGCACCCGCGCCTGTGGTTTCCAAAAACGGAGGAAGGGGAATTGAGGGATCAATTGGCTAAAGACCCGCTGGCGATGCGCTTGCAATCGGCTGTGATGAACGAAGCGGAGCGCGTCCTGAACGAGCGGGTATGCCGCTATGAAATCCCCGATGGCAAACGCCTGCTCGGTGAGTCGCGCCGCGCTTTGCACAATATCATGCACTCGGCTTGGGCGTGGCGTATGGGCGGTGAGGAAAAATTCAGACTCCGGGCGATCGCTGAACTGGAAGCCGCCTGTGGTCTGAAGGATTGGAATCCGAGCCATTTCCTGGACACCGCGGAAATGGCGACTGCCGTGGCGACCGGATACGACTGGCTCTATCAAACACTCACGCCGGAGCAACGTGCGATGTGTGAGCGTGCGATTATCGACAAGGCGCTCAAGCCCGCCAAAGGCGTCTATGATAAAAAAGGTTGGTGGTCGATTCCACGCAACAATTGGTCGCAAGTCTGCGGCTCGGGCATCGCGTTGGCGGCGGCGGCCATCGCGGGAAACGACGAGGGTTTGTCAGAAGACCTGTTTGATCGCGGGCTTAAACTCGTCGAAAAGTGTAGTGCGTTTTATCAACCTGATGGGATGTATCCGGAGGGCCCCGGATACTGGCATTACGGCACCAACTACCATGTGATGATGCTCGCCGCCTGCGGTCCTTTGGGACGTAAAACTGCCGAAGCGCCCATCTTGCAGAAAGCCGGGGGTTCGATCATGCATCTAACGAGCTCTACCCGGTTGACTTATAATTTCGCAGATGGAAACGCCAGTCTTGCCACGCCGTCGCCCGCCCAGTGTTGGCTGGCTGGGCGTTACAAGGATGCCGGACAAACCCAGCATATCCGAGCGCTTTACACTCGTGCGTTGGATGAGGGAAAGGGGCTAAATAAGAATGAGCGTTATGGTCCGCTATCGGTGCTTTGGCTGCCACCCGCGCCAGAAGGTGAGTCCGCCATACCGAATGCAGCGGTTTTCCATGGCGAGCAGGCGATGGCCATGTTCCGCAAGGGTTGGAGTGACAAGGATGCATGGTTGGCCATCAAGGGCGGCACGCCTGCTGCCAGCCACGGCCACATGGATGTAGGCTCGTTTGTCTATGATGCCCATGGTGTCCGCTGGTTTCATGATCTTGGCTCAGACGATTACAATCTGCCCGGTTATTTTGGAAAAGAACGCTGGAGCTATTACCGCATGCAAAATCGCTCGCACAACACACTCGAAATTAACGGCAAACTGCAAAACGCCGATGCGAAACCTTGCCCGCTCATCGCCTCGTCCCTCACCGGCAAATCGCTCAGCGCGACCTTTGATCTCAGTGCCGCCTATGTTGGATCCGCAGGTAAAGTGCAGCGGACATCCAGGTTTGATACGGCAACTGGAAACGTTCGTATTGAGGATGAAATCACTTCACCTGGCGGCGAAGTCTGCTGGCGTGCGCTCACCGATGCCGAAGCGGAAGTGCGAGGTGATCAGGTGATTTTGAAGAAAAACGGCAAACAGATCACTCTGCATCGAATTTCTGATATTGGAACATGGAGCATCACCGCCGCCACGCCGCCGACATCTGCGGAAAAGCAAAACAAGGAATTCCGAGCTGTTGTGCTCACGGTTCCGAAGGCTGAAACCATTTCGCTGAGTGTGGAAATCCGGCCGTGATTGCTAGCAATCGCCCCTCCATTCCATTTCACCGCCATAGCTCACAGGCGTGCGCGGCGAAGCCGGCTCCGAAGGCGGTGAGCCAGAGGCGTCGGTCATCAGGACGAGCTTCGGCAAGTCTTCGTTCCAAGGCGAAGAGGACCGCTGGGCTGCTCATGTTTCCGTGGTCGCGTAGAACCTCGCGTGTTTCCGTTAGGCTGAACGGCAGCACGCCTTCCAGAGCTTCCACCACATCGCGACCACCGGAGTGAGCAATGACTTGATCCGGTTCGCCTTTGCGCAATGAAAAGAGCTCGGCCACCGCTTCGGCGGCGAGTCCTGGAACGGCACGGTGAAGTTGGTTTTTTAATTTTCCGCCGTCATTCACAAAGCGGATTTTTTCGCGTTCCTGCGGACGGTGTGTGGTGGTGAATGCGCCGGCCTGCCAATCGCCGGGTTTGCCATCGGCGGTCCAGATCGCCGCCGCCGCACCGTCGCCGAACAGGCACAGACTGATGAGGACTCCCGGATCGTCATTCATATAAAATGCCGATGAACAAACCTCCACCGCCACGGTGGCGACCACTGCGCCAGGGTTTGCGGCGAGATATCCTTGTGCGGCGCGCATCATCGGGATCGCCGCGCCGCAACCGAGTCCGACCAGATCCGCGAGATACACATCATGGCGCAGGCCTAATCGTTCCGCGAGGTGACTGCTCACGCCCGGGCAGAGATAGCCGGTGCAGGTGCAGATGAACAAGGCGTCCACCTCTGCGGCGTCGATGCCGCCACGTTGCAAGGCCGCAGCAAGGGCGTTTCCGGCAAGTGGCGGGGCCTCGCGCTCGAAGCCTTCGTTCAATTCCTGGGCGCTGCGTGAAAACACCGGCCCGATTTCCTCCAGTGCGAAATTCCGCCGTTCGATGCCGGCCGCACCGCTGGTCAGCACCTTTTCCACCAGCGCTGCGGAGCGGGTCCGCAGCGAATCCAGCAGTCCTTTCCCTTGAAATGCATCCCAGCATTCGAGTTGTGAAAACGAGCGGGGCGGGACGGCGGTGGCGATGGAGCGGAGATACATGATGAATTGATAAGTGATACTAACGAACAAAAGAAAGCATTGGCTTGAATGGCAGAAGCCGCGCTGAAGATAGAGTTTGTAGGAGAGCACGGCCGGATGACTCGAACAAGACCCGGTGGAGCAATTGCGCGGCGGCGAGCCGACGGCGGAAGCGGTGGACCAGCAACGAGCGGCATTCATTCGCCGTTGAGAGCCATGCGTGATCGCCATGCGCCCAAGAAACCAGCGGCGCGCAGACGCACTCGGCCGCTTGGAATGCCATCGACATGCCATTGCCTGTGAATGGTGGAATCATGCTTTCCGCATCTCCGAGGCAGAGTAATCCGGGCACGACATCTTGGCGGCCAAGTTCAAAACCCGCCACGGCGGAAAATGAACCTTCCCTCCATTCTGCCTGTCTCAGCAGGGTTGCGAGTTCGCGATTTCCGCCAGCCTCCAAATAGGCGGGCAATAGGTCTGCGCCAGTCGCATCAAGCTGGCGATCCAGCCGGAACAATCCGCAAACATTCACCCAGCCGTCCTCCACGCCCGCTAATCCGGCATAGCCATTCCGCCCGGTGTGCATTTCCAGATCCGCCGTCATCGGCAGTCCACGGAGGTGCGCTTTCAGTCCAATCCATGGGCCCGTGCGCGGCCGTCTGCCAGCAGCCCAGATGTAGCCTTCAACAGGCACTGGTCGAGCCCGCGTGTTGGTTTTCACGATGCCGCCGAGTGATTCTAGCCGAATCCTCAGTCGCTCGTCCAACTCGAAGCGTGAAATCCCGAGTGCTGGATCTGGCAGTGCGTCGCGATGCATCACTCGCCCGTTCTCAAACCAGCAAACGGAAGTGTGTTTTCTAACATTATCAAACAATTCACGAATGCCGAGAAAATCCAGGGTTTCCGGAGTGACTCCGGAAATGAATTCGCCGCAAACCCGGTGGCGCGGATAATGGCCCGCTTCGAGGACAGTGACCGGCACGCCGCGCAGGCGCAAGGCGCAGGCAAGCGAGAGTCCGGCAAGTCCGCCACCGGCGATGGTAATTTCCCTCATGAATTACGCCACCCTAGCACGCGTCTCCCGCCGCGCCATGTGGAAGTTTCAGAAAACTCCCACCGTTCGGGTTTTAACCCCAAAAGTGCGGGCAGTTCGCCCTTTGAAAATCCGGAATTGATGCTCACATGCATGTCATGACGGGTCACCCGGTTGACCCACGGCCACATGAAAAATCCCAGCAAATGCGGAATCAGCGCACGGTCGGGCTCGCAGAAAACCAGCACTTCGAATCTTTCGCAAAGTTTCCCAATTTCCAAAAGCGGCTCGCCTTCGAAGTGATGCAGAAACAAGTTTGCGATCATCATCCCACCGCTGAGATTGTGACAGTCTGACAGCAAATCCCCCTGTCGCCACCGCACGCGTGGATCGAGCGTTGGCGGCCGAGGCACGAGATCGGTTGCGGTAAGATCGGTTTCCGAAAATATCTCCACGAGCTTTGAAATCAAAGAACCGTCACCCGCTCCGAGTTCGACAATCCCGTGCGCGGCTGCGTCGGAAAACTTTCGAATTGATCGGCAGATCCAGCGTTCGTTTCCCATGAGGAAGTTGATCCGTCGGAGGTCGCGGCGACTTCGCACGGCTTCGGGATCACCGGCGGGCAGATGATCGAGGATTTCCGAAAGCACGCTTCTGACTTTCATTTTTCTAGCAGTGTGCCCTCGGTGACGCCGAGTTTTTCGAGCGCTTGGACCCGGTTTAGTAAACCGAAGGCATCGGCATCGCCGGAAAGCAGGTCTTGATAGGCGCGGATCGTGGTGGCGGCGGTGGTGGCGTCCTCGTCAAGCAGTTCCACGCGGAAGTTTCGGAGGCCGATGGAGCGCAGGCTTTCGAAGTAACGCGCGCCGGTTTGGGCCTTGCCGTTGAAGAGGGTATTGCGGCAGCCGACATCCGCTTGGAGTCGATGAAGTTGGCCGACCCGATCGCGGAGGTGGACGACGTGTTTCTCGCAGGGCCGACCGCAGTCTTTGTAGGTCGTTCCTTCGCTAAGAAACACGCAGAACACGCAGTGCTCCATGTGAAACATCGGCATGTGTTGGTGCAGCGTGAGCTCGAACCATTCCGGTGGCGCTTCCCGCAGGAGATCCATGACCTGGCCGATGTTGAGATCGTAGGAAACGGTTAGGTAATCAAGTCCGGCGTTTTCCATCAACAGCCGGGCGGTGATGGGGTTGGCGGCGTTCAGTGAGAAGTCACCGATTTTTTTCAGGTCGCTACGATCTTTGTAGTATTCGAGAGCAGCGAGATTCCGGAGTAATAGTCCGTCGGGAGCCGCGTTTTCAATGAGCTTTAGGTAACCGATTTCGCCGGGTTTGAGGATGCGCGGCGTGGCGAGAGAGATCGTGGATTGTGGATTGGAGATGGTGGATTTGAAATCCGCGACGGCGTCTTTATAGCGGCGCGGATCTTCAAAATCGCAGTAGATGGTTTGTACGCCGGATTCGATGGCGGCATGGAGTTGATCGAAGTTTCGGCAGAGGACGGAGAGTTGGGGAACGTCCAACATCGAACGCTCAACATTGAACTTCGAAGGAAGAGTAGGGAGAAGGTCGCGGAAGGTGGTGGTGATGATGAATGGGCTTGGCGGTTGCAAACCGCGGCCATGCTCGAGATTTGCGACGAGATCGCGGCGGAGTTGGTTGAGTGCGGAGAGCGGGAAGTGGCAGGCACCTTCGAGCTGGTTGTCGAGTGACGCGAGCTCATAGGACGACTCGCCGAGGCGGCCGAGCTGGGCGGCGAGCGTTTCCGTGTCGAGCTGGCGCTTGGCGGCGGCTTGCAGAGGGATTTCCGAAGTCACAGTAGCGGCGGGCTGTGGCTGACATTGAGCCGCATTGTAGCGGCGGTCTATGACCGTCGATGCCAATGAAAGGCGGCTTGCCTCGTGTTCGGGCGTTTCTATTGCATCTCTTGCGCTTCGACGTTCATAGACCGCCGCTACAGTCTCATGCTCATCTCTTTCGCTTCGACGGTCATAGACCGCCGCTACAGTTAGGAGTTCGCCGGGTTTTCCGGTGACGGTGAGATGGAGTGGGGTTTTCTTTTCGGCGGGGCGGGTGTTCTGCCAGAAGCGGCGGAGTTCGGAATCGAGTTTTGGGTCGGATGTTTTATAGATCGTGTGCCCTGGCTGGATGCGGTCGAAATTGATGCCGCTGAAGGTTTTGTGGAAAATGATGCGGTCGTGCTCGATTTTCCAGATGCGCGCGCCTTGTTCGAGATCGCGGTTTTCCCCGGCATCGAAGACCACGCCGTCACCCGGCATGATGGGAACGCCGGTGAGCTTGGTCAGCTTGATCCATCCTGGTCCGCAATCGGCGATCTCTCCTAACAATGGCCCGCGCTTTTTGCCGAATCTTCCGTGTGTTAGGTAAGGATGATTGGTTCCGCCGAGCCAGCCGTTGCTGAGGCCGCGTGAAAATGTCATCTCCAAGGCATAACGGTCTTCAGCGGTGACGGGGGATTCCGCCTGTGCGATCGCGGCATCGAGCGCCTTGCGATAGACGCGGGTGACGGCGGTGACGTATTCCGGAGATTTCAATCGGCCTTCGATTTTGAATGATTTCACGCCGGCTTTGACGAGGTCCGGGATGAGATCCACGGCGGCGAGGTCTTGCGGGCTGAGTAGGTAACGGACTTCGCCGAGTTCGCGGGTTTCGCCATCGACGACGATTTCGTAAGGCATGCGGCAAGCTTGCGCGCACTCGCCGCGGTTGGCGCTGCGCTGGCCGAGCGACTCGCTGGTGAGACATTGTCCGGAATACGCGACGCAGAGGGCGCCGTGGACAAACACTTCGAGCGGGGTTTTCGCGGAGGTGTTTTGGAAGCGTTCGATTTCGCGTACCGAGAGTTCGCGGGCAAGCACGGCGCGCTCCATGGGGAACAGCGATTCGATAAAAGCGAGGCCCTCGGGCGAGGTGATCGTCATTTGGGTGGACGCGTGGAGTTCCACGTTTGGGGCCACCTCGCGGGCAAGTTTGGCAAGGCCGAGATCCTGGATGATGAGCGCATCCACGCCTGCGGCAGCGATTTTTCGGAGCTGCGCTTCGGCCGCCGCCAGTTCATTAGTGAAAATGAGCGTATTCATCGTCACGAAGCCTTTCACGCCGTGGCGGTGCAGGAATTCCATGAGCTCCTCCAAGTCGGCATCGATGAAATTATCCGCACGAAGGCGCGCGTTGAAGCGGGGCAGCCCGAAGTAAATCGCATCCGCACCAGCGGCGACTGCGGCGCGGGCGCAATCCCAGTTTCCCGCAGGGGACAGCAATTCGGGGGTGGTATCGGAGACGTTCACGCGCGGACTCAAGCACGGGGATCGCAGAAAGGATAGGCGGGATTTTCCGAGCCATGGTGCTAGGCCATGACCCTTCCGAGTAAGTCCTTTGGTGTATTCGCGTAGTTTTACCACTGAAACACTGATTCCACTGATTCCACTGAGAGTATGAAAATCAGTTCAATCAGTGGTTAAGATCTTCCTTTTATAGAATATATTTTTTGCAACTTCGCGGCTAAGTGATGGTTTCACCCTCCATGCTCCCGCAAGCCGAAAATTCCTGGACGCATCTTGAGGCGGCGCACCTGTTGAATCGCGCGGGCTTTGGTGCCTGCCCGGATGAAATCAAGGCTTTGCACGCGCTTGGACGAATCAATGCCGTTGATTCGCTACTCAACCCCACGGAGCCGCTCGACGCTTTTCCTCGCCCCGATTGGGCATCCAAGGAACAGGCGCTCGCCGATATGCGCATGCGTCTTGAACAACGCCGCGAGATTCAGAAAAAAACGCGCGGCCTATCTGCTGAGGAAACGGAAAAACTCCGTCGCTCCACATTTCAGGACATGCAGAAGGACAACCGGCAGCATGCGCTTGAAAGCCAGGGTTGGTGGTTCCGCCGGATGTTGAAAACCAAGGCTCCGCTACGCGAAAAAATGACGTTGTTCTGGCACGATCATTTCGCGAGCTCGGTCCAGAAGGTCAAGCAGCCGGTCCTGATGTTGAATCAGAATGATCTGTTTCGCAGCCACGCGTTCGGCAGTTTCAAATCCCTCACCCAGGCGGTCCTGATGGATCCCGCGATGATGCTCTACCTCGACACCCAGAGTTCGAAGAAAGGGCAACCCAATGAAAACTTCGCCCGCGAAGTGATGGAACTCTTCACTCTCGGCGAGGGAAACTACACGGAGAAAGATATCCATGAGGCAGCGCGCGCGTTCACAGGATACTCACTCAACCGCTTAACTGGTGAAGTTTTCCACAACCGCCGCCAATGGGATGAAACACCGAAAACCGTATTCGGAAAAACCGGGGCCTATGATGGCAAAGACGTCATCAATCTGATCTTCGAAAAACCAGAGGCCGCGAAGTTCATGGCGAAAAAAATCTGGGAGTTTTTCGTATATGACAATCCGCCGGATGCAGCGGTCAACATGCTCGCCGAGACGCTCCGCAAGTCGGACTACGCACTGGCACCGTTGCTGCGCGAACTCTTTCTCTCAAAGGAATTTTATTCGGAAGCAACCATCCGCAATCAGATCAAGTGCCCGGTGCAGTTTATCATCGCCCTGTTGAAGCAACTCGAAGTCACCGCGCCGCCGTCGGCCTTCCCGATCACCGCGCAACAACAACTCGGACAAATCCTTTTCATGCCGCCGAATGTCGCGGGCTGGGATTGGGGTCAGGCATGGATCAACACCAACACCTTGCTCACTCGCTATAATCTATCCGGATTTCTGGTCAAAGGTGCGGAAAGCGCCGGTAATGTCATGGAGGGTGAGCGCATGAAAACTCAAGGCATGGCATCCGGTCCCAAACGCGCCGGGCGAGGATGGGATGGCCCGGATTGTGAAAAAATCGCGCCCAGATCGCTGCGGGAAAACCCAGCACAATTGGTGGATTCCTTGATCCAACGATTCTTCCAAGGGCCGGTTCCGGACAAGGCGAGGGATTCCTTCATCGCCTACGCCAACGCCAAGAAGGGCGTCATTTTCACCGATAAGGAAACCGCCGAACTCTGCCACCTCATTCTAAGCACACCTTACTATCAGCTTTGCTGATGAAAAGACACAAGACTTGGAGACACAAGAGACAAGAGAAGAGAGAGCGTTGCTCTTACCCATAACTTATAACTTTTAACCCCAACTCCCCATGAAAACCCGCCGTGACTTTCTCCGCTCGACCGTTCTGGGCGCATCCGCTGCATGGACTGTGCCGATGTTTGTCGAGCGCACATTCGGACAACTCCACCAATCCTCCAAGGATCTCGCGGTTCAGGGTGTGACCGGCAAGGACGATACCATCCTTGTCGTACTCCAACTTGCCGGTGGCAATGATGGATTGAATACGTTGGTTCCTTACGCTGATGATGCCTATCAGAAAGCGAGGCCGCGTCTCGCCAAGAGCAAAAAAGAAATCATTCAACTCAATGATTACGTCGGTCTCAACAACTCGATGCCGTTTCTCGGCTCGCTTTTCAAGGAGGGGAGCCTCGGCATCGTGCAAGGAGTCGGTTACCCGAATCCAAATCGTTCCCACTTCGTCTCCACCTCGATCTGGGAAACCGCCGATACCAACAACCACTCAAGCACCGGTTGGCTCGGGAGATATTTTGACAATGCCTGTCCTGGTGCGGACCCCACGGTGGGCATCAGTTTCAATAAAACCCAACCCGAGAGCTTCGGGGCGACCAAAAACCCAGGCGTCTGCCTGAATTCGCCCGAGCTCTACCGCTGGATCCATGGCGGCGGCGAACAAGCCGAAGCCGAACACTTTTTCGCGATGCTCAACCAACCGGATGCGGAGCATGATGCACCCACCGATGGCGCATCCATCGACATGCCCGCTGGCGGAAAAACCGGCGGTATCAAGGGTGAGGGCAATCTCGCATTTCTTGAGCGCGTCGCACTCGACGCCCGCGTCAGCTCGAAAACAATCCTCGAACTCGCGGCCAAACATAAAACTACCGTTAGCTACGACGGCACGCCACTCGCTCGCAACCTCAACCTCGTTTCCCGCATGATCGCCGGCGGTATGCCGACCCGCGTCTATTATGTCAGCCACGGCGGATTTGACACCCATAACCAACAGGTCAATTCGCACGATCGTCTGTTAGCTCAACTGGATGGCGCTTTGAAATCCTTCTTCGCCGACCTCAAACAACAGGGCAATGATAAGCGCGTCGTGCTCATGACTTTCTCCGAGTTCGGCCGCCGTGTGGAGGAAAACGCCAGCGCTGGCACCGATCACGGCAAAGCCTCTTGTCTTTTCGTCGCTGGGCCCGGCGTCAAGGGCGGCATCTTCGGCAAGCATCCGAGTCTCACGGATCTCTCGCAGGGCGATCTCCAGCACACCGTCGATTTCCGCAGTGTTTACGGAAGTTTGTTAGCAGAATGGCTCAAGACACCGGATCTAAAACCGATCCTTGGCGCGGATTATCCGAACTTGAAATTGATCGGCGCGTGATCGGCGGGCGTCACACCTGATTCACTCCGCGTAGGATATGGATTCCGCGGCGGATGTATTCGGCGGCGGACCACAGCGTGAAAATGGCCGCCACAAGGCATGGCCACATGGGTGAGAAGGGGACTACTTTGAGCATCACCCAGCCCAGCGCGATCATTTGAGTGACGGTGCAAACTTTGCCGGACCAGTGAGGTGCGATTTTCACTTCGCGGTGATGGTTCCACAAGATCCGGATGCCGCCGATGATGATGCAATCCCGCAGCAACACGATGCAGGCAAACCATGCGGGAAGCCGCCAGCCATCCACTCCCCAATCGACCATCGAGAGCGTGATGACGCCAGTTAGCAGCAGTGACTTATCCGCGATGGGATCGATGAATGCTCCGAATTTTGATATCTGGTTGAAACGGCGGGCGATCCAACCATCGATGCCATCGCTGGCGGCGGCGGTGATAAAAACGCCGAGTGCCCATGAGCGGAGCGTTTCATTTGCGTGGTCGGTTTTCACAGAATACCCGTAGGCAAGCGCCAAGACGGCGAACACCGGGACCATCAGAATTCGGGTGATGGTGATTTTGCTGGCGAAGGTCACGCTGCGATAGAATCATACTAATTGCCACGAAGAAACTCGAAACTTCATCCCAAGGCGATCAATCCTAGGGGTTTTTAACCACGAATGCACGAATCGTCACGAATGAATGCAGAATGCAGGAGCGGAGCGCCGACATTCTGCGGAGCGCCGATATTCTGTCGGCTGTCGGACGGGGGACATTCTGTCACCCGTCTTCCGCGAAGCGACTCGCCGGACAGTATGTCCGTCATCCAGCAGCGCGCAAAATGCACGCGCTCCGACAAGGTTAATCCTTAAAGGCATAGGGCTGCTCTGCTTCCAAACTCCAACGCAGCCCGGGTTCTGGTGCTAAGAAAAATGCGGATTTCAGGATCAATAAACTGGAGCGCCGTATTCATCTCCCGCACCGCCACCACCTTGGTTCGAGCTCTGGATTTTTTGCTGCGTCCAAGAATAGGCATGTTTGGTATCACGCCAAATCCCGATCGAGGTATTGCAGGAATTCAGCGTGATCACGGCGATGAGCAGAATGGCAAATTTCATATCCCCCTAAATAAACCCCTGAATTCGTTTGGAAAGATGAAATTTCAGGATTCACGAAAGACCGGATTCTTAAAAAAACCGGATTTTGGTGAGAAATGGCTTTACACCGGGGGGCGGACAGCTAGTTTTCGCGCCCCGGTCGGCACGCGTGATCGGTCAAACCATCTACCCCTTTACGTCATGAAAGTTCTCTCTTCCCTCGCCTCCGCCAAGCGCCGTCACGCCGATTGCCAGATTGTGAAACGCAAAGGCACGGTCTATGTGATTTGCAAATCGAACCCGAAATTCAAGGCCCGCCAAGGCGCGACCGCCGGCACCCGTCTCTCGAAGAAGGGTCTGTAAGGGATTCCCTGACATCGCGGTCATCCGCGCTATTTCGGAAAAAGCGGCTCATCAGCCGCTTTTTTCATGCCCGGGAAGCAAGGTTTTCCAGCACCCGACCCGCCGCGATCATGCCGAATGCCGCCGTGACGTGGGTCGCGGCGCCAAGGCCGCTTGTGCATCCGAGGCGTTGGCTGCCCGTCTCCGGTCGCTCGCTTGAGATGCTGCCATCGCATTGGGAGAACACCCGTGGTTCATCGGAAAACACGGCCTCGATGCCCAGCGGTTTGGGTTTGGTGCCGAGTGGGGTTTTGGGAAATCCGAAATCCTGGCGCAAGGTGCGGCGGAGTTGGTGGAGTAGCATATCTTTGCCGCTGTAGGCCAGATCCGTGACCCGGATGCGCGTGGGATCCCGTCGTCCGCCGGCCCCGCCGCACGTGACGGTGAACACGCCACGGCGGCGGCACTCGGCGAGCAGCAATGCCTTGTGTGGCGTGCTGTCGATGGCGTCAATCACGGCGTCGAAGCCCGCGTCGAGAATCTCCGCCGCCGTGGTTTCATTGAAAAACTTCGGGATAATCCGGATTTCGCTGGTCGGATGGATCGCGCGGGCGCGGTCGGCCATTGCCTCGGTTTTCTGGCGGCCGATTTGTCCATCCATGGCATGGAGTTGGCGGTTGACGTTGGTCATGCAGATTTCGTCCAGATCCACCAGTGTGAGATTGCCAACTCCGGAGCGGGCCAGCGATTCGACGGCCCACGATCCCACTCCGCCCACGCCGATCACTGCGACGCGTGCTGTTAAAAAGCGTTCCAAGGCAGCTTGGCCATAGAGCCGGGCGATGCCGCCGAAACGATAGGGAAGGGAGTCAGGCACGCGGGGAAATTGCGATTGGAATGGCGCGAAGTCACGGCCGATTCAGGGCCTAGGCATCTAAATTTTCTTAGCCGCAAAAAAGTCGCAAAACGGGCGCAAAATTCCGATTGGGTATTTATATCCGCATACCGGAGGGTCATTTCGATTGGCGATGCGTGCTAGTTTGCAGCAAACCGAGAATCACCGACCTCAGGTTTTTTTATTTTTCGTATTTTTGCTCCTTTTTGCGGCTGAAAAATCACCGCCTGAATTTGATGCGTCGGCCTTGGCCGAATTTTTCCTCAAACGAAGATTCTGGCGAGCCAGAGGCAGGCGCATATTTTATAATCCACCAGCACCCCCGCAGTTTCCTTCTCACGCAGCCATTCGCGGAGATTTGCCAGCGGCACATGGTGGACCGTGATATCTTCTCCGGCCACGCCACCCCCGGATTGCTCCCTCACCAATTCCTTCGCATGAAATAAGTGAACGAACTCGGCCGTCAGCCCTGCCGAAGTGGGGGTTTCCATCAATCGCTCGATCGTCCCGGCGCGGTAGCCGGTTTCTTCCAACAATTCCCGCGCGGCCGTCGCCTGCAAGGGCTCGCCGCGATGCTCATCTTCATCGCCGACGATTCCAGCGGGGATTTCGATCACGCGTCGCTGGACCGGGATACGGAATTGTTCGACGAGCACAATTTCCTGTTCAGGCGTGATCGCCAGGATGCCGACACACGAATCCGAGTGCGGTCGGCGGACAAAATCCCAGTGCCCGATGCGCTGAAGTTGGATCCAGCGGGTTTCGAAAAGGGTTTCTAATTTGGCCATGGGCGTGAAATCCACCAAGAAATGTTGGCACGGCTGCGTAAAGGCGATTAATCCTTCTCTGCCGCACTGATGTCCCGCTACGATTTCCAAATCCCCGTCGTTTTCAAGCACCATATTGTGTTCACCCGCAATGCCTTTGCCACGGAAAACCCCGAGCTCGCCCGCATTCTGCGTGAAGGGAACGGGCGTCGTGCGCTGGTGATCATCGAGCAAGCCGTCGCCACCGCATGGCCACACTTGGCCGCCGAGGTGGAAGCCTATTTCAGAGAAACTGATGTCGAGTTCCGCGGAATCCACGTCCTGCCAGGCGGCGAGGCGGTCAAAGCCGACGACCATTGGGTGCGTGAAACATGGACTCGGATCGATGCCGCACACCTCGATCGCCATTCGTATTTGCTCGCGATTGGCGGCGGGGCGTTTCTCGATGCCATTGGATTTGCCGCAGCCACCGCGCACCGCGGGGTTCGGTTGGTGAGGTTTCCCACCACCACGCTGTCCCAAGACGATAGCGGAGTGGGCGTAAAATGCGCAATTAATGCCTTCGCCAAGAAAAACTGGATTGGTGCCTTCGCCGTGCCGTTCGCGGTGATCAACGATTTCTGTTTTCTGCACAGCCAGCCTGAGGAAACCTGCCGCGCGGGATTGATCGAAGCCGTGAAAGTCGCGCTCGTGAAGGACCGCGCATTTTTCGAGTGGATCGAGGAAAACCTCGCGGCGCTCGCCGCGCTCGAGCCCGCCGCACTTGAAGCGTGTGTCGAAAAATCCGCCTTGCTGCACGCCCGCCACATCACCTCCGGCGGAGACCCTTTTGAAGCTGGATCAAGCCGACCCTTGGATTTCGGCCACTGGGCGGCCCACAAGCTGGAGGCGCTCACTTCTTATCACCTTTCCCACGGCCCGGCGGTGGCCGTCGGCTTGGCGTTGGATACGCTTTACTCCTCGCGGGCCGGTTTCGCCCCGCCCGAACTGGCCGAACGGGTGCTGACGGTCCTCCATAGACTGAGCTTGGCCACCTACCATCCGGCGCTCGATTGGCTGGATGAATCCGGCCGACGGCGGGTATTCGATGGCCTCGATGAATTTCGCGAGCACCTCGGTGGAGCGCTTACCGTGTTGATGTTGAAAGACATCGGTTGCAGCGTGGACGTCCACCACATCGACCGTGATCTCGTCGCCGCCTGCATCGACGAACTGCGTAAGCACACGGCAGGAAACCTCGATTAACGGCAAGCTGGGGACTGAGTTCGGGAAGGGGATTTCTTCTCAGGCGGCAAGCAATCAGGACTTCACCTGTTGCTCGCCCTATTTTTTGCCTTCACTCCAAATGTTTTCACTTGTCAAAGCATTCGGCCCTCCTCATACATCCGCCCGCGCAAGCGGATTGGTGAAAGGGTAGATGCCCGAGTGGCTAAAGGGGGCAGACTGTAAATCTGCTAGCGAAAGCTTACGTTGGTTCGAATCCATCTCTACCCACCAATTCATTTTCAACGACTTAAGGAGCCGAAAGGCTCCTTTTTTTTGTTGGGTTTGGAAATCACTAGCGGGCCATTTTCGGGCCACTTTTGAACTTCTGGGCGCTTTGAAAATTGGAAAGCCCTGGCTCACTTACAGGCGGAGCTGAGCGCTAGCCTAATGCACATCACCGCGCGGCTAGGGCGTTCCCTTTCCAAGAAAGACCTGCGGGCTGGTTTGGGACGGCAAACCGAAAAATCAAGCAGGCGACCAAGGCCTGGAAGTGGTTGCAGGACATCATCCGCCACACCTCGATCACCTATCAGACCGAACGTGACAAAAACGAGGCGCTCACCGCATTCAATTGTGGCACCAGTATCAAGGCGATGTCAGCATCCTCAACCCATCCAACATTCTGCACGAAACCAAGCGCCTTTTCGGCAAGCTGCGCCACCGTCGCATGACCTTGGGGGGATTCGGTGAATCGGCTTTTTTTCATGGTCGGTCAGTTGGCCCTGACCACCAGTTACTCTATTTCTGAATGGTCGCACAACTGGGGAAGCTTACAGGAACAACAATGCTATAAGTCCCAACTTGGCTGAACGTAATGCCTGGGCGGGTTGTGAATTCGTTTACGAGACACCGAGATCATGTTGGATTTCTTCCAAGCTCCGTCCCTTGGTTTCGGGCACCATCAGCTTCACCCAGATGAGCTGCAGCACCATCATGCCGCAGAAGAAGAGGAAGATGTAACCGGGCGGGAAAGCCGTAACCATCTTCGGGAAAAAGGTGGTGAGCAAGGCGGCGAAAATCCAATGGGTGAAGCTGCCAAGCGATTGGCCCTTGGCGCGGAACTTGTCCGGAAAAATCTCGGAGATAAGCACCCAGATCACGGCTCCCTGACCCATCGCGTGTGCGGCGATGAAGGCGAAGATGCACGCCGGCACGATGGCGAAGTGTTCGGTGAAAAACGCCCACGAGCACAGGCCAAGCGAGGCGATATAGCCGAATGATCCGATGTAAAGCAGCGTGCGGCGGCCGAGGCGATCGATCAACCACAGGCCGACGAAGGTGAAGATGAGGTTGGTTATGCCGATGCCGACGGATTGCGACAGCGCGTCTTTGGGGCCCAGGCCGGTGAGTTCAAAGATCCGCGGTGCGAAGTAGAGAATCGCATTGATGCCGGACGCCTGATTGAAGAACGCCACGAGGAGCGCGATCAGGATCGGGGTTTTCATTCCCATGCGCCAGAAGCCTTTCGCCGCCGCGACTTCCTGGCTTGCCGAAGTCATGGCATCGGCGCTGGCTTCCAGTTCGGTAGTGGATGCGTGCGGGCTGATGAGCTTGAGCACGGCGATGCCTGCTGTACGGTCCCCTTTGCGGGAGAGCAGCCAACGCGGGCTTTCGGGAATGGCAAAGCAGGCGAATGTGTAGATCACCGAGGGCACGGCCATGATGCCGAGCATCCAACGCCAATCATGCACTCCTAAAATCGTAGAGGTTTCTCCACCAATCCTGGCGATCACCGCGTTAGAGAGGAAGGCGACGAGGATCCCGAAGACAATGTTGAACTGAAACATCCCGGCAAGGCGGCCACGGCGCTCCGGTGGTGAGATTTCCGAGATGTAAAGCGGTGCCGCTACCGTGGACACGCCAATGGCGATGCCACCTAGAAAGCGTGCGATCATGAACGAGTTCACTTCATGGGCGAAGGCCGACCAAAGCGAGCCGACGAGGAACAAGATTCCAATGCTCAGCAACGTTTTCTTGCGACCGAAGTGATCCGTCGGCCAGCTGCCAACGAGCGATCCCAGCACGGTGCCCCACAGCGCGGCACTCATCGCAAGGCCATGCATCCCGGGACTCAGGTCCCACAACTGCTGGATCGTCTTCTCCGCGCCGGAGATCACCACCGTGTCGAAGCCGAAGAGGAACCCGGCGAGCGCGGAGACGACGGACCAGAGGAAGAGTTTGCTATGATTTTGCATGGTTCTTAGTTTTTTTTGGGACAATTGCGAATTGTGTGGGTAGGCGGCTCTAACTTAGAAAACTGTGGCAGAAGTTATCAATAAGTGATTTTGTATGCAATTTGCTTCTGAGGAAAGTTGTCCACAAGGTTCCTTCGCGAGAATGGGCCGGTCAGAAGCTCGTCGGAGCGAAGGGTTCTTGTGGGCAACTTTCCGGAGTAGGCGCGGCCTTACAAGTCCGCTTGCGCTCTGGACTGCGACCGCCTCTCCCGCTAGACTCTCGGCCATGGCTGTAGAATATCTATTTACGCAGGCGTTGGGTTTGGCTTCACCGTGGAAGGTCGTTTCCACCGACTTTGATCCGAAGGCGAAATCCTTGGAGCTTGGCATTGATTTTGAGCGAGGGGCGCGTTTTGCCGATCCCGAAACCGGGGAGCTTTGCCCTGTTCACGACACGGTCCAACGCTCCTGGTAGCACCTGAAGTTCTTCGAACACAAAACCACGATCCGTGCGCGAGTGCCGCGCATTAAGACTCCATCGGGCGCAGTCACCACCGTCGAGGTGCCATGGGCCAAGCCGAATGGCGCATTCACTCTACTGATGGAAGCCTTCCTGCTGACTTTGGCCAAAGTGCTGCCCGTCGCCGAAGTCGCCAGGCAGACCGGAGTGAGCCAGAACCGAATTTGGCACCTGATCCGGACACGAGTTGATGTGGCCTGGAAGGAGGCCGATTGGAGCAGTCTTGAGAGGCTCGGGGTCGACGAGACGTCCACCCGCAAGGGCCACAAATACGGCACGGTTTTCATTGAAATCGAGGGAGTTGAGACTTCCCGGGGTCATGGCGCGGCCAGGGCCGCAAGGCTGCTACTATTCACTCCAGGAAAGGACAAAGAGACCTTCACGGAATTCGTAGCGGAACTGGAAAGTCGCGACGTTCCCGCGTCTCAGATCACCGAAATCGCCATGGACATGTCCAAGGCGTTTATCGCCGGGGCTGGCGAGCATTTCCCTGATGCCCATATTTGTTTCGACCGCTACCACGTCATGAAACTTTGTGGCGAGGCTATCGATAAGGTCCGCAAGGAGGTCGCCAAGGAAAGTGGAGGGCTGCCAAAAGGGGCAATGTGGGCGCTACGCGGCAATCCGGAAAATCTCAAGGAGGAACAGCGACAGCTTCGCGCCGATATCTGCAAGGAACATCGCAAAATCGCGCGTTGCCTCTCGATCCGTGAGTTCCTAGCCGACATGTGGAACTATCAAGCCGTCGAGGACGCCGAGGAGCACTTCAATTCCGTAATCTCATGGTGCAGTCGCTCACGGATGGAGACATAGGCCCGCTATCGCCGAAGGATCGGTTGCGATTCGTTCATGGTGAAATTTCACCCGTTGCCTGGATTTCGTTAGCTTTATGGGTTCCCGATACGCCCGTGCCATAGTGGCTCTGTTGTCCACCCGGAGCCAAATAGGGTGAAGCGATTTGACTAAAATCGTCGCGAATTCCGTAAGAATTCAGGATTTCGGAGACTATTCCTTGGCTTCCTCGTCGAGTTTGGCGGCCAAGCTGTCCTGGAGTCGAACCAGGTCGTTATGGGCGGTTCGCACAGCGCTGATGATTTCCCAATTGTTGCTGCCGCGGAAGCGCGCGGCCTTGTTGAGTGTCCGAATCGCGAAGACAAGGTCCAGCGCCTTCTCTAATAGGTCCTGATCTTCTCCGCTGGTGTAACGCTCAAGGCGATCTACCGCTGGGCGGCAGATTTCATAGGTCCGGATAACTTCGGGCACTTCTCTGGGAGCTGGCGGTGTATCTCCTTCCGTATTTGTAATGAAAAGTTCTGAATTTTTAATCCAGCCCATCGGTTCGAGCGCGCGCCGGATTTCCGACGCCAAGACTTTCCGGGAAACCCAAATCGGGCGATTGCCCGCTGCTTGGGTTAGTAACATTTTAGCCGAAATATGGACTGGTTGATCTTGCAAGACTGCCTGCAGTCGCTGTTTTACGAAAATATTGCCGATAAAGGCACGGACATCCTGCGTGCCTGCGCGCTCGCGGATTTCGCGGAATTTCGCAGTGGCGGTGGCGAGCGGTTCCTTGGGTGATTTTGAGCTTAGTTCTAGCAATTGTTTGAAATCCGTTGCCAGTAACACTTCATATTCGAGGAAAAACTCGGGTTTCTCCATGGCGAGCACCGAGGAGAGATAGGGGCTGGCATCGGCTGGCAACACAAGGCGTTGGCCATTTCCTTTGCCGAGGGTTTGAAGTTGATCCCAGAATTTCGACGGCAGCGTTAAGGCACCGGAGGCATCGATTTTGCCGATGATGATAGCTTCCGGTACGCAGCCAGTGATCGCCGCACTCGCCAAAACCGCGGCTGCGGCACTGATGGATTGAGGTTTGCCCAATTCGGTTGATTGCTCGAGTTCCACGTTGGTGATTCGGATCTGGCCGATTGGCGGGAGACTTCCGTGTTGATTCCTGAGCAGGGTTTCCAGCGTGATTCCGAGGGCATCCGGGGGTTGCCATTCCTGATGATTGCCGCTCGTGATGGAAAAGCTAACCTGCTCGCTGGGAGCCTCCTTCTTCGCCGTCATATGCAGCGGTGCCAGCACCGAAATCCATGTCTCGTTATCATTCTGCCTAACGCGCCGCCACATCGAGGTCATGACAGAGGCCGACTCCAGAAGAATCCCGGTGCTTGTGGGTTGCTTTACAACTGGATCGGGATTTTTGGGTTTCGGCGTGTCTTCAATCGCCTTCGTTTGAAATGCGGAAACATCGGCAACCCAACCGGTCCAAGCGCCGAGTTCGGTTGGTTTGCGCGTGGGCTCTGCCTCGGAGGAATCGGTGAGTGAAAGGATGTCCTTTAGGCAGGCGGCAAGCGCCTGACCATCCGCCCCGGCTTGAGGAGTTTCCAACCATGCGACGTGCCGCTGGATGCGTGCTTGATGATGGTCCTTCGGTTCGCCGTTTTCACCGGACCTATGTCGACCTTCCTTGTATTCTGAAACCAGTTCGCGGGCATTGGCATTCGTGGGATTCAAGGCGATGGAGAGCGCCAACATTTGTGCGGCCCCCCGGAGGCCCGGCGCATCCATCGCCTTGTTTTCTCGGGCCAGGATCCTCAAGTCTCGGGAAAGTGAGTGCATCGTGCCCTCATTCAAGGGGATCCGATCCCGCCGAAATGGCACCGGCCCCTCGGCAGGCGGCACAAACTCCCCGGCGGAAATCGAGCCGAGCATCGCTGCGAGCATGCCCGCGAGGCAGAGCCGTAATTTTCCCGTCATGCGTATCATTAGCGAAAACAATGAACAATCTACGACTTCGCTCAAGCGAACATTGCGGGTTTCTCCAGATTCTGAGAAGTTTTTCCATGTCCTGTGCCATGCCTGCCCTTGAAACCCGCGAAGAAGTCATGTTTTTCGATACCGACTGCGGCGGAGTCGTCCATAATCTCGCTTACCTGCGGATGATCGAAACTTGCCGCACACGCCTTGCCGCTCTCATGGGAATGGACCTTCTGACGATGTCCCAAACCCAAGTTTTCCCGGTCGTCGCCCGCACCGAGATTGATTACAAACGCCCGGCGCGCCTCGGCGACTGGATCACCATCCGGGGCCGCCTCGATGAACTCGCTCGTGCCCGTTTCTGGTGCGCTTTCGAAATGATCCGCGAGTCCGACGGCGTCACGCTGGTCACCGCCCGCCAATCGCTCGCCCTCGTCGCGATGCCTGCCGGTAAGCCGCTGCGTCTTCCCGCCGAGTGGGCGCAAAAATGGGGGTGAGCGCCCTTTTTTGCCGGATTTCCACTGCATTCGCATCACGACTCTCGAATTTTCAGTTTCAATTTCTTGCCAAGCCCGTTCCGCTCCATTTCACTCTCGGCGCTCAACTCATGGCTCTCATCGTTCAAAAATACGGCGGCACCTCCGTCGGCACGCTCGATCGCATCCGCAATGTCGCGGCACGGATGAAACGCACCCGCGACAAGGGCAATCAAGTCGTTGCTGTCGTTTCCGCTATGTCCGGCGTCACCGACGGGTTGATCAAGATGGCCAAAGACCTCTCGCAAAACCCGAGCGAACGCGAACTCGACGTCCTGCTCGCCACCGGTGAGCAACAATCGATCGCCCTCGTCGCCATGGCGCTGCATGAACTCGGCGTGGACGCCGCCTCCATCACCGGCCGCCAAGCGGGCATCCACACCACCGGCTCACACACCCGCGGCCGCATCCTCAACATGGACCCATCGCTGATGCGCGGTTTCCTCGATCAGGGGAAAACCCTCGTCGTCGCCGGTTTCCAGGGCGTCACTCTGGATGGCATGATCCACACGCTTGGCCGTGGCGGTTCGGATCTCACCGCCATCGCCGTGGCCGCCTCCCTCAAGGCGGATGTCTGCCAAATCCTCACCGACGTGGACGGCGTCTACACCTGTGACCCGCGGATCGTCAAAAACGCCCGCAAACTCCCCGAGATTTCCTATGACGAAATGTTGGAAATGGCCTCGTCCGGATCCAAAGTCATGCAATCCCGCTCGGTCGAGTTCGCCAAAAAATTTGGCGTCGTTTTCGAAGTCCGCTCCTCACTCAACGATAACCCAGGCACCCTTGTGTTAGAAGAACATCCCAACATGGAAAACGTCGTCATTCGTGGCGTCTCGATCGAACGATCTCAGGCACGCATCACCATCACCGGCATCCCCGATGAACCCGGCATGTCCGGTCGCATCCTCGGGGCACTCGCCGATGCGGAGATCAACCTCGATATGATCATCTCCAACATCGCTCACGATGGCTTCGCCCGCCACTCGTTCACGATGCACTCGAGCGATCTCGGTAAAGCCCAGGCCGCGCTCAAACCCGTGCTCGCCGACCTCGCGCCCAACTCGAAAATCGAAACCGAAGCTGGCATTGCCAAGCTCTCCGCCGTCGGCATCGGCATGCGCTCACACTCGGGCGTCGCCGCCACCATGTTCAAGGCCCTCGGCGAGGCAGGCATCAACATCGGCATGATTTCCACTTCGGAAATCAAAATTGCCGTCACCGTGGATGAGACCCGCATCGAAGACGCCGCCCGCGCCGTGCATGACGCCTTTGGCCTCGATAAGGCTCCCGCGTAGTGGCGATCACCGGTCGCCAAGAGTTATCTGAAACGAGCCGATGAAAAGCCTGTTAGTTATCAAACCGTCATCGCTCGGAGACATCGTCCACGGCTTGCAGATCTTGCAAACAGTCGCCCGACAACTGCCGGATTGCCGCATCACATGGGTCGCACGCGATCGTTTCGCGCCGCTCGTTGAGGCCGCTCCCTTTATTCACGAAGTCATCCATTTCCACCGCAAGGAAGGCGCTCGCGGACTTTGGGAGGTGATGAAAACCTTGCGTGCCCGCCACTTCGATGCTGTCTGGGACATGCAAGGCCTGCTCCGCTCCGGATTGATGGCCGCCGCCGCCAAGGCCCCGCAAAAATGGGGCCGCCGCGACAGCCGCGAAGGTGCCGGATTCTTCTACAACCGCCGCATCAAGCTCCCGGATGGCCCTCCGCCATATCACGCTATCCGCGTGCTCCAAGGGTTTCCGTTAGGCTCAGGGCTGAACGCCGAAATCACCTTCCCGCTCACCCTGAAACCCGGGCCGGAGCGTGAGTGGTCGACGTTTTTCCAAGGCGATCCAAACCGACAATTCGTGATTTTCACCGACAGCCGGGGAGTCGGCAAAGAATGGCCCGGCTTCGACGAACTCACACGGTTGATCTGGGAGAAAATCCCCGACAGCCGCGTGGCGTGGTGTGCCGGTCAGCCGACCGCTCCACAAGCCACACCGCCCGCAGGACGCTTTCTTAATCTATCCGGTTGCCCGCTCGATGAGATGATCGAACTCTGCCGCCGGCCCTCCATTTTCATCGGCAACGATAGCGGTCCGATGCATCTATCCGCCGCTGTTGGCAATAAGGTGCTCGCCATCTTCGGTCCCACCTCGCCCCTGCGCTTCGGCCCTTGGCCCATCGGTGCTCCCCGGACCCAATCCATTCAAGCTCCAGGTGGAGTACTCAAGGATCTCAGCGCCAAAGCGGTTCTCGTCCAACTCATGGAGCTCGCTGGGTATTGAAATGTTGAATCCATTATTTTCTTTGCGTTCCTTGTGTTCTTTTGTGGCTGATTGTTTCCCGATTCGGGATCAACTGGCGAGACGCTCCAGCTACTTTGGTTTGATTGATGATTTTGGATTTTTGAATTGGACCGGGAGGTGCACATTTTCCGGGCAATGTCTCCTAAGGTGGTGTAATATGTTTCACGTGGGTATCGGCCATGCGCTCGTGAATGCGGCGGATGTTCTTAGCCCACTTCGTCCCCCCGCCCCCCCCCGACAGACCATGATCCGCTGGATGCCATGGAAATTCCTTGTGAAACATGCGGCCCGTCGGTTTGGCGTGCTGGATCCGGCGATGTTTTTGGCTCGAATGCGCAGTTTCGCCCAGCCATCCGAGGTGGCGGAGCCGCTGGAGCTCCTGCGCGCCGGCATTTTGTTCCATGCGCGGGGTCTGGTGAACGCCAAGGCGATCCAGCACAATCTCGACTGGGTCTGGCCCTACTGGGTGGAGCGCCAATTCAATCCCGATGATTCGTCATTCGTTCCCCGGGCGTTTTCTTTCAGCCACATCAATCTCACTCATCGCAACTGGACCGCTGTCGGCCTGCCGGATCTGCCGGTCTATCCGATCGTCGATCCCCGCGGACTGGTGACTCCGTTGTATGATGGCTGGTCGCTGGATTTTTGGATCGTGACGGAGAGCGGACGGCGTTTGCTTCCGAGCAAACTGGATGACGGGCATGTGACACAGCAATTGCAGCTCGATCCTACCTTGATTGTCACCACGGATTGTCAAGTCGATGGGTTGGAGTTGAAACTTTCCACCTATCTGGCCGAGGACCAAGAGTCGGCTGCGGAATTGCGCACGGACGTCCGCGCCATTTCGGGTGAGGACGGCTGGCTGGTCGTGGCGGTCAGGCCATACAATCCCGAAGGCATCCAGTTCGTAGATCACATTGAGTTGGAGGACTCGGGGAATTCATTCCGGGTGAATCATGAGGCGAGCGTCATGCTGGGTGTGAAACCGGACTTGCTGCGGATGGCCCACTATGCGGAGGGCGATGTCTATCTGGATATTCCGGACGATGGTCACCGCGAGGAAGTGATGTGCAATGTGGGCATGGCGACCGCTGCCGCACTGTTTCAGCTAGCAAAAAATCAAGCCCGAGAGCTCAACATCTCCGTCACCCTTGAACGCGATCTGAAAGGTTTGCCGCGGCGCAATCATCGCGGAAATTCATGGCAGAGCGCATTACAAGGAACGGCGGAACTGCGCATCCCTGATGTGCGGATGCGGTTTCTCTATGATGCGGCGGTTAGGACCTTGCTGCTGCTCTCCGCGGAGGATTTGGTGCCGGGTCCCTATACTTACCGTCGCTTCTGGTTCCGCGATGCCTGTCTGATGCTTCACCCGCTGCTCGCTAGCGGGTTAATCGATCGCGCGGAACGCATCCTCGCGACATTTCCCGCCCGCCAGAGCGTGGCCGGTTATTTTCACTCGCAGGAAGGCGAGTGGGATTCTAACGGACAAGTGCTTTGGATTGCCGCCCGCATGGCGGAA
Source organism: Akkermansiaceae bacterium (assembly GCA_903919975.1). Classification (GTDB taxonomy): domain Bacteria; phylum Verrucomicrobiota; class Verrucomicrobiia; order Verrucomicrobiales; family Akkermansiaceae; genus Luteolibacter. The sequence continues at coordinate 90,985 of CAIXKE010000038.1, read as the reverse complement.
ATGACCGGCAAGCCAACCGCCCCAACGATGGAACGGGCGTTGGTCAAGGGCATGCGCTGGTTGGATAGGAAACGCTCGCCAATGAATGGGCTGCTTCCTGCGGGATTCAGTGCGGAACATCTGGGACCTAATGATTATTATTACTGGGATGATTTCTGGGCATGGGGCGGCCTGAAAGCCATGGCGAAATATTGGTGGAAAACCGGCAACGAAGCGGCGGCGGAGGAAGCGGGAAATCTAGCCGTGGAATTCGGACGCGCCATTGAGGCCAGTCTTGTCACCATTCCGCAATCCCGCGCCAAGGGAGCGCTGCCCGCCGCGCCCGGGCGTAGATTGGATGCCGGGGCTATTGGCTCGATGGTCGCCGACTATCCGCTCCAACTTTATTCTCCGGGGGAAGCACGGTTGGCAGCGACAGCTGAATTTCTGATCGATCACTGTTTCCATCAGGGCGGATTTTTCCAGGAGATGATCCACTCGGGGGTTAATGCCTATCTAACATTAGATCTAGCCCAGACGCTGTTGCGGGCGGGCGATTTCCGCTTCGCCGCTCTCGTCCGCCGGGTAGCGGAATTGGCATCGCCCACCGGTCAGTGGCCCGAGGCCATTCATCCGATTACGCTTGGTGGCTGTATGGGTGACGGGCAACACGGCTGGGCGGCTGGCGAGTGGATCATGATGATGCGCAATGCGTTTGTTAGGGAAGAAGCCCGGCTTCTGGTGATTGGATCCGGTATCCTTCCCGAATGGCTTGATGGCGAGATTGGTTTCGGGCCGACGCCCACAGCATGGGGTCCTGTGAGCGTGAATCTCGTCGGTTCACGCCTGACACTGGATGCGCAATGGCGTGAACCTCCGCCGTTTCTCAGGATTGCGGTGCCGGGATTCAAATCAATCGACGCCGACCCATCAGACAGGATTTTCCAACTCCAAAGATGATGAAAATCGCAATGTTCACCAATACGTATCTGCCGCATGTCGGCGGTGTTGCGAAGGCGGTGCAAACCTTGGAAAACTGCTGCCGCAAGCTGGGTCATGAAGTCCGCGTGATCGCCCCGGAATTTAAGGATGCGGTGGAGTCGCCTGAGGTGTTGCGGGTTCCATCGATCCAAAACTTCAATGGTAGCGACTTCAGCGTTCGTCTGCCGGTTCCGAATGTCATCCATGATTTTCTCAGCGATTTTCAGCCAGACTTGATCCACAGCCATCATCCATTCCTGTTGGGTGATTCCGCGCTACGCGAGGCATGGAAAAGGCATATCCCGGTGGTGTTTACCCATCACACGCTCTACGAATGCTACACCCATTATGTGCCGCTGGATTCTCTTATGCTCAAGCGCGTGGCGATTCAACTTTCCACGGAATACTGCAATTTGTGCGACCGTGTCATCGCGCCCAGCGAGAGCATCGAGCGCCTGCTCAAAGCGCGTGGCGTGACCACTCCGGTCAGGACGATTCCGACAGGCATCGACCTCGGTTTTTTCGCAACCGGAAATGGTGAACGCTTTTGCGAACAAGCTGGAATCGACATGGATGCCAAAGTGATCGGCCATGTTGGACGCCTCGCGATGGAAAAAAATCTGACTTTTCTCGCGGATGCCGTGGCGACGAGTCTGCGTGAGTTTCCGGATGCGGTTTTTCTCATGGTCGGCGATGGCGAAGCCCGTGAAAATATGCTGGATATATTTGCACAACAAAAAGTCGAGCGGCAGGTCAGGTCTATTGGTAAGCTAACAGGTTCTGAGCTCGCCGATGCCTATGCGGCAATGGACTGGTTCGTCTTCTCCTCTCAAACTGAGACCCAAGGACTCGTGATCGCAGAAGCTATGGCGGCTGGAAAACCGGTTTGCGCCCTCGATGGCTCCGGAGTTCGCGATATCGTCCATGACGGTGAAAATGGAGTTTTGTTGAAATCGAATGCATCGGCCGATGCGTTTTCCTACGCATTGGGTACGCTCATTCGTGATCCTTTAATGTCACGGCGTTTGGCGCGGAATGCGCGGATGACTGCGGTGACTTATGGGACCGATCGTTGTGTCGAGTGTATGATTGATTGTTATACCGATGCAATCGCCGGAACCGTTTCTACTGCGACGGGCGGTGATTCGATGCCGTGGGATCGTCTGATTTCCGGGATCGAAATCGAGTGGAATCTATTTCTTGAAAAGGTGTCGGCCGCTGCCGCCGGCATGATGGTAACCCCAGCCACGGAGGTAAGCCTTGATTAGTCGCATTGCTGTTTGCATCCGGTGCTTGCGGAGAAAGTTCAACCGCACTTATTGGGTCGCGCGTCTCCTCGGGATTCGTTCGCCCGCGGGTGAGGCGGATTTACCGGGGTTGATCGTCCTTCAGATCGATGGTTTGTCGCGGACGGAGATGGAGCGTGCGTTGGAGTCCGGCAAGTTGCCATTTCTAGCCCGGTTGATCCGACAGGGGCACTTCACTCTCGAAAGTTTTTTCTCTGGTGTTCCATCCAGTACGCCGGCCGTACAGGGAGAGATTTTCTTCGGCGTGCGCTTGGCAGTGCCGAGTTTTGAGTTTCTCCATCGGAAAACCGGCGATATATTTCGCATGAATGAAGCTAGGGCTGCAGCGGAGATCGAAGCGACGCTTGAGAGGCAATGCCCCGAACCCTTGCTGAAAGACGGTTGTTCCTATTCCAACATCTACCGGGCCGGGGCGGAGTTCTCGCGCTATTGCTCGCAAGACATGGCCCCGGAGAAATTTCTCGGCCGGATGAGTTTTTTGAAGGGCTTGATCATTGCCATTGTTTATGCGCCCAAGATACTCCGCATGGCCGGTCTTTCAGTGTTAGAGCTTGGACTGGCGTTGCTGGACATGTGCAAAGGGCTCTACGAGCGTGAGGATTTCCTCAAAGAACTCGCGTTTGTTCCTTCGCGGGTGCTGGTCTGCATCATGTTGCGTGAAATGATCCGCTTCCGGGTGCTGTTGGATATCGAACGCGGAGTGCAGGTGATTCATGCGAACTTCCTCGGCTACGACGAGCAAGCCCACCGCCGCGGGCCGGACTCGGCGTTCGCTCACTGGACACTGAAGGGAATTGATCATGCGGTGCGTGATATCTGCCATGCGGCGGGGCACTCGGTTTACCGCGATTACGAGTGGATCATCCATTCCGACCACGGGCAGGAACGGACGCAGTCATTTGTGAAGAGAAACGGCAGGGAGATCGAGGCGGCCTTACATGAGGTTTTTTCGCGCGGGGCGCTCGCTGGCAAGGAAATCTGGGTGAACGGACTGCCGCAATTCGTCGGCAACACGCTGAATCGTTTTCGGCGTTTCCTTCTCATGAAACCCGCCGCCAACGGCCGCGCCGCGCCGCCAGATCCTGCGAATCAAATTATTTTCACAGCGCTCGGCCCCGTGGGGCAGCTATATTTCCCTTCATCGCTGCCAACCGCTGTGATGGCAGGCTATGCGCGGGAACTTGTGGTGGCAGGTGTGCCGCTCGTTCTGCTGCGGTCCGCTGATGGTGCTGTGCGCGCTTTCAACAGGTGCGGCGAATGGATCCTGCCGGGCCACGGCGAGGATATTCTTGGCGCGGAGCATCCCTATCAGCAAGAAGCTGCAGTGGATTTGATGCGACTTTGCCAACACCCCGATGCTGGGGATTTGGTGCTGAGCGGATGGGATCCACAACAAATGCCGCTGAGTTTTTCCCATGAAAATGGTGCTCATGGCGGACCGGGTTCTGAAGAAACTCGTGGATTTCTGTTAGTTCCAGATCGTATCCGGCGCTGGCACGTCGCGCATTTGCAACAGACCCGGAAACGGGTGAGGGGAGAGGACCTCTGGAGTATCGCCCGTCACTTTCTCGGCCGTGATGGGCCTCGCGAGGAGCGGGTGCCTCATCACCTGACGCGTGAACGTGATTTGCCGATCCGCGTGATGACATATAACATCCACAGTTGTATCGGCATCGATGGAAAAATCCGTCCTGAGCGCGTGGCGCGCGTGATCAACCACTGCGATCCGGATATCGTAGCGGTTCAGGAACTCGACGCCCATCGGTTGCGCAGTGGTGGCCACGATCAATCGGCGGTCATCGCCAATCACCTGCGGATGGAGCATGTGTTTCATGCGATGATCGAGGAGGAAAAGGAGCGCTACGGTATCGCAATTTTCGCCAGGCATTCCTTCCGGGTTGTCAAATCCGAGCGTTTTACCCGGACGGATCGCCGACCATTCCGCGAGGCACGGGGAGCAATCTGGGTCACGCTGGAGCTCGGCGGTCGTCCGCTGCATTTCATCAACACGCACTTCGGTCTTGGCCGGGCGGAGAGGCACTTTCAGGTGAACGAATTGTTAGGAGAAGATTGGCTCGGCGGTATCTCGGAAAACGAACCGGTGATCCTCTGCGGCGACTTCAACTCGGGCCCGCGTTCGAAGGTTTTCCAAATCCTGCAAGGACGGCTACGCGACGCCCAGATTGCCGCAGTGGATCACAAACCCCTCGCCACGTTCGCGTCCGTGAAGCCCCTATTGCGAATCGACCACGTATTTATCAGTCCTCATTTCTCAGTGGAAAATGTCGATTTGCCTGAAACGCCGACCGCACGGATCGCCTCGGACCATCTGCCGCTCTGTGTGGAACTCAGACTGCACCCGAATCATGAAGCTGCTTAAACTATTGCTGCAACATCGTGTGAGGACCGCCATCGTCCTGATCTTATTGATCGCAGGCGGATGGTTTGTGCAAATCCATCAGCACGATCTCAGCCAGGAGGTGATCATTGAATTCGGTAAACGCATTCATGCCGTGTGGTTTATCGTTTTGTTTTTCATTCTGCCTTTGGCGGGATTTCCCCTCAGCATCCTGCTTGTGTTGGCTGGCATTCGGTTCGGATTCACCGGCGGAATGGCGGTATCTTCTGTGGCCGTCTTTTTTCACAACTTTACGGCATACCACTTATCTCACGGTTTGTTCCGTGACCAGATGAGAAACTTTCTTGAGCGGGCGGGTTACGCCATTTCACCCATCAGCCCCGGGCATCGCATCAAACTTACGGCCTTGTTTGCGGCCATCCACGGTCCGCCGTATTTTGCAAAACTCTATCTATTAGCGCTTACTGACATTCCATTCCGGATCTATTTCTGGGTGGGCGCGCCCGTTTATGTCGCTTTTTGTGCGATCCCAGTGGGTGCGGGTAGCGCTGTCACACAATTCGATGCGACATGGATTTACGCCATCATCGCTGCCCTCGCGATTCTTTCGCTGGCTGGTTACTGGCTGCGCAGAAGGATCGCGCAACATTGATAGATCTGTCATCTCATCGTTGGATTTAAATCGATAGCATGGGCGAATTTATTCACCTGTGATAATCAAGATTACCGCAAGAATAACGAGGGTGATGCCAAACAAGGCGTCGATCCATAGCGCCGCTTTTTGATAGCCCCGTTGCAGCGGCAGAAATTGCAGCATCAATACCCACAGCGACCTCACCCCAACCCGACGCCCGACGCCCCACGCCCCACGCCCCACGCCCCAACACCACGCCCCAGATTACATACGGCCACCACACCGGATGGGCTCCAGCGAGGAATGATGCGCACACCGCCGCGAGAAACAGGGCGATCTTCGGGTTGAGTGATTGCATTGCCCCAGCACCATCAGCCCTGTAAACACCCACAATTGGCCGAAATCCGTCATGCGTGGAGCCCAGCACGGTCATTTTTCCGCTGACAATGAAAGAACCTGCTCCCCAAATCGAACGATTTTGACAAATCCCGGTGGATCGATAGCCTGCCGCGACTCCGCCGCGCGGCATGGCATGCCAGCCGCTCACTGAATCCCGCTTATCCACCATGAACACGCTCCGCACTTTCACCACCGGCTCCGGCTCCGAAGGAAAATTTCACTCACTTCCCGCCCTCGCCGAGCAAGGCTTTCCGAACCTCTCCCGCCTACCGGTTTCCATCCGGATCGTGCTCGAATCCCTCGTTCGCAACAACGACGGTCTCAAGGTTTCCGAAAAGGACATTCGCAACCTTGCCAACTACAATGCGAAGGCTCCGGGCGATTATGAAATCCCCTTCGTCGTCGCCCGCATCGTGCTTCAGGATTTCACGGGTGTGCCGCTGCTGGTTGATCTCGCGGCCATGCGGTCCGCCGTCCACTCGATGGGACGCGATGCGAAGATGATCGAGCCGCTCGTGCCCGTGGATTTGGTCGTGGACCACTCAGTTCAAGTTGATTACGCCGGCACCGGCGATGCGCTCAACCGCAATCTTGACCTCGAATTCCATCGCAACCGCGAACGTTACGAATTTCTAAAATGGGGAGAACAAGCCTTTGAGACCTTCAAGGTCGTCCCGCCCGGCATCGGCATCGTCCACCAAGTGAACCTCGAATACCTCGCTAAGTGTGTGCTTGAAAAAGACGGTGTTTTCTATCCGGACACACTCGTCGGCACCGACTCCCACACCACCATGATCAACGGCCTCGGCGTGGTCGGTTGGGGCGTGGGCGGCATCGAGGCGGAAGCCGGAATGCTCGGCCAACCGGTCACATTCCTCGTCCCGGAAGTCGTCGGCGTTTACCTTACCGGTGAACTCGCCACCGGCGTCACCGCCACCGACCTCGTTCTGCTTGTCACCGAGTTGCTGCGCAAAACCAAGGTCGTCGGAAAATTCGTCGAGTTCTACGGCCCCGGCGCGAAAGCCCTCAGCCTGCCGGACCGCGCGACCATCGCCAACATGGCTCCGGAATACGGCGCGACCATGGGATTCTTCGGCATCGACGAAATCACCACCGGTTACCTCGAAGGCACCGGCCGCCCGCCGGAACTCTGCAAAACCGTCGAAAACTATTATAAGGCCCAAGGACTCTGGGGCATCCCGACCGACAAGGATGCCCTCGAATTTTCCCAAATTGTCGAAATCGATCTGTCCTCGGTCAAACCTGGAGTCGCCGGCCCGAAGCGCCCGCAAGATCGGATTGAAATCGAATCTCTCAAAGCCAAGTGGGCATCGTTGCTCACCGGTCCCGCACCAGACGGCTACAACAAGCAACTCTCTGCCGGTTCCGAAGAACCGCTAGATCTGCCCGCCTCGCTCGACAGCATCCCGGACGACACCAGCGGCATCGGCCGTGCCTTCGGTGCGGAAGTCGGTGTGATCACGGAAACGAGCGATACCCCGTCTTACCCGCTTTGGGAAGTGACCGTGGACAGCAAGGGCGGCATCAAAGACACCATCACCCACGGCTCGGTGCTCATCGCTGCGATCACCAGTTGCACGAACACCTCGAACCCGAGCGTCATGCTCGCCGCAGGCCTGCTCGCGCAAAAAGCCAACGCCAAAGGCCTGACAATCAAGCCATCGATCAAAACATCGCTTGGGCCCGGTTCGCGTGTCGTTACTGATTACCTCAATAAAACCGGCCTCCAAGCGGAGCTCGACAAGCTCGGCTTCCAAACCGTCGGCTACGGTTGCACCACCTGCATCGGCAACTCAGGCCCGCTCGATCCCGGTATCGAGGACGTCGTGAAATCCGAGGACATCATCGCCGCCTCCGTTCTATCAGGAAACCGCAACTTCGAGGCCCGCGTCCACCAATCGATCAAGGCGAATTTCCTCATGTCGCCTCCGCTCGTCGTCGCCTTCGCCATCGCCGGCACCGTCGATATCGATATGGAAACCGAACCGCTAGGCTACGGCCCCGACGGTCATCCGGTCTATCTGAAAGACATCTGGCCGAGCTCGGCGGAAATCGAAGCCGCTATGAACGCTTCGCTGCGGCCTGACGTGTTCCAACGCCTCTATACCGGTTTCGCCGATCAAAATCCGAAGTGGAACGAAATCAAATCCTCCACCGGTGATGTCTATGATTGGGACCGCCAGTCCACCTACATCCAGGAACCGCCGTTCTTCGACGGCTATTCACCGACCCCGCGCGATATCGAGGAAATTCACGGCGCCAGTCCGCTCGGGATTTTCGGAGACTCCGTCACTACCGACCACATCTCGCCCGCCGGAGCCATTAAGAAGGATAGTCCCGCGGGACGATACTTGCTCGAAAACGGCGTCAGCTTCGCGGACTTCAATTCCTACGGATCACGCCGCGGCAATGACCGCATCATGACGCGCGGCACCTTCGCCAATGTCCGCATCAAGAACCTGATGGTTCCGGGCATCGAGGGTGGAGTCACCAAGCTCAATGGTGAAACCACCTCCATCTATGATGCCGCCGAAGCCTATCAGAAAGACAGTAATCCGACGATCATCCTTGGCGGCGAAGACTACGGCATGGGATCCAGTCGCGATTGGGCCGCCAAAGGTACCAGTTTGTTAGGAGTTAAGGCGGTCATCACCAAATCCTTCGAACGCATCCACCGCTCCAACCTCGTCGGTATGGGCGTGCTGCCCTGCAACTTCGTCAACAAGGCCGACTACGACAAGGTCAAGGATCTCGCGGATGCCACCTTTGATTTGGTCGGCATCGACAACGACCTCAAACCGCAGCAACAAGCCACGCTGCGAGTTCACAAGGCCTGCGGCGAAACCTTCGATATTCCAGTCATCGTCCGCATCGATACCCCGGTCGAAAAAGACTACTACCGCGCCGGCGGCATCCTCCCTTACGTGCTCGCACAGATCCTGGCCTAACTGGAGTTCGGAATTCATTCCGCGCGAATTCTCCTCAACAAAGCCACCCCACCATGTAAGCACTCAAAAGTCCGATCACCGGCAAGCCCCTGTCCCCGGTTGATCTAACCGAAAACTTGCAGGCCTACCAATGCGCGGCTTCTGGCGGTCATTACATTCCCGCAGTGTGTTACATGAGCTGGTTGGAAAAACAGGAAGCGCGTTTGCCTCAACTTCCGGAAACCGCCTCACCGCTCGCAACCGAGATGGATCCATCCAGTGCCCGAATCTGCCCCGAGTCCGGCACGTTGATGACCCGCTACAAGATCGGCCATGGACTTGCCTTCAGCATCGACCGCTCGATCACCGGCGGCATCTGACTTGACTGCGGCGAGTGGGAAGCTCTGCGCCAACGGAATTTTCACGATGAGATCAACCTCATCTTCACCGCACCGTGGCAGAAGCAAGTGCGCGATCAACACGCCCAAGCCACCTACGAAGAGCGACTGCAATCCGCGCTCGGTGCCGACCTTGTCGCACGCCTGCAAGCCCTCCGCAACGAGCTTGCAGACCATCCCCACCGCAGCCTTGCCCTCGGTTATTTCAACGACTGACGGCGCGTTTCGTCCTGCCCAAACTCCCACCTTGCCGGAATCCTCGCATTCAGGTAATTTGCAAAACAAGATGGAAAACGACATCCAACCCGTCAAGGACCGCTCCCATTGGAAAATCCGTAAATTCGATTCCTTCGAAGAACAGCGGACCCAGCAGGTCAGGGATTGGCAGGCACTGAGCGGTGCCGACCGTCGAAAGGCTGCCTGGGAACTCGTTTACGACTACTGGGTTGGAATGAAAGGAATGCACCCCGATGAACTCCGACTTCAAAGATCTGTTACGAAGCTTACACGAATGTGACGTCCGCTATCTAGTGGCAGGCGGCTATGCAGTGATTCATCATTCACAACCGCGCTACACCAAGGACATCGACATCTGGCTCGAACCCACGGCGGAAAACTCGCGCAAACTAATATGGCATTTCTAAATTTCGGTATTCCGATGGTCGGCGTCACTCGAGAGGATTTTGCAACACCTGGTACGCAGTTCAACCTCGGAGTTCCACCTTGTGAAATCGATTTTCATACCACAATTCCCGGTCTGAATTTTGAATCGGCCTGGTCAAACAGAGTTGTTTCAGAGGAGAACGACTTTCCTATCTATTACTTGGGAAAGGCCGATTTAATTGTCGCTAAACAAACCGCAGGCCGCCTGCAAGACCTTGCCGACATCGAGGAAATCAACCGAGTGAAAGACGATTCATGCACGTAAGCTCGCCTCAGAAGCCCAAGCTTTCCCGCCGTTTCATCCGGTTGACGATCTATCTGCTCGTGATCGTGACTATTCCGCTGTGGCTGGTGGCCAGTCGCCAATCGAAGCTTATCTATTTCCCAAGCGCCTTCGTTTTTTCGGCCACAGCCTAGGGGGCGCCGCCAGTTTGATTGCAGCCACCGAATTCAAAATCCAGCGTGGTGTTCTAATCTCGCCATTCACCAGCACCATGGACATGGCCCGTGTCGTGGTCGGTCTGCCGGTGGGTTTATTGGTCACGCATCGATTCGATAATGAAGCGCGACTCGCCGAGTTAAGTGCCCGAGGTTCCGGTGAGGTTATCATTATTCATGGCACCAATGATGAGGTGATCCCAGTGACCATGAGCCGCAAAATGGCCGACGAACGGAAAGACATCGTCCGCTTCTCGGAGGTTCCCGGCGGGCGCCACAATACGATCCAGCAACAAAACGCGGAACAAGTGGCGACCGCTCTGCATGAGATCGGTCACTGATGATTGACGACACCATGAGACATATTCGAAAGCATTGGCGGAAGGTTTCAATCAGCGGACATTACCAAAAAGTGGGTGGAAATCCCCGGTGCCGGCCATGACAACGTGCTCGTCACACACTATCCGATCTACGCCGACATTGTGGAATGTATGTTACAACATGTGGTCGGGCCATGACTTCGGAATCCGAAGATCATGGACTGCGTGTAGCCGGTTTCCGAATTCCGTGAGACAGCCTGCTGTCCACGGTTTGGATCATGGAACCAAACTTCGAAGGGTGTTCTTCATTTCCTCCGGCCATTCGAGGGCATTGATGGTCTTGGGATTTTTCCAGGCGGGGGCCAGTCGGATAAGATCCTGATAGAACACGATAGCGTCATCGGTGGCACCGCTTTGCGCGGCGGCGAGGGCGAGCAGGGCGAGTGCGTTTTCGAGTTTCTCCGGCGGGTAGCCAATCTCCCGGCCGGAGATCAGGAATCGATAGGCTTGTTCTGAATTGTTGGTTAGAAGTGCGATCCATCCGGCGCGTAGGGCGAAGTTGGCGTCGTTCTGGAAACGGTGGTGACCGGTGGTTAGGATGGCCATCGCTTGTTGCGGATCGGTATTTTCAAATGAAGTGTAAGCGGCTTCGGCATAATCGCCGGGGACTTGGTCTTGGATCGGATGCTCGGTGATGAGTGTCACCCAGCGGTCGCGGGCTTTCTGGTAATCGCCGAGCGCGGTGTATGAGAGCGCCTCGGCGCGGAGGCATGGGGTGGGGGATTCGCCGAGGTTGCGGGCGGTGGCGGCGAGTTTGAGAGTGGTCTCGCTGTGCTCTTTGAACGTCGAGAGGGCGAGGGCGGCCTTGAGACAGGCATTTGCAAACCGCTTGCGGCCGACGGCTTTGAGCGTGAGAGGATCGCTGAGGCGAGCGATGACGGCTTGGCGTTGTTTTGGTGTCGAGACTTCGGATACGACGAGGGCGTCGAGTTCCTCGCTCACGCAAAGGCGAAGGTTTTCCAGCGCCGGGCTGAAATCCGCGCTTTCCCAGCCGTCCCAATCTTCGCGGAGGCGGACCTGATTTAGATCGGGGAGCACCTCGGGCCATCCGGAGATTGCGTCGGCCTTGCGGTCTTGGAGCCATGCGATGCGGGAAAGTGCGATATTTCGGAGCAATGGCGGCAGGTCTTTGGCATTGCTCAGACAGGCTTCGATCCATTCTGGGTGGGTGGAAGCGAGAGCGAGTTCGAGGGTCTTTGCGGCGGCGGGGCCGCTAGGGCCTGCGGATTGAATGGCGGATTTGACGGTGTCGGCATCCGCTTTTTCGAAGACGGCGATCAATTTAGGATAAGGTGAATGATCGGTGGCGCGGGCGATTCGTTGAGTGAAGAGGTTGGCTGCGTCGGGCGGGATCGCGCGAGGTGGGGATTTCTTGATCGCTTCGATCAGCGGGCTGAAATCCAGTGATGGAAACACTCGGGAAAGAGCCTCGAAATCGCATTTTCCCAAGGCCTCGAGCCGTTGTTGGGGATTGCTCGGGATCATTTCACGGTTTACAGGATCATAGCAATTTCCTGTCAATGTCTCTGCTAGGTTTGCGACTGCGCTGATGTCATGCGGCTTAAGTGTGTTTGGTGAGAACGGTTTGGAACTGCGGCGGGCGGATGGCAAAGGGAGGATTCGATAAAGGTTGAGTCCGCCGTTGATGTCGCCGAAGGCGATGCGGTCGCCGCGGAGCGCCACGGCAGTGATGCTTGAATTCACATCATAGGAGGGGAAATGGAGGTGGGGGAATGTGACCAGATTGCCATCCACTCGGATCTGTGGGAATTTCTCTTCACGGAGCAAAGCGCTCCAGATGTTGGGTTCCGAAGTCCATGGGAATCTTTCGAGCGAAGCCACCGAATCTGTTGGATCCAAGGTGTGGTTTTCATCGATGGTCAGGGTGATCAGAGTGGGGCGTCTGTGCGGCCCGTCCAATTCATAGAGGGCCTCGGCGAAAGCACCATCCTCACTGAATTGAGCTTGAAGCATGTGTGCCGAATGCTCAGTGGATTTTCGGGTTTCTGGATTTGCCGGAGAAACGGGTATTTCTAGCAGTGTGGCATCGGAATGGAGGATGCGCAATCGCGAGCGATTCAGAGATGCGGTTAGAGGTTGCGGTTGGTCTGACTGGTATGGCGCGGAGGTACGGATGATTTCACCGGTCCTAGTGTCCCGCAGGTTCCAGATCAGAGCCCGATTGGTGTCTGAAGTAAAAGTCGGGTGAGCGACTAACAGCCCGTCTGCTGAAAACACGATGACGGCGGAAGGAGAGAGGGATTTCGGCAACGGGCCGAGGTCCAGGATGGGTTTGAGGGATTGCGCGTCACATAGCAGAACCGTGTCTTCACGGGAGGAAAGCGAGCGCTTGATGACTGCGTATCGGTGGGTGGGATCAAACAGCATGCAACTCGTTTCATTGGCCTGCGCGGGAAACAGCACGTTTTCAATCCGGAGGGTGTCCAGATTCCATTTTGCGACCGTGTGGACGTTTGAATTCAGATCGCTTTCATCATCAAAGGATACCGCTGACCAAAGGGTCGAGGCCGAGTCGAGATGGATTCCGTCAATCTTCATGTGGCCGTGTTTGAGGGCGGCCTCCGGCAGAAACCAGCGAGTTTGCTGCAAAACCTCGCCCGCCATGCTGATCGCTTCAGAGCAGGAAGGGTTTGCTTTCATGGCTGCCACTAACAATGGCAACGCCTGTTCCGGCGCGAGTCTCGCGACAGCTTGTTTGGCCAGATCCACGCGGGCGAGGGCGAGATCGGAACTGAAACCCATGTTAGTTTCCTTGGGCGTGTCGTCGGGCGATTGTGATGTGGACTTTTTGGAATTGCACGAACCATGGAACAGTGTCAGCACGCAAAGACCCAAGACTGTGCCGATTTTGGGCCACTGGAGTCGGGATGACTGGCGGTTTGAAGTGGGCATGTTCTTGGTGTAGAACACCGCAGCGGGCGGTTTGTGTTGGCAATTTCCGATCAAGAATCAGAGACCGCTTTTTTCGATCAGCGCGCGGAGTTGGACTTGGAATTCCATGATGTCCTCCTGAGACGGGCGGTAGCCGGCCGTGTCTGGATCGAGGCCGGGGCGGCCGGTTTGATCGAGCATCCAAATCGCTTTTTCGCCATCGCTGAAGGTGACTTTGCCACTGACTAGGGCACCGGGCAGCGTGAGGGCGTCCATGGTTACGGTAACTGTGCCGGTTGGGACGGGGGCGGGTTTTTCCTCCTCGAGTTTGGGTTGTTCCTTGGGTTCTTGGATCAACTCGATGCCGAGATCGAGAATCAGGAAGCGGGTGTCCATGTAAGTGAGGGAAATTTCGTAATCTTCCTTCAGGTGGCGTTGGAGATCGGACATCGAGGAGCCTTCGGCGGCGCGTTGTTTGAGCGAGGCGATTTGTTCCGGAGTGAGTTTGCTGGCGCTGAACATGTTGGAATTTTGCGCTATCGGGCGCATCAGGTCAAGGTCCCGGCATGCTACTTGTTTGGCTGCCGACGATTCGCTTCCGTGGGCCGTGTTTTTTGAGAAGTTTCGAATCGGGCTTGCCAACGCGGAATGAGTGGCGGCAATATTTGCGGGTAATCTTTTCCCGAGTTAAATTATGTCCGAACTTCTTGAATCCGCCGACCTCACCGCCGCACTGAAAAAATGCCCTGAGTGGGAGTATGAGAAAAAAGCCATCACCCGGACGATCGAGTTCGAGGAATTCAATGACGCGATTGATTTCGTGAACGATCTGGCCGAAATAGCAGAAGAAGCGCAGCACCACCCGGATATCACCATCCGCCACACCAAGGTGTTATTGAGGCTGACCACGGATGATGCCGGTGGCGTGACGCAGCTCGACATCGAGCTCGCCCAGCGCGTTGACAATCTAGTCGATTGATTTCTGCGGCGTGTGCAGATTCTCTCAGCGCGGAAGCATCAGCTCCTCGTCCTTCATGCTGGTCAGAGAGCTGAGGCTCTTGAGAAGGCGGCGTAGGGTGAAAAATAGAAAAACAAGGATGGGCACGCCGATCACGGCAAAACCCCAGCCGGTGAGTTTGGCGACACGTTCGTTGTAAAGTTCACGGGCATTGGCGGCGGCGTGATCAAGGTCGCCGAGGAAATACAGGGAGAGTCCGAAATTCAGCACGGTGCTGATGAAGAAGGACGCGGCAAACATCAGGGTGGCTTGGAAAAGGATTTGTTGATAGCGAAGCCGGCCGTCGATCTCATCGACACGGCGCTCGATTTTCGGAATGTCGAAGAAGGAATCACTGTAGATGAAAAGCCGCAGCAGAGGGTTGCTGGTGTAATGTGAGCCGATGACGGCCAGCCCGAGGACGAAGGGAATCGAGGCTTCTTTGAGGCCGAACAAGATGTCCGCGTGGGGTTTCACGGTGCCGTCCTTGTTCCATAGGAAAAGCGTCAGACCGCCGGTGAGCAGCACGGAGATGAAGCCAAGGGCCGAGAAGAAATTCGGTTTGCGGGTTTTCGCGAAATGCCAGACGCCGTAGCCGATGGGGAACATGAGGGCGACCACCAATGCCTTGAGCGGGCCGATGTGCCATGGCCGCACGGCTTTGCCGATGGCCTGTTGGAATTCCGGGTCCTTGCTCAGATAGCTCAGGGCGAGCACTGGAATGAGCACGTTGATCAGAATATTTACAAGCGGGTGCTCTTGGCTGTTTTTGGGGGAAGGCATATGATCGTGTGCGTTTGAATCTGAATGGTATAGGCGGATTGTCAAGATGGCTCGTTTACGGGCCGACGCAGCCACAAAAAAGGGGCGGCCTTGGAAAACCAAGGCCGCCCCGGTGAGGAGTTGATTAAACTTTTCCGCAGATCGTTTGACCGGTGGAGCGCAAATCGTCGCAAGCGGCTTTCATGCGCTCGCAAAGGCTGAGTTCGCCCTTTTTCAAATAGGAGCGCGGGTCATAGTGCTTTTTGTCGCCGACTTCGCCGTCGATTTTGAGCACGCCTTCGATGTTTTGGCACATGTGGGTGACGATCGGCCGGGTGAACGCGTATTGCGTGTCCGTATCGATGTTCATTTTTACGACGCCGTAGTCGAGGGTTTCGCGGAGGTCGCTCTCGGAGGTGCCGGAGCCGCCGTGGAAGACGAGGTCCATTTCCGCGGCTGCGCCGTGTTTGTCCATGACGGCTTTCTGACCGTCGCGAAGGATGGATGGCTTGAGTTTCACCGCGCCGGGCTTGTAGGCCCCGTGCACGTTGCCGAAGGTCGCGGCAAAAAGGAAGCGGCCGATCGGTTGAAGCGCTTCGTAAACTTCCACCATGTCGGCAGGAGTGGTGTAGAGCTTTTCGATCGGGAGGCCGGAGGTGTCGTGGCCGTCTTCTTCGCCACCGACGCAGCCGGCTTCGACTTCGAGGATGATGCCGAGTTCGGTGCACTCTTTGAGGAGGGCTTTGGAAATTTCGAGGTTTTCCTTCAGTTCAACGACCGAGCCGTCGAACATGTGGGATTGGAAAAGCGGGCCCTTGCCCTCGGCGATGCGCTTGCGGGAAGCTTCAAGCAGCGGCTTGAGGAAGCTGTCGACCTTGGCCGGATGGCAGTGGTCGGTGTGTAGGGCGATGAGGACGTTATATTTTTCCGCCAAGAGGTGGCAGGCTTCGGCTAGGACGATGGCACCGAAGGCGGCGTCCTTAACCAAGGTTCCGGAAGCGAACTCGCCACCACCGGTGGAAATCTGAATGATTCCGTCGGATTTTGCCTCAGCAAAAGCGCGGAGTGCGCCGTTAATGGTGGGCAGCGAGGTGACGTTGATGGCGGGGTAGGCATAGCCGCCTTTCTGGGCGGCGTCCAACATGGCGCGATATTGCGCGGGAGTTGCGATTGGCATAGCGGCGCTCTAGTAATCGGTTTGTGAGCGCCCGACAAGCCGGAATCCTTATCCTCGTATTTCCCTTTGGCTTGCCAAGCCGACATCATAAGTCATGATTTGAGCCAAGTTGATGAATGTGAACGAGCCGATAATCTGCAAACCAACCTCCTGGTTCCTCCTCCGGGCTCTCGTGATGTTGTTGATGTTTGGGGTTTTCTCCGTGCTTTTCTATCTCGACGGCTCCACCGGCTATCGGAAAAAGAACGAGGTTTTCTATCTCTACAAAACCTTCCAGAGCGCCAACGACGAGTTTTCCAAAATGAATTCGGACGGCCAACTCACGCCCGAAGCATGGAAAACGCACGCACAAAAGCAATTCGTGCGCTTTCCGGACGACCTCGCGCTCCTGCCCGCCACCCTGAAATTGCCGATGCCGTGGCCGGAAATCCTTTGCGATTTCGAGAAGATGAAACCGCTGCAGTGGAACAAACTGTGGTTGGAATACTCGAAAGAGCGCGGATTTCCCGCATCCCCGTCCGAGGAGCCCTACGATGCCCGCAAGATCGGCGAACAATGGGTGGTGTTTTGGATTTGCCTCGCGCTGGCGGCGGCGGCGGCTTTCATTCTGCTCCGCACGCTCGGGCGCTCGATTTCCGCCGATCAGAACGGCATCACCACCCAGCAGGGCCGCCGAATTCCCTATGCGGATCTCAAAACGCTCGATCTTCGCAAATGGGAGACCAAAGGATTGGCGTTTCTCGAATACGAAGGAAACTCCGGCAAGGGCCGCATCCGCATCGATGGACTCACCTACGGCGGCTTTAAAATGGAAGACGGCGAACCCGCGGAGCGCCTGATGCGCGCCATCCGCTCGCAGTTCTCGGGAGAAATCCTCGAATACGCGCCTCTCGTGGCCATGGATGACTCCCCATCGGACGAGGATTCCCCGGCTTCCTCCTAAATGAAAATCCCACCGTTTCCGGCTTTTCCACTTCCGTTTTGTTTTCGGGGTTGCAAAGTCGGGTCGGCAAGCGATAAGCACCCTCAACGCTAACCAACAACCACTGCAACTCATGTCAGATAAAAGCATCGAAGCCCGTGTAAAGGACATCATCGTCGATCAACTCGGCGTCAACGCCGACCAAGTCACCACTGAAGCCAAGTTCGTCGAAGATCTCGGAGCCGACTCGCTCGACACCGTCGAACTCGTCATGGCCTTTGAAGAGGAATTTGATATCGAAGTCCCCGACGAAGAAGCTGAAAAGCTTCAAGCTGTGGGCGATGTCATCACCTACATCACCAGCCAACAAGGCTAAGCCGGAAGACCGACACTTTAGAAAGGGCGGGCTCTCCATGAGATGTCCGCCCTTTTCTTTGCAATGTCGCGGATTCGGGCGAGACTTTATTAGACCATGCCTTCGCAAGACGATATTCACTATGCCCTCGAAACGACCCGCGTCTTGCGCGAGCCGGATCGCCGGATCGCCACCTTCGGTGAAACGAAATTCGAGTTTCAGCTCATCAGCGAACTGATGGACCGGGTCGGCGAGGTACGCATTCGCACTGGCGCAGTCGAGGCCCAGAGGCCACGCATTCTTCGCCCGGAAGCGTATCGCGATGTGGAGCTCGAAGGTTTCAATCCATCGGCCCGCGCTCGTTTCGATAAGATGGTCGAGAAATTCCGGGCCGAGGGACAGGATCTCGCCTTCCTGCAATATGGCTTTCAATTCCGCCGCGGAGAAGTCCACGAGGAGATCGTTCATGACTCGATGGACGCCGTGCGTGAGCGCGTGCTCGATGACAACCGCCGCACTGGCAATCCCTCCCTCGCCATCATCGAGGGTGTGGACGACACTTGGGAAATTTCGATCCTCAAGTTTTCCTTCGAAATGATCTTACGGTCTCACGAAATCAACGCCTTCGACTTCAAACGTCGCGGTCTCATCTGACTTCTTCGGTTTCCTCCCATGAGTTTCTGGACGTTTTTCAAGATTATCGCCGCCCTCGCAGTCCTCGCCATTATGGGCTTCACCGGCATGCTGGCCTATCATGTGGTGGTCGCCCCGCTCGACGGGATTTTCGCGAAAATCATCCCGAATCCCGGTAGCATCCATCATGCCCAGTCCAATGAGGACTTCGCCAAGATGCTTGAATCCGCGGAAATGCCCGACATCGACCCCGGCGAAAAGGCATTCCAGAAAGCCCACGAATTGCTGGTTTTGGGCAAACTCAAAGAGGCCCGCGAAAAGCTCACCGCCATCGTCAACGTCTTCCCATCATCCTCATCCGCGCCGAGCGCCCGCCGCATCGTCAGCGAAATGAACCTCGATGAAATCCTCTCGACCAGCTACGTGGTAGGAAAACAAATCCATATCGTCAAACGCGGCGATTCCTACCTCGCCATCGCCGGAAAATACAACACGACGATTGATTCGATCATGCACCTCAATGCGATGACCGAGCTCCGCAGCATTCAGCCGGGCGACGAACTCGTCGTCATGCCGTTGAATTTCCGCCTGCTCATCGAGCCGCGCAGCAAGTCGATCTCGCTCTGGGACGGCGGCCGCTTTCTTTGCGAATACCCGGCGCTCTCGATGGGCACTATTCCGGCCACCACTCAGCGCGGCACGATAAGTTCGAAAACCGCCGAGTTCGATGGCAAACGCGTCCTTCCGCAATCCAAAAACTACCGGGCCGCCACCAAGGAAATTCAAACCACCAAGCCCACCCTGCACATCCGAGCGTGGGATGGCATCAGTGAAAAACCCGCCAACGGCATCCTCCTGCGGCCCCAGGATCTGGAGGAAATCAACTTGCTCACCCACATCGGCAACGAAGTGGAGATACGTTAGTCCGGGAGCTTCCGCATGAATCTCTTGCCGGGCTGAGGCTGGCGTGGACAATCCGCGCATCCTCATGGCATACCGCACTTCCCCTGCAAATCTCGAAGGCCTTCCGCCCGGAGTGCCCCACATCATCGGCAACGAGGCGGCCGAACGATTCTCGTTTTACGGCATGAAGGCCATTCTCGCCGTCTTCATGGTGCAATATCTGCACCTGATGGATGGTCTGGGAACTTCGGTCATGAGCGAGGCCCAGGCCACCGAGCGGGTGCACCTTTTCAATGGCGCGGTTTATCTAACGCCATTTCTGGGGGCCTTGCTCGCCGATGTGCTCATCGGGAAATACCGGACGATCATCGCCCTTTCGATCGTCTATTGCGCCGGGCATGCGGCGCTGGCGTGCATGGGCGTTTTCGGGGCCTCCCCATGGTGGCTGATGGCCGGCTTGGGGCTCATCGCACTCGGTTCCGGCGGGATCAAACCTTGCGTCTCCGCCCACGTCGGCGACCAGTTCGGCGCGCGCAACGCCCATTTGCTACCGCGAATTTTCAATTGGTTTTATTTTTCGATCAACATCGGGGCCTTCCTCTCGATGGTGCTCACGCCATGGTTGCTCGAGTGGTATGGCCCGCACTGGGCTTTCGGCGTGCCCGGCGTGCTGATGGCGCTGGCCACGCTGGTGTTCTGGTTGGGCAGAAACCGCTACATTCACGTGCCGGCGGGCGGCAAGCGCTTCTTGCGCGAGGCTTTCAGCGGCGATGGGTTGAAGGCGATGCTGAAATTGCTGCCGCTCTATCTGTTTGTGGCGATGTTTTGGGCGCTCTTCGATCAAACCGGTTCGACCTGGATTTTTCAATCGCTCGACATGGATCGGAATTTCCTCGGCATCGAATGGCTGCCCTCGCAGATCCAGTCGCTCAACTCGGTGTTCGTGCTGACGTTCATTCCGATCTTCGCGTATCTCGTCTATCCGCTTGGCAATCGGGTTTGGAATCTCACTCCGCTGCGCAAAATCGGCCTCGGTTTATTCATTATGGCGAGTTCGTTCGCACTGGTGGCGGTGATCCAGCAATGGATCGATGGCGGAGCAAGACCGAACATCGGTTGGCAGATCCTGGCATTCGCATTGCTCACGGTGGCGGAAGTGATGGTTTCCATCGTGGCCTTGGAATACGCCTACACCCAAGCCCCGAAAACGATGAAATCACTGCTGATGTGTTATTACCTCGGCGCAGTCGCCGTGGGGAATTTCTTTGTCGCGGGCGTCAATCATTTCATCCAAATCCCATCCGCCGCCACCACCCAACTCGAAGAGGCCATTGCGAAACTGCCGGAGGATTGGCGCAATGACCCGCGGACGATCATGCTTCCCGGCTATGACGGCATCACAGGCACTGCGGACGACGTCATCGCGCGCTTGGAAGACGGAACATTAAAAGCATACGAATTACCTCGCTCGGAATCCTATCAGAAGCTGCTGGAAATATTTAAAACCACCACCGGCAACGACGATCCGTTTCCCTCGTCCGAGCGCCTTACCGCCGCCTTCGGCGGAAAACTCGGCGACGATCCCTGGGGTAATCCGATTCGCTACGAACGATTGAATTACCGGACCGCGCGCCTGATTTCCAATGGCCCGGACCAACAAGCAAACACTCACTGGGACATGGGATATGTGCTGACGGTGGATGAACCTACCGGCGCACAAACCCGCTCATGGGTGGACCGAATTCGCCCCGAAAACCCATGGCTCGAACGGCGCAAACAAGAATTGGGAATCAACGACAAAACCGCCGGCCCGAACCTGGAAACCCCGCTCCACGTCAAGGCCTTTGTCGGAGGACAAACCAAACTCCAAGGCGCGGCCTATTTTCACTTCTTCACCTGGCTCATGCTTGGCACCGCAGTCGCCTTTATTCCCTACGCCCTGCTCTACCGGCCGAAGACCTATTTGCAGGACTGATTTGCTAGGAGTTCGCTTTAGGTCGGATAGGCAAGGTGAATCTGGATAAGAAACGGCAGGAGGAGCAAAGGTGTCCGGTGGGTCGAGATCGAGCGGGCTGTCTGCGCCTGCTCCGGCAACTTCGATGACGTGGAGGTGAATCATCGTGGTTTCGACGCTGGCTTGTCCCATGAGGGATTGGGTGGTGCGGCGTTTGGCGTGTGTGTTTCCGAGTTAGAATCCTCGGAGCGAGACGCTCCGAGGGCGGCCTGGAGCGGGGACGCTCCAGCTACTTTGGATGGATCGACGGTCTACAAAATCAGAAATCCACAATCGTCTTTCAACAATCGTCAATCCATCGCTTTGCCTTCCTTTGTGGCCTTAGCGGCGTTTTGGTTCAATTTCTTTTCATCCGCATTTCCGGATCAGGCCAAGTCGAAGCGGTCCAGGTTCATCACCTTGGTCCATGCGGCGACGAAGTCTTTGAGGAACTTCTCTTGGGAATCGCCACATGCATAGACTTCCGCGATGGCACGCAACTCGGAGTTGGAACCGAAGATGAGATCGACGCGGGTGCCGGTCCACTTGAGTTCGCCGGTGACGCGGTCACGGCCTTCAAACAAATCCTCGTGCGGGGAAGTGGATTTCCAGGTCGTTCCCATATCGAGCAGGTTGACGAAAAAGTCATTGGTTAGGGATTCCTGGCGTTTGGTGAAGACGCCGGTCTGCGAGCGATCGAAGTTGGCATTCAGCACGCGCATACCGCCGACGAGCACCGTCATTTCGGGAGGCGTGAGCGTGAGCAATTGGGCTTTATCGATCAGCATTTCCTCCGCGGATGTGGTGTAATGCGTTTTCAGGTAGTTGCGGAATCCATCGGCCTGCGGTTCGAGCATGGCGAAGGAAGCGACATCGGTTTGCTCTTGTGAAGCATCGGCGCGGCCCGGCGTGTATGGCACGGTGACGCTGTGACCTGCGTTTTTCGCAGCTTGTTCGATGCCCGCGCAGCCAGCCAGCACGATCAGGTCCGCGATGGAAACCTGTTTGCCGCCCGGGGCTTTGCTGTTGAATTCGCTCTGGATTCCTTCGAGGGTTTGGAGGGTGTGCGAGAGCAAGGTCGGATTGTTGACCTGCCAGTATCGCTGGGGTGCTAGACGGAGACGTCCGCCATCGGCACCACCGCGTTTGTCCGAACCACGGAAGGTGGATGCGGCGGCCCAAGCGGTGGAGACCCAATCGGAAACGGATATGCCCGAGCCAAGGATCTTCGCTTTCAATGCGGTCACGTCCTGAGCATCGATCAACGGATGCGTGATCGCGGGAACCGGGTCTTGCCAGATCAACTCCTCGGCAGGCACCTCTGGGCCGAGATAACGTGCTTTCGGGCCCATGTCGCGGTGGGTGAGCTTGAACCAAGCGCGGGCAAAAGCATCCGCGAATTGGTCTGGATTTTCAAAGAAGCGTTTCGAAATGGGCGCGTAGATTGGATCGACTTTCAGGGCGATGTCCGAGGTGAACATCATCGGAGCGTGACGCTTCGCGGGATCGTGGGCATCCGGCACCGTGCCGACTCCGGCGGAGCCTTTCGGTTTCCACTGCTGCGCTCCGGCGGGGCTTTTCGTAAGCTCCCAATCATAGCCGAAGAGGTTTTCAAAATAGCTGTTGCTCCATTGTGTCGGCGTGTTGCTCCACGCGCCTTCGAGACCGCTGGTGATGGTGTCGCCCGCGTTGCCGGTGCCAAAGCTGTTTTTCCATCCGAGGCTCTGCTCCTCGATGGGGGCCGCTGCGGGCTCCGGTCCGACGTATTTGCCGGGGTCCGCCGCGCCGTGGGCTTTGCCGAATGTGTGACCTCCGGCGATCAAGGCGACAGTTTCCTCATCATTCATCGCCATGCGGGCGAAGGTTTCGCGGATATCGCGGGCGGAGGCGATTGGGTCGGGATTGCCGTTCGGGCCTTCCGGATTGACGTAAATGAGGCCCATCTGCACTGCGGCAAGCGGGTTTTCCAGTTGGCGGTCGCCCGAGTAGCGCTTGTCCGCCAGCCACTCGCCTTCGGCTCCCCAATAGATGTCTTCTTCGGGTTCCCAAACATCCGCGCGCCCGCCGCCGAAGCCGAAGGTTTTGAAACCCATGGACTCCAGCGCGCAATTGCCAGCGAGAATCATCAGGTCGGCCCAGGAAAGTTTGCGACCGTATTTTTGTTTGATCGGCCACAGCAACATGCGGGCTTTGTCGAGACTGGCGTTGTCGGGCCAGCTGTTGAGTGGGGCGAAGCGTTGCGTGCCGTTTCCAGCGCCGCCACGACCGTCGGCTGTGCGGTAGGTTCCGGCGCTGTGCCATGCCATGCGGATGAAAAACGGCCCATAATGCCCGTAATCCGCTGGCCACCAATCCTGTGAGGTGGTCATCAGCTCGAAGATGTCTTTTTTCACGGCCGCTAGGTCGAGCGATTTGAATTCCTCCGTGTAATTGAAACTCTCGCCCATGGGATCGGAAAGCGACGAGTGTTGGCGCAGGATGTTGAGTTGCAACTGATTGGGCCACCAGTCTTGGTTTCTGGTTCCGCGGCGTGGATGACGCGTCGAAGCATCACCTGAAAATGGGCACTGGCCGGCGGCACTGGAGTTTGTCGATGTTTGATTTTCCATTTGATTCGTTTGATTGAGAGTATTGCTGCTAGCAGAGGATTTCTTGTGAGCGGCTTCAGACTGAAGTTTTCTCGCGCTGCGACTGTTATAGCACTTTAGTGGCCCTGCGTAAAATTTTTTCCGGCTCGGCATGCGATTCGGTGGCCTGCGCGCCTCGCTCACAGGCATTGCGGTGGTTTTGAATGGGGAAATCGACCTTTGCCACTCATCCACCCAACAGCTAATTTTCACCCCGAAACCTGCTCCTAACCCATTGAAAATCCTCACCTTTTCGCCGTCTTTCTCTGCCTGACCCTGAACTTGATGGCTCAGTCGTTCGTGATGAATCCCTATGGCTGCAAGAACGCCACGCTCTTGAACGGCAAGTGGAATGCGATCATCGACCTCTACGGTCGTGGTGAGACGATGGAATTCTATCAAAACCGCAAGGCGCAGAAGAATACGAAATTTCTGGAGTATTCATTCAGCGGCGGACTCCGCCTCGACGTGCCCGGTGATTTTAATTCCCAAGTCCCCGAGCTGAAATATTACGAGGGCAATGTCTGGTATCAGCGTCATTTCACTGCGAAAAAAGACTAGGATCAGCGGCAGTTTCTCTACTTCGCGGGAGTCAGCTACCAGGCCGCGGTCTGGCTGAACGGCACCGAGGTCGGTCGGCATGAGGGCGGTTTCACTCCCTTCCAGTTCGATGTTTCGGACCTGCTGGTGGATGGGGAAAATGATCTGGTGGTGATGGTGAACAACAACTGCAGGGTGGATGGCATTCCCGCCATGAACTTCGATTGGTGGAACTACGGCGGAATTCTGCGGGATGTGTTTTACGTGGAAAGACACCGCATCCATGTGCGCGATTACAAGGTGCAACTCAAGAAATGCTGTCAGGACGTCATCGCCGGACACGTTCAAATCGAGGGCGCGACTTGACCGCAGCAGGTCGAACTCGCCATCGCGGAGCTGGACGTCAAACAACAACTCACCACCGATGCCAATGGCTATGTCTCGTTTGAAATCAAAGCTAGACCCCTTGCCAAAAATAATTGCCGAAACCCTCACAAAAGACTGGTACGACTGTTTGAATCACTTAATACTCGCGAATCGCTCGCCCTCACCAGCTCCCGAATCCCGATACTTGCACGCTCGAAGAGCTCGAAGTTGCAATGGATTGTGGATGTGACAACAAGGCATTCCTGCGTCTCAATGCCATTCATTTATTGTTAGTTGGAGCGAGCTACGACATTGTGCTGCGCAACAGTCGCGTCAGCGACCGGATGTTCCGGCTCTGGATCTCCCGCTTCAATGCACAGGGAATCGACGGGCTTACCTACAAGCCCCGCCCCGGCCGCTCCCGCAAGCTTGAAGCTGCAAAAGTCGGGGCCGACATCCTTCCCCATATTGATGATCCTTTACTGGCGGGCGAAACCCATTGGGCCGTCGTCAAACTTTGCGGCTGGCGGCGCGAGGAAAAGGCAATCGACCTAAGCTACCGCACGCTCGTGCGCTATCTTCATGAGCACGAATACGTCCGTAAGATTCCCCGGCCGTGCCAGAGCCTCCGGATCGCGAAGCTTGGGAAGACCAGCGCGAAGCTTTCGCATTTGAGCTTCTCGGACTGTTGGAAGACCCGGTTTGTGAAGTCTTCTTTGGCGATGAAGCCGGGTTCGAAGGGGATCCGCGGCCGCGTCATAAATGGGTCAAGCGGGGCCCGCGACCGACCCAGGCCTATCAGGGGAGTCACGTTCGGCAGAATGTCATCAGCGCGGTCAATCCCTCGACCGGCCAGTTGGTGAGTATGATCGTTCCCCATTGCGACACGGCGGTTTTCCAGATCGTCCTCGATGCGATGGCCGTGGAGGTGCCTAAGCGTCGAGGCAAACGTGTTCTGCTCGTGCTCGACAACGCCAGCTGGCATAAGACCAAGAGCCTGTGTTGGCATCACATCGAGTCGGTGTATTTGCCGCCTTACAGCCCCGACTTCAACCCGATCGAGCGACTTTGGCAGCACCTGAAAGGACACTATCTGGCCGGCTACTTCACGAAACAAAGCAAGGACCTCAGCGACAAGCTCGTTGAGTCGATCCAGCACTTGATGAACCTACCAAAAATCATCCGCTCCGTTTGTAAGACACACTCCGAATAACGGAACTAACTTTTGGCAAAGGGTCTAACCGCCGGATTCATCCATATTCCGAAAGCGGGTTCCATTTTGGCGGGTGATCACGCGGGTTGTTGCTGGGAGATGCAGTGGAGCGTGCCGCCTTCTTCGACGAGATCGAGGCAATCGATGCCGGTGATTTCGCGGTCTGGAAACAACTCGCGGATCATGCCGAGGGCGTGGTCATCGTTGCGTCCTTGGCGGAAGGTAGGGGCGAGCACACCGCCGTTGACGATGAGGAAATTCACGTAAGAGGCCGGCAGCACGGGCAATCTCCAGCCGGGGACTTCACAGGCTTCCGGTAGCGGGATTTTCACCACCTCGAATGGTTTTCCGTTAGGCCCAAGGAAAGACCGCAAGCGGGCGAGATTGTCGTTGAGGATATCGCGATTGTTAGCGGAGTGATCGATGCAGGCGAGAATCGTCCGCTCATCGGTGAAGCGCGCGAGGTCGTCGATGTGGCCGTCGGTGTCATCGCCCTCGATGCCACGTTTCAGCCAGAGAATCTCGGACACCCCGAGGCCATCGCGGAGGAGTTGTTCGATGTCTTGGCGGTTCAACTGTGGGTTGCGGTTCGGATTGAGCAGCACGGCCTCGGTGGTGAGGACTTGGCCCGCGCCATTGATTTCGATGGCACCGCCTTCGAGGATCATGCCGCCTTTGAAAACCCGCTTGCCGAGAGCGGCGGCGATGCGGCCGGGGATGGCGTTGTCCAGATCCCAAGGCGGAAATTTCCCGCCCCAAGCATTGAATTCCCAATCGCTGACGGCGACCTCGCCGGTCTCCCGGTGTTTCAGGAAAATCGGCCCATGGTCGCGGCACCAAACATCGTTGTGTGGGTGATCGAAGAGTTGCACGCGTTCTGGCACCGCCTTGGCGCGGTTGCAAGCGGCGGCGATCGCCGCGTGGTCGGCACCAGGCGCGTTGATGCGGACGGGCTCATGGCGCGAGATGGCTGCGGCGATTTCCGCGAATTTTCGCCACATCATCTCGCGTTTGGCACCGCCCCAATGGCGAGGATCGTCCACGGGCCATGACAGCCAGACCGCCTCTTGTGGCGACCATTCGGGTGGCATTGTAAATCCTGCGGCGGCGGTGTGCATGGGCGGAAGGTGTGCGAGAAATGGTGGTGGATTCCAGCATTGATTGGAAACTTCACCCAAATCGGTAAATTAAGCGATTTCATGCTTGAGGCTTGTCAAGGGTCCGCGGACTTGGCAAATCCAGTTACCAGGTGCCCGACTGTTGGTGCCGTTCATCCCAAATTGCCATGTCGCACAGTAAAAATCCGGACGCCGTCATCCCCAGATCCATTCTGGTTCCATTCATCCTCGTCACCAGCCTGTTTGCCCTGTGGGGCTTTGCAAACGATATCACCAATCCGATGGTGGCAGCGTTCAAGAATATCCTGCTGATCAGCAATTTCGAGAGTTCGCTGGTGCAATTCGCTTTCTACGGCGGCTACTGCGTGATGGCGATCCCAGCTGCTCTGTTCATTCAGAAATTCAGTTACAAAAAAGGTCTTCTGATGGGGTTGTTCCTCTATGCCCTCGGCTGTTTGCTTTTCATTCCGTCGGGTTGGATGATGGAATTCTGGGCCTTCCTGCTCTCGTATTTCATCATGACCTGCGGGCTATCCTTTTTGGAAACCAGCGCCAATCCCTACATTCTCGCATTGGGGCCGGAGGGCACCGCCACTCGCCGTTTGAATTTTGCTCAAGCATTTAATCCGCTGGGCTCCATCACCGGCATGTTTGTCGCCAGCAACTTGATTCTGGCGAACCTCAATTCCGCCACCGAAGCGGAACGGATTGAGATTCAAAAAAATACTCCCGATGCTTTCACCGCCATCCAGAAAGCCGACCTTGGTGTGATCATCGGGCCATACGCTATTCTTGGCTTGGTGGTGCTTGTGGTGTTTGTGATTTTTGCTCTCTACAAGTTGCCGGAAGGTCGTAACGAGGAAGATCATGATATCCACGTCGGTCGCACGCTCGGGCGTTTGTTCAAAAACTCGCGCTACATCTGGGGTGTCGTGGCCCAGGCGTTCTACGTCGGCGTCCAAATCATGGTTTGGACCTTCATCATTCAGTATGCCGGCAACGAACTGGGAATCGATAAAGCGACCGCTCAGCGCTACAATATCGCCGCGATGACGATTTTTGTTAGTAGTCGATTCATTTGCACTTACCTGCTGAAATACGTCAGCCCGGGCGGTTTGCTCGGAGCACTGGCGGTGGGCGGGTTCCTTCTCACGCTTGGTGCGATCTTCATTCACGGGATGACCGGGCTGTATTGCATGATCGGCATTTCCGCCTGCATGTCGCTGATGTTCCCAACGATTTACGGTATCGCACTTGATGGTCTTGGCGGCGACGCCAAACTTGGCGCGGCTGGCCTGATTTTCGCGATCGGCGGTGGCTGTTTGATGACCCCGATGCAGGGCGCGATCATGGATCTGCCTGCTTTCGAGCTCGGTGGCATGGTTCTTTCCAGCACCCGCGCCTCGTTTTTCCTGCCGGCACTTTGCTTCGTGGTGATCGCGAGTTACGGAATTTGGGTGAAAGGTCATAAAGCCATCGTGAAGCAGTGAGAAATCGTTGAAACCGAGGTGTTTTACGATTTCAAGCTTCTCAAGTAGGCATGACCTCACAAGACTGCCGCCATGCCGGAAAGCGATGCGCAAACAGTTTTGATCCCGCTTTACGTCGCACTGGGATTATTGGTGATTTTGTTGGCGCTGGCTTTCGGAATCCACCATCGGCTCACCCGAATCGAGAAACGCCTTTCCGGGGCTGCGGAGCGACGGGATGATTCGGCGGCCAATCCGTCGTCAGCGGAAACCTCCGCTGGCGGGGCATTCGAGATGTTTCTCGCGGAGGAACCTGAGCGGCGGAAATTGCCGAAACGCGAGCAGTTTGCCGACTATCGGAAATGGCGACAGGAAAAGGGTCTGAATTGGCCAAAACCGTAACGCCGCTCCGGCGCGCTCGGGTCGTATTATAAAATTCCGTGAATTTTCTTTTTTCCGTTGCAAGGCCTGCTGCGGTTTGCATCCTCCCGGCGCGCCGGACTTCGCTCGCCGTTTTCTGATCGCTCCCCGTGATTCACCTCTCGGATTATAATCCTCTTCGCACCGCATCGCCCTTGCCATGGCAAACATTTTTCCTCGCTGGTCCAACCTACTGCCGCTCAAAATCGCCGTCTGCGCTGGAACAGCCGCCGCCGGAGTCGCGCTGGCTTTCAGTTATTATGCGACGCCGAAAACGCTGACTGTCGGCTACCAGCCATCCCAGCCGATTCCGTTTTCCCACAAAATCCACGTCGATCAACTCGGACTGGATTGCCGGTATTGCCACTCGTTTGTCGATGTCGCCGGCCACTCGAACGTGCCGACTGGTAACACCTGTTGGAATTGCCACCAGCACGTGCAACGCGAGAGCCCGAAACTTGCGCCCTTACACAAATCGATGAACCCCACCTATCCGGGTTACGACGGCAAGCCGATCGAGTGGGTGCGTGTCCACAAGGCACCTGATTTCGTCTATTTCGATCACTCCGCGCACGTCAATCGCGGGGTTTCCTGCCAGAGTTGCCACGGCGACGTTAACAAAATGGAGGTCGTTTATCAGGCTCAGCCGCACTCGATGGCGTGGTGTCTTGATTGCCACCGCGCACCTGAGAACCACCTCCGCCCGCTGGAGGAAGTTTACAACTTTGGCTACGACGCTGCCACCTACCTTTCGAGCAACCCGCAGCTCGGCGTGAAAACCACCGAGCAGCTCGGCCTCAAACTTAAGGAGCAGTTCAAGGTGAATCCCAAGACGAGTTGCGCCACCTGCCACCACTGATTCCTCCACCCGTTTTTTCATTTCCTAAATTTCCGCAGTCAAACATGAGCAAGCGCATTTGGCAACATCCCGAAGTTCCCGCCGACGAAACCACCGTCGCCTGGCGCAGTGCGGGCCAGCTTCAAGACACACCCGCCTTCCGCGAGTGGCTTGACCGTGAGTTTCCGCAAGGAGCCGCCGAAATGGCCGACGAGGCCGATCTGGAAACATCCCGCCGCTCGTTCATGAAGCTCATGGGAGCCTCCACCGCGCTGGCCGGATTCGGCATGGCTGCCTGCCGCCGCCCGGAAAGCTACATCGTTCCCTACACCAAGGCCCCCGAGTGGGTCATCCCGGGTAAGGCGACTTATTACGCCTCCGCCATGCCGCGCGCCCACGGTGCGACGCCGCTGGTGGTGACCACCTTCGAAGGCCGCCCGACCAAGCTGGCTCCCAACCACCTTCACCCGGACGCCAGCGGCACGGACGCTTTCGCCCAAGCCTCGGTGCTTGATCTCTACTCACCCTCGCGTTCACGCAAGGTGCTCAACGCGGCCAAGCCCGCCAAACGCGCCGACCTCAACGCCGCCATCGCCGCACTCGCCGCCGATAAGTCAGCGAAAATTGGTTTCCTGTTCGGCGCGGATGACAGCCCGACCCGCAAGCGCCTGACCCAGGAGCTCGCCGCGAAGTTTTCCGCCGCAAAATTTTATCAATACGAGGCACTCACCGCAGAATCGGCCATCGGCGATGGCGTGAAATTGGTCGCGGATTTCTCCAAGGCAGACCGGATTCTATCGCTCGATTGCGACTTCGCCGGAACCGATCCGCAAGGCCCAGTCACTCCGTTTTTCGACCGCCGGAAGCCCGAAGGCAAAGCCTACGCGGCCAAGCCGGATGCTTCGAAAATGAATCGCCTCTACACCGTGGAAGCGGCGTTTTCGCTCACCGGCGGCATGGCGGATCACCGCCTGCGCATCTCGCCAAGCCAAGTGGCCGCAGTCGCCGCACAACTGGCCCGCGAACTGGGCGTGGCCGTGGCTGGATCCTCTGCAATCACCGACGCCAAGCACCTCGAGTGGATCAAGGCGATGGCTGTCGATCTCAAGGCAAATGCCGGTAAATCCGTGGTGCTCGCGGGTTCCCGCCAATCGGCCGCTGTCCAACAACTCGCCCTCGCCATCAATCAGGCGCTCGGCAACATCGGCGAAGGCAAACCGCTACTCGTCCTGCAATCCGAAGTCGTCGGCCTCGGCTCGCTCGCCACTCTCAAGGCGGACATCGACTCCATTGCCGTTGAAACCTTGGTCGTGCTCACGCCGTCCAATCCAATCTACGATGCGCCCGCCGATCTCAAATTCGCGGAGTCCTTTGCGAAGTTGAAAACCAGCATTCATCTCAGCGATCGCACGGATGCCACCGCCCACGCCTCCACTTGGCATATCCCAGCCGCGCACTACCTCGAATCGTGGTCGGACGCCCGCACTGCTCGCGGCGCCTACACCGTGGTGCAGCCGATGATTCTGCCGCTCTATCAGGATTGCGTTTCCGAATTCGAGCTGTTGCTCGCACTGCTCTCAAACGATGGCAAGTTGCTGAATGGCGAAGGCGAAAAAGGCGCGCCATCGCCCGCCTATACGGCTGTTCGTAAAACCTTCGTCGCCCTCGGTGGGGAAGGGGATGTGCCATGGAAAAAACTTCTCCGTGATGGTTTCCTTGCAGGTTCTAACTATCCGGCCGCCACGCCATCGTCGCGTGAGATCACGATCGCTCCGGTCAACGCGCCGACCGCCAATGCGCTTGAAGTGATTTTCGCCACCGATGCCTCGGTCTATGACGGCCGATGGATCGACAACGCCTGGCTCCAGGAAGCTCCCGATCCGATTTCAAAAATCACTTGGGACAACGCCGCACTAATCGCGCCGAAAACCGCGAAGGCACTCGGGATTTACGATGAAGTCGTCGAAACCGAACCCGTCAGCAGCGTGCTCGGGTTGGAAGGTAAGTATGGCAAGGTTGGTCCCGATGGCGAGGGTGAGAACCGCAAGCAGCGGATGATCACCGTCACGATCAACGGCGAGACTCTTGAAATCCCGGTCGTCATTTCTTTCGGCCAAGCTGAAAACACTCTCGTCATCCCGCTCGGCTACGGCCAAGCCTTCGATAAGGACGATGAACTCGGCCGCACCCCAGCCAATCAATCTCACGTCGGTCTTGTCGGTGTGAACCGCGGCTTCAACGCCTATCCACTCCGCACCGCCGCCACCGCATACTTCGCCAGCGGTGCCACGGTTTCACTCATCAAGGGCAAGACTTACCTGCTCGCCCTCACGCAGGAACACAGCGCGATGTATGGTCGTGCGCTTGCCCGCGAAATTTCCACCATCAAGTCCGATCTCGACGAAAAGGGCGATTTCAAAAAGCAGCTCGCGAACGTCGCCAAACAAGGCAACGACTCCCACGCACCGCCGAATGTCTATCTCTACAAACCGGAAACCTCCGCCACGTGGGATCCCGGCAAGGACGGCAAGGCTCAACCGCTCATCAACGATCCGCTCCACCAGTGGGGCATGTCGATCGACCTTTCCTCATGTATGGGTTGCACCGCATGTATGGTCGCCTGCCAAGCGGAAAACAACATTCCGATCGTCGGTAAGGAACAAGTTGCCAAAGGCCGCGAAATGCATTGGATCCGCATGGATCGTTATTACGCCACGCAGAAGGATAACACGTTCGACTCCGATAATCCGGCGATGGTTCCGCAACCGGTTGCCTGCGTGCATTGCGAATCCGCACCTTGCGAAACGGTTTGCCCGGTGAACGCCACGGTGCACACCGAAGACGGCCTCAACGCCATGGCCTACAACCGCTGCATCGGCACCCGCTATTGCGCGAACAACTGCCCCTACAAGGCTCGCCGTTTCAACTTCTTCGATTACAACAAGCGCAACCCGCTTATCGCCCACAACCTCTACAAAGGTCCGCTCGGCGAAAAATCGGTCGGCGATCCGGATCATCTTCAGAAGAACCCGAACGTCACCGTCCGCATGCGCGGCGTGATGGAAAAATGCACCTACTGCGTCCAGCGCCTCAAGGATGCCGTCATCCGCCAGAAGCGCGGCCAAAAGCAAGAGGTGCTCGTCGCCGGCAAACCATCCACCGAGATGGAAGTCACGACCCAGACGCTCCGCATCCCGGTGGATTCAGTCAAAGTCGCCTGTCAGGAAGCCTGCCCGGCCGATGCCATTACCTTCGGCAATCTTCTCGACGAAGAGAAGTCCGCCCTCGGTCGCAGCAAGCACATCGAGCGCAATTACGACCTGCTTAACTACATCGGCACCCGCCCGCGCACCAGTTATCTGGCCCGCGTCAAGAACCCGAATCCCGACATGCCCGACGCACCATTCATCGGCAAGGCCACCATCCACATGGTCTGATCTCAGCATTTCAGCTTTTCAGTATTTCAGCATTTACCTCACCATGGCATCCACCACTCACACCGCGCCGGAGACCCACACGGGAGTCAAACTCCCGGTGCTCGAGCGTGAAAAGCTCATCCTTCAAGGGCGCTCCTATCACTGGATCACCGAGCGCATTTGCGGCGTCGTTGAAAACAAGCAACCGCTACTCTGGTGGTTGCTCTTCATCCCTTCCGCGCTGATCGCCATGATCGGTGTCGGCGGCGGTTTGTTCCACCTCGTTTCCACCGGCGTCGGCGTTTGGGGAAACACCAACCGCGTGATGTGGGGATGGCCGATCGTGAACTTCGTGTTCTGGATCGGTATCGGCCACGCCGGAACACTCATCTCCGCGATCCTTTTCCTAACACGGCAAAACTGGCGGACTTCGATCAACCGCGCCGCCGAAGCAATGACGATCTTCGCGGTGATGTGCGCCGGCATTTTCCCGGCCTTCCACGTCGGCCGCGTCTGGTTCGCCTGGTTCCTCGCACCCGTGCCGAATGCGAATGGCATCTGGCAGAACTTCAAGTCGCCGTTGCTGTGGGACGTCTTCGCAGTTTCCACTTACTTCACGATCTCGCTGATTTTCTGGTTCCTCGGAATGGTGCCCGACCTCGCAACCATCCGCGACCGCTGCAAGCCAGGCCTGCGCAAAGTCCTCTACGGAATCTTCTCGCTCGGTTGGCGCGGCGGCAACCGCCAGTGGAGCCACTATGAAATGGCATATCTTCTCTTGGCTGCGCTCTCCACCCCGCTGGTGCTCTCGGTGCACTCGGTCGTGTCCTTCGACTTCGCCACCTCGGTCGTCCCCGGTTGGCACACCACGATTTTTCCTCCCTACTTCGTCGCCGGCGCGATTTTCGGCGGCTTTGCGATGGTGCTTACGATCATGATTCCCGCCCGTTTCGTTTACGGCCTGCAGGATCTGATTACGATGAAGCACATCGACAACATGTCCAAGATCATCCTGCTTACCGGCACGATCGTGGGATATGCCTACCTGATGGAGTTGTTCGTCGCCTTCTACTCCGGCGCGATTTACGAGATGGACGCCTTCAAGTTCCGCATCGCCGGTCCTTATTGGTGGGCCTACACGGCGATGATGTCGCTCAACGTGCTTTCCCCGCAGGTGTTCTGGTTCAAGAGTTGTCGCGAAAATCTATGGGTCGTCATGATCGTGGCGATGTGCGTGAACGTCGGCATGTGGTTCGAACGCTTCGTCATCATCGTCACCACACTCGCCCGCATGTGGCTGCCAGGTGATTGGAAAACCTTCTCGCCCACCGGCCAGGACCAAATGCTCTTTGTTGGAACCATCGGCATGTTCCTCGCGCTCTTCATGCTGTTCCTCCGTTTCCTTCCCTGCATCAACATCGCCGAAGTGAAATGGACGAAACTCGAGGCCGATCCACACTTCGACGACAAGGAACACCACCCGGACCACGGCACCGTGGTCGAAGCCGCCTATCAGAAGGAACTTGTGGATTCCTCTAAATAACTTTTAACTCATAACTTTTAATTTTTCCCCAGTGAGCACCACCCGCAAACGCGTTTACGGCTACCTTGCCGAGTTCAAGAGCGCCTCCGCCCTCTACAAGGCTGCCGAGAAAATCCGCGACGCCGGTTTCAAGAAATGGGACTGCTATTCTCCCTATCCGATCCACGGCCTTGATGGAGCAATGGGAATGAAGCGCTCGATCCTTCCATGGTTCGTATTCTTCGGCGGCATGACTGGCTGTGCCACCGCCTTTGCCCTTGCCTACACGACGCAAGTGGTGATCTATCCAACCATCGTCCAAGCGAAGCCCGCGAATATCTTTACGATTCCGGCGTTTTTCCCGATCATGTTCGAGCTGACGATTTTATTCTCAGGCTTCACGGTATTGTTTGGATTGTTGGCCTTGATTCAACTTCCGCGCCTGAACCACCCGCTCTTTGCCAGCCGCCAGTTCCATCGCGCCACCGATGATGGATTTTTCATCGCCATCGAGGCCCGCGATAGCAAGTTCAGCCCGAACCAAACCAAAGAACTCCTCGCGGAAATCGGCGGTGCCAACATCGAACTCGTCGAAGAAGAAGACTCTTGAGGGTAAATGCTGAAACGCTGAAACGCTGAAATCCTGAAACACTGAAATTCCGAAAATTTTCCCAGATGCGCTACTTTTTCCTCATCTACGCACTCATCGCGTTGCTCGTCGTCGGCATCTTCGGCCTGCGCGGCCAGAAGTTCGCCAAGCCTCCCGTCCGGATATTCCCGGACATGGACGAGCAGGACAAAGTCCGCGCCCAGAAGCCGGATTCGTTTTTTGCCGATGGTCATGGCAGCCGCCTTCCCATCACGCAAACCCAGCCACGCGGATTCAATGCGGAAGGCGAAAAAGTCATCGGAGGCATCCCCGAATATGAATTCGGCGGCCAAACCGGGTATTATTACACCGGCCATGTGGGCGATTACTTCGGTGCCGGCATGCCCGAAGAGTTGAACCTCACCAACGAGACGGCGGAAGAATTGATCCGCCGCGGTGCCGAGCGATTCGGCATCTATTGCGCGGTTTGTCACGGTGCTTCGGGCGATGGTCTGGGCATCACCAGCCAATACGGAGTCCCCGGTATCGCCAACTTGCAGCAACCGACATTCGCCTCGGAAACCTATCCCGACGGACGTCTCTTCAATACCATCACCAACGGCAAGGGATTGATGAGCGGATATGGCTACAACATTCCCGTCAGGGACCGTTGGGCCATCGTCGCTTACGTCCGCACCTTGCAAGCCGCCAAGGCGAATCCTTAATCAATCTCTCTGAAATTCACCGAAATGGCTCACCACCACGTCACTTCTGCAGACATCGCCATCAATGGCGATCACCTTGACAACTCGAAGGTTGCCAAGGCGAAAAACATCGCCATGGCCATTGCTGTCCTCGGCACTGTTTTCAGCTTCTATCTGCTCTTCTTCGCCTCGAACGCTACCAAGGGAAGCTACGCATACTCCTGGTTGTTCGCGTTTTACTTCTTCCTGACTCTGTCGATCGGCGGTTGTTTCTGGACCTTGCTTCACAACGTCTCGAACTCGGGCTGGGGGACATCCGTCCGCCGGACCTTTGAAAACCTCGGTTCGACCTATCCATGGATGTTTCTCTTCGGTCTCCCGCTGCTCTGCCCGCAGGTTCAACAATACCTGTATGAATGGATGAACATCCATCGCGGCGCGCATGGCGGCGATGTGAAAGAGCACCTGCATCACGTCGATCACCTGCTCTATAACAAGCATTGGTTCATGAACTTGCCGTTCTGGTATGGTCGCGTGATCTTCTGGGGTGTTGGATTGAGCTGTGTGATCATTTTCCTGCGCAAGCTTTCGATCGCGCAAGATACCGATGCGAATCCCGGCACCAAGCGCCTGTTCCAAGCCCGTTTTCACTCGACCTACACGCTGATTATTTTCGCGCTGACGATCACCTTCACGGGCTTCGATTTCATGATGGCTCTCGACTACAAGTGGTTCTCCACGATGTGGGGTGTTTATTTGTTCGCCGGTTCCGCGCTCAACTCGATGGCGGTCATCATCCTCGTGTGTGCTTGGTTGAAGAGCCAAGGCCACCTCAAGAATGTCACCGGTCCTGAGCATTTCCATATCATGGGCAAGCTGCTCTTCGCCTTCACCACCTTCTGGGCCTACATCGCTTTCTCGCAGTATTTCTTGATTTGGTATGCCGGTATCACCGAGGAAACCTCGTATTTCCTGATCCGCAATACCGGTAATTGGAACATCGGAATGATCGCCTTGGTCTTCGGCCACTTCGTCGTGCCATTCGTCATCCTGCTGCAAGCTTGGTTGAAGAGAAACCCGAAGACGCTTTCGATCATGGCAGTTTACACGCTCTGCATGCATGCGCTGGATCACTATCTGATCACCATCCCAGAGCGAGGTGTTTCGCTGGGTGGCACGCACATGAGTCAGGGAGATGCTTTCGCTGGTCTGGGTCCGATCCAAGTTGCCATTTCCGGCGCGTTCTTGGGTGACATCCTCGCCTTTATCACCATCGGTGCGGCATTCCTGTTTTTCCTTCTGCGCGCCATCGGCCAGCACTCGCTCTATCCGAACCGGGATCCGCGCATCCTTGAGTCCGCCAATCTTTCCAACTGATATTCTTTTTCCCGCACATGGACCCCAATCGCGACAACTCGATCATCCGCTTCACCACATTCTGGTGGGGCCTTGGTGCCTTCTTCATTTTCGCCGTGCTGCTTGCGGTGATCGCGCTGTTCAACCGCACCAAGCCCGAAACCCTTGAAGATGCGGTCGCTAAAGCCCGCTATGAAACCAAGGCTAAGATTGAGGTTGCTCAAGCCGCTTCACTCAAGAAAGAGGCGGTCACCGCTGCCATCCCGACAGTGGCTACAAAGCTCGCATCGAGCAAGCCAACCGCAGTCGAGAAACCCGAGCAGGTGATTCCCGGATCGCCGACAGCGGAGAAAATCGCGGCCGCGCCTCCGGTGAATACGGCTGCGATTGATGCGGCCCCCGCTGAAGCCAGTCCGATCGATCCTGCGGTGATGGCGATCGGCAAGGTCCAGTTCATGGTTTGCGCCGCGTGCCATGGCCAGAATGGTGAGGGAGGACTGATCGCTCCGCCGCTCGCAGGTTCAAACTGGGTGGACGGCCCGGTTTCCAACCTGATTCGCATTCAGCTGCGCGGTCTTCAGGGTCCGATCACTGTTTCTGGAAAAGAATACAACTTCGCCGCCGGTATGACGCAGATGGCCTATCAGACGGATGAGCAGATCGCCGGTGTCCTCACTTATGTCCGCAATAGCTTTGGCAACAAGGCATCCGCTGTGACGCCCGCACAAGTCGCCGCTCTGCGCAGTGAAGTGGGCAAACCGCCGCTCACCGTTCAGGATCTCACGCAACCCTGATTTTCCAATTCTTTCATTTTAAAAGCCGATGTCTTCCGACTCCACCACCACTACCGATCAGGATGCCTTGCTCCGTGCGAGCATTGATCGCTCGCTGCGCCATCCGGTGATGTTTTTCCTAACCAGCGGCGCGGCATGGCTTGCTGTATCGATTTTGCTGGGCGTAATCGCTTCGGCGAAAGTGCACAACCCGGGATTTTTAGCGGATTGCGCATGGCTCACCTACGGCCGGGCTTTCCCCGCGCACATGAATGCCTTGGTCTACGGCTGGGGAATGCAGGCCGCATTTGCCGTGATTATCTGGCTGATGGCGCGGCTTTCCCGCAAGGAATGCAACGCCGTCGGCACCATCCTCGCTGCCGGACATGTCTGGAATCTCGGTGTGGGTCTCGGCGTGGTGGGGATTCTCGCAGGATATGGCACCGGCATGCCATGGATGGAGTTTCCCGCATTCGCTTGGCCAGTCCTCTTGGTCAGCTACTGCGCGATTCTGATTTGGTCGTTCATTCAATTCCGTGTGCGTCCTGAGGGCCATGTCTTTATCTCGCAATGGTATATCCTCGCCGCGATGATCTGGTTTCCGTGGGTTTTCATCACCGCGAACACGCTGCTGCATTGCATGCCCGGTCATCCGGTCATGGCCGCAGGGATCAACGCATGGTTCAAATCCGCGATGATTTTCCTGTTCTTCACGCCGGTGGCCTTGGGTGCCGCCTATTATCTGGCTCCTAAAGTGACCGGCCGTCCGGTTTTCAGTTATTCACTGGCAAAACTGGGTTTCTGGTCGTTGGCGATCATCGCGCCATGGGCGGGTATGCAGAAACTCGCAGGCGCTCCAATCCCATTTTTCCTGCCATATCTCGGAGCTGCCGCCACCGCGTTGCTATTCATTCCGGCATGTGCGGCCGGGTTCAATCTCATCCGGACAATGCTCTCTTGTCCAAAAACTTTGGCGGAAAGCCCATCGCTGCGTTTCACCATGGCCGGCATCATCGGACTGGCCGTGCTCGCGGTCGCCGCAGTGCTCCTGAACCTGCCGGGCTCCACCCTGAAGATGACCCAATTCTCGCTCTCGGGATACGGCTTCGACGTGCTCGCGATTTATGGATTCTTCACTCTGGTGATGTTTGGCGCGACGTATTTCATCGTGCCCCGCGTGACACGCCGTGAATGGCTTTCCCGCAGGTTGATTAAAATGCATTTTCTATTCTCGGCTTATGGCGTTGTATTCGTCGCCTTGATCGCGTTGTTCGGGGGGCTTTTGCAAGGTGCTGGCCAAGAGGATTGGCAGCAGCCGTGGGAAGATGCCGCTTCGCGCGCCATTCCCTATGCCGTGGCGTCGACATTTTCTTGGAGTTTGATTCTTTTCTCGAATGTCTTCTTCTTCCTTCACCTCGCGCTGATGTGGATGCGCCTCGGCCGCCGCAGTTTGCACCCGACACTTTTGGTTTCCTCTCATGATGCCCACGGCAGCAGCCCGCATGGTGAAGAGGGAGATATCGACAATGCGGGCCCCGGCCACGCCGCCGCCCACTGAGATGAAATTTCAAATCTCAAATTTCAAATCTCAAATCTTTTTCAAATGAGCCTCCGCACTTTCATTCTCGGTCTTTCCGCCAGTTTCGGCATCGCATGGCTGACGGTCGTCGTGGTCCCGTATTTCAAAATGCGCAATCTCGCCCCGATCGCTCTCTCCGAAGCGAAGGATGGCGCTAAGGGTTTTTTCTATCCGAAACGTACCGGCCGGATTGCCGATGGTGCTTTGGTTTATGCTGAAAACGGTTGCTATCAGTGCCACACGCAAGTGGTGCGCCCGACCTATGCCGGCAATGATCTGTATCGGCCTAACTGGGGTGGCCTGAAGTCGGATGCCGACCGCGGTGATACCCGCCGCGAAACGAATGCCTACGATTTCTTCGGCGAGAAATTCGCCCAGATAGGGGTGATGCGTTTCGGCCCGGATCTGTCGAACCT
Source organism: Akkermansiaceae bacterium (assembly GCA_903919975.1). GTDB lineage: Bacteria > Verrucomicrobiota > Verrucomicrobiia > Verrucomicrobiales > Akkermansiaceae > Luteolibacter. Next base: position 50,919 of record CAIXKE010000038.1, on the reverse strand, counting down.
CGGCCGCCGCGTGGAAACCGAATATGCCGCCGGTGGCGATCCTGCCGCTTGGTTGTATGAGCGTCTCTACAATCCCCGCAACAATCCGAAATTGTGGAGATCCAATTGCCCGCCACATCCGTTTCTGTTCGAGAAGCGTGAAATCAAGGGCAGCCCTTCCGCCGATGCGATCAAGGTGGATGCCGGAGAAAACCATGAGTTGATTCCCAATTCCGACGCCCGTGCCTTGGTTTCCTATCTCCTGTCCCTCAAAAAGGACCAAAAGGCTCCGGCCGCGCTGAATTTCGCTCCGGCGAAAAAGGACGCCGAGAATTGAATTTTTCCCCACCCCATCCAATTTCCACCATGTCTTCTCCCAATCATCAACCTGACCTTGAGGACTCGATCAATGTGACCGAGGCCCATGGCCGCGTGATTCTCGAGGCCGCCGCCGCCGCCCGTGAAAAACGGATCGCCGATAATGGCTCCGAGCCGATCAACCTCTGGATTCTCGCCGCTTGCGGCGTCGTCGCGATCATCGCTGGCGGCATTCTAGGTGGCGCGGGCAAATTGTTTTCCTACGGCTCGTCCTTCCGCGAAGGCTATGTCCGCACGCCCGCCCCCGGCACGGCGGAGTCCGGGCCGCAGCCCAAGGAAGCGCTCGCTGCATACATGGCGAAAGGCTCCAAGATATACTCCGCCAAGTGCAATGGTTGCCATGGCCCGGATGCCAAGGGCGATGGCGCGAATTTCCCGTCGCTCGTCGGATCTAAATGGGTGCTCGGAGAAACCGACCGTTTCGCCATGATCATTCTCAATGGCCTGCAAGGTCCGATCAGCACCGGAAAAAGCTATGGGGCAGGCATGGCCGCTCAAGGTGCCGGCCTCTCGCCCGCCGACCTCGCGGGCATTATGACTTTCGTCCGGAATAATTTCGGTAATAGCACCGGCGATGTCATCACGGTGGAAATGGCCAAAGCAGCGATGGAAATTTCCGACGCCCGCGCCAACAAGGGCTTGCAACTCACCGCTGCGGAACTCGAAGCCGATCACCTCAAGGCGCTGCCCGGCGAGCCACTCGATCCGAAAGCCATGGTCGATCCCATCAGTCTGGCTCCCATCGCCGCACCGGTAGCTGCCCCCAAAGTAACTCCCTGAGTTCCATGTATCTCAGGGAAAGCGGTCCTGAACGGGCCGGCTTTCCCCGCCACGCTTCTCAAATAACCAATTCTTTTTTGATTTTCCAAGAACCTCGACCCTAATCCTTCAGCATGCTTTTGAATTCTTAAGACGCGCCACGCATTTTTTGCTATTCACATGCCATGATCTGGATTAACCAACGCCGCAAGACGGAACCATGAGCTCTCACGCCACCACACACACCGGGCACGATGCCCACCACGACGACCATCATCACAATCCTGGATTCATCCAGAAATACGTGTTTTCCACGGATCACAAGATGATTGGTCTCCAGTATGGCATCACGGCGATGTGCTTTCTGGCCTTTGGATTTTACCTGATGATGGTGATGCGCTGGAGTATCGCATATCCCCACCAACCATTGCCGGAATGGATGAGTTGGATTTTCACCGACGGCTGGAAAGCCCGCTGGCTGCAGGACGGCAAGGTGACGGGCGAAACTTATAACATGTTCGGTGCCATGCACGGCACCATCATGGTGTTCCTGGGCATTGTGCCGTTGGGATTCGGCGCATTTGGAAACTACGTCACGCCGCTCCAGATTGGCGCGCCGGACATGGCCTTCCCCAAGCTTAACATGGCAAGCTACTGGGTCTATCTTCTGGGTGGTCTCATCATGTGTGGTTCGTTCTTCTTGGAGTCAGGCGCCGCCAAGTCCGGTTGGACCAATTATTCGCCGCTCGCCGGATTCGCCGATGGCCAAGTGGTGAACCAATGGCTCGCCGGCCAGACGCAGTGGTTGATCGGGTTGGTGTGTTTGATTACCTCGTCGCTGTTGGGCTCGGTGAATTTCATCACCACCATCATCAACCTGCGCGCCCGTGGCATGACTTGGATGCGCATGCCATTTTTTGTGTGGTCGATGCTGGTCACCGCGTTCCTTCTCTTGTTGGCCTTCCCTCCTCTGGAAGCAGCAGGCATCATGCAGTTGATGGATCGCGTGGTACATTCATCGTTCTTCATGCCTTCCGGTTTGTTTACCAAGAGCGAGGGACTCGCCGATCTCTCGGGCGGTGGTTCACCTTTGTTGTTCCAGCACTTGTTCTGGTTCCTCGGTCACCCGGAGGTCTATGTGCTTCTGCTTCCCGCCTTCGCCTGCGTTTCGGAAATCATTCCGGCCAATACCCGCAAGCCACTGTGGGGTTATAAGTCGATGGTCTATTCGGTCCTCGTGCTCGGTTTCCTCTCCTTCATCGTCTGGGCCCACCACATGTATATGACCGGCATGGGAGCTGCCGTTTCCACTTTCTTCCAAACGACGACCGTTCTCATCTCGGTGCCATCGGTGGTCATCATCACCTCGATGTTGATCTCGCTCTGGGGCGGCTCCATCCGCTTCACGCCACCAATGCTCTGGGCCTGCGCGTTCATCCCGATGTTCGGTATCGGCGGTCTAACGGGACTGCCGCTCGCCTTCAACCTCGCGGATCTTCACCTGCACGATACCTATTACGTGATCGGTCACTTCCACTACGTCGTGGCACCCGGCATTCTCTTCGGCTTCTTCGCCGGTGTCCTTCATTGGTATCCGAAGATCACGGGCCGCTTCATGAGTCCGACGCTCAATCACCTGCACTTCTGGCCGAGCTTGATCTGCATGAACCTGATTTTCTTCCCGATGCTCCTGCAAGGCATGGCCGGTTTCCACCGCCGCTGGTATAATGGTGGCGACGCCTATCTCTCGAAGGCGGCCGACAGCGTGAATGTTTTCGGCAACACCGTGGCCACCCATATTGATATGAACATCATCATGTCCATGGGAGCATGGACATTGGCGCTTGCTCAGATTCCCTTCATCATCAACTTGTTCATCTCATGGAAAACCGGGAAAAAAGTCGAAAGCGACAATCCCTGGAATGCCACCACACTCGAGTGGGCGACGCCGACGCCTCCGGGACATGGCAATTTCACATTCGATCCTGCTGTTTACCGTGGTCCCTACGAATACAGCCGCCCGGACCATGAGGAGGATTTCATTCCGCAGTGGGAGGAACCTAAAAAGCCTAATACCAAGCACTGAGTCCGGTTTTCTTTTCCTGAAAACCGAACCTTGAATCACTAGCAACTTTTCATCCATGGAAATTCCTTATATCGTCACTCCCCGGAAGGACACCGGCCTCTTCAACTCGAAGATCGCGATCTGGCTGTTCCTCGCTTCCGAGGTCATGCTCTTCGGCGGATTTTTCTCGGCCTACGTGTTTCTCCGCCTCGGCGCGGATTACCCGTGGCCCGAGCGGACACTTCCGGTGCTGCCCGGTTTGATCAACACGTTTATTCTAATCGGTTCATCCGTGACGGTGGTCTTCGCTTGGGCATCGTTGAAAATGCGCCAATGGCGGAAATTCCAATTCTTCATGGGGATTACGATCGCCTGCGCCGCGATCTTCATGGTGCTCAAGGGACTCGAATACAACGTGAAGTTCCATCACCAAGCAGTGCGCCTCAATGATTACACGGTCATCGAAGGGCATCTTGGTTACGAAATGGAAGACGGAAAGGAGGTTCTGAATCATCATGGCCAGAAGATCGAGGAGAACCAGATCCAAGTGGAAACTTCCGGCCTGACATTCAACATCGTGCGTTTTCATAAGCCATGGGTGGAGGAGCTCCTCAGCCAGGCCGAGCACCGGAAATCCAAGATCGTTCTGGCGGCCGATGTGTCCGCCATCACCGATGAAGGCAAGCCCGCTGAAACCCTAGCCAAAGCCGGAGAGCCTCTTTCCGTTGAACTTCTGTCCCGCTTGCAGGAGTCTCATCTTGACGCCCGCTCCCACAATGGTGCCGTCCGCACCGCCGAACTCCGCAAGGAGTGGGTAGAGGCAAAGAAGAACAACCCGGGAAAGCGCGGTTGGGAGGTTTCTTCCGGCGTCAACATCGATGCCGACACCATCGCTCCGCATGTTCTAACTGAAATTGGAACAGTCGCGTTTAAGGTTGACCCACCGGCGATGTTCGATTTCAAGCCAAGGGACATTCAGGAAGGCGCCACTCAGTCCCGCCTGCGTGATGATACTTTGGTGGATGGCAAGATGCTCGCCAGTCCGATGGGTTTGCACTACGTGGATGCCATCGACTTCCGCCATCTGGCGATGAAGGCGGTCGAAAAGGGCCAAGACCCGATGGTGGCCGTCGAAAACTCGTGGTTGATCAAGAATCATCCCTTTGCCAAAGATGCGTGGGAATGGAACAAGGGTCAGGTTGCCAAGATCGAGAAGGAGCTTCTGGAGCGTCACGGTGTCGATGAAAAGACCGGCAAAGCCAAATACGAGCCCACCGCCAAGGAGCGTTATCGCATTGGTTGGAAGGAATTCGTCGCTATGGCCGATGAGGTGGATCGCGACCGGGAGGAGATTGCCATCAAGGAAGAATTCATGGGCCCGGATTACCACGGGCGCGAGGCCAAGCACACTTTCCCGCACCTGGAATTGCCGCGCGAGCAGATCCGATTCGCCTCAAAATTCACTCCGGCGTGGAACACCTACTACGCGATTTATTTCACCATTACCGGTCTCCACGGCTTGCACGTGATTGGCGGTGCGCTGGTGCTGTGCTACTATCTCTTCTTCGGCCGGAAAATGTATGACACCAACCCTGAATGGCTCGCCAACCGGGTCGAGATCGGCGGTCTGTTCTGGCACTTCGTGGACTTGGTCTGGATCTTCGCCTTTCCGATTTTCTACCTGATGTAATCTTCTCAAATCTCAAATCTCAAATCTCCTCATCCCATGGCAGATACTCCTGAAGCAATCCGCAAATCGCTCCGCCTCTATGGCCTGATCGGCCTTGTGCTGTTCGCGGGCACCATCGCTACCGTGCTCGTTGCCACTGTGCCCGCCCTCGATGTGGGCGGTCATGGTTTTGATGCGGCGGACTGCGTGCTCGGCCTACTCATCGCCACGACCAAGGCCACGTTGGTAGCCGCCATCTTCATGCACCTCAACCATGAGAAGAAGGCGATTTACTGGATCTTCGGTGCCGGTGGCGTTTTCGTGGCGGCGTTGTATCTTCTCACCGCTTTGGCCAAGAAAGACCCGATTTTCGACCCGCTTTTTTACGGGCAGGAATCAAAGACCGAGCCGTTTCTGGCTTCTCCGACCCTTCGTTGAAATCAGCCTGAACCATCCGCCGCCATGTCACTCAAGAGCTTCCATCTCGTCTTCGTAACCGTAAGCACACTGCTCTTTTCATTCCTTGCGGTTTGGTCGTTTGTATTCTCGCCGGAAAACTCCGGCATTTTCAACGCGCTTGGTTACGTAGGCATCGCGGGGATTGTCCTCATGCTGGCTTACGGCGTCTATTTCTTGCGCAAGGCCCGCCAGATTCACATTTGAAAACCATATTCCGATGATTTTGCTGCAAACTATCGCCTGCTCCACCTGCCGTGTCTCCATGGTCGAGGGTGGAGGTGACGCGGCCGGTTGGTCGATCTTCTTCCTGCTAGTCGTTATTCTCTCGATGCTCGGCGGGATTGCTTTTTTCATGTTCCGCATCGCCCGCCGCGAAAAAGAGCACTTCGATCCAACCCTTTCCGATGACTACGTTTCGACCGATTCTTGATTTCAGAGTTTCAGCATTTGCCTTCGGCTACGCCATGATTTTCAAAGTTCGTTAACACTCACTCCGCGTTTAGCATTTACCTCCATGAGTCCTTCCAAATTTCTGGGTATTCCAAAAAACTTCTCCGCCCATGGTGGCCAAGTGGATCACATGATTGATGTGGTTCATTGGTTCATGATCGCCTTGTTTGTCGGGTGGACGCTGTTTTTTCTCTATTGTATTTTCCGCTTCTGGCACAAAAGAAACCCGAAGGCGTCCTACACCGGGGTGAAGAGCCACTTGTCCAGCCACTTGGAGGTCGGCGTGATCATCGTCGAGGCGGTTCTGTTGTTGGGTTTCGCCTTTCCTCTCTGGGCAGACCGTGTCGATAGCTGGAAGCAAGTCCAGGATTTGAACCCCGTCCGCGTGCGCGTGGTGGGCTGGCAGTTCGGTTGGACTTATCATTACGCTGGTGCCGATGGAAAATTCGGCCGCGTGGACCCGGCCCTGATTTCCGGTTCGAACGATCTCGGAATTGATTACCAGGACCCCAATGCTTTGGATGACTTCACCAGCCCGATTCTGAAGCTGCCGGTGAGCGTGCCAGCGGTGCTCAATATCGGCACCAAGGATGTGATCCATAATTATTCGATCGTTCCGATGCGCATCCAGCAGGACGCCATTCCGGGCCGTGAGATCCCGATGTGGTTCACTCCGATCGAGACGCTTGAGACCTTCGTAGTTTGCGGACAACTCTGCGGCGAAGGCCATGCCAACATGGTTGGCAGCATGGAAGTCGTGGCTGCCGATGAATACGATTCGTGGTTCAAGGGCCAATCCGAAGCGGCTCTTAAGGCGAATAAGAAGTAGTCCCGGACTTCAGTCCGTCCTTCCGGCCCATGAGTAGAAATGGAGCAGGCTTTCGCGTGCCGAGCATTGCGTATTTTGCGACGCACCAGCCGTCGCTTGTGAGCGAACTCATCCATACCTCCACCAACTCCGCTTCCACCGCGCCTTCCGGATGGCCAGGATAGCAAACCACGGAGAGTATTCCCCCGGGTTTCAATAAATCGGTGGCGACAGCCATGGCCGTGAGGGTTTCTTCCGTCTGTGTCGTGAAATGATGATCGTTCCCCGGCAGGTAGCCGAGGTTGAACATGATCGCCGCCACCGAACCGTGCTCCGCGTGCTCCGCCATTTTGGCATGGCTGAGTTGATGAAATTCCACACGGTCGCCCAAATTGGCGGCGATCACCGCAGCCTTTGCAGAGCGAATAGCCGACTCCTGAATGTCGAACGCCAGCACCCTGCCATTCAAGCCCACGCATTCTGCTAGAAACACCGTATCATGGCCATTTCCTGCAGTGCTGTCGATGACGATGTCGCCCTCGTGAATCGAATTCCGAAGGAGAATCTGCGCAAGTTGGGTCGGGCGGGGTGGTGTCATTTTTTCGAGCGTGTTTCATATTTCATTGAATACCAATGTGCTTTATAGCGCAGCGCTGTTTTCAAAACGCGCGAGATTAAGATTGGAAAAAACAGATATTTTTTGAACTGACAAAAAATTGCTAGTCGTGCATCATTGCTGGCGTCGCAAGACAGAGCGGTTCGGCTGAAACGCCCCGGGTTAATGGGTTTTTCCTGGTGGAGAATGAGTCGGGCCGCTCCTTATTTGTTCCAATCGCGCAACCGCAATGGGTTGCGTTGCCTGACGAATTGCCGGCGCGGGTTGATCGTTTAGTTTTCCAAAATCTCGACCTCATAGCCGTCCGGATCGGTGACAAACGCCATTTTGCGTGCACCCGAGGCAAATTTTTCGCGCCAGCCGGATGGCCAGATTTCGAGGCCGGATTGTTCGAGTTGGTTGCAGTATTCGATGATGTCGGGAACGCCGAGCGCGGTGTGCATCAGATCTTCGGGGCAGGTGGTCTTGTAGTCTGCCGACCAAGTCAGTTCAAGAAACACCGAATTGCCGGGTAGTTCGAGAAAGGCGAGTTGGTTACCCTGAGGAGAGGTTTTGCGTTCTTTTTCGAGATAGCCGAGTTTTTGGTAAAATGCGATGGAGTCGTCCAGATTTTGAACGCGGATGCGGGTGTGAAGGAAGCGGATCATGACAGGCGGATGATGGCCTAAACTGAGGCGTTTGCCAAACCACGAATCCGCTGGGTCGACGCATCAAATTCAGGCGGTGATTTTTCAGCCGCAACAAGGCGCAAAAAATACGCAAAATGAAAAACCTGAGGTTGGTGATTCCCGGTTTGGTGCAAATTACCACGCATCGCCACTCGAAATGACCCTCCGGTGTGCGGATTTAAATAACCAATCGGGATTTTGCGCCCGTTTTGCGCCTTGTTGCGGCTAAGAAAATGGAGATGCGTTGGCCCTGGGGTGAATGATCGGTTGCAATGAGCCCCGAAAGATGCTTGGTTAGAGTTGCTATGAAAACAATTGTTGTCGCAGTGGATTTTTCAAATGCCACGCCTGGCGTGCTTGATATGGCCAGCAGTCTGGCCAAGGCGTTCGGTGCGCAGTTGCGTTTGTTTCACGTGGTGGAGCCGGAACCCAGTTACACGGCCTACGGTTTTACTCCCGACGAGTTCCCGGCCCTGCATGCATATCAGGAGGAAGCGAAACGCCGAGCCGGCGAAAAAATCGAGGCTCTCTTGGAAAAGTTGAAACCTGAGTTGCCGAGTGCCACCTCGCAGATCGCGGAAGGAAGCCCGCTCCATGCCTTGCTCGATTACGTCAAGGAGTGCGGTGCGGATTTCGTGGTCTTGGGATCGCACGGCCATGGAGCCATCGCGGCCTTGCTGCTTGGCAGCGTGGCCGAAGGCATGGTTCGTAAGGCCACCGTCCCCACGTTGATCGTGCCCGCCCCGATGGGAAAAGATTAACCTAGATGGGAAAATGAACCGCAGATGAACGCAGATAAACGTTAATTTTCAATGGCTTACGATAAATCCAATGTTCACCCAAAAGGTGAGCTGTTGGGTAGTGTAAGATGTAAGTCAGTCATTATCTGCGTTCATTAACGTCCATCTGCGGTTCCATTTCTTTTTCTAGGATTAACGCCCCGAGGGGACTGCGTTCGCAAAAACAACAAATCCCTCACCGGAGAGGTTCCAGTGAGGGGGGGGAAGGAGTGTGATGTCCGGCAATCCGGGATTTCCGCGATTTTCAGAAATGGATCGCGTGGCCTTCGGCCGCGAGAGTGGCCTCGTGGATCACTTCGGACATCGTCGGGTGGGCGTGGATGGTTGCGTGGATTTCCTCTGCGGTGAGCTCCTGGTCAAGGGCGAGCCCCATTTCGGCGATGAGCTCGGTGGCGTTTTCACCGATGATGTGCGCGCCGAGCAATTCACCGTGTTTTTTGCCATAAAGCAATTTGGCGAATCCTTCGGGTTCGCCGGAAGCGATGGCCTTGCCGATGGCGACAAACGGGATTTTGCCCACTTTGTATTCGATGCCGGCCTCCTTGAGTGCGCGCTCGGTTTTTCCGACCGATGCGACTTGCGGATGGCAATAAGTGCAGCCGGGGAAATTGGTCACCTTGCGTGGCTTGTGGCCGGGAACGTAGAGGCCCTCGACCGCTTGCACGGCTTCAAACGATGCGGTGTGCGCCAACCATGGCGGGCCGGTGATGTCGCCAGCGGCATACACGCCGGGAATCGAGGTTTCATAGCGATCGCCGACATTGATGAAACCGCGCTCCGAGAGAGCGGGTTGGACGCCGCCGGGAAGCACCGGTTGGATGCCGATGGCCACCAAGCAGACTTCCGCGCGGATGGTGCCGTTTTCTTTCGGTCCCTCGAGCGTTAGTTCGACGTGTGAGCCATGGTCCTTCATGGCGGTGATTTTGGTGTTGGTGAGGCAGCGGATGCCTTGTTTGATGAGCGATTTTTCGAGGGCATCGCCCACTTCATCGTCCTCGACGGGCAGGACGCGCGGAAGCATCTCGACAAGCGTCACCTTGGTGCCGAAGGCATTGTAGATGTAGGCGAACTCGACGCCGATCGCGCCTGCGCCAATGATGATCATTTCCTTGGGCTGCTTTGGCAAAGTCATCGCTTCCTTCGAGCCGATCACCGATTCGCCATTGTAGGGAAGGGGAGGGAGCCCGCGGGACACGCAGCCGGTGGCGATGAGGATATCTTTGGTTTCGAGGACTTGGGTGGAGCCGTCAGCGGCCTTGACGCCGACTTTTCCGGTGCCTTCGATCGAACCGAAACCACGGATGTAATCGACCTTGTTCTTTTTGAATAAAAACTCGATGCCGCCAGCGAGGCGTTCCGAAACCTTGCGCGAGCGACCGATCACCGCCGACCAATCGTAGGTCAGCCCGTCGATTTTCAAACCGAACTCGGCGGCTTTGTGAGTGAGCGTTTGATAAAGCTCGGCGTTTTTCAGCAAGGCCTTGGTGGGGATGCATCCCCAGTTGAGGCAGGTTCCTCCGGCGCGGTCGGCTTCGACACAGGCGACGGATTTTCCGAGTTGAGCGGCGCGGATAGCGGCGACGTAGCCGGCTGGGCCGCCACCAATGACAATGAGATCGTAGGCCATGATATTGAAAGTGCTGGTTAGCGCGGCGAAACTGTCGTCCCTCTGCCGGATTGTCAAAGATGGAAAACCGCGAAATCCGATCTCGTTTGATCCTGCAACCCGCAGCCAGATCAACCCTTTCCCCCTTCAGCCCGTCACAGGGCAATTCCCGGCCGCACGACACGCCCAAGCGCAGGCCCGGTCATGACAATGCCGCCATGGTGACCCGCTCCCCCGGTTTCCATGGCGGCCAAATTTTCCTTCAAAAAATCCCGTAACAATAACGCGACACCTTCTCGAACTGCGTTTGGATGTTGCCGTCGATCTCGCGCTCCAGCGCCAACTACGCGAAGACCGGCCCCCAAAACTCGGGTGGCGGCTCCAGCGCTCTCGGCACCGGATGAGTTTCCCTGCCGTTGATTCTGATCGCTTCGCTGCGTCTCAACGTGGCGTTCCTGCCGGGATTTCTGCAACAGGAGTAAGGGCTTCAGATAGGAGTTGTTTGGCGAATTCATCCAGCCAAACTAACGGTCGATCCTGCTGCGGTGCTCTGGAATAGACTTCCAGCACGTCTTCCATCGCTGCTACGAAGGAGGCGTTTTGCTTGGGTGGGATACACCAGTGTTCCGTAGCCACAAGGCCAAGTTAATCGGGATGAGTGTCGTGCCGATGAGCGGCGTGAAGCTTCTTCATTGGCTTCCATCTTTCGCGGCGACCCATGATCGCAGCTACAGCATCGCTTGGAGGGTGGAATCAGGCGAGGGGGACGGCGGCTTTGGTTTGTGCTGCCAGTTGATGGAAGGCGGCTGCGACGTTGTTTTCCGATGAAGTTAGCAGGGCGGTGGGCGTGCCTGCATCACCGCGTTGGCGGGTAGCCATGTCGATAGGAATTCTGCCTAACAGCGGGACATTGAGGATTTCCGCTTCGCGGACGCCGCCGCCTTCACCGAAGATGAAGTATTTTTTTCCGGCATCGCATTCGAACCAAGCCATGTTTTCAACGATTCCGAGGATGGGGACGTTGACTTTGGCAAACATGGAGACGGCTTTGCGCGCATCGATGAGGGCAACTTCCTGCGGGGTGGTGACGATGATTACGCCGTCCACGCTGACGGTTTGGACGATGGTGAGTTGAATGTCACCGGTGCCGGGTGGTAGATCGAGAATGAGGTAGTCGAGGTTTCCCCATGCGACTTGGCGGAGGAATTGTTGGGTATAACGGGTGGCCATGGGGCCGCGGACGATGACGGGCGAGCGGTCCTCCAGCAGGAAGCTCATGGACATCAGTTTGATGCCGTGGGCTTCAAGCGGGATGATTTCGTCTTGTTCATTGGCATGTGGGCGCTCGTTGACGCCGAACATTTGAGCCATCGACGGACCGTAGAGGTCGCAATCGCAGAGGCCGACGTTGGCACCGCTGGCGGCGAGTGCTACGGCCAGATTTGAAGCGATGGTGGATTTCCCGACGCCGCCTTTACCGGATGCGACGGCGATGATGCGTTTCACACCGGGGATGGAGGATTTCCCGACGGTTCCGGCGAGGCCCGCGGCGGCTGGAGCGTCTTTGACGCTGATTTCGACTTTCACGGAGCCGATGTCCGGGAGTGAGTCGAGGATGGCGTGGCAATCCTGGAAGATTTTTTCTGGGATTTGCGGGTCGCGGGTTTGGACTTCGATGCGGACCGTGGTGAGTCCGGGATCGCAGATCACGTCCTTGACGAGACCGAAGGAGATGATGTCGCGCGAGAAACCGGGATAACGGACTTGGCGGAGGGCTTCGCGGATGGATTCGGGATTCATGGCGGCGGTAGTCTCATGGAATCCGGTGGCGGTGCAAGCGATTGTCGCGCTTGGTTGTTTCGGATTTGGGTTTATCGCGACGCGGTGGTTGACTCACCGGGGGCGGAGCCGGAATACTTCGGGCCAAGTCACTCGAATATTTTTATGGAAAACGTCATTATCATTGGAACCGGATGCGCGGGATACACCGCTGCGATTTACACTGGCCGCGCGAACCTAACGCCATTGATTCTTTCCGGCACGCAGCCGGGTGGTCAGTTGACGACGACGACTGAAGTTGAGAATTTTCCGGGTCACCCGGACGGGATCATGGGGCCCGAGTTGATGATGCGGATGCAAGCGCAGGCGGAGAAATTCGGTTCGCGGACTGCGTGGGCGAGTGTGGAGTCCGTCGAGCGCCGGGATGATGGATCGTTTTTGCTGAAAGCGGGCGAGGAATCTTTTGAGGCGAAAACCGTGATCATCGCCACGGGTGCGGCACCGCGCCATTTGGGGCTGCCGGGGGAGCAAAAGCTCATTGGTCATGGTCTGACATCGTGCGCGACATGTGATGGGGCGTTTTATCGCGATGTGCCGGTGTGTGTGATTGGCGGTGGCGACAGTGCTTGCGAGGAAGCGGATTTTTTAACGCGTTTTGCGAGCAAGGTATATCTCATTCACCGCCGGGATGAATTGCGGGCCTCCAAGATCATGGCGGATCGGGTGTTGGCGAATCCGAAGATCGAGCCGGTTTGGAACTCGACGGTGAGCGAATATCTGACCGACGAAAAAGGTGAGATGCGCGCGGTGAAATTGAAGAATCTGATCAATGGCGATGAATCCGAATTGGAAGTCGCCTGCGTTTTTGTCGCGATCGGCCACGTGCCTAACAGTGCGTTTCTCGATGGACTCGTGGATCTCGATGAAAACGGTTATATTTTGCAAACCCCGGGTCGGACCTCGACCAAGACGCCGGGCTTGTTTGCGGCAGGGGACGTGGCGGACCATTACTACCGTCAGGCGATCACAGCAGCCGGCCAAGGATGTGCGGCGGCCTTGGAAGCGGAGCGCTATCTCAGCGGTCACGCGTGATTCGGAGGCTGTTGGTGAATGGAGTTTTTTCTGACCACAGAGGCACAGAGGGAAGATGAGATCACAGAGTGAAGACTGATGAGTTTTTAAGCTCAGTGCATACGAACTATTCGGTTCCTCTATCCTCAATTGATGACCTCTGTGACCTCAGTGTTTCTCTGTGCCTCTGGGGTTTTTTCAATGCCCGAATCACCAAAAAACCACCAATACGATTTTACGGGGTAGTTTCCGGTTTATACCAGAAGGCAAGTATTTCAGGAAGCCTTGCGGCGTGCGCGGACGGCTTTTGCGAGCACGTCTAGAGTCATGACGGTGTCGTCCCAGCCGATGCAGGCGTCGGTGATCGATTGGCCGTGCGTTAGGGAATCGAGGTCTTTGGTGAGCTTTTGATTTCCTTCGACGAGGTTGGATTCGATCATGACCGAGGTGATGACCTTGCAGCCTGCGGCGATTTGGTGGGCGAGGTTTTGCGCGACCATCGGTTGGTTGCGAAAATCCTTCATTGAGTTGCCGTGCGAGCAATCGACCATGACGGAGGCGGTGAGATTTTGCTCGCGAAGCATGGCTGCCGCTTCATCGATGCAGGGTTTTTCGTAGTTCGGGCCGGACTTGCCGCCACGCAGAATCAAGTGGCACGATTCATTGCCGGCGGTGGAAACGATTGCCGAGACTCCTTGTTTCGTCACCGAGAGAAAATGGTGGGGGTTTGAGGAGGATTGGATCGCATCAAGGGCGATTTGGATCGAGCCGCCGGTGCCATTTTTGAAGCCGACCGGCATGGAGAGGCCGGACGCCAATTCGCGGTGAATTTGTGACTCGGTGGTGCGGGCACCGATGGCTCCCCAGGCGATCAGATCCGCGATGTATTGTGGCGAAATCGTATCGAGGAACTCGGTTCCGGCCGGGACTCCCATGTTGGCGAGATCCAAGAGCAACCCACGCGCGACGCGTAGGCCTTGGTTGATATCGAATGAGTCGTTGAGATTCGGATCGTTGATCAAGCCTTTCCAGCCGACTGTGGTGCGAGGTTTTTCAAAATAGACCCGCATCATGACGAAGACGTCATCCTTCAGGCGTTCGGCCTCGAGTTTCAGCTTTGCCGCATAGGCAAGTGCGGCTTTGGGATCATGGATTGAGCAGGGGCCGACGACCGCGAGCAAGCGGTCATCCTCTCCACGCAAAATGGCGTCCGCTTGGGCGCGGGCCTCCGCAACCAACTCGGAAGCTGGTTCGGTGATGGGTAAATAATAGGCGAGAACCGCTGGTGAAATAAGCGGGTTCAGGCCGGTGATTCGGAGGTCGTCTGTGCGGTGGCGCGTCACGGGTTTGATGGTTGGCGCTGGATTGTGCTCTAGGCAAGAAGCAAGTTTCTCGTGAGGGATTTTCAGTTTGCGGATTCTGCACGAAAACCCGCTCTTGCTTGAATGTCGGCATTTGTTACGAAAGGGACGTGGCGCAGTCGAGTGACGTTCGTGAGATTCTCCAATACATTCCCCAATTCCGGGGGAAGGTCTTTTTCGTGCTGATTGAAGCGGGTTTGTTGCCGGAACCAGCGGTGGCCGAAACCTTGCTGGATCTGGCGGTTCTGGAGGATTTGGGGGTGAAACTCGTGCTCGGCGTGCTCGGCGGAGACCTGAAGGATCTTTTTGATTGGACCCTGGAGTGCGAAATCATGGCGGCCCGGGTTTCCCGCCCGATTACGGACCCTGGAGCAATTCGTGAAACCTTGGATATTCTCGCCCGCGGCCAATCCGCCGTTGTGGATGCATCGGCCACCGGCCCGCTCGATCCCGCGGTGGTGGACTTCGCCCGTGGTGTCGGGGTCGCAAAAATCATCACCTTGCTGGAAGAGGCGATTCTGATTGATGGCGCGCCCGCGCATGCGATCCGCGCCGCAGACGCTGAATCCTTGGCATTGCGCACCGATTCAACGGGGGCGGCACTGCTCAAAGCCGCCGCCGCGGCCTGTCACCGTGGGGTGCCGCGGGTTCACGTTTTGAATGGCCGCCGCCAAGGTGTGTTGGTCGATGAGCTCTTTTCCAATGAAGGTGTGGGCACCATGGTTCATGCCGACAGTTACCGGATGATTCGTCCACTGCGTGAGGAGGATATTCCGGAATTGTTAGGAATGATCGGCCGCTCCGTGCGTCGGACAAAACTCGTTGAGCGCAGCTACGAGGACATTCAGTCCCGTATCGGTGATTTTCATGTCATGACCATCGATGACAACGTTGTCGGTTGCGTGGCTCTTCACGAGTATCCTGATGCCGGCTGCGGCGAGGTCGCCTGCCTTTATGTGAAACAAGCGCACGAAGGCAGGGGATACGGTTTTGAACTCGTCAAGCATGCCGAAGAGATTGCGCGCCATTTAGGCATTAAGCGGGTGTTTGCCTTGAGTAACCGCGCGGCGGATTTTTTCACGGGAAAACTCGGCTATTCCCCTGCATCCGTGGAGGTCTTGCCAACTTGCCGGCGTGAGCAATATGAAGCGAGCGGTCGTGACTCCCAAGTTTTCTCCCATCAGCTTTCCTAAACTATCGGCAGCTTTTAAAACACCCACATGAAACTCAAATTTTGCGGTGCCGCCGGCACGACCACCGGTTCCCAGCACCTGCTTGAAGTCAACGGCAAGCGCATCCTATTGGATTGCGGTCTTTACCAAGGATCGCGCAAGCATGCCTATGAGGTGAACTGCGGGTTTCCATACTTCGATCCGAAAACGATTGATGCGGTGATTCTTTCCCATGCGCACATCGATCACAGTGGCAACTTGCCGAACCTCACCAGCAAGGGGTTTACCGGAAATATTTTCGCGACGGATGCGACCCGCGATCTTTGCCAGATCATGCTGGCGGATTCCGCACGCATTCAGGAGAGCGACATCGACTGGCTGAACAAGCACCGGAAAAAAGATGGGCTTGAACCGGTCACGCCGATTTACAGCGAGCGCGATGCGGAGCTCTGTCTCCGTCAATTCGTCAGCATCGCCTATGATCGCCCGCTGTCAGTGTGCAATGGCGTGACGGTCACCTTCATTGATGCCGGCCACATTTTGGGTAGCGCGCAGGTTTTATTGGAGATCGACGATCAAGCGGACGGCAAACGCAAGCGGTTCTTGTTTTCCGGAGATGTCGGGCGCGGCGGTAATGAAGTCCTGCGCGATCCTGTGCCGGTGACGGATGTGGATTTTCTGCTGATGGAAAGCACGTATGGCGGGCGTGAGCATGAAGCGCCTCCGGGGATGGGCGATCATTTTGCCCGGATCATCCGTGAGGCGGTGCAACGTGGGGGGAAGATTTTGATTCCCGCATTTGCTGTCGAGCGCACTCAGCAGGTGCTCTACGTGCTCAACGATCTTTTTGAACGCGGCGAAATCCCGGAAGTTCCCGTGTTTGTCGACAGCCCGTTGGCGGTCAGTGCGACCGAGATTTATCGTTTGCATCCGGAATCCTTCAACGACGAGGTTTATCAGACGCTCTTCGATCGGCAGAATCCTTTCGGATTCGAGCATCTCACGCTGGTCCGTTCGGTTTCCGGGTCGAAGTCGCTCAACGATATTCATGGCGTCGCCATCATCATCTCCGCCTCCGGCATGTGCGAGGCCGGGCGGATTCTTCACCACTTGAAAAACAACATCGGCGATCCAAAAACCACGGTGCTCTTCGTTGGTTATTGTGCGGACAACACGCTGGGTCGCCGCCTTCGGGATGGTGAGCGGGATGTGCCGATTCTCGGCGGTCGATACAAAGTCCGCGCCAAGATCGAAATCGTGGATTCATTTTCCGGCCACGCCGATCATTCCGAGCTTCTCGATTATTTTGATCGGACCGGCGGTGCGAAACAACGCGTCTGGCTTGTTCACGGGGAATCGTTGGCCTCGAATACGTTGCGCGATGCGCTTCAACAACGGCACAACAGCCCGGTGGAAGTGGCGGAACTCGGCGCGGAAGTGGAATTTTAGAAGATAAGATCACCGATACGGTGATTTCCGCTTGATGAAACCGGGATGCGCGTCGCATTTTTCGCGCGCATGGCAATTTCGAAGAATTTGAAACTGGATCCTACGGATTTGATCGATTGGATGAACGGCGAAGGGCTGTTGGAATTGGATTGGGATTTCCCGCATGGCGGGGACCTGGCCGCAGCAGGCTTGGACTCGCACGCAGTCGTGCAATTGGTGGTGGCCGTTGAAGATGAATACGGGGTGGAACTGCTTCCGGCGGATCTGACCCGTGAAAATCTCGCGACGCCCGCCAGTCTTGCTGCGTTGATCTCATCCAAGACTTCCTGAGTCTGACGTGGTAGCATCCGCTCGTTACACCTTGAACAAACCGCCACGTTTTCCAGCTAGAATGGCGGCGCCGATGATTGCGACTGATAGAAAAACCATCGCCCATACGCCGAGAGCGGCGGCGAGTTCGGTGCCGTTGCCGAGCGTGCTGAGGAGCGAATAGATCGCCTTGGTGATTGGGAAATGTTGCTCCTGTTGCGCAAGGATCAGGCTGTCGCTCACCTCAAGCATGGCGAAGGCGAAGGCGAGGATGGCGCCTGCGGCGAGATTCGCGCCGATGAGCGGAATGGCGATGCGGCGTAAGGCGCGGGCCGGGGTGGCACCGAGCGAGCGGGCGGCTTCTTCGAGTGCCGGATTGCTTTGTTGCAGTCCGGCGACGGCGGATCTAACGACATAGGGCAAGCGGCGGATGGCGTAAGCGATGACCAGCAACAGAAACGGGCTTCCACCCGCGCCGACGAGGAAATGGAAGGATTTTCCCTCCTGTGAAAGCGCGAGATAGCCGAAGGCCATGACCAAGCCGGGCACCGCAAGTGGCAGCATGACCACGGCATCGAGCCAGCCGCGGATTTTCAGATCGGAACGCACGACCACCCATGCGACGCTGAGTCCGATGACCAGGGCGACAAGGGTGGCGCAGCCCGCATAGAGCAGGCTGTTCTGAATGGATGGGACGACGAGGCCGTTGCCAAGCGCCTCGGTGTAATGGCGCAGCGTGAAGGCATCGGGAATGACGGTGCCATACCAGCGACCGGCGATTGAGAGGAGTAAAACACCGAGGTGGGGAATCGCGGCGAGTATGAAGACGCCGAGGAATAAGGTGGCGCAGGCGGCTGACTTCCAACCGCTGAGGCGGCGCGCATCGGCACGGACTTTTGGCCGGGGCGCGGTGCCCAGCGGCGAGCGCCCGATGACGAATTTCGAGAGGGTGAAAACCAACGTCGCCACGATCAATAAGATGGCGGTGAGTGCGAAGGGGATGGGATTGCGCTCGAGGCCTTTGAGGCCGTCGAAAATCTGGACGGATGCGGTGCGGCTGAAATCGAAGACGAGTGGGACTCCGAGCTCGGTGAAGGCCCAGATGAATACGATGGACGCGCCCGCGAAAACGCCCGGCATGGCGAGCGGCAGAGTGATGCGGAAGAAGCGTTTCCATGGCGGACAGCCGAGGTTTTCGGCCGCCTGCTCCATCGCCGGATCGAGATTCGAGAGGGCGGCGGCAATGTTCATGTAAAGAATCGGATAGAGATTGAGTCCGATCATCAGGACGATTCCTGCAAAGCGCCCCTCTGCGAGCCAGTCAAGTGGAACGGCGGCATCCATCAGCCCGGTTTTGATCAGCGCGGCATTGAGCGCGCCATTCACGCCGAGCATTTGTTTCACGCCTACGGCGCCGACGAAGGGCGGCAAGATCATCGGTGCAAGCACCAACACGCCGAGCGCGGGTTTTCCGATGAAGTCATATCTGTGCCCGATGAGTGCCAGCGGAAATGCGATGACGAGAGCGGCAAGTGTGGCGCAGGAGCCGATCGCAAATGAGTTCCACAATCCTTCCTGATAGATCGGGTTGTTGAAAACGGCGGCGAAGAACTCGAGGGTGAAACCGCTTGGACCTTCGAACGCCTGTTTCACCACCATCCCGGCCGGATAGATGAAGAACACCGCAAACAAGGCGCAGACGAGGATCGAGATGGTGATGGCGGGGCCGCGTTTCATGATGGGCTGCTGCTGGAAATTTACTTGAACGGATTTTCCACCCGGACGCCCGCGTAGTCTTGGCCGTCATTCATGTCCTCTGAATAAACAGTCTTGCAACCGAGTTCCGCAGCGGCGGCAACGATGGTGGCATCCCACTGGGACAACTGGAAACGGCGGCGAAGCATCACGGCGGAAACGACCAGCTCATGGGTGATCGGCTGCACCCGCACCATGGCCGCAAGTTGGAGAGTGGCGTCGATGTTGGATTCCGTGATGCCGAGGCGCGGCTTGCGAAGCGCGTTGGCGATGAACTCCTGCAGCACTTGGGCGGAGATCGCGAACGGGTGGTTCAGGATGAGGTCCTCCGCCACCCGGCGTTTGCCAGCATCCTCCGCTGCCGCCGAACAGGAATACAACAGCACGTTGGAATCCAGAAACACCTCACCGATCATAAATCTCCTCCCGCTTCAGAGGAACCATCGGCTCGGTATTGCTCGCCTGCATGGCTTTGAGGAGGCGTTTGAGCGCCGCCTTCCGTGCCTTCTGATCGGCTTCAGGAGGCGTTTCGGTGACGAGTTTCAGACCTTGGACTACGACATCCTTAAATGTCATGCTGCGCTCGGCCGCGAGAATTTTGGCTTTCATAAATACATCGTCCGGCAAGTCAATGGTGGTTTTCATATACCCACAAATACAGGAATGTGGGCCATTGGCAAGGACTGATCTTGGACTGCGGCAGCCTGCTGCCGCTTTGAACTCCGCAGCCTGCTGCGGAGAGTGAATGAGAGGCGAAAGAAGAGCCTTCGGGCTGGACCCGACGGGGCATTGGCTTCCGGGCCAGCAGGCTGGCTCCGGGAAAGCGGCAGCAGGCTGCCGCAGTCCATGGCTACAGTTTGGATTTGGAGTGGGCGATCTCGTATCCCCGACAGCGACAGGAATGTAGCGGTTCCTTATTTCCCGAACATCCCGCGCGCCACCGCATACTCCGCAGACAAATCGAACCCGATGTCCACCTTCGGATCGATGATCTGAAAGCCGACGTATTCGATGCACAGCAGGTGCAGCCCGGAGAATTTTCCCGGAATCGAGCGCAGCGTGTATTGCTCCGCCGGGTCGTTCACATCCAGCCCGCGACTACCAAGCATCGCGATCTCGAACGTGATCTTTTGCACCTCCGCGAGCGGCATGTCCTTGAAGCGTTCCAAGGCACCCTCGCAGTAAGACATGGCATCCGGCCGGAAACCGCCGCGACCGCGGAATGACTGCTCGGCGATGCGGCTGCGGCCTTGTTCCGCCATTTCACCCATGGGCCCGTTCCGATCGAGGGCGAGCACCTTCACATACGCCTCATCGGCCTCATCCGGTTTCCCCGTCTCCTCCAAGGTCGCCGCCAGGTTGAACCAACATTGCGGATCGGTCGGCAGCAACCGCGCCGCCGCCTGTAGATGGACAAGCGCCTCGGCGTTGGAGCCACAGCGCGAGAGGATCGCTCCCAGATTCTTGCGCACATGGCCGTCGTCCGGGTTCAAGCTCACCGCCATCGTGAGCGACTCGACGGCATCCTCGTCCCGACCGATCCGCGCCTGCGCGACTCCGAGCGCCACCCAGCCGTGCGCATGGGAGGGATGGTCCGCCAGCAATCGACCTAGCAATTCCACCGCCTCTTCCAGTTTCCCCAGGTCGCTCAGTGCCATCGCTAGATTGAAAAGCGCATCCGCATCTGCCGGATTCCGTTGAAGCGCTACCCGCAGCATCCCGATTCCTTTTTCGTAATCGCCCGCTTTCAGGAAATCGACACCCCGTTCCGCGAGCGTCTTCGCCTCGGTGGAATCGCTCCAACGGATGATGATCCGGTCCGCCGTCACCACGACCTCGGCACCACCGCCCTGTCCTGCGAACTGCTCCGCTAAGTGCTCGCGCACCGCTTCGCGAAACGCGTCGCCCGCCAGCGCGCGCTGTGCCTCCGGCAATTGACTGCGGTCGAATTCGTCCAGCGCCAGCTGGACCTCGCGGGGTGGGTTTGTCATCAGGTTAGAATGTGGGGTTGAAAGTGAAAAGCACCGGTTAGTCCGAGGCATTCCGCCCATCGGGAAATCAGCGAACGGTCCGCGTCCGGTTCGTCGGGAATCTCGTCGAGCGCACGCAGCAGTTCCGCCGCCTTGGCTTCATAGCCCAGCGCCTTGAAGGGAATCTGGAAGCGGCTGTCCTTCAGAAGCCCGCCCCAATGCACTGCGTAAGCCGCATTCATGATCGAGTTCGCATCCACCAGCGCCTTGGGCAGGCGCTTGCGGATCTCCGGCGACAGCGCGCGGCCGCCCTCGTCCAACTGCGTGCGGACCGCCTGCTCCTGCTGTTCCCGGAATTCGGGAAGCTGGTTCCAGATCCAGTCATCCACCCGCGCCCCGACCGAATAGGACCGCAACTGCACCACCAGTTGCCCGACCATCGGAGCCGCGAAATCCCGCGGATACTCGTCCAGCCCCATCACCCGGACTCCGGCCTCCTGCTCGGCGGCGCTCGACACCACATCCCAGCGACCCTCTGCGGGACAGGAAAACAAACGCACCAGGAATCCAAGCTGATAGGCCACCAGATAATCCACCGCCCGCGTCCCCGGCCGATACCGCAGGAAATGCGCCGGCGCACTTCCCCGCGCGGTGGTGATCACCGCCATCACCTTCAAATCCGCATCCTCGGCCACATGCACGGGCCTGCCGGAAAGCTCTTCGACTTTCCGGATCATCTGTTGGGCGGCGGGGTGCAGGGGCATGAAAATGTTGTTCTTCGGATTAGGAAAAAGACGGCGACGCACCGAATTTCCCGTTGCGTTTGTTTCGTTTGTGGGTTTGAGTGCGGTAGTCTGACACACCATGATCACCCAACGCCAAACCCGCCTTTCGTCCCGTTTCGATCCTGCGGCCTTCAGTTCCGAGGAGCTGGAATCGGTGACCGGGCTGATGGAACTCTTCCGCCGCGAAACGCAGCCGCCCGCCTTGGTGGACGAAACCGGCCACCGCACCGAGCTGCCGCGGCCGATTTATGAAATGCTGGTCCGCGTGGCCTCCGCGTTGCAGGAGGGCAAGGTGATCACGCTGGTGCCGGAGACCCAGGAACTCACCACCCAAGCCGCCGCCAATCTGCTCGGAGTTTCCCGGCCGCACCTCATCAAGCTCTTGGAATCCGACGAACTTCCCTTCCACAAAGTCGGAGCCCACCGCCGCATCCTCATGAAGGACCTGATGGATTTCCAGCGAACCCGCGACGCGGAACGGCGGACCGCACTCGACGAACTCGCGCGCAGGGCCGAGGAGGCCGGACTCTATTGATCCCATTGACTGAATCAGGCGCTCGTCGTCCAGCGGCTCCACGAAATCGCCGCCAACTTGCGGATTCCGGTTAGGGAAGTCATCACGCGTCTGGCAGACCCCGTGCCCGCCTTCGCCCTGCAAGTGGCGGCCGACATTGGCATCGAACTGGGATAACGCTTCGCTGACATGCACCGGCCTGCCGGAAGGCTCTTCGACTTTCCGGATCATCTGTTGGGCGGCGGGGTGCAGGGGCATGGATTGGTTCGTTAGTGAATTCATTTCACCAGCTCCATCAGCTTCCCGTATCCATCCACCACCTCGTAGCGGACCTGCTCGTTCGTGATTTTCGCGAAGAACTTCCGCGCGCAGGCGATCTTGGATTTTTCGATTTCACGGAGCTGCATCGACGACAGGTCGCCTTTGGTTTCGGCGATGAAGTAGATGTGTTTCACCTGGTCCTGTTTGAAGGCGATGGCCCAATCCGGGTTGTAGTTGCCGACCGGCGTGGGGATGAAAAAGGTCTTCGGCAGCTTGGCATAAACGACGACCTCCGCGCTGGCATCCAGCTCGCCCACGAAGTTGCGCTCGATGGTCGAATCGGTGAAGACGTAGTCGTAGATGTGGTTTCTGGCCTTGAATCCCTTGCTCAGATCCTCCTTGCGCTGGGTGAATATCTCGGGGATTTCGTGAACGCCGGTGGTGATGTCGTATTCAAGATGCGAAACGATCACCGTGGCCTTCTGCTCGTTGATGAGGCGCGCCGCTTTGAGGATGAAATCCTCCGGGTTCCGTTTGTATTGGCCAAAGACGGCGACGTTGATGCCGCTGAGGATGCGGGAAACCGTCCGCCGCGTGAGCACCGTGGTTTCGGCGATCTTGCCAATGAGGTCATACGTCACCGACGAATGCGCAGAAGCGCGGAGTTTCTCGGTTGCCGTTTCCCTAACGACGAAACCCTCGCCGTGTTTCAATTCTTCGTAGCTCGTCTCGTCCTTCTGCTCGCCGCCGGTGACTACGTATTGGAGCGGTGAAATGTTCAGCTCGTCATCGATGGCCTTGATGCTCTTGGCGATGAGTTCCTCGGAATCGAAGTGCACGGTGTAAATCGCCTTGTGGTTGATCCTGCGCCACAGGTCCTGGAACTCCTTTTTCTCGAAGTTCGCGTTGAGCGGATTCTCCTTCGCCCGCAGTTCGTCGTCAGGCTGCGGAAGCTTCGCGTCGCTGAACACGGAGTCGATGAGCTCGAAGACGCCTTCCTTGAACGGTGCGATCTCGGTTGGTAGGGAAACCAGGACACCATCCTGCTTTGCCGAGTGATACTTCCCGGTGATGTGGTGGTCGAAGTCCACGTAGCCGTTCTGGATTAGATAGAACTCGATCTGCTTCGCCATTTTAGGCGTGATCGATACCTCGCCCTTGTCCGTCTTGAGCACCTTGCCGGTGAAGTATTCCACATTTGCCTGACGCGGACGCGAGGTGATCGACTTGCTGATTTCCGTCTGGAGCCCGGCGACAAAGTCCTTGTAGCTCTCGCTCGCGACGACGGTGAGCACGTTCACGTCGTGCACGATCGCCGGATCATCGACACGGTCGCCATCGGCGTTCACGGCGAGGCGCATGCCGCGTCCCACTTCCTGACGACGAGAAACGGTGTTGTCGCTGTGCTTGAGCGTGCAGATGACGAAGATATTCGGATTGTCCCAGCCCTCGCGCAGGGCGGAGTGGGAGAAGATGAAACGCACGGGTTCCTCGAAGGAAAGCAGTCGCTCCTTGTCCTTCAGGATGAGGTCGTAGGCGTCCACGTCGTCCGCCTCGCCGGCATTCTCGCCTCGCGCGGCGGCTTTGGAATCGATGAAGCGCTTCGTCTTCTTGTCCTGTGAGAAATAACCGTTGTGCGTGCGCGAGCCCAGGATGCCCTTGAGGTAACGGTTGTAAGGCGTGTCGTCCAAGGTCAGCGTCTCGTTGACCCGCTGCTTGTATTCGTCCTCGAAGATGGTGGCATACTCGCCGGGCAACTCGCCCTCGGCGGTGTATTGCCGGTATTTCGCGACCTCATCGATGAAGAACAGCGAGAGCACTTTGATGCCCTTGGCGAAAAGCCTTTGCTCCTTCTCGAAATGGGCCTTGATCGCCTCGCGAATCTGGATGCGCCGCAGCGAGGACACATTGACGTCGCCGACGGCTTCACCGGCGCGAAGCACCAGGCCATTCGTGAAACCGACCGTGTCGTCGTTGGCGTTGATTTCGGAGACCACGTAGCCATCGCGATATTGCTCCAGCCCATCGGATAAAGCGTGCAGATCGTCGCCCTTCCTGATGACACGGCGGGTGCGCTTGATACCGGCACCCTGCATCACCTCGAACTCGACCATCGCCTCGGGCGGCTTGGTTGGCGAGGTTCGGATGGATTCGAGATAGAGATAGGCGTTGGTGCCGGCCAGCCCCTTTACGGCGATGCCACGCACGGCGATCTTTTTGACCAGCTTCTGGTTGTAGGCGTCCAGCGCGTCGAGCCGATAGACCTTGTTGTGTTCCGTCTTGTGGGTGGCGGAGTAGCGCAGGATCATCAGCGGATCGAACTCCTTGAGCTTCGTGACCGTGGCAGCGCCTTCCAACTTCTGCGGCTCGTCGAGAATCAGGATGGGACGATTCTTGCGGATGACGTCGATGGGCTTGCGCGATTGGAAATCATCGAGCTCCAGATAGATCCGGCGCGAATCCTCACCACGGGTGGCGAAGGCCTGCTGGTTGATGATCATCACGTTGATCCCGGCATCCGAGGAAAAGCTTTCCAGTTGATGGAGCTGCTTGGAGTTGTAAATGAACGGGCGGGCGCGCTTGCCGTATTGTTCGAGGAAATGCTCGGCCATCACCTCGAAGGATTTCGAAACGCCTTCGCGGATGGCGATGCTCGGCACCACGACGATGAACTTGCTCCAGCCAAACTGCTTGTTCATCTCGAACATCGTTTTGATGTAGCAGTAGGTCTTGCCCGTGCCGGTCTCCATCTCGACGTCGAGGTTCAGCTTGGAAACGTCGGTGACCTTGAGGCTATCGGACACCGGGATCTTCTGCTCGCGCTGTATTTCCTGGAGGTTCTTGAGGATGGCCGCCGGGGGAATCGAGAGAGACGCGTTCGCGAAACCTTCAAGCTCGGTGCCGGGCAGCGCGACAAAACCTGCGGGTGAGGCGGCGCCCGGATCGACGGCGTATTTCAGGCCGCTGGATTTCGGCTGGCCCTGGAAACAATCCACGACCGCCTTCACGGCGTCCGCCTGATAGGCCTGGTGCTTGAATTTGAGTTTCATCGGAGATGGGTGTTGTGAACCTTGGACTGCGGCAGCCTGCTGCCGCTTTTCCGGAGCCAGCCTGCTGGCCCGGGTGTCAATGAACCGAACAGGCAAAGCCCATTGGCTTCTCCTTGGCTCCCCAATGGCTCTCCGCAGCAGGCTGCGGATCTGAAAGCGGCAGCAGGCTGCCGCATTCCAAGTCCAAGGACATGTCCAAGGTGTGTCTTCACAGCGACTTGAGTTCGGTGTTCGGGCTCAGGAGTTTGAACAGCTGGCCGACGTTGATGCGGGTGCTGTCGTCGCCGTAGCTCTCGTCGCGGAAGACGGCGCGCATCGGTTTGCGGGCGGCGATGGACTTGATCAACTCGTCGGTCAGACCGGTGTCGAAACACGCGGCGAGGGCATTGCCATCGACGAAGAACACCCGTTTCCCATCGAGGACTTCCTCGGTGATCGGCAGGGCGAGATCCACGCCCCAATCGACCAGCACCTGGAATAACAAATCCTCTGGCGTGCGCTCCGGCTTGATGTGCTCGGTGTGCAAGGCCAGTTGCTTTTGATCCAGCTCGTCCGGTGTGCGGTGGATGTCGGCGAAATTCGAGCTGTCGATCTTGAGCACGCGGAAGCCGATGTCGGGGGGAGATGTTGAATTTTGAATGTTGGATGTTGAATTGAGGAGGTCGCCTTGCGCGGGCTTTTCCTTGGCCTGCTTCGCCTGCCACTCTGCCAGGATCTTCTTCCCGGCGCGGCGGATACGCTCCTTGCCGATCTCGGCGATGGTTTTGTATCCGGCTTTGAATGCCTCGCTCTTCTCGTCGCAGGGCTCGGGAAGCTGGACCATGATGTGGCGGCGCTTCCCGCCGTCCTCGGCGTTGAGCTGCATCACCGCGTGGGCCGTGGTGGCGGAGCCGGAGAAGAAGTCGAGGATGATGTCTCTAGAGCCATCTGTACCCTGCAATACTAATTCTCGCAATAGCTCTACTGGCTTTGGAAAGTCCATCACCCTCTCACCAAACAAACTCTCTATTTCGGCTGTTCCGTTCCTGGTATAAATTCCATTACCAACCAAAGACGAAAACCCTGTTCTCTCAGAAGAGAGATCAGAAACAAATGCTTTTCTTCTCGGACGGCCATCAAGTTTATCAGGCCACAAAATGGCATTCTCTTGAATCAATCTCGCCATTGTCCGCTGATCATAGCGCCACCCCATTTTGGGACATCCGTATTTCACACCAGAAGCAGGATTGACTAGGTCGTAATGAAGATTTGGTCTTCTATCTTTTGTTGCTAGGCCGACCATGTTTGCGCTGGTCCAGAGACCACGAGCATCACCGTCCGGATTTGAATAACTGGCAAGGTCCCGATCAGATCCTCTGATTGAGCTTCCGTAGGCTAATACATATTCGTGATCAGTCGATGCTCCGTTGGTTGCGCGGTTATCCTTATTCTGCCGACTCTTCCATATGAATTTAGCTAGAAACAGATGCTCACCAAACACCTCATCACAAATTTTTTTCAAATTCGAAACTTCTCCGTCATCAATACTCATAAAGATGACTCCATCATCTTGAATCAAATTTTTTGCGAGTCGTAACCTGGCATATATCACTGACAACCAGTCCGAGTGAAACCGTCCATTGCTCGTCGTATTCTGCCGCCACCGATCCTCGTCCATCATTTGGTTGCCAGCCTCGTCCCTTTCACCCGCGCCGCGTTGGTAGGCTCCCTTATCGGCGGTGAAGTCATCCTCGTAGATGAAGTCATTCCCCGTGTTGTAGGGCGGATCGATGTAGATCATCTTCACCTTCCCGAGGTAGGTTTCCTGGAGGAGTTTGAGGGCGTCGAGGTTGTCGCCCTCGATGTAGAGATTTTTGGTGTTCTCGAAATCCACCGATTCCTCGCGGCAGGGGCGCAGCGTCAGGGCGACGGGTGTGTTGGCGAGGGCGAGCGCCTCGCGTTTGCCGGGCCAGTCGAGGCGGTAGCGTTCCTGCGGGCCTTCGACGAGGTCGGCGGAGAGTTCCTGTTTCAACAAATCGAAGTCGATGGCGCGTTTGAGCTTCCCCGATTCATCCGTCGCCTCGGTGACGCAGTTAGGGAACAGCGCGGCGATGCGTTCGACGTTCGCGGCGGTGAGGTCCGGGGTGTGGAGTTTCATGGAAATGATGAATTTTGAATTATGAATGTTGAATGGAAGAGGACGCCTTGGACTGCGGCAGCCTGCTGCCGCCTTGGGGTTCGCAGCCTGCTGCGCTGAGTGAATGGGGAGTGATAGAAGAGCCTTCGGGCTTTTCTTCGGCGGTTCTTTGGCTTCCGGGCCAGCAGGCTGGCTCCGGGAAAGCGGCAGCAGGCTGCCGCAGTCCAAGGTGGGAGAGCTCCCACGTTAGATCCCGCAAGCGCTGGTTGAGCTCGATTTTGCGGCTGAACTGTTTTTCCTTGGCGAGGCGGCTTTCCACCTGTTGCGCTTCGCGTTGTTTCGCCTCGATGGAAAGATGGCGGGCGACGTGATCGCGGATGGATTCACCGGGACGCGGGGCCAGCGAAATGTGGCGGCGGATGAGCTGGTCGTACAGAGCTGCCAGATCGAGGGCGACGGGCAGTGGCGTTCGCTCGGCGGTCGCCGATTGCCACGGAAGGACAAAGGAGGACTCGATCACCCATTGGCTGGCATCGGCATCGCTGGGGCGCTTGAAAGAGGCGGCGAAGCGGATGCGGTCGGCGTGGGTGAGTTGGAAGAGGATGGGGAATGGGATCGCCTTGTCGATGGTGCGGAGCAGGACGGTCTCGCACTCCTCGGATTTCAGCGCGATCTCGAAGACTTGGATTTCCGTGATGCCACGGCGGGCGGGGAGCTTGAGGGTTTCCGGCGAGAGTTTGTGTTTCCAGACGATCTCGCCGATGCGGGAGACGAAGAGCTCCTTCACAGCCCGGCCCGGCTTGGCATGCGCGTAGATCTTGCTCTTGGGGAGCACGCGGTTGAACAGGGTTTGGGGTGGGTAGGAGAACATCTTACGTGGACTGCGGCAGCCTGCTGCCGCTTTGAACTCCGCAGCCTGCTGCGGAGAGTGAATGAGAGGTGAAAGAAGAGCCTTCGGGTTTTTCTTTTGCGGTTCCTTGGCTTCCGGGCCAGCAGGCTGGCTCCGGGAAAGCGGCAGCAGGCTGCCGCAGTCCAAGGTTGGGAACCTCCTTGACGACTAAAAAGGCGATGAGTTCGAAGTCCTCGATGCCGGTGATGGTGTTGAGCAGGGCGCTGGTCCGGCCGCCGGTGAAGAGGCTGTCGATGTCCTTCTCCTCCTTGATCTCGATCATCGAGCGGATCGCAGTGTTGAGGAGATTGGAATAGGTTTCCATTTTCCTGCCGTCCTTTGTGGCCTTGTTGAATGGCTGATAGGCTTCGGGCAGCGCTTCGCCTCGTTCCTTGCAGGCGGCGCGGACGAGATCCAGCAGACGCTTGGGCTCGGTGTGATTGACGAGGATTTGTCCGTCCTGCGCGACATAAACGAGGTAGTAGGGATGAAGGCGGTTCTGCTGGTTGATGTTCACGCCATCGTTGCGGTTCCGCAGGGCGAAGATCGCTCCGGGCGGCAATCCGCGCTCGGGTGCGGCGGGAACGACGGCGTGCATGCCGTTGGGAAAATTCGATAGATCGCCGTGGGCCTTCACGTGGTTGAGGAGGTCCATGCGGAAATCGTTGAGGCCGAGATCGGTGATGGAGATGCCGGTTTTTACGTCCTCCAGATCGATGACTTCCTCCTGGAGCCGGCGGAGTTGTTCGCGGCGGTAGGAGACATCGTTGGACTTCGAGTCGAGCGGGTTGTCATCGCCGGTGGCGGTGACGTCGGCGATGATCATGCGGGCCTCGACGCGCTCCTTGAGATTTATGTATTCGTCGAGCGTGATGTCCGGCCAGTAGTTGACGAGCTGGATGGATTTGTTCTGCGAGCCGATGCGGTCGATCCGCCCGAAGCGCTGGATGATCCTAACGGGGTTCCAGTGGATGTCGTAATTGATCAGGTAATCGCAGTCCTGGAGGTTCTGGCCTTCCGAGATGCAGTCGGTGCCGATGAGGATGTCGATCTCGCCGGTTTCCTTGGGCAGGATGGCGGCTTTCTCCTTGGAGCGCGGGGAGAAGAGCGTGAGCAGGGATTGGAAATCGTAGCTCTTCGGCAGGGTGGATTTCGGGCTGTTCGAGCCGGTGACTTTGCCGGAGTGCAGGTTCTGGTTTTCGAGGAAATACGGTGCGAGGTGCTCGTAGAGGTAATCCGCGGTGTCGGCGAAGGCGGTGAAGATGAGGACTTTTTTATTCCCCGGATTGATGGGCGAGGCGAGTTTGCTGAGGATGGTGGTCTTCAGGTGCTGGAGTTTCGCGTCATCGGACGGAGTGACTTTCCGCATTTCATCGAGCAGGCTGCCGATGATCGTTAGATCTCCTTCGAGTTCCTGTTTCCAGCGCGGGAGATCCATGTCGGAAAGACTGATCTGGACTTTCGAGCCGATGGTGTCGCTGTCGGGCACGGGGATCGCATCGTCCTCGTCCGGTTCGTATTCGGCGAAGGCCGGGGCGACATCGGCGAAAGTGGCGTCGCGACCGGTTTTCTGATAAGCTGCGATTTTCGCGAGGGTGCGCTGATGGTTTCCTTCGAGGCTCTCCAGCGTAAGGCGGAAGGAATGCACGGAGCTTTCGAGGCGCTTGAGGAGATTGACGGTCATCAACGCCTGGATGCCTTCCTCGCGGCCGATCTGGCTGAGGTTGCGGGTGTGGCCCTCGCCGTCGGGATCGTAGAGGTCCTGATATTTGGATAGGCGGCTCGGATGGACGTAGGCGAGCGGCGCATAGACGGCGAGGGTCAGCGCGCTGAGGCGGTTGAAGATTTCATTGAAGCCGATGACATCCTTGCGCTGGGTGAGCTGGCAGTGGAAGGAGAGCGGCTTGAGACGCTCCGGGAACTCGCCGATGTCCTTGGTGTCGTAGAAGGTCTGGATGTGGCGGCGCGAGCGGGCGATGGTGACGCTGTCCAACAGCTCGAAGAAATCGAAGTCGAGCGCGTTGAGGATGGCGGTTGCGGTGCGCTCTTCGGGCGGCAGGGTGGACCACGCGTTGAAGGCGGTCTGAGCGCGGCGGAAGATTTCGTCGATGTTCTTTTCCGAACGAAGCTTCGACTGGAGCTGGTCCGGTTCGCCTTCGTAGGCGAGCGCCAACTGGTTGCGAAGATCGGTGAAGCGGTTGTTCACCGGGGTGGCGGAAAGCATGAGGACTTTCGTTTTCACGCCAGCTCTAACGACCTTGTTCATCAGCCGGGCGTATCGGGATTCGCGCTCTTCCTCGCCGGGGTTGTTGTTGCGGAAGTTGTGGGACTCATCGATGACGACGAGGTCGTAGTTTCCCCAGTTCACGCGGTTGAGCGGCATGCCGAGCGACTCGCCGCGGGTGCGGAGGAGGTCGGTGTGGCAAAGGACATCGTAGTTGAAGCGGTCCTTGGCGAAGAGGTTGGTGACGAGATTGCGGTTGTAGTTGAGCCAGTTGTCCGCGAGTTTTTTCGGGCAGAGCACGAGGACCGAGCGGTTGCGCAACTCGTAGTATTTGACGACGGCTAGGGCGGTGAAGGTTTTGCCGAGGCCCACGCTGTCGGCGAGGATGCAGCCGTTGTAGGTTTCGAGTTTATTGATGATGCCGGAAGCGGCATCGCGCTGGAAATTGAAGAGCTTCTGCCAGATGATGCTGTCCTGATAGCCGGTGAGGTCGTTGGGCAGGACGTCTTCGGAAATGTCTTCGAGGAATTCGCTGAAGATGTTGTAGAGCATCAGGAAATAGATCCGCTGCGGCGAGTTTTCCTGATAGACCGAGGCGATGTGTTCGCAGAGACTGTCGGTGACGTCTTCGAGTTTATCGGGGTCGTTCCAGATCTGGTCGAAGAGAGCAAGCCAAGTGCCGGTCATCGGCTGCTCGTCGAATTTATTGACGAAATTCGAGACGGCGTTGCCCTTTTCGTAACCGAGATCCACGGCGGTGAAGCCGTGAAGGGGCATGTAAACATTCTCGTTTTCCGCGCCCTTGGTGCAGGCGAATTGCTGCATGGGAGCGCGACCCTTGTTGGAACGGAAGGTGGCTTTTTTCCGCATCCAGTCGGCGCATTCCTTGGCAATGGCTTTTTGGGTCAGCTCGTTGCGAAGGCGGACTTCGAACTCGCTGCCGTAGAGGCTGCGCTCGCGCTCCATTTTCGGGATGTGGAATTCGCGGTGCTCTTTCCGGAGTTTGTCGGAAACGTCATTTGGAACGAAGGTGGGCGAGGTGAAGATGAATTCGAGGGAATCGATCTGCTCCAGTTCCGCCTTGAGCGCCTCGAACGCGTAGATGGAAAAGCACGAAGCGGCGATCTTGAGCTTGGCACCGGGGGTGACGGTGCGCTTCAGATCGTCGCCGAGCAGGCTGGTGATGTTGTCGAGCAGGGTCAATGCGGCGGATGCGGGAAACGCTCCAGCGCGAACAACCGGCCAGCCACGCCGCTCGCCGGGCATGTGGCCACGGCAAGGGGATGGTTCCAGAACAGATTCTGTGTCGCGGAAGGAGGCATATTAAGGCGTCCTTCCGGTGGACGGGGAGTTAGAAAGTCGAGCTACGCCGACCGCAACGGCCTTTGGCCGACCCCCGTGGGGGACGACTTGGACATGCGCCGCCGCCTCCCCGGCCTTTGGGGTCGGGTTGGCGGCAATGGTTGCGGTCATTGCCAACCGCGTAGCTTGAGGTTTCTATGCCTCGTCCGCCAAGGCGGACTTCGTTAGTGAACCCGTGCCGTTGCAATGGCGCAAGGAGAAACGCAGGTCTGTTCTTGGACTGTCTTGGACTGCGGCAGCCTGCTGCCGCTTTGGGGTTCGCAGCCTGCTGCGATGACTGAATGAGAGGCGAAAGAAGAAGAGCCTTCGGGCTGGACTTCGGCGGTTCTTTGGCTTCCGGGCCAGCAGGCTGGCTCCGGGAAAGCGGCAGCAGGCTGCCGCAGTCCAAGGCTACAGTTTGGATTTGGAGCGGGCGATGGCTTCGGCTTTGCGGTAGTTCGCTCGGAACCACTCGCCGATGCGGGCGGCGTTTTCGGCGGTTTTCAGGGGATCGCTGCCATCGAAGCGGGGATCGCCTTTGCTGCTGGTGGAGTAGGGCATGATGGAGACATCGGAAAACACGGCGAGTGCGTCGGCGGGCATGCCGGCGGCGTGCATGGCTTGCCATGCGGATTTCATTTCATCATGGGAATCGATGCACATGACTTTGACGAGTTGGCGGAGCGTGTTGAACGCGGCACCGGTGAGTTCGCGCTGATAGGTGAAGTTTCCGGAATCCTGATAAGGGTGGACGTCGGGCATGGTGGAGTTCGCGAGGTTTTCCGGGGTGTAAACATCGCGGCGGATCGGCGTGCGGTGAAGGGCGCGCTGCCGCGGGCCGTTTGGAGTTCCGGGTTTGGCGAACCAGAGGACTTGCGCCGCAGGGCTGAGGCAAAATTCAACGAAGGCCTCCGCGATTTCAGGATGCGGCGCGCCTTTCAGGACGCCGACCGGGTCCGCACTCAAGGTGGTGCCTCCCTGTGGGGCGATCCAAACGACGCGTGGGGTGCCCGACGCGCTGGTGAGTTCGTCCGCAAATGAGCGGCCATAGAAATCAATGCACATGCCGGCCGCCGCGTTGCCTTGGCCGACGTCTTGGGGGATTTTTGAAGCGCTGTCGGTGAAATAGCGGGCGTTTGCGGCGAGTTTTTGAATCAACTGCAAGCCGGCGGTCCAGCCGGCTTCGATGGCGGCTTGGCGGTCATCGGGGGCTTGCGCAAGAGTTCGGAGGATTTCTCCTTGCACGAGGAGTTCGAAGGCGCGGGCGACGGAGCCGCTCTTGGTGGGATCTGCTAGAGCGAGTGAGCCAGCGTAGCGGGGATCACCGAGATCACGCCAGGAGGTGGGTGGATCGAGCTTGAGGCGTCGGAGCACATCCGGATTATAACAGATTCCAAACTGCGACATGCAGGTCCCAACCCACACGTGATCCGGTGGGTAGTAGCGCTCGCCGGTGAAGGTTTCCGGGATCGGGCCATCTTGGGCGAAGAGTGCGGTTTGCGACTCGAAAACCCGCAGTGGCACGAGTCGCCCTTGTTTTGCCTGTCCGCTGAAATCCGGTTCGCCGCCGCCAAACAAGAGGTCCACGCCGATCCCTTCGCGGCCGGTTTCCTTCGCCGCCTTGAATCCAGCGTCCAATACCATGCGGATCTCCGAGGTGCCGCCGGGCGTCCGCCAATCGACGTAAATACTGCGTCCGGTGGTGGATTTCCAATGCGCGGCGAAGGCTTCGCCAAACTCGTTGCGGATCGATTCATTATGTGGTGTTAGAATAATGAGGCGATCGTCCGCCCGCCGTGGGTCGGTGGTGGCGGTTTCACGGCGCAACGCGATGGGCAACGCTACGATCAGCGCCAGCAATCCGAGGATGATCGATGCCCGCGTTTTCATCGTTTTCTACGGCTTGAGCACGATGACGTCGTCATGGCTGGCGTGGAGTGTGACCGACTGATCGCCGGGTTGATAGAGTGTGTGCGGATTCATCTCCACGACTTGTTGGCGGCCGGCGGCGGTTTCGATCCAGTATTGAATGCGTTGGCCGAGGTAGCTGCGCTCGATGATCTTGCCGGAAATGTTGTTCTCGCCGGTGGTTTCATGAAGTCGCCAGGCCTCGGGGCGGATCGATATGCACGCGGATTCGCCGGGGGAGGGCGACCAATCCGGGTCGGTGATGCGCCCGGCGATGGGGCCGGATGCTGTCTTGATGTGGGTGAGTCCGTTGCGATGTTCGATCACTTCGCCGTTCAGGAGATTGGTTTCGCCAATGAAGCTAGCAACATCGGCGCTGCGAGGTTCCCGATAGATCTGCTCGGGTGTGCCGATTTGGCCGATTTTTCCTCCGATGAGCACGGCCATTCGGTCGGCCATCGCCAGTGCTTCCTCTTGATCGTGAGTGACATAGATGGCGGTGATGCCGTTGTCTTTCACGATGCGGCGGATTTCGCGGCGCATTTCGACGCGGAGTTGCGCGTCGAGATTGGAGAGCGGTTCATCGAGGAGGATGCATTTCGGTTTCACGACAAGCGCGCGGGCGAGCGAGACGCGTTGTTGTTGGCCGCCGGACATTTGGTCGATCGACCGTTCGCCGAACCCTGGGAGGTGGACCATTTCGAGGGCTTCGGTGACGCGGAGTTTGATTTCTGCTTTCGGGACGCGGCGTTCTTCGAGTCCGAATGCGATATTTTGGCCGACCGTAAGATGGGGCCAGAGAGCGTAGCTTTGGAAAACCAAGGCGGCCTCGCGTTGGTGCGGAGGCATGTGGGTCACATCGCGCGCGCCGAAATGGATCGAGCCGCTGGTCGGGGTTTCCAGTCCCGCGATGCACCGGAGCAGTGTGGTTTTCCCGCAACCTGAGGCTCCGAGCAGGAAAAACAGCTCGCCGGGCTCAATGGTCAGGCTGATGCCATTGAGGACACGGATTTTCCCAAAGGTTTTGACAACCGATTCTGTGTGGATGGATTCCATGGCGGTTTTTTCATGCCCATCGTTTCCTGTCAGCCAAGGGATGCAAGCTCGAAGCCGTCATCGGGCTCGCCGAAATTTTTTTTAAGATTCTCTTGCCTAGTCCCGCGCCGGACCGTAACAAAGCCGTCCACCCAACCGGATGCTCGGATGGCGGAATTGGTAGACGCGCTAGACTAAGGATCTAGTAGGGTAACCTGTGGAGGTTCGAGTCCTCTTTCGAGCACTTTCCGTTGATTTTCAACAAGTCCCGATGCTGAAAAGCCTCGGGATTTTTTGTTGGGGGGAGACGATTCCCCTAGTTTTCCCTAATTTCGGAAAGACGAAAGGAAACGGAAATGATCGATTGGGACCAGTCTCCCCCTAAATGGCATGTTCACATTTCCGCACACAAAAACCTGCGAATCACCTCCCCATGCCACGGTTTGCCCGTGCGGCTCGGAATCCCATCCTGATTCAGCCTTGCCGCAATCGCGGAAAAAGTCATTCGTTTTCCGCCCTTGGGTTTGCGCCTGAGCGAGCGGATCACATCCAAGATAGCGGCTTCGCCGTCCGGTGCTCCGTAGGGCTTTCTGCTCTCACAGCGGCCCTTCTCGCGCTTCACACGGACTCTGGCGGCCCTGACTTCAAAACAATGCTCGTCTTGTCGAATTCAGCTACAGCGCCGAGAATCTGCCGCACAAGCTTAGCGGTGGGGTTATTATCGTCACCCGCCGAAAGATCGTTTCCGCCTTCCTCTTCGATTACTCGAGCGCCTAAGCGGGCAAATTCCCGTAAAAGCAATTCTGAAGCAACAAGATCGAGGGCAAAGCGATCAGCGCTCTCGACAAGCACAGTGCGGGCTCCGTTTGCAGCAATGGCGCTCAACAGTTCAATCATTGTGGGACGGCCATCCAGTTCATTTGCTCCAGAAATTCCCGTTCGATGGTTGCCCATTGGACTTAGCCCATTTTTGGATTTTTTCGCGCTGGCGGTCGAAACCGTCGCCTTCAATTTGACCTCTGGTGGCAATAGCGACGGGTGAACCAATGTCCTCCACAAACATGAAAACAATCTCACGCAATGGCGTAGGCACTTTATGGCCAGAATGGGCCGTGGCTTAATTCTGAACCGTGCTTTTCATGGGCGGGAGAACTCCAAAAACGGGCGGATAACCTCAAGCTTCTTCGGGCCGATGCCTGTGACTTCCAACAGATCCTCGGGCTTTTCATAGGGTTGCTTATCGATGATCCGGTTCGCCATTTCCTCACCGATTCCGGGGATTTTCATCAAGTCATCGCGGGCGGCTTTGTTGGGATTGAGTTTGAAGTTGGCGGGCGGCAGGTGTTTGGCGATTGCAAGATTGACCAGTTCGTCGTCCCTGCGTTGATCCTGTCGTTCGTTGGGAAGTTTGTTCCAGTCGGTGCGGGCCCAAATTCCGGTTCCCCGTTTTGCGGTCTGTAGTTCGAGATCCACGAGGAGTTCCCGGTAGTCATCCGTGGTTCGGCCATCCGGAGTTGGGTTGCAAACTCCAAAAGCACGGGCGAGTCCTTTACTCACAAGTTCGGACGCGAGATCGGCGCCGGTTGATGTGGTCACGAACGCGTAGATGCGGGGATGTTTGCCATCTCCATTTCCATTTCTGAACGTCGTGTGAACCGTGAACGGCTTTTCAAGAGCGTGAACAACCTCGTTGGCAGCGGCTTTTCCGAAATCTTTGGCGATTTCAATCGATTCCCGCACATTGGGAGAAGCATTCGTGATTCCGAAGTAGCTGCGTTGGGCACGCAGGCGGCGTTCGTCGGTTGGATCATTGACATGCCATTCAATGCAATCGGCGCCATAGAGGCGGAGCGTATGTTCCTCACCTTTCACGGTTTTAATCCGGAAGCTGTCGCCATCGGCCCAATCGGTGGGAACGAAGGTGCAGTTTTCGAGCTTCTCCAGTGGCTGGGGAGCAGGGGCGGCGGAGGCAGGCAGAAAACAGGCGAGAAAGAGAAAGATCCAGGGGGCGGTTGACATGATTGCAGGATGGCAGATCGCCCTATGCGCGGTCAATGCCGGAGAGGCGGGATGCTAGGCACCGAAAACATTCGATGCCAAGATCCCGAAATTAAATTTGGTGAGGTCGCGCATGCTACTGGATTGCGGCCATGGGAATGTGAAGTGAAACTGACATCAAGTTGATTGGTGATTTTGCAAGGTTCAGGGAGAGGAGGACTCGGAGCGAGACGCGCCTTGGACGGCCTGTGGCGGGACGCCACAGCTACCTTTGGGAGTTGAGCGACGATTTTTGATTTTTGAAGTGACGGTGCGGCTTTCTGATCCACGTCCCACGATCTTCCATCTCTGCGATCACGGCGATGTCATGGCTACAGGCTGGCCGTTGTCGAAGATGTTCACGGGCACCGCGATGGACACCGGAGGATTTTGGGAAGATCTTGTGGTTGCAAACTTGGTATTTTCATCAAGACTGATTTCACCCAAATGCTTTCGTTAAACTCAGATGACGTGTCATTGCTCATTCGCTGCCCCTCGTGTGGCCAGCGTTACCATGGGTCTGAGGATTTGCGCGGGCGGACGGTGGAGTGTGGGGGCTGCGAGCATCGTTTCCGGATCAACGACGAGGTGATCGTGCGTGGTAAGAAATTTTATCCTGGCGAGCGGAAGGCCCCGGTTTTGAATCGGTTTCAGCGTTTACTCATTTCGGCGCCACATGGGAGACCAGGTGCGCGGGGTATGCAATATGGGAATTTTTCCGCAACGGGGGGGTTCGAGCCATTTTCTCCTTTGCGGGTCATTGCAGGATTGGCCGGGGTGGGGGCGATGGTGGTCATGGCGTTGCTGCTG
The DNA here is from genome assembly GCA_903919975.1 of Akkermansiaceae bacterium. GTDB lineage: Bacteria > Verrucomicrobiota > Verrucomicrobiia > Verrucomicrobiales > Akkermansiaceae > Luteolibacter. The sequence continues at coordinate 12,826 of CAIXKE010000038.1, read as the reverse complement.
ATGTTTGGTACCGACCGGGGTGCGATATTGGATGGGATGACGACTGGAAACCGCTTGGTGATGGCTGGCTTTACGGGTTTTTCCGGGATTGTGCTGCTCCTTTACGCCAATCCTCAGGCCCGTGTGAGGGCCTTTATTTTCGGGTTGTTGCTATCTGCGGGGTTGGTATCGCTGCCGTTCTATTTTTCCAAGGGATCGACTCCCCTGACTGGGGGCGTGGTCGATAAAGTGATACCATCTCCTGAAGAGTCACTAGTTGAGCCAGTTGCCTCGAAGGATACGGATCTGCGCCAGCTCATCGGCACGCGCCCACTGGAGGATGAAATCGCGCGCCTATCCGCTCAAGGCGGCAATTTCAAGGCGGTAGGGCTTTGGTTCAGGAATCTGCGCGAATCCAATCGTTATTTGGTAAGAGATTACATCTTGCGAACCACCCGGGCTGACCTGCAATCGCACTTTTATCCACGGGGTGACGGAGACTTCCTGATGGTCGTGACCGGCATCAAGCAATCGTTGGATGAGGTGGCGAAGATCTCCACTTCGCTAGGTTCCATCGAGCAGATTTACCCGACTCTCAATGTCATTGAGATTCGTGTAAACAACGAGAGTTTCGTGAGCAGTCCGGTGGAAAAGTTGTTCGATAAAACCGATTCCAAGTTTTACGAACTGAACAAGCGGGAGTTGGAGAGCATTGATTTGAATCGGGTTTCCTCGGCGGTGAAACGTCTTGCAGGGGTTGAGCCGAATATTTACCGCAGTGACATCACTCGGCAACTCATCAGCTTGCTTGGCCAAGAGTGGGTGGAATTTAAAGCGGACGTGTGCAAGGCCTTGGCGGTATGGTCCGAAAATCCCGGTCCGGCCGGAGAGGCTGCGCTGAAGGAGGTGTTGAAATTACGGGCCCAGCGCAAGGATGTGCCTGTGGAAATGATCGCTTTGATTGTGAATGAGAAAACCCCCGGGGGGGTTCCTGTCCTTGATGAGTTATGGCGTGATAATGCCACGCGCTGGGAGTCCTATTACGGTGATATGGGGCCCGCGGCCGAGGCTACGCTCATCAGTGGCTTTCCGGCCACCAAGGGGGCGCAACGTCGGTCCACGATCCGCTTGCTTGGACGCTTGGGTGGTCCGGACAGTTTGCCTTTGCTGGAAGCCGCGGCAAATGGAGCCGACTCCGAAATGACGGTGCTCATCAAAAACGCCATTGATTCGATTCGGGATCGCGCCAAGCCATAAAATCAGTCACGCGTATTTTCAGGGCAGGGTCCCTCCATTAGGGACCACTGGATGAGAAAGCGGATACGAATGGAAGAAATTGAACCGTCTTGGCGGTGAAAACCTCTGCGCTTTTCCTAATTGAGTCACCCTGATTTTCAGGGTGCATAAATCGACTTGCGCAAACCGAAAACGGAGTGCAACTTTTCCTCGCTTCTCGTCTTGCGCCGAGTTGGGATGATCCGGGGGGAGAATTCCAGCCGCGTGAGGCGGGAAGCATTTTTTTTAAATTGGTCCGCAGGATTTCAGCCTGCGATTTGCGGATGACTCTGGATCTGCTTGACCCAGATAAAGCGGCGGAAGAGCACCTTGACCGCAGCCGTCAACGGAACGGCCAGCAAGGCGCCGATGAATCCGCCGAGCACCAGCGACCAGAACAACATTGAGAAGATGACGGTGAGGGGGTGGAGGCCCACGGAGTCGCCAACGATTTTCGGGGCGGTCACCAGCGAGTTGATTTGCTGGACGACGAGGAAGATGCCGATGACGCAGGCGACGTAGGCCCACGGGCTCATGCCGAACGGCATGGTGCCTTGGGCATGGAGGTAGCCGATGATGCAGGCGGGGATCAGGCAGAGGATATTGCCGATGTAGGGGATCACGCCGAGGATCGCCATGAAGATGCCGATGAGAAAACCGTAGGGCAGTCCGAAAATGGTTAGGGCGATACCGACAAGGATGCCGTCGATGGCGGCGACGAGGACTTGGCCGCGGAAGAAAGAGACCAGATAGCCGTTGATTTCCTGGAGGGTATCGACGAGTTCCGTTTTGAAACGTGAGGCTTTGAGCGGGACGTAGTCATGCCAATGGGTGCGGATGGCGGCGGAATCCTTGAGGAAGAAAAATAGATAGACCGGCACCATGATCATGCCCAGTACGAGGCCGAGGAAACCGAGGACCCGGGTGGAGCCGGCCGTCAGCCAATCGCGGCCGGTTTTAAAAATGACACCCTTGTATTCATAAAGCATGCGGCCACCCCGGCTGCGGGTAAACGATGCGAGGTTGCGATTTTGGATGTCCACATCGATGGTGGGGATGGTGTTGCCCTGATTGTCGGTTTCCGCCAGCAACCAGGCGATTGGGCCGGATTTTTGAGATTTTTGGAGTTCTCTGAGTTCTCGTTCGAGCGCGGTTCCGAGGCGTTTTTCTTCGTCGGGTTCAGCGGCTTCAGCGGCTGCGGCGGCACTCTGCGGTGCGGTTGTGCTTGCGAAATTTTGAGACGAAGAAACGAGATTGCGAAGTGTGTCATGGCCGCGCTGGATGCCGGGAATCACGGTGGCCAGTAGCAGGATGGCGGCGGTTAGAATGGCGATGAAAAGCACGATGACCGACCATAGGCGGCTGAGTCCGCGTTTTTCTAGCAACCGAATCACCGGATCGAGCACATAGGCGATGATGCCCGCGACAATGAGCGGAATAAGGACTGGCTGGAGGAATCCGAAGACGCGGCCGGTTAGCCAGATCAGGCCGACAAGAAGGACTCCGAGAATCAGGATCGAAACTCCGGTGGCGGCGTTCCAAAGGGTTTTTTGTTGGAAGCGGGTGGGGTAGCGCATGGATTGAGTTCCATATTGAGATTCGTCGTCCCTAGTTACAAAACACCGGGGATTTGCTTGGCGATGCGGTCCAGCACGCCGTTGATGAAGCGCTTGGAATCGGTGGTGCCGAAGCGTTTGGCGAGTTCGATGGCCTCGTTGATGGCGACTTTTGGCGGGGTCTCCGTGTGCAGGATTTCGTAGGTTGCCAGGCGGAGGATCGCGCGGTCCACGGGATCGATGCGCTCCGGTGAGTAGTTGTCCACCACGGCGGCGAGTGAGCGGTCGATGGCTTCTTTGTTGACGAGAATCAAGTCCACGAGTTCGTCGGCGCGGCGGCGGAGTTCTTGGATTTGGGTTTTGGAATCGCGCAGGCGGGCGAGGTCGGCTTGCTCGGGGAATTTTTCGGGTTCCTCGACCATGCGGAGTCGGCTGGAGACGCGCTGCAAGCGGCGGATGGTGGCGGCGACTGCTTCCAAGGAGCCGGAGAGGGCGGGGAAGTCTTCGATTCCCTCGATGAAGCGGTTGCGTGCGAGTGAGAGTTCGCGATCGATTAGAAAGAGTTGTGCCAATTCGGAGCCGAAGCTGGCGGCGACGGAGGCGTGATCATCGTCCTTGGGCAAGCGTTCGAGTTTGGCGAGGGCGGTGCTCCAACTGGATTCGAGCTCCGCCATGCGCTTGAGGTCGGATTTCAACGATTCTGCTTCGGGCCAGGCGGCGAGCAAGGTGGCAGCGGTGGCTTGACGCTCGACAAATTCCGCGAGTCGGCCCTCGCGCCCATGGGCGAGGTGGTGGACGGTGCGGAAGGTGGCGAGTTGAAGACTGCGGCGGTCGGACTCGGTGATGAAGTCCCAGAATGGACCACGCAGTTCTGCGGGATCCGCTCCGCCTTCAAGGTCGGCGCAGTAGAGGAATTGAATGACGGCTTCTCGGATTTGGCGTCGGCTAGGCATAACGTTGATTGCGGACGCTGGTGTTACGGGGCACCGATCGATCGAGCTCCTGGAAAATATGGATCATGGCGGCGGCGGCGCGGGCGGCCTCGCGGCCGCGATTGAGTTCCGGCCCGATGCAACGGGCGTGGGCTTGTTGCTCATCATCGAGCAGCAGCACTTCATGAATGATGGGGCACAGCGATTGGATAGCCAGCCGCTGGAGTGCGTCGGTCACCGAGCTTCCGACCAGATCGGCGTGTGCGGTGGATCCGCGGATGATCAGGCCGAGTGCGATGATGCAAGCTGGGGGATCGCGTTGGAGGACGGAGGCGACCATGACGGGGATTTCGAATGCGCCAGGCACGCGAATGACGTCGATACGGCCATGTGGAATCAATTCGCGGAGTTCCGCGATGGCGTTTTCCGTCAGGGCATTGGTGAAGGGTTCGTTGTAGAGCGACGCGACGATGCAGATGCGGGTTTTGGCTCCCACGATTCTGGGTTTAGGCGGCAACGAATTCGACATGGGCGGGGTATGGCGGCAGGAGGGAGAAAAGTCAACCGGGGGACCGAATGATTCGTCAAGGAGCCCTTCGGGTGATGCTGATGGTGGCGGCGAGTTTCCGGCAAGTATCTTGCAGGAGGGGATCGGATTCGATTTGCTTGAGCGTCCAAGGCATGCGGAAACGCCAGTTTTGTCCACCGGTGGTGCCGGGGTGGTTGATGCGCACGTCGAGGCCAAAGAGTTCGGTGATCATTAGCACGGCATGGCGGGAGTTGGAGGAAAACAACGCCTTGATCAGGCGGAGGCGGATGCCTTCGGTGTAGGGCGGCCAGGGGGCGTTCGCGGGAATCGGGATGTTGGCGAATTCGGACAAGATCCGCAAGGTGCCGTTGGCACCCTCTGCCTGCCATTCGGAATGTTCGTTGGGATTGTAGTTGTGTTGGGCAATGACGTTGAGGCAGCCGCGCCAGATGCCGTTCACCGGATCGTGGTCATGAGTGGAAAACGTGGCGAAGGAGTTTTCCGGGAAACTGTTTCCGGGCGTGGGGTGGCCGTATTCGTTGCAATCCCAGTGAGGAATGCGGAAGCCGGCGATTCCGAGATCGGCGAGATGGGGGCGGACATAATCCGGCACCCAGCCGAGGTCCTCGGCGATGACTTCCGCGCCGTCTGCGGCATTGAGAATGGCCCGGAGGCGAATGTCGCCATCGGCGAGGTTAGCGGCTTTGTTTTCGGTGGTGTCGTCAGGTCTGAGGAACCAGTGTGGGAGTCGACCGCCATTGATTTCAGCTGCTTGCTCATGGGAGAGGCCGAGAAACTCGGAATTGCGCTCCGGCCGCCATGGGAAAGCATAGATTCGGTAGAAACCGAGGATGTGATCCAGGCGGAACATTTCGAAAATCTCGGTGAGGCGTGCGATGCGGGTTTTCCACCAGGAAAAGCCTTTGGTCTCCATGTGATCCCAGCGGTAGAGTGGAATGCCCCAGTTTTGACCCCATTGCTGGAAAAACGGATCGCTCTGGCTCATGCCCTCGGGCGGGGAGCCGCCACACCAGTCGAGGTGGAATTCCTCCCGATTAAAAAAAACATCGCACGAATGCCAGCTGATGCCGATGGGGACATCGCCCATGAGCTTGACTCCGACGGAGTCGGCATGCGCTCGCACGGCCCGCCATTGGCGAAAACAAAGCCATTGGACGAAGGCGAAGAATCCAAGGCGGTAATTGATCGAGGAGTCGTCGATTTTGCGTTGTTTTGCTAGGAAATCGCGGGCCTTCGTCGGTGTGTTGCAAGATTCCGGCCATTTGTCCCATGTTAGGAACTCGCCGTGCTGCTCCATGAGTAGGCGGAAGAGACAGTAGTCATCGAGCCAGGCGGCCTCCTTTTTTTTGAATTGTTCAAATTCCTCGATGAGGGCCGGAGCGGCCTCCTCGAAGCTGGACCAAGCGAGTTCCAGCAAACTGCGTTTGGCGCTGCGGACGGCCGGGTAATCCACGCGTTCGGCATGCAGGGCCGCGCCCACACGCTCACGGGCTTTGGAGATGTTTTTTTCAGGCAGCCAAGGGATTTCCGCAGTGGTTAAAGTCAGATAGATGGGATCGAGGGCGACGGAGGAAATCGCGCTGTATGGGCTTTCATCCGCGCCATTTTCGTTGAGCGGCAGAAGCTGGATGAAACCGACGCCGTAGCGAGCGGCCCAATCGATCCACTCGCGCAATGCGAGAGTATCGCCGATACCGAAATCGCCTTCACGGCGAGGGGAAAAAGCGGGGATGAGAATGCCGGCCTGGCGTTTCGCGGGTAGATGCACGGGCGGGAGTCTGGCAGCATCAACGGGTCCGTAAATGCGGAAAACACCAAGATTTTCATGCGCCTCATTTCTCGATTTGAAAATAGGGACAAAAAATGATGGGCATTCGGGGTTTTAGGGCGTCAGAGGCCTGAAACCGGCAAGCGTCCCGAGTCATTGGCCGTTTGACAACAGGCGGTTTGAAGTGGATCATAAAAGGCTGGCAGGTTATTTTATGTCAGGCCTAACAACTATTAAACACCATGAAAATTCAACTTTGGATGCCAATGCTGGCGCTGCCTTTCGTTTTCGCATCATGCAAACCGAAGGAATCGACCTCGGAAAAAATGGATGCGGGAGCGGAAAAAGTCGCCGAAGGCGTGAAGGAAATGGCGAAGGCGGTGGGTGAAGAAGCCGAGGTGGCTAAGGACGCCGCCGTTGATGCCGTGAAAGAGGCCAAGGAGGATGCGGTGGATGCTGCCAAAGAAACTATCGAAGAAGTCGAACCGGAAAAGTGATTTTCGAGGCGACGCATCAGCAGAAAGTGAGACCACGAGATGGGTGGGGCTAGTCCATCGTTCGTTGCGCGGGGGCATCGGTTTAGATGCTCCCTGTGGTCTTTGCGCCGTTTGTTGTGGAGGCGGCCTTTCGGTGGTTGCGGGTTGGTTTGGATTGCGATGAGCTAACGAGGTATGATTTCACCACTTGATCGGAAACTGCTGCGAGACATCTCCCGCATGAAGGGTCAGATCCTCGCGGTGAGTCTCGTGATGGCGAGTGGCTTGGCCATGATGATCATGACGCGCAGTTTGATCCTGACGCTGGAGACCGCCCGTTCCACCTACTATCAGAAATATGCGATGGCGGATGTCTTCGCATCCTTGAAGCGCGCGCCACTCGCCACCGCCGATCGGTTGTCATCGTTGTCCGGCGTGGCCACGGTGGAGACACGGGTGGTGGTGGACGTCACGCTGGATCTACCGGGTCTGACAGAGCCGGCCAGCGGCCACATCGTCTCATTGCCGGAAGATGGCGGGCCGGCGAAGCTCAACCGTGTTTTTCTGCGCAGCGGACGGTTTCCCCGCACGGATGATCGCCGTGAGGTGATTGTGGGCGAATCGTTTGCGCTCGAAAACGGACTCGCGTCCGGTGATACCTTGGTGGCCGTCATCAACGGTCGCCGCGAAACGCTCAACATCTGCGGCATCGGGCTATCGCCGGAGTTTGTTTTCGAGGCGCGTGCCGGTGAAACGTTGCCCGATCATAAACGCTTCAGCGTGATTTGGATGAACTACCGCGCGCTGGCCGTCGCATACAACATGGACGGGGCATTCAACGATCTCGTCATCGATCTCGCGCCAGGAGCCAAGGCGGAGCCTGTGCTCGAGGAGATTGATCGTTTATTGGCAGCCTACGGCGCGGGCGGGGCGTATGCCCGCAAAGACCAGCCATCCGCGCAGCGGTTGGACGATGAATTGCGCGTGCTGCATTCGTTGTCATTGATCTATCCATTGGTGTTTTTGAGTGTGGCCGCTTTTATGGTCAATGCCGTGCTCGCCCGCATTGTGCGGCTGCAGCGCGAGCAAATCGCGCAGTTGAAAGCGCTGGGCTATTCATCGTGGCAGGTCGGTGGTCATTATTTGAAATTCGTGCTGGTGATCGGCATCCTGGGCACGTTCATCGGTGGTATTGCGGGGCGTCTTCTCGGCGAGAACCTAGTCAGCTTATACACCGAGTTTTTTCGCTTTCCGGTATTGGAGTTTCAAATGGATTTCAGCGCGCTCGGGCTGGCGCTCGTCATCAGCTTGGGAGCCTCGGTGCTGGGGGTTCTAACGGTTGTTTGGCAGGCGGTGAAGCTGCCGCCGGCCGAGGCGATGCGGCCTGAGCCGCCTGCGGATTTCAAGCCGTCGTTGTTCGAGCGCATCGGGCTCACCCGGTTTTTCAGCCCAACATTCCGGATGGCTTTGAGAAACATCGAGCGGCGTCCGTGGCAGGCGGTGTTCACGTGTTGCGGCCTTGCCTTGGCCACTGGATTGATGGTGCTGCCCGGTGCCATGCGCGATAGCATCGATCACTTGCTCACTTTCCAGTGGAATAGCCAACAACGACAAGATGTTGCTGTTTTTCTAACTGAGCCAGCATCCGGCAAGGGTTTTCACGATTTGGAGCATCTGCCCGGTGTCATCCGTGCGGAGCCAATCCGACGAGTCGGCGCGCGTTTGAGATATGGTCATCGTGATCGGAAACTCGCCATCACCGGCTTTCCGCAAGGAGCGGATCTCAATCGCCTGCTAGATGATAAGGGTCACGCCATCCTAATGCCGGAGGATGGCATGCTCATGTCCGAAAAGCTGGCGGAGGTGCTTGGCGCGCGCATCGGCGATGAGGTGACGGTGGAGGTTTTGGAAGGCCACCGCCCGGTCGCCAATGTGCCGATCCGTGGGTTGGTGACCGATTTTGCGGGTGTGGGGGCCTACATGGATATCAATGCCTTGAGGCGCATTCTCAAGGAGGGTGATACCGTGAATGGGGCATATCTCGCGCTCGATCACAAGCATTGGGATACTTTCATGCGCGAGGTGAAGGATACACCGCGCGCCGCGTTTATCATGGTCAAGCGCGACCAGCTCGCAGCCTTCCGGGAAACCACGGGGCGCAGCATCGGCATCATTCAGAAATTGTACTTCGTGCTGGCTACGATCGTGGCTTTCGGTGTCGTTTACAATAGCGCGCGCATCGCCCTCTCCGAGCGCAGTCGCGAGTTAGCCACTCTTCGCGTCGTGGGGTTCCGTTTGTCTGAAGTCCGCGGGGTCTTGGTTGGCGAGTTGGCGGTGCTCGTATTGCTGGCCTTGCCCGCCGGGCTGCTATTTGGTCGAGGCCTGGCGCTTTTCATCATGTCTTCGTTCAGCACGGAGACCGTGCGATTGCCGATTCTAATCAATCCTTCCAGCTATGCCACTGCGGTAGTGGTGGTCCTCAGCGCCGCGATTTTATCGTTCGCGCTTGTTAGCCGGATGCTTGGAAAGCTTGATCTCGTCGGCGTGCTGAAAGCGTCCGATTGATTGGATCAATTGATGTTTTCGGCGTTGGATGGAGTGTCTTCCGCCGGGAGAATTTCTTGGGCAAGGCGTTTGGAGGCATCCTCGGCGAGCTTGCTTTGGGGATGGATGCTGCGAGCCTTGAGATACCATGAGAGGGCGGAGCCGGTTTGCTTGGGGGTGCGGCTTTCGAATTGGCGGGCCTTGTCGAGGGCCTTGGTGAAATCCGCGACCTTGGGGGCTAACAATTCGAGTTCGCGGCCGAGTTTCGGATCGTCGGGGAATTGTTCGCGGATCTCGGCGAGTTGCTCCCATGCGGCGTAGCTTTGGCCGGCCTTGCTGAACTCCGCGGCCTTGCCGATGGCCGCTTCGATTTTCATGAGGTTGGTCATGATTTGTTTGAAGGCGTCCTCGCGGGTGGCATCTCCTTGGATGGCGGGGGCGATTTCGTATTGGCGGGTGGCGATCTCGCGAAAATTTTTCTCGCGGAGCAGGCGGTCGAAATCATTGCGGATGGTGACGAGGCCGCTGGAGCTGGCGACCAGCTTACGGAATTCGGCAAGTTTCGGATTGGTCGGCCAGATCTCGGCGGCGTCCTTGATTTTTTCGGCAGCTTTATTGGATTCCCGAGCGTAGAGGTGGGCTTTCGCCTCTTCGATGGCGAGTTCCGAGGCGAGGGTGTAACCGGCGATGGCGCTGTCCACTTTGGACGACGGGAAATCCTTGGCGTTGGCCTTGAGGCGATCGGCGAGTTCTTTGGTTTTTGTGTAATCGCGGGCTTGGAGTGTGCCGTAGAGCTCGTTGAGATCGCGGAAATATTCGAGCACGCGGCGTTTTTTCTCAAGCGATAGTGTGGCGACGGGCGCAAGGTATTCGCCGAGGGCGTAGGCCTCCATGAGCCGTTGAGAGGCCGAGTGGAGTTCATTGCGCGAGAGCATGAGATCGAAGGCCTCGATGTATTTGGTGGTTTCGCGGATGGCCTCGTTGGAGAGTGAATCGAGGGAAGCGACGGTTGGGCTGACGCCGACGGATTCGGAAAATAGCTTGGAGACGTCCGAGTTTTTATCGACGCGTAAGGTGGCGTCTCCGTCTTTCCAGATTTGATTGTAGAAGCGAGCGGCCATCAGCACGTGTTCGTAGCGGCGCTGGACGAACCATTGGACCATGCTGACTTGGTATTGCGCCTTGGTGCGAAGCGTTTGGGCTTCGGTGCGGACGATGTTGGCTTTTTTGAGCGCTTCAATTTCAGCGATGCGGCGCAGGGTGTCGGCGTATTTGAGAGAGTTGGTGCCGGTGCCAGCTCCTTGGGCGGGCTTGTTTGGTTGTCCCGCTTTGCCGACAGCTTTGCTTTCGCCAAGGGTTTGGTCGCGTTCGTGACGAGCCTTCCAATCGCCTTCAAGCATGATGGTGTTCTTTTCAGTTTCCATCGTCTTGTTGAGTTTGTTCAGGCCATTGACGTCCTGTTTGGCGAGCATGGCCATGTAGATGGATTCCGCGAGCGAGCCGCACAGGTTGGCATCGCCGGGGTAGGAGGACGCGGAGGGTAGGAGTTTGAACGCCGAGTAGAGGTCCGGTCCGCCTTGGCGGAAGGGTGAGATGGTGGCGAGAATTTCAGCGATGATCTCACGATAGATCTGAGCGGATTCGTCTTTCTCGGGTGGCTGACTGAGGTATTTCTCGAAACGAGCCCGGAGCAGGCGGTTGTCACCGAGTGGGATGGCGACGCCGCCGACCGTGATGGTTTCCGCCGAGGGATCGAGCATCGGAATTTCCTGGCCCAATGGGCTGGCGGCAGGTTGCTTGGCCGGGGCTGCGGCCGTATCTTGGGGCGGCGGTGTGGGCTGGGCCGGTTTTGCCGCGCCGGAGGGTGGCGTGTAAACTTGGCCGTGGGCGAACCCGGCGATGAGTAGGGAAATGAGAATCCGGAATTTCATGGGACGGAGAAGGCTGGTTTCACAGTCGGTTGATTCCGGTGGCGACGGCGATGCCACCTTGTCGAAACTTCACGCGGAAGGCGTATTTTTGTTTGGTGTCGATATTGAGTTGATTGAACTCCGCGGGAATTTCGATGCCGATGAATTCGTCGCCACCGGGGGTTTCGACCTTCACGCTGACGAGTTGGCCGCGGTCTGCGGTCCATTGGAGTTTCTCATCGATCTGGCCTTTCACGAGGTATTCGTTGCCGCGGAGGCTGTTGCCGTTTTCCAGTAATTCCTTGATGTCGATCGGTCGGGCATCGCTGAAGGATTTCTCTTTTTTTCCAAGGAGAGACTTACCGGCGAAGATCGCCACGGCAATGGCGGCGACGGCCCCGAGGATGATACCGGGATTGAGACGTGAACTTGCGCGGCGGGCCATGGTTTAGAGAAAAGCTGATATGATGAAAAACTGAAACGCTGGATTGAGCGGGGGCGGGAGTATTTAAGAAAGATACGATGGCAATGAAACGGGAAAAATCGAGGAAAAAGGCCAGGGTTCCTACGCTATGGAGAATCGACCCGAGACGACTCCTGATTCGGAAGAAATTTAACCACAGATGAACAGGATTGACACAGATGAAGATGAAAATGAATTCATTGTAGAGGGACTCAAAACTTGGAGACGCAAGACACAAAAAAGAGAACAATAGCCGGGAGTGCGCTATTTAAGCGTTTACCCGACAAACGGGTTGATGATGCGAAGATTGCCAATGACTCGGTCGTGCTGGAGGTCTTCGGAGTAGAGAGTCGAGACACCGGATTCGAGGGCTGCAGCGACGATGAGGCTGTCGTAAAAGCGGTATTGGGTTTGTTGATGAATGAGCAGGGTTTCGGCAAACAAACGAGGCGAGGGCAGCACGCGGATCAACGGGTAAATGGTGGATTCCAAATAATCCGCAAGCTGGCCGCAGGGAATCGGTGTGGCCACCTTGTGCAACATGACGTTGCAAAATTCCTGGCAGACCTGCGAACTGATGAGTCCGCGCGCTTCGTGAACCGCGCCGTCCACCAGCATTTTCGCGATCCTCTGCTTGCGGGGATCAGCGGGATCGAAACTGTATAGCAGGATGTTGGTATCGAGAAAATAGTCAGCGCTCATTCATTTGATCTCGGGTGAGTTTTGGGATGAATGTGATGTGGGCGGCGAGGTTTTCATAGGCGTTGGCGGCTTTTTTGCGGCGCTCGTCGCGGGCGGCAAGGTCCTCCAACCAATCGCGGAAAAGTTGGTTGAGAGTCGTTTGCCGGTTCCGGGCTTCGTCGCGGGCCAACTCGATGAGTCGTTCGTCCGCGCTGAAGGTGATGTTTTTCATGACACAAATCTAGTGCACACGAGTTTCGTGGTCAAGGATGTTTACGGGATTCGGAAAGTCTGCTGGCCGCCAATGCCTGTAGTGATTGGTGGCGACGCAGTCAGTGGAATCGGACGATTTCCACGGCGAATGAGAAGCTGATGCCGCCTACCGTTCTCGGGGAGCTGTGCTAAGTCGATTCAGATTCTCCGCGCAAAGCGGTTTCAATTCGCGCACAGGGATGTTTGGAGGCGCGAGGCGACGATCTTCTGGGGCGGCGCTTTTTCAACGGGAGCCCGAGGCGAGTATTTTCTTTTAAAAAGCCTGTCTTTTTGAAATAACCACTCCCCGGTTGATCGGATGGTTAACATCGAACGGATGAACGCCAAGAATATCGAGCGTCATATTTTCCTTCTCGCGGCTCAGAAAGTAGATGCCGCGCTGCTTCCACTGAAACCATTGGCGGAAGTCGATGCCTGCG
>CAIXKE010000037.1 GCA_903919975.1 Akkermansiaceae bacterium | reverse complement strand
GCTCCTCGTCGGCTCCACCGGCCCTTCCCAGCGCGGGAGTGCATTCGGAGCTTGCAGGTGAGATCGGATTCTCCTATCGAATGTCCATCAGCCAGCCCGCTGAGATTTTAACAATTTAACGGAAAGAAAAATTTCCCCCTTAAATCCCGGCCGCCGCCCGCACAACATCCGGGTGCTAGTCCCATGAATATCATCATCGTCGGAGCAGGGGAAATCGGGCGTCATCTGGCCTCCGTGCTCTCCCAGGAAACTCACAACATTTCCGTGATCGAGAAAGACGCTACTTTGGCCGTGGAGCTCGAACAGGTCATCGATGGCAAGGTGATCCATGGCAATGGAGCAAGCGTTGAGGATCTGGTGGAGGCGGATGTCGGCGAGTGCGATTTATTTCTCTCCCTCACCTCCTCGAATACCGCCAACCTGATGTCCGCCTCGATGGCGAAAAGCATGGGCGTGGCCAAGGTGATCAGCCGCGTGCACCCCGGCCTCCAACGCGAGGAATGGTTGTTCGATTTCAAAGGCCATTTCGGAATCGACCACCTCTTCAGCTCGGAGCGACTGACCGCCATCGAACTCGCGAAATACGTGCGCAACCCGGACTCGCTCATGGTCGAGGAACTGGCGAGGGGCCGCATCGAACTCCAACAAGTGCGAATCGGCCCCAATGCGGATGCCTGCGGATTGACGTTGCGGAAACTCAACGCTCCGGACGGGATTCGCGTGGCGATGGTTTCGCACGATGGCACGAATTCCGTGCCAAATGCGGATACGGTTTTGGAGGCGGGCGATGTGGTGACAATTTTCGGCGAACCCCGGAAGTTGCGCGATTTCTCCGGTCGACTCCAAGGCAAGTTGGCGAAGCAAGATCGACTGCGCGTGGTGATATTCGGCGGCAATGAATACGGGTTTTCGCTCGCCCAAATGCTGGAAAGCGTGCACTGCGATGTTCGGATCTTCGAAAAGGACGCCGCGCTCTGCGCTAAAATCGCCGACCGCCTAACCAACACTACCGTCATCCGCGCCGATGCCACCGTGGTCGCCGATCTGGAAGAGGAACAGGTCGGTGCGGCGGACTTTTTCATCGGCACCAGCGCGGATGATGAAGATAATGTCATGTCCTGCCTTCAAGCTCACACGCTGGGTGTTAAAAATTGTCTGACGCTGATTCACCGCGCGGACTATGCGGCAGCGATTTCCGCAAGCGGCCAACATTTCGGCATCCGGGCGGCAGTTAGCCCACGCGAGGCCACCCGCCGGGAAATCCAACGATTTATCACGACCGATCGCTATCACGTCCTGAAATCATTCGAGGGCGCGGTTCTCATCGAGATCCGGGTGGGAAAGGGATCGATCGCCGCAGGCCACATGGTGCATGAGGTCGCATGGCCGACGGGTGTGGTCCTCGTCGGCCAACTGCGTGGCATCCATGCGGATGTCCCGGGACCAAACGAAGTCCTGTTAGCCGGCGATCATTTGTATGCGGTGGTGGCGCAAACCGCGCTCAAAGCCTTCGTAAAGCTGCTCGAGGAGTAATCAACCCCCTACCCCACTGGATGAATCCCCGTTTGGTTTTACACATTATCGGAATCCTGCTTTTGCTGGAGGCCGTGGCGATGGCGGCGTGTGGCTTGTTCGCGCTGACGGACGTGGTTACTGGCGAAGCGGGCGCAATAGCCGCCCTATTTCAGTCGGCGGGCATCACCGGCATTTTCGCCTTGGCGATGATCGGGGCTGGCGGGAAGCTAAGCTTGAAAGGACGAATTCCACGGCGAGAGGCGGTCATCATCGTCGGTCTCGGGTGGTTGCTGAGCAATGCCTTCGGCGGGCTGCCCTATATGCTCTGTCCACCCGGTCTGAACTGGGCGGGCGCGTTTTTTGAATCGGCATCCGGATTCACCACCACCGGCTCATCGGTGATGACTGATATCGAGGCCTGGCCACGCGGCATACTGCTGTGGCGCTCGACAACACAGTGGCTCGGGGGCATTGGGATTCTGGTGTTGTTCGTCGCGGTGCTTTCCTACCTCGGCATGGGATCCAAATCGTTGTTTCAAAATGAATCATCATTCCGCAGCGGCGAGTCGGGCATCGCGCGGATTCATGACACCTCGCTCTCGTTGCTGAGGATTTACCTAACACTCTCCGCCACCTGCGCGATCGGTCTGCGGGCCATGGGCTTGTCCTGGTTCAACGCGGTTTGCCACACCATGGCCGCTGTCTCAACCGGCGGCTTCAGCACGCACAACAAGAGCGTCGGATTTTACTCGGAGTGGGGAAATGGCTGGCTCATCGAACTCTGGATCACGCTCTTCATGTTGCTGTGCAGCCTGAATTTCCTCGTCTTCGTGGTCTTACTCAGGAAAAACTGGCGACGATTCACACAGGAAGAGGATGCCAAATGGTTGATCGGCATCTGCCTGTTATTCATTCTCACCATCGCCGGCGGACGGGCATGGCATGGTGACGCGGAATTCCTCCAAGCATTGCGAGACGCCTCGTTCGTGGTGGTCACGATCGTTTCCACCACCGGCTTCGGCACCGCCGATTACGAACTCTGGCCGGCTTGGTCGAAGGTGCTGCTTGCCTTGCTCATGCTTATCGGTGGTTGCTCGGGCTCCACGGCCGGTGGCTTTAAAGTCGGTCGTTTGCTGGTCTTCCTGAAATCCGCCCGCCATGAAATCGTCCGCGCCTTCCGCCCGAATCTGGTGTTCCGCCTGACGGTGAATGGCAACACGATCGATGATGATGCCCGCGCGAGGACGATGTTTTTTCTAACGATGTATCTGATGATTTGCGTATTTTCCACCGCCGTGGTCGGATTCATGGAAGCGGGCACCGGGATCTCGCTGGAGACCTGCGGCGGCGCGGTGCTGGCGGCCATATCTAACATCGGACCGGGATTTGGCACCGTGGGCCCTACCGAAAACTTCGCCCACCTCCGGGATTCCACTCAAGTGTTCCTTGCATGGCTGATGATTCTTGGGCGCTTGGAACTCTTCGCGCTGTTAGTTTTATTCTTCCCAAGCGCCTGGCGGAAATACTGACCCTCGTCCGCTGCATGCCTTTACACAAAACGGCGGACCTTTTTGAGGTCCGCCGTTTGAGAGCTTGGGTGTGGGCGAGACGCCCACACTCCTTGAGTTACTTGTTGAGCACCTTCATCTTGCTCACGCCGTAGACGGCGTCATCGCCCAGCTCTTCTTCGATGCGAAGGAGCTGGTTGTATTTTGCAATCCTGTCCGAGCGGCTCATCGAGCCGGTCTTGATTTGGCCGCAGTTGGTGGCCACTGCGATATCGGCGATGGTCGAGTCTTCGGTTTCACCGGAGCGATGGCTGAGCACCGAGGTGTAGCCATTTTCCTTGGCCATTTCGACGGCGTCGAAGGTTTCGGTGAGCGAACCGATCTGGTTGACCTTGACGAGGATCGAGTTGGCCACGCCGAGCTTGATGCCCTTGGCGAGAAACTCGGTGTTGGTGACGAAAAGGTCATCGCCGACGATCTGAGTGGTCTTGCCGAGCTTGTCGGTGAGAATTTTCCAACCGGCCCAGTCGTTTTCATCACAACCGTCTTCGATGGAGATGATCGGGTATTTCTTCTGGAGCTTGGCGTAGAAGGCGACGAGTTCCTCGGCTGACTTCACCGACTTGTCGCCTTTCTTGAAGACGTAGGCCTTTTTCTTTTTATCGAAAAACTCCGAGCTGGCGCAATCGAGCGCGATAGCAACTTGGTCGCCGACCTTGTAGCCGGCGAGTTCGATCGCCTTGCAGATGGTCGCGAGCGCATCGTTCGCATCCTTGAAATTAGGGGCGAAACCACCTTCGTCACCGACGGCAGTAGAAAGACCGCGGTCATGGAGGACTTTTTTGAGAGTGTGGAACACTTCGGCACCATAGCGGATAGCTTCACGGAAAGTCGGCGCGCCGATAGGCACGATCATGAATTCCTGGAAGTCGATCGGGGCGTCCGAGTGGGCACCACCGTTGATAACATTCATCATCGGGACGGGCAGCACCTTGGCGTTCGGGCCGCCGAGATATTTGTAAAGCGGGATGCCGAGCTGGGCGGAAGCGGCTTTGGCGACGGCCATGGAAACGCCGAGGATGGCGTTGGCTCCGAGGACTTTCTTAGTCGAGGTGCCATCGAGAGCAAGCATGGCGGCATCGATGGAGGCTTGTTCGGTCGCGCAGAATCCGAGGATTTCCGGAGCGATCTTCGCATTCACGTTTTCAACGGCTTTGAGCACGCCTTTACCGAGAAAACGCTTTTTATCGCCGTCGCGGAGTTCAACTGCTTCATTTTCGCCGGTAGATGCGCCGGAAGGAACTGAGGCACGTCCGATCGCGCCGCCTTCGAGGTGGACGTCAACTTCGACGGTGGGATTGCCGCGTGAATCGATCACTTCGCGGCCGCGGATTTCAACAATGGTGGTAGCTTCCATGGTATGTATGTGTGGTGGTGAGGAGAAATTCTGCTGTGAGGCGCGAGAGGCGCGAGAGACTCAAGAGTTCGAGGCCCCGGACGCAAGCACAGAGGGGAAAACGACAAGCAATGCGCAAGATCCGGTCAAATGCTGAATTCCAAGCACTGGACGAGAGGGATTCCAGATCTTCAAATCTTGCGTCATGCGTCTTTTCAGGGATTGAACGGACGAATCGATTTGATCGTGAGCGGCTGGAATTCCTCGGTGGTTTCATCCCGGATTTCCACGGTTTCGCCGACCTCGCGTCCAACCAGCGCCTTACCGACCTCGGAGAGATACGAAACGATTTTCTGATCCGGAGCCGAATCCCACGCGCCGAGCACCGTCATCTCAACGTCATGCCCGGACCGATCGGTTAGCGTGACGATGGTGCCGATGTTGACCTTCGATGCATCCGAGCCTTTAAAATCGGTGCCGCGGGCGGAGTTGATTTCCTTATCGAGAGCATTGCGGCGGTGACCGAGATATTTTTCCAAGTCCTTGGCAGACTTGTATTCGAAATTCTCACGAAGATCGCCGTATGAGCGGGCGATTTTAATATCGCTGACATTCTGCGGGATCTTGTTGCGGATGATGTCATCGAGCTCGGCCTTTTTCTTTTCCAAGCTCTCCCACGAGACGAGCAAGGTTTCTTCGGGGCGTCTCGCATTATTTCCATTCACCAACTCGCCGGTTTCCGGGCGGGATTTGATGATGCGTGCCATCAGTGATTTTTTCTCAAGATCGCCGAAAACCGGACAATCGAGCAAGCGGCGGGAGAAATTCCGCGCCTCATTGATGTCCATGATTTCTACCAAATCGATCAGCAATTTTTTATCATCGCCCAGCAAGCTTTGCAGGCGGGATGTCTTGCGCGGGCCGTCGGACAAGTGGTCGTTTTCCAACAAGTTGAGAATCGAGGCCCCGACATCCGCACTGAAAACCTCAGCGGAGGCCGTCTTGCGCTCGCGGCACACCCAAATCAACGCGTCCGAACCCAAATCCCGGCGGGCAATCGACGAACGGAGGTGCGTGACCAACGCGGGCAACTGACCCCGCTCCAAAAGAATCCGCGCGATTTCCGTCACGCCACGAGCTCCGACCCGATCAAAGACCCGAACGATTTTTTCCACCCACACATCACCGAATGCGTCGGGAAACGCTTCGTAAACCGCACGTTGGCGGCCGGATGGCAAGGTGCCCGCTTCCTCGGCGAGTTTCACCGGATCAGCGGAGAGCAAAAGATCGGAAAGCCGAACCGCCGTGGGATCGAGCTCAAGGGCTTTGGACGAGCCGATGACTTCATCTCGGGCGGCAACGAGTTGCAGCGCTTGGCCGAGTTGCACGCGGGCGGCTTTTTTCGCGCCTTCGTCGATGTCGCCGAGCAATCGCTTGAGCGCATCCACATCTTGATCAAAAGCGCCGATATCAGCGGCGATGGCTTCAAGGGCGCGGATCATGCCTTTGATGTCCTTGGACGCCTCAAAGGCGGTGACAAGCGCCTCAGCGGGGCTTTGATCGCCAGAGCGAAGCACGATGGCCTCAGTGCGCTTTTGTGGCACAACGGCCAACCGGCTTTCACGCAGATTTTTCTTGGTGGCATCCCACCACTTTTTGAAACCCGGTTCTGGAATCACCGTGCCGGAGAGTTCTTTTTCCAAAGCATCGCCGGTCATACTGCCGCCGTGGCTTTCAAGCAGATGGACGACGAGTGCGAGCGGATCGCTCTTGGAAAGAGTGCGAAGTTCTTCGATTTGCTCGATTTTCTTGGCGCGGAAATCTTCGGATGGAATCCACTCGGTCTTCTGAAAAGCAAATTGCAACTCCATCGTCTGCCCAGCGGATTTTTCAAAGTCGATCACGACTTTTTTTCCGGGTAGATCCCAGTCGATCACCTTACCGGCGCCGAAGGATTTATGAATACAAAAGTTTCCGGGAGCCAATTGTGAAAGGCGCTCGCCGAGCGGTTTAGGAATGCGACCGGCTTCCACCAGTTTCGCCACGTCAGGGTGCATGCGGCGGAAGATGCGAAGGCAACTTGGAAAACGCAAGGTATTCCCTTTAGAAATCTCGCAAATCGACGGTCCTCACGGTTTTACCGACGTTGGAGGGACCACCCGTGGCCGCGGTTGACGAATCGGAACCATACTTCCATCAAGCGCGTGGGTCAGTCCGCGGCGCAGCGCATGGACCCGCCGCTTCCAGATTTCCGGAATCGAATCGAGGCTTCCGTCACCCGGCAACTCCCCCTCAAAAATCAATTCATCCTTAGGGCCGACGATCTTGGCCATGAAAACCTCACCCTCTCGCCGGATTTCAATATGACCATCATCCGTCGCATAACTGGCGATTTTCTCGGATATATTATATATCCTCATCGGCACGCCATTATCCCCGCCCGGCAGAACCGCGCTGTCAACCAGATCGCTCGGAAACGGGGCCGGGATAGCCGGTGCCTCGCCGAGCTTCAGCTTGACCTGAATCGGCCTCCCCGCCCGGAACCCTGACAAGGAAATTTCGTCGCCCGGCTTGGCCAGACGCAGCAAGACCGCCAATTGGCCTTCATTGACCAACATTTGGTCGCCCATTTTCCACAGCACATCGTAATTCCGAAGCCCGGCGGCCTCGGCCGGTCCACCCTTGTTGATCGACCGGATCATAAATCCAACTCCCTGCGGCAGGGCCGGCAAATGCACCGTGATCGCTTCATCCGGCCTGGTAACTTCCAAACCCAACCAGGCGCGCGGGGCTTGCGGGACTGGCAAATTCAAATGCGGATCACTCGCAACCACGGTGTCTTCGGCGAGCAGAAAAGCCCTCCCCAACAGGAAACATATGGCCCAAAATCGTCTCATGTCAGAATGCGCTGACGGGCATCAGTAGGTATTCTTCGCGAGGCTCGGAAACCAACATGATGATGCCGGTTTCCTCATCCAAAAATTGGTTTTCCTCAACCACTCTCATCCGCAGCGTCCGCAGCGCCGTGCCATCGGGATTTTCCTGCCACCCTTGCATGGACATCGACTTGATCCGGCCGGACTCGCCGACCAATACCACGCCGTCAGTCGCCTCTTGCTCCAGAGCGACCGCTGGCAAAGGAGCGGTCGTCGTCCACAAGCGAGGCAATGCCAATGGCAACAAGATGGCGGCCGCAATCCCCGCAGCGGCCCCCGCAGCGGCCCCCGCACCGACCCAAGGCCGACGGAACCATGGCTTCACCGGAAGGATTTCCGGCAGAGGCCCGGCCAATTCATCCAGCATATCTTCAATACCGCGCTGGCCTTCCGCGCTCAATGCCGGCGGCATCATGCGAGCGAGAATCGTTTCGATGGGATCAAGCTTGTGCATGGCGGACCTCCTTGATGCGGCGCAATTCGTGCGCCAATTGCTCCAATGCATACCGATAACGTGAAGCCGCCGTGTTCGGCGAAATCGCCAGGGTTTCCGAAATCTGCAAAAACGTCAGCCCACCCCAGAATTTCATAACCACCACCTCGCGCAGCTTCTGGCTGAGATTTTGAACGGCATCCCGGAGAATCAGCGCCTCTTCGTCCTCCTCTAGCAACGGATCCAGCCAAACGTCTTGAAAATCGTGAAGATAAATCACCGATTCCTCGCGTTTCCGACGGCGCGTCTCGCTGCGGTGGTGGTTCAACCCGCAAAAACGAATCGTGGAAAACACCAGCGGCAAATCCGGCGGACCGCCGCCTTTGTCCGCTTGATGGTGCCACATCCGCAAAATAGCCTCCTGCACCAGATCCTCCGCATCCTGACGACTATTGCTCCAGCCGCGGGCAAAAAGCAGCAGTCGAGGCCCGTTCTCGGCCAACCACTGTTTCCATGCGCTTGCGGGCGAATTCATCATTCAGTAGAAGGAATGCCCCACGCGGAGGCTTTTGTCTGCAAAATCGATCTCAGTCGAGAAATCGGATTTTCCCGGGGATCGGCAGACGCTCCAGCGCCATCGCCTCGTGCTGCTCGTCGGTGCAGGACGAATTGATCGGGGCATCCGGCGCAGCGTCGTTCGACTGAAAATAGCCGTTTTCAATCATCCATTTCTCGACCTCCTCGCCGCTAATATCCGCCAGCATGTGGCCATCGATCTCGACACACGGGGAAAGCGGTTGCCCGCTCCGCTGTTCCATTTCCCAACGAAACGCAGGGTTCTTGATGATGTCCTTTTCTTCAAACGGCAGGTCGTATTTGCGCATGATGGCGCGGATGCCTTCGCTCCAGCCACAAAAGGTTTTCAAATACGCGGTGATTTTCGGGGATGTTTGACTCATGATTCTAAATTGCTCGGGCAAATGCTTAAACGAAGATCACCCGTTTCGCAAGCAAAGCCGCGCCCTACTCTCAGCCGACGCATCTAAATTCCAAACGCCATATCCGCATTTCCTCTTTCCACCGCGCAGACTATCCCCTAGACAGCCCCTCAACATGAGCGACATCGTTTTACTCTTCTCCGGACAAGGTGCCCAAAAAGTGGGCATGGGCAAAGACTTCGCGGAAAAATCCGCCACCTGCCGCGAAATGGCCCGCAAAGCCGACGAAGCCCTCGGTTTCTCGATTTCTCAAATCATGTTCGAAGGCCCGGATGAGGAACTCACCAAAACCTCGCGCTGCCAACCCGCCCTCTACCTCCACGGATTGATGGCCCTCACCATGGTCCGCGAACGCCTGTCTAACCTCAACCCCGTCGCCGCCGCCGGACTCTCGCTCGGCGAGTTCACTGCCCACGCCGCCGCCGGTACCTTCTCGTTCGAAGACGGCCTCAAAATCGTCGGCAAACGCGGCGCTTTCATGGAACAAGCCTGTCTCGCCACCGAAGGCTCCATGGCCGCCCTCATCGGCGGCGAGGAAGACCAAGTCCGCGCTCTCGCCGCAGCCGCCGATGTGGATGTCGCCAATTTTAACGCGCCCGGCCAAATCGTGCTCTCCGGCACCGTCGCCGGAATCGATACCGCAGTCGCCAAGGCCAAGGAATTCGGCATCCGCCGCGCCATCAAACTCAACGTCGCCGGTGCCTACCACTCGCGCCTCATGCAGTCCGCCCAAGACCAACTCGCCACGGAACTTGCCGCCCTCACCTTCCAAAAACCCAATATCCCCGTTATCTGCAATTTTGCCGCCTCCGCCGTGTCCGATGCCGCGGAAATCCGCTCGATGCTCGCAAACCAAGTCACCGGCTCCGTCCGCTGGACCGATTCTATCCAAGCTCTCATCGCCATGGGCCACCGAAATTTCCTCGAACTCGGCCCCGGCAAAGTCATCGCCGGTCTCGTCGGGAAAATCAACAAGGACGCCGTCGTTCATTCCGTAGACGACCTCGCCAGCCTCGAGTCAGTTGTCGAAGCGCTCGGCTGATATCGCCTGCGAAAAAAGTTCACCAATGTGAAAAAAAGGTGTTGCGCCGCTACGGGGCGGCCCATAGCGTCCGCGCCACCCGAACGGGGATGGAGCGGTAGCTCAGTTGGTTAGAGCGCCAGCCTGTCACGTTGGAGGTCGCGGGTTCGAGCCCCGTCCGCTCCGCCATCCCAGTTCGTGAATCAACCCCGCCCGCAACGGCGGGGTTTTTTCTTGCCGTGGCCGCACTTTCAAGCGCCTCGCCTACATCCCCCCTACCCTCCCCCAAAAACACCGCACCAAGAACCAAGCAGTGGACAACCTCCACCCTTGCACATCCGCGTTTTCCGCCGTTACATACGCGCCATGCCCACCGTCGCCATCGTCGGACGCCCGAATGTCGGGAAGTCCGCTCTCTTCAACCGCCTCGCAGGACGGAAAATCGCCATCGTCCATGACCAACCGGGCGTCACCCGCGACCGCATCTCCGCGCCTTCCCAAGCCACCCAAGTCCCCTGCACCCTCGTCGATACCGGCGGCATCGGTGGAAATATCGACGATGGATTCGACGCCCAAGTCACCATCGAGGCGGACATCGCCATGGAAACCGCCGACCTGATCCTCTTCGTCGTCGATGCCCACGACGGCCTCACCGCCACCGATCAGGCACTCGCCCAAAAACTCCGCAAGGCCAAGCCTCCCATCCTGCTCGTCATCAATAAAGTAGACGACGACAAACACGAACGCGCCCACTCGGATTTCACCCGTCTCGGATTTCAAAACATGATCTTCGTCTCCGCCGAGCATGGCCGCAATTTCGGCCACCTCTGCGATGAAATCGATGCCGTCATCGCCCCGCTGGTCGCCGAAGTCGAAGCCGTCGCCGAAGTGGCGGAAGCAGTGGGCATCAAGCTCGCCATCGTCGGCCGCCCCAACGCCGGCAAATCCTCGCTGGTCAACGCCATCCTCAAGGACGAACGCACTATCGTCTCCGATATCGCCGGAACCACCCGCGACGCCGTCGATCTTCCCTACTCATTCCAAGGCGAAAACTTCACCCTCATCGATACCGCCGGCCTCCGCCCGCGCGCCAAACGCGACAACTCCGTCGAGGTCTTCTCCGCCATGCGCACCGAGAAAGCCATCCGCCGCGCCGACCTCTGCGTGCTCGTCATCGATCTCGCCGCTGGCATCACCTCGATGGACCGCAAAATCGCCCAAACCATCCTCGAAGAAAAAAAACCCTGCCTCATCGTCCTCAATAAATTCGATCTCTACCACCCTGGTGCCACCCGCACCGCACGCCTCGAGGAAGCTACCGAACACTGCCGCAAAGAATTGTTTTTCCTCGCCTATGCGCCCTTCGTCGCCTGCTCCGCCAAAACCGGCGGCTCGGTCGATCACGTGCTCAAAGAAGCCCTCAAAATCCGCAAAAGCTCCCAAAACATCCCCGGCACCGGCCAACTCAACCGCATCCTGCAAGCCGCCCTCGAGGACACCCCGCCACCCATCGACGGCAAACTCAAGAAACGCCTCAAACTCTACTACGCCACCGCCGCCACCAACGAGAAATACAGCGTCATCCCGGTGCCCACCATCGTGCTCTTCGTCAACGACAAACGCCTCATGGCCACCAGTTACGAATCGTATCTAACCAACCGCTACCGCGCCGCACATCCCTCACCCGGTATTCCTGTCGTCCTCTCAGTCCGCTCACGCTCACGCCGCGAATGGGAAACACGCAACAACAAACCACAAGGCCACTGACCTATCTGATTGGAGCATCTCACCCCGTGACACCATCCCTCAAGCAACCATGATTTCAAAAACCATCGTCGCCCTGCTCTTTGCCGCCACCCTCGGCGCCACCGCCGCTCCCCGCGCATGGAAAAGCGCCGATGGCCAACGCTCCGTGAAAGGCGAATTCGTCTCTCGCAATGCCAAAGCCGTCACCATCCGCCGCTCCGCGGACTTCAGAGACGTCGCCATTCCCCTCGACCAACTCTTCCCCGAGGATCTCACTTGGCTCAACGCTAACCACCCACTTCCGGGCACCGCTCCCGTCCCCGCCCTGCCCACCCTCCTTTTCGAACCCCTAATTACCTTCGGCGAATCACGTGCTCAAGTCCTCGCAAAGCTCAAAACCAATAAGGATTTTAAAGCCACCATCGCCGAAACTTTGATGGGCCGCACCGGACTCAACGGCGTCTACCGCACCCGTGAAAAAATCGGCGGACCCAATGCCAGCCTCTACTTCGATTGGGATGAAAGCGGCAACCTTAAGGAAGTCACCCTACAGACCGAACCTCTCCCTGCCAGCAACCTCAAAGAGCAACTGCTCCCTTGCTGGACTACGTTAATCACACTACTCACCACCCAATACGGCGAACCCCTAGTAGCCCAAAAAAACCTCGACCTTGCCCCTATCCAAGAAGGCTCCCTGTCGTCCACCCACATATGGAAACTCAAAGGCTCCGGCACCGCCATGCTCGGTGCCGCCCGCGACGGCAATCAATATCTAATCGCCGTCTGCTTCTCCACCCAGGAACCCAAAGTCATCCCCGCTCCCGCAAAACCCGCCCCGTAAACCCCTTGATATCCACCACCAAAGTCAGACAATTGACCCATGGCTGAGCCGGACCTCTTCTCTCTCCCGGATTCGAAAAATCCAGAATCCCGTATCCGTGAACTCGAAAGCCAGATCCGTCATCACGACGATCTCTACTACAACCAAGCCGCCCCAGAAATCTCCGACGCGGAATATGACAAGCTATTCCGAGAACTCGAAAACCTCGAGAAAAACCACCCGCAACTCGCCGATCCCAACTCGCCCACCAAACGCGTCGGAGGCAAGCCCATCAAAGGCTTCAAACAAATCCGCCACGCCGTCCCGATGCTCAGCATCGACGATGTCTTCGAACTCAGCCAGGAAGCCCTCGAAAAATCCGGCGCCAGCTGCCCCGAGCAAGAACTGATAGCATTCTATCAGAAACTTCGCAAAAACCTCGGTCGCGACAACATCACCGTCACCGTCGAACCCAAAATCGATGGTGTCGCCGTTTCGCTGCTCTATCAAAATGGCAAACTCGCCTACGCCGCCACCCGCGGCGATGGCACCACCGGCGACGACATCACCCACAACGTCCGCACCATCCGGAGCATCCCTCTCGAACTCAAAGTGGCTGGAGCGTCCCCCTCCAGGCCGGCCAAGGAGCGTCTCGCTCCCATCTTTATTCAGGACGTTGACCTCGATACGATTCTCCCCTATCTTCCACCCGATGAACGGAATTCAACAGGCACAACAGCTCGCCGAACGCCTGCGCAAAGCGCGGGACAAAGCTTGGCGCGAAGGATTCTCGATGACCTCGGAACAAGCGATGGAACAGATGTTTCGCAACGGCTCCGACAGGAAGCCGAATCCGTGGTATCATGGGCCAGAGAAAACGGATACCTCATCGATCCTCAAAGATTCAGTGAATTCACCGCTGGTTACCCTTCGTTAGGGGGCCAGTCCGAGCACGTCGTTTTCCACCTCGCCAAGGTCGGCCGGGTCATCAAACTCACCATCGCTCCTACCTTCGGCGCACAGCAAGATTGTCTCGCCTACCTCAGCAATCTCAACGCTGCCAATCGGCTGTTCGCCGATGACATTCAGTTCCACGGAATCCTGCGAACCGCTACCGGCCCGTCGCTCGTTACCTCCCAGCCATTTATCGTCGGCACCGAACCATCCTCCGCCGAAGTCGAAACATGGTTCAAATCTAACGGCTACCACTCCACCGGCCACAATCGTTGGGAAAACAACGAAACCGGAACCGATGTCGCCGATGCCCACATCGGCAACCTCATCAAAACCGCCGACGGAGAACTAATCCCCATCGATCTCCAGGTGCTCTTGGAAGGCACGGCCTTTCAAACATCCAAAATTCAAAATTCAAAATTCAAAATTCCAGTAACGCTGGAAGTCCGCGGCGAGATCTTCATGCCCAACGAAGCCTTCGCCGCCATGAACGCGGAGCGCGACGAAGCGGGCCTCTCCACCTTCGCCAATCCCCGCAACGCCACCGCCGGAACCCTCAAACAACTCGATCCGAAAATCGTCGCCAAACGCCCGCTCGCCTTCCTCGCCCACGGCCTCGGCGCATACAACGGCCCACCACTCGAAACCGAACACGATTTCCACAACCTGCTAGACCAGCTCGGCATCCCCCGCAACCAACCGATCATCACCGCTGAAAATCTCGACGAGGTCCTCAGCGCCGTCGCCCACATCAACCAGCACCGCCACGATCTCGACTACGGCACCGATGGTGCCGTCATCAAAGTCCTCGACCGCACCGAACGCGAACAACTCGGCTCCACCTCACGCGCCCCGCGCTGGGCCGCCGCCTACAAGTTCCTCCCGGAACAAAAGGAAACCACGCTCGAAAATATCACCATCCAAGTCGGCCGAACCGGAGTCCTAACACCCGTCGCCGAACTCACCCCCGTCCTCATCTCCGGCTCCACCGTCTCCCGCGCCACCCTCCACAATCAAGACGAGATCGACCGCAAAAACATCCGCATCGGCGATACCGTGCTCGTCGAAAAAGCCGGCGAAATCATCCCCGCCATCGCTAAAGTCATCAACCACCGCAGCGGCTCCACCCCTTTCTCCCTCTTTGAACACGTCCACGGTAAATGCCCATCCTGCCACGGCCCTATCGCCCGCGAAGAAGGCTTCGTCGCCTGGCGCTGCACCAATTTCCAGTGCCCTGCCCAAGCCGTCACCCGCATCTCACACTTCGCATCCCGCAAAGCCCTCGATCTCGAAGGCCTCGGCGAAACCGTCGCCGAAGCCCTCGTCCGCCACGGCCATTGCCATAGCCCGCTGGACCTCTTCGAACTAACCGAAGAAAAACTCGCCAATCTCAACCTCGGCACCGACGAAAACCCGCGCCGCTTCGGCGAAAAAAATGCCGCCAAAATCCTCGCCGCCCTCGAAGAATCAAAAACAAAACCCCTCAACCGCTGGCTTTTTGCCATGGGCATCCGCCAACTCGGCGAATCTGCCGCCAAAGAACTCTCACGCCTCTTCAAGAGCCTGAGCGATTTGCTAGACAATACATTGCTCGAAGAAATCGCCGAAAGAGGAATGAAGGATGTCTGGCTGAAAGCCAATCCAATCAATCCAAAAAAAGAAACCCTTTCCCCTGAGGAAAAAGCCCGAAGGAAAGAAATCGCTCAACGCTACAAACCCAAAGTCGATAAACTCACAGAAACTCTGGCACCTTACAACGTGAGCCCCGAACTCGGCGGTGTCGCCGCGCAAAGCGTCATCGATTACTTCCATTCAACAGCAGGCAAACAACTCCGAGAAAGGCTCAATAAAATCGGCATCAATCCCGTCTCCGACAACTACCTGCCCATCCCTGCGGAAGCCGACCTATCAGATCTGCCTCTTGCCGGAAAAACCTTCGTCATCACCGGCACCCTCAGCCTTGATCGTGACGCCATGAAAGCCTTCATCGAGAGCAAAGGTGGCAAAGTCAGCGGCTCCGTCTCCGCCAAAACCAGTTATGTCCTGGCCGGCGAAGGCGGCGGATCCAAACGCGACAAAGCCGAAAAACTCGGCGTCCTCATCATCGGCGAACCCGCCCTCCAAGCAATGCTGTAGCGGCGATCATGGGTCGCTGCGAAAAGATAAGCCAATGAAGAAGCTCCGCGCCGCTCACCGGCTACGACACTCATCCCGATTAACTTATCCTTATGGCTACAGATCGCTGCCTTCAGCCCAATGCCTTTAAGGATTCGGCCCAAGCGGTGCAAATGAGACAGCGAATCTCCTCAAGGAGCGGCGGAACGTGTCCGCCGATGCCCATGAAAAGCCAATGAAGTGAGCGAAGCGCTTCCCAATGTCACTTCATGGGCAGGGCGATCATGCATCGCCCCTCCGGAGCGG
>CAIXKE010000036.1 GCA_903919975.1 Akkermansiaceae bacterium | reverse complement strand
TCGCCGGAAATTTCATCAACACCGCGCTCACTAGAGCCACTCAGCGGACACAGCGTTTCATACGCTGGGTGCGGGTCTGGATCTACAAACAGGCTCCCTGGGGTGACTCCATCGCCCGTCTGAAGAAAGTCTGGGGCGGGACTATTCATAGTTTTCCACACCGATCGAAAAATCCCTAGAAACTAGGGCTTTTCACGCGTTTAAGGGTGGTCGGGGCGGCCAGATTCGAACTGACGACTTCCTGCTCCCAAAGCAGGCGCTCTACCAGGCTGAGCTACGCCCCGTGCACGGGGGGGGACCCTTGGCGATTCCGAACCCGGATGCAAGGATTTGTTGCAGGAATCTGAAATTCACCCGTCATCTTGACAGTTGCCGCTTAAAATCCGAGGCTGCGCGCCACGACAGGGGTGCTCGCCGACCGCAGAGCCGAGATTTTCCGACGCGCGGGAAAGACCCTCCGAACCTGACGCGGGTTGTGCCGCCGTAGGAAGTCGAGTCCACCGCTCCCACTTCCCCGGCCGTGCATTTCGCACGGCCTTTTTCTTGCTCTCAACCATCCACCATCAATATTTCCGCATGATCTCGCCAGAAAACTCCATCGCCCCCGAAACCAGCACCCACGACGAGTCCCGCACGCCGCTTCCCGCATCGACCCGCATTTACTTGCAAGGTAAGATCCACCCGTTCGTGCGGGTCCCGATGCGTGAGATCGCCCTGTCCGAGACCAAATCGTTCAACGGTCGGATCGAGGTGAACCAACCCGTGCGCGTCTATGATTGCTCCGGTCCGTGGGGAGATCCGGCGTTCACCGGCACGGCCGAGGAAGGTCTGCCACCGCTACGCCGCGAATGGGTTCTCAAGCGCGGTGATGTGGAAATCTACGATGGCCGAAAAGTCCAGCCGCAGGATAATGGTTATCTCACCGAAAAACACGTCGAGTTCGCCTCCCAATCCGAGCGTGCTAACAAATTCCTCGAATTTCCCGGCCTCACCGCCGCACGCCGCCAACCACTCCGCGCCACCGGCAAGCCCGTCACCCAGAAATACTACGCCGATCAGGGAATCATCACGCCAGAAATGGAGTTCATTGCCATCCGCGAAAACCTGAAAATCTCAAATCTCAAATCTCAAATCTCCGATCTGAAAGACGACATCGTCCGCAATCACCTCGGCAAGCAGCACGCCGGCTCAACGCAAATACCGGACAGCCCCTACACCCCCAACGTTTTCAAACGTTTCCCGCAGCGCATTCCCGCCGAGATCACTCCAGAGTTTGTTCGCTCCGAGGTCGCCGCCGGCCGCGCCATCATCCCGCTCAACATCAACCACCCGGAATGCGAACCGATGATCATCGGCCGCAATTTCCTCGTCAAAATCAACGCCAACATCGGCAACTCCGCCGTCGCCTCGTCGATCGAAGAGGAAGTCGAAAAAATGCGCTGGGCCACCAAATGGGGCGCCGACACCGTGATGGACCTCTCGACCGGTAAAAACATCCACGCCACCCGCGAGTGGATCCTACGCAACTCGCCGGTCCCCATCGGCACCGTTCCGATCTATCAGGCCCTCGAAAAAGTGAATGGCAAAGCCGAGGACCTCACTTGGGAACTCTACCGCGATACCCTGATCGAACAAGCCGAGCAAGGCGTCGATTACTTCACCATCCATGCCGGAGTCCTGTTGCGCTTCGTGCCGATGACCGCCAGCCGGATGACCGGCATTGTTTCACGCGGTGGATCGATCATGGCGAAGTGGTGCCTCTCCCATCACAAGGAAAACTTCCTCTACACCCATTGGGATGAGATTTGCGACATCTGCGCCGCCTATGACGTCAGCTTCTCCATCGGCGATGGCCTCCGCCCCGGCTCGGTGGCCGATGCGAACGATGCAGCACAGTTTGGCGAACTCGAAGTGCAAGGCGAACTCACCACCCGCGCCTGGGCCAAAGGCTGCCAAGTGATGAACGAAGGCCCCGGCCACGTCCCGATGCACATGATCGAGGAAAACATGGCCAAACAACTCGAATGGTGCCACGAAGCGCCATTCTACACGCTTGGCCCGCTAACAACCGACATCGCCCCCGGCTACGACCACATCACCAGCGGCATCGGCGCCGCGATGATCGGTTGGTATGGCTGCGCGATGCTTTGTTACGTCACACCCAAGGAACACCTCGGCTTACCTAACAAGGATGATGTCAAAGTCGGCGTCATCACCTACAAACTCGCCGCCCACGCCGCGGACCTCGCCAAAGGCCATCCCGGCGCCCAATATCGCGACAACGCCCTGAGCAAAGCCCGCTTCGAATTCCGTTGGGAAGACCAGTTCAACCTCGGACTCGACCCTGAAACCGCCCGTTCTTACCACGACGAAACCCTGCCCCAAGACGGCGCGAAAACCGCCCACTTCTGCTCGATGTGCGGGCCGCATTTCTGCTCGATGAAAATCAGCGAGGACGTCCGCCAATACGCAGCCGAACAAGGCATCGCTGAAGAGGAAGCGCTGGCGAAAGGCATGGAGGAAAAATCCCGGGAATTCGCCGAAGCAGGCGCCGAAGTTTACATCTCGCATCCATGAAGATCGGCATCGCCCAAATCAATCCGGTCGTCGGAGACTTTCCCGGTAACGCCAAACGCATCCTCGCAGCTTACCGCCAATGCTTGGATGCGGGCGCGGAAATCATACTGACGCCGGAACTCTCGCTCACCGGTTATCCGCCGCGCGATCTGGTATTCAAATCGCAGTTCGTGCCCAAATGCCTGCAAGCCCTCGATTACCTCGCCGGAGAAAGCCGCGACGTGCCCCTAATCGTCGGCTACGTGGACCGCAATCACCCGAAGCACCCCGGCAAACCATTCCGCAACGCCGCGGCCTGGCTGGAGCAAGGAGAAATCCGCCACCGCGTCATCAAAACCCTGCTGCCCACCTACGATGTTTTTGATGAACACCGCTACTTCGAACCCGGCGAATCCTGCGAACCCATCGTTTGGAACGGCAAACGCATTGGCCTAACCATCTGTGAAGACATTTGGACAGAGGCCTACCTCCAGCGACCCTTGTATGATCGCGATCCGGTCGATGAACTCGTCGCTAAAGGCATCGACATCCTGCTCAACATCAGCGCCTCACCCTTCCACCTTGGAAAACCCATCCTGCGCCGCGCCATGATCGCCGGCATCGCCCACCGCGGCAAAGTCCCGCTGGTCTATTGCAACACCGTTGGCGCGAACGACCAACTCGTCTTCGACGGCCATTCACTCGTCGCCGGATCCAATGGCCGGATCTCCCTCCAAGTCCCCGGTTTCACCGAAACCTGTCACGTGGTCGATCCCTTCGAAACCGTGGAAACCGACGTGCCACTCTACGATTGCGAACCAGCCCATATCTATCAAGCACTGGTGCTCGGACTGCGCGACTACGTCACGAAGTGCGGATTTTCAAGCGTCTGCCTCGGCCTCAGCGGCGGCATCGATTCCGCACTCACCGCCGTCATCGCCGCCGACGCGCTCGGCCCGGAAAATGTCCGCGGCCTAACCATGCCAAGCCCGTATTCGTCGCGCGGCAGCGTGGACGATTCATTCGCCCTAGCCAAAAACCTCGGCATCCGTTGCGACGAAGTCTCGATCGCCGAGCCCTTCCAAGCGATTAAAGACGCCATGCGGCCGATTTTTGACGGCAAACCTGAGGACGTTACCGAGGAAAACATGCAGGCCCGCATCCGCGGATTGCTGTTGATGTCGCTTTCTAACAAAGAAAATCACCTGCTCCTCACCACCGGCAACAAAAGCGAACTCGCCGTCGGCTACTGCACGATCTACGGCGACATGAATGGCGGTCTGGCGGTCATTTCCGACCTGCCGAAAACCCGGGTTTACGAAGTCTCACGCTGGATCAACCGCGAGCGCGAGATCATCCCTTGGAACACTATCGATAAACCGCCCAGCGCCGAACTG
This sequence comes from Akkermansiaceae bacterium, assembly GCA_903919975.1. Classification (GTDB taxonomy): domain Bacteria; phylum Verrucomicrobiota; class Verrucomicrobiia; order Verrucomicrobiales; family Akkermansiaceae; genus Luteolibacter. The sequence continues at coordinate 26,812 of CAIXKE010000036.1, read as the reverse complement.
CGCCCCGATCAAAAAGATCAAGACACGCTCCCGCCCTACGAAATCCTCGATGCCATTCTGGAGCTCTACATCGAGCACCACCATTCCACCGATGAAATCATCGCGCGCGGATTCGAGGAAAACACTGTCCGCTGGGTCCAGCGCCGCGTGGATCTCAATGAATGGAAACGCCACCAAGCCGCGCCCGGCCTCCGTGTCACATCGAAAGCCTTCGGCATCGGTCGTCGCATGCCCATCGTCCAGCGCTTTGTCGGTTAGACCAATTTCACAAGGTGAATTCCACCGCATCTTGATTCCCGCATGACCGCTGACGGCCCACAATCCCTCCACGATCTCGCATTTCCCGAGCTTGCGGCCGTCCTCAAACGCGATGGAGTGATCGGACATCACGTCAAATCACTATGGCGCGCCATCCATCGCGAGGGCGAATTGCTACTGACGGATTACCCGTTTCTTCCTCCGCTGAAACGATGGGTCGCCGCATCCGTCGGTCCGGATAAACCCTTCTTTCTCGATGCCCCGGAAGTCATCGATGAAATCCGCAGCTCGGACGGCCTAACACGAAAGTTTCTCCTCCGCCTGAATGACGGACAAGTGATCGAAACCGTGCTGATGGGCTATGAAGGCCGCAACACCGTTTGTGTCAGCACCCAAGCGGGCTGCGCAATGGGCTGCGTGTTCTGCGCCACCGGCCAAATGGGATTTGTCCGCCACCTCCGACCCGGCGAAATCGTCGCTCAAGTCCTCCACGCACGCCGCGTCCTGAAATCCATCGACCCGAAAAAACGCCTGCGAAATCTCGTCATGATGGGCATGGGCGAACCCCTCCATAATATCGACTCCGTCATGGCCGCGCTCGATAGCATTTCCGATGTTCGTGGAATCGGCATCGGCCCGTCGAAAATCGCCATCAGCACGGTCGGCGTGGTGCCTGGAATCCAACGCATGGCCGAGCAAAACAGCCCTTACCGCCTCGCCGTCAGCCTGCACGGTTCCACCGAGGAAGAACGCGCCGCCCTAGTCCCCGCCAGCAAGCGCTGGTCGCTCGAAATGCTCATCGACGCCTGCCGCGACTACGGCGTCAAAACCGGACGGCGGATCTTATTCGAATGGACTTTGATCGCGGGCAAAAACGATTCGCCGGAAACCGCTGCTCGCTTGGCGGTGCTTCTCGAAGGAATCGATGCGCACATCAATTTGATTCCGCTCAACCCCACCGGTGGCTTCACCGGCACCGCCAGCAACTCAGGGCACGAGTTTCAAAAAATCCTGCGTGCCGCAGGTTTTCCCTGCACCTTCCGCCAACGCCGCGGCATCGATGTGGCCGCCGGCTGCGGAATGCTCAAAGCTGAAAAACGCGTGCGCGCGGTTTGATCCTAAAGCCCGCAGTTTGAACCACAACCGGAGCGCAGCGGAGATAGACGAACTCGCAATTCAAAAATGAGTCAAATTACACAGAATACACGGATTTTAAAAGAGTTATGAATTTTTTGAGCTTCACCCAACAGGTGTGTCATTAACTTGATAGACCCAATCAAAAAACCTCTGTGAAATCTGAGTAATCTGTGGTCAAAAGGCCCAAAAGCACCTTTCAACTGCGGATTCCAGGTTGATAGAAAATCGCCCGCCTCCCCTCCTCGGGAAACCCGCCGCCATTGCCCTTCGCAACGATCGCACCTAGGCAGTTGCGGAATGTGACGAAATTGACACATGAATGCATTACCCACTCATGGGCTATCACTGTTGGTTGTGAGTGTTGATAATTCAGAAACCTGAAACACACATGAAGATCGACATTGTGACTGATACCTTCGCTCCGGATGTCAATGGCGTGGCGATGACGCTTGGAAGATTGATTCATGGATTGCGCATGCGGAAACATCGAGTGCACGTAATCCATACCGGCGTCACGGCAAAATCAGGAGAAACCTGCGCCGCCGCCGTTCCGCTGCCTGGATACAAGGCCGTCAGAGTCGGCTTGCCAAAGCCTTTCGAACTGCGGGCGCGGTGGATCAAGAGACGACCGGATGCGATTTATGTGGCAACTGAAAGCCTGCTTGGGAAATCAGCTTTGAAAGCGGCGAATGCATTGGGAATCCCGGTCGCAACGGGATTTCATACAAATTTTCATCAATACATGGAACAATACGGCATGCGTGGATTACGACCTATGGCGATGGCATATCTTAAGAATTTTCATCAACGTGCCTCTTGGACGATGACTCCATGCCGCGACATGATGGAACGACTCAAGGCGGAGGGCGTGGAAAATATTTCCCTGCTCGGACGTGGAGTGGACGCCGGGTTGTTCGCACCCGGCAAGCGTTGCGAATCATTGCGTGCCACATGGGGGGCGCGCCCGGCGGTTCCCGTCGCAATCATGGTCGGCCGCGTGGCTGCGGAAAAAAACTTCGAACTGGCGATGCATACCTTCGAGCGGATGAAGCAAGAGGTGCCGGACCTGTGCGGCGTCGTGGTCGGAGATGGCCCTTTGCTTGCAAAACTGGCGGAGAAATATCCATGGGTTCAATTTGTCGGAGTAAAAACAGGCGAGGATTTGGCGAAACATTACGCCTCGGCGGATGTATTGTTATTTTCAAGTGAAACCGAAACCTTCGGCAATGTGTTGCTCGAAGGCATGGCAAGCGGTTTGGCGACGGTGAGTTTTGATTATGCAGCCTCAGCGTTGCATGTGCACGCGGGAATCAACGGACTCAAGGCCGTCAAAGGCGACACTGAAGAGTTCACACGCCTTGCCGTGAAAGCGCTTTCCCTGCGGCCAGATCACGAACTGCGGATCGCCGCACGCAAGTCTGCTGAGGCGATCGGCTGGAACGAGGTGGTATCCGAGTTCGAGAGCCGCCTCAAAGGTATCGCAAAACCCGGTCATGATACCGTGCGAAAGACCACCAAAAGACCAAAACTCTCCTGCCGGACATTATTTCTATCCGACCTTCATTTGGGAACACGCGATTGCAAGGCCGAAGAAGTGGTCGAATTCCTCAAGCACATCCGTTGTGATAAGCTGGTCTTGAACGGTGACATCATCGACGGTTGGGCGCTGAAACGCGGCGGAAAATGGTCCTCCCGTCACAGCCGCGTGATTCGCAAGGTGATCAAAATGACCGAGCAGGATCACACGGAAGTCATCTATCTTCGTGGCAACCATGATGACATACTCGAACGCTTTCTTCCGATGTCTTTTGGCAGAATCCGCCTGACCAAAGAACACATCCATGTGACGGCGGAAGGCAAACGCTACCTCGTCGTGCATGGCGATGGATTCGACAGCATTTCGACCAACCACAAGTGGCTAGCGGCGCTAGGAGCTGTCGGTTATGATTTCCTACTTCATGTGAATCGTTTCTATAACAGCTGGCGTGCATGGCGAGGCAGGGAGTATTTCTCGCTGAGCAAGGCGGTGAAGGCCAAGGTCAAGTCGGCTGTTAGTTTCGTGGATCGCTATGAGGACCTGCTTCAGGATCTTGCACTGAGCCGGAAATGCCACGGCATCATCTGCGGTCACATCCATACGCCGGCAGACAAGCAGGTAGGATCCGTCCATTACCTTAACTCAGGCGATTGGGTGGAAAGCCTCACGGCAATCATCGAGCACCACGACGGACGGATGGAATTGGTGAGGCATCAGGAGTTTCTCGCCAGACTCAGGAATAGCAGCGGGATTGAACCGAATGAATTGTTGGGACGACGGAAACCCGAGACTCGGTCCGCCCCTTCATCAACGTCACGCCTCGAGCGGAGCCAACAGGCCCTCGGCGGCGGCGAGAGCGATCTGGTTCACATCGAAGGATAGAAACTCCTTCGCATCGAGGTCGATGGCCGTCGCAATGTGCAGGATGTCAAAACTCCGGTGACCGCCCTTGAAGGTGCGTTTTTTTGAAATCCGATCTCCGGTGACGAGGATATTGACGAAGTCGCAATTCACCAATTTTACAACTCCACGATCCAGATGCTCCGTGAGTTTAATGATCATTTTTTCCGCCTCATGCAGCGGATAGCCTAGATCCCGATTTTTGCTGTGCCGAAACGCCTGAAAGCGCACGGATTGGCGGAATTCCAAGAGCAGCAGTCGCGTGACATGCAGCGGCTCGGTCATGGTCCTACGATACGCCAGCGCACGATCGGAATTGTCCTGCTTGCGGTAAAGCGCGCACAGAAACGAGGTGTCCGGGTAAGCGATCAACTCCGGTCTCCGAGTTCGGCCTCCCGCATTTCCCTGACTTCCTCAGCTGTGAACACCCGGTCGCCCCAAGTTTCATCAAGCCAGCGCCGATGAGCATCGATGTCGAATTTCGCCCCGTTTTTCGGTCCCGGAGGTGAAAGCCGGGCGACGGGTTTGCCGTGCTTGGGATTTCAATCTCCTCGCCATCGGCAAGCCAAGCTTCCACCTTGCCGAAATCGTAGCGTAAGTCCCTGACAGTCAGCGTTTGCATATTTGTGATGATTTGTTTGATTACAAATTAGTGCGCGCCGCCGGGATATCAAGCCCCCTCCCCTCCGTCACACGGCGAGCGTTTCGCCTTCCGATTTCGCCACGACCACGGCCGCGCACGAATCGCTGTAGATGTTCACCGCCGTGCGGCTCATGTCCAAGAGACGATCCACCGCCAACAGGGCGACCACTGCGGTTTCCGCGCCGGGAATGCCGGAACTTTTCAAGATCAACAGGATGGCAACCAAGCTTGCGGACGGGATCCCCGCCACGCCGATGCTGGTTAGAAGCGCGGCCACCACGACAAAGAACTGCCCACCAAGGCTCAGATCGACCCCCATGACCTGTGCCACGAACATCACCGCCACACATTCATAGAGCGCGGTGCCATCCATGTTCACCGTGGCTCCGAGCGGCAGTGTGAAACTCGTCACCCGTTTGGAAACGCCGCTCCCCTCCTCCACACAGCGCATCGTCACCGGCAACGTGCCGGACGAAGAAGCCGTTGAAAACGCCAGCAACAAGGCCGGCCGCATCGCCCGGAAATGCGCCCACGGATTCACCCGACCGATGAAATAAAGAACGCATGGTAGCACCACGAACAAATGAATCACCAACCCTGACAACACTGTGACGAAATATTTTCCCAAATTCACGAACAAGTCCGTCCCCGTGGCATAAACGACCGGTAATATCAGCGCATAGACCCCGATCGGTGCCAGCGCCATGACCCAGCCGGTGATGATAATCATCGCATCGCTCGCCGCTTGGAAAAACTCGCGGACCGTCCGCATTTCCTCAGCAGGAATCCGCGTGATCGCGATCGCAAACAAAATACTGAATACGATGACGCCCAGCATTTGGCCGTTTTGCGTCGCCGCGTGAATCACGTTCTCCGGCAGCATCGCGCGAAACACCTCGAAAAAATCGCCCGCCTTACGCTCACCCGCCACCACCACCGTTTCACGCATGTCGCCACTTGCTTGGGATGCTGTTTGCTCGAACGCCTCACGAATCACCTCATTCGGTTGGCCGCCGGAAAAGCCGGGGCGGATTGTGTTCACCAAAACCAGTCCGAGCAAAATCGCCGCAAGACTGGTGCTTCCAAAAAACACCGCCGTCTTCAACCCCAAGCGCGCAAACCCTTTCACGCCCTGAAGGCTCGCGATCCCGGAAATCACCGACGTCACGATGAGCGGCACAATCAACATCTTGAGCGCCCGCATAAAAAGATCCCCCACAAATGCACAGAAGCCAATGACGCCCGAAACGAAGCCATCCATCTGAGAGCTTGGGCCGCCATTCGCCGCAAGCGCGCGCAATACCACCGCTGTAAGCGTGGCGAAAACTAGGGCTGCAAGGATCTGCCAGTGGACTGCAAGGCGCTTCATGCCGGAAATCCAACGGAATCCCACCCATAAACTCCAGAACCATCGGGTATTTCCGCTTAAGAATGTGCCACGCCGCCACCCACGAACCCTCCCGAAGAAATTCGTGCGATTTCGCAAGATTTCCCGGTTGACACCCCGAAACCCGCTCCCTAGCTTGCGTCCCCTTCCGCGCACCCCACGTGTCCGGAGTCATTTCTTAATACAAGCACATGAAGACGTTTTCCGCCAAGCCTCACGAAGTCGAGCGCAAGTGGTATGTGATCGATGCCAAGGGCAAGGTCCTTGGCCAAGTCGCCGTGGAGGCCGCACGCCTCCTCCGTGGCAAGCACAAGCCAATTTTCACCTCTCACGTTGATACCGGCGATTTCGTCGTGGTCATCAATGCTGACCAAGTGGTCCTCACCGGATCCAAGGAAAACGCGAAAATTTACACCCGTTTCTCCGGCTACGTTGGTGGCCAGAAGGTGGAGACCCCGCGCATGGTTCGTGAGCGCCGCCCGATCCTACTCGTCGAGCGCGCCGTCTACGGCATGCTTCCTAAGACCAGTCTCGGCAAAGGCCAATACGGCAAACTCAAGGTCTATGCCGGTAGCGAGCATCCGCACGAAGCCCAGAATCCCGCCGAATACATCGTCCGCTAATTTTACACTCCGATCTTTCTTAACATGACCGCCACCACCACCAAGAGCGCCACCGGACGCCGTAAAACCGCCGTCGCCCGCGTCTGGATGACCGAAGGCACCGGCCAGATCACCATCAATGATCGTCCGTTCGAAGAATACCTTCCGACCATCGAACTTCAAAACGCCATCCTCGCTCCGTTTCAAGCGGCTTCGTTGATGAACAAGTTTGACCTCAATGTTGTCGTCAAAGGCGGCGGCACCCATGCCCAAGCAATCTCGATTCGCCATGCGATTTCCCGCTCGCTCACGCAAGTGGACCCGGAAAACCGCAAGCTCATCAAGCCACTCGGCTTCCTGACCCGCGACCCGCGCATGAAGGAACGCAAAAAGTCCGGTCAACCCGGTGCCCGCAAGCGCTTCCAGTTCTCCAAGCGTTAATCCGCTGGAAAAAATCGTTTTTCAAAAAACCGCATCCTTCACCGGATGCGGTTTTTTTGTGCATTCCCCAGCGTCTCACGGAGCGCAGAAACCCATGATTCATTTGATCGAAAGAACCTACCGAACCCTGCGCGTAAGCAACAAATCGCTACGAATGGCGTTTCACTCACCCATCCACAATTTCATCGAATGACATCCCCTCTCCCTCAGTGCATCGCGTTGGCCCTCGCCATGTCCGTGCACGCGGAGGATGAACTCACCTACAATCGCGACATCCGGCCCATCCTCTCCGACAAATGCTTCCAATGCCACGGTCCGGATTCGGAGAATCGCAAAGGCGATCTACGACTCGATATCCGCGATGAGGCCATCAAGGCCAAGGCATTCATCCCGGGAAATCCCGACCACAGCGAACTCGTCCGTCGCATCCACGAGCGCGATCCAAAGGAGGTGATGCCGCCGCCGGAATCCCCGCGCCAACTCAACGCCAGCGAACGCGAAACCCTCGTCCGCTGGATCAGCCAAGGCGCAACCTACCAACCACTCTGGTCTTTCACTCCACTGCCCGCCTCAGTGCCAGTGCCGGATCCAAAACATCCGGCCTGGGCCATCAACGAGATCGACCGCTTCATTGCAGCACGCCATGATCTCGAATCGCGCCACCCGTCCGCCGCTGCAACTCACGAGCGCTGGCTGCGACGCATCACCTTCGATCTAACCGGTCTCCCGCCCGCACAAAAGGAACTTGACGTATTTCTAGCAGACAAATCCGCCGATGCCCGCGCCCGCGCGGTAGACCGCCTGCTCGCCTCGCCCCGCTATGGCGAAAAGATGGCGGTCGACTGGTTGGATATCGCCCGTTATGCGGATTCGTTCGGCTATCAATCGGACATCGAAACCGATGCCTGGCCCTACCGCGACTGGGTGATTTCCGCTTTCAATCAAAACCTGCCGTGGGACCGCTTCATCAGCTGGCAGATCGCAGGAGACCTGCTGCCGGACCCCACGCGCGACCAAATCATCGCCACCGCGTTCAACCGGATTCACCGCAAGACTCAGGAAGGTGGCAGCGTCGAGGCCGAGTTCCGGCAGGAAGGGATTTCCGACCGGGTCCACACCTTTGGCAGTGCGTTTCTCGCCCTAACCTTCGAGTGCACCCGTTGTCACGACCACAAATACGATCCGCTCACCCAGAAGGACTACTATTCATTGGGCGCATTTTTCAATTCGATCGACGAATGGGGCCTGCTCCATGGCACCCGCTCGATCCAACCGAATCCCTGCCTTTTTCTAACCACCCCGGAGCAGGACAAAGCCATCGCCGAACAAACCGCCGCCATTGCCTCTGCGGAGAAAACCCTGCCCGCTCTGATACAATCGCGCGAAGACGCGTTCCAAACATGGCTCGCCAATCCCACCGCCGGAGCGACTGACCTCAGCGGCTCCTACGATCTCGATGACGCGGACCGATTCGCCAACTCGGTGGATCCGAAACGTCCGGCAAAATCCAACGCCAACAACAAACCCGTTCCGGGACACCGCGGACAAGCCCTTTCCTTCAGCGGCGACGATCCGTTAGAGCTCGGAAAACACCAGGCATCCAACTGCGAGGACGCCCTGTCCGTGTCGTTCTGGCTGAAACCCGGTGAAAAAGCCAAGCGCAACCTCGTATTCCACGACAGCACGGGTGCCGACCCCGGATACAATGGATTCGAGTTGCTGCTGGACGACGGCCACCTGCTCTGGACCATCGCCCGCGAATGGCCGGGAAACTGCATTGCCATCCGCAGTCCCGTGCGCCTGCCTCTCAACGAATGGACGCATGTCTCCGTCAGTTATGATGGATCGTCGAAGGCTACGGGGTTGAAGATTTTCCTCAATGGCATCGAGCTTTCGTGCGAGTTAATCCGGGATAACCTAACAAAGAACTGTGCGAGCGGCAAAGGCATCACCTTCGGCGAACGTTTTCGCGAATCGGGTCTCCGCAATGGTGCCATCGATGACATCCGCATCCACACCCGGCCGATCAGCGCGCTCGAAGTCCGCGCGTTGGAGTCGAATAAGTCTCTCGTCGATGTGATGGCCGCGACCTCTCGCGACGAAGCCGGCCTCGCCACATTGCGGAATTACTATTTCTCCGCAGTGGATCGGGAATCAAGGAAAGCGACTGCAAATCTCAAACCCCTGCGCAAGAAGTTGCGGCAAACGATCGAAGGCGTGCGCGAGCTCCCGGTGATGAAGGAGATGAACCACCCGCGTCCCGCATGGGTGCTCACCCGGGGCGCATACGATCAGCCAAGCGGTGAGCCGCTAAGCCGCAACACGCCCACCATGCTGCCGCCATTTTCAAAAGACCAACCGCTCAACCGACTGGGACTCGCCCAATGGCTGGTCGAACCGAACCATCCGCTCACGGCTCGCGTCCAAGTGAACCGCTTCTGGCAGCACTTCTTCGGCCGAGGCCTGGTCGCAACCCCGGAAAACTTCGGCTCACAGGGCGAAATCCCGTCCCATCCTGAGTTGCTAGATTGGCTGGCGAGGGATTTCATTTCACACAACTGGGATGTCAAACGCCTGTGCAAACAGATCGTGCTCAGCGCCACTTACAGTCAGGACTCGAAGGCCTCCAAAGAACTCCGAGACAAGGATCCCGCGAACATCCTGCTCGCACGCGGACCGGCCAAACGACTCTCCGGCGAGGACCTTCGCGATCAGGCACTCGAACTTGCCGGACTGTTGCAGTCCACCATCGGCGGACCTCCCGCCAAACCCTATCTTCCCGCTTCCGCCAGTTGGCGCGTCCTTAACAACATGGTCCCGGAATACAAACGCGACCCCGCTCCTGGAATTTACCGCCGCAGCCTTTACTCGTTTTGGCGGCGCACCGCTCCACCACCTAACATGCTGGCATTCGACGTCCCGTCCCGCGATGTCTGTGCCGTGAGTCGCCAGCAAACCAACACGCCACTCCAGCCGCTCGTGATGCTCAATGACCCGCAGTTTGTCGAGGCATCCCGCGGCCTCGCCATCCGCATGTTCCGTGAGGGCGGTGGCGACCTAACGAAAAAAATCCGCTGGCTTTTTAAAGAAACCCTCGGCCGCGAACCCAATCCGCAGGAAACAACCCTGCTCACCGGAATCTACAACGACCAACTCGCAATTTTCCGCCAGGATCCGAAGCAGGCGGACGCCTACCTCAAAGTCGGAGATCTGCCCACTCCGGCAGACCACCCTGCCATTGATCTCGCCGCCGCGACCGTGCTCGCCAATGCCGTCATCAACCTCGACGAAGCCATCACCCTCCGCTGACCCATGGCCCCAGATCCACTCTTCATCACCCGCCGCCACTTTTTCTCAAAGCTCTCCTCCGGCTTGGGCGGACTAGCACTGAGTTCGATGCTTGCCGGAAAATCCAACGCCGCGGAGTCCGCACGACTCCTGCTGCCGGGCTATGCCCCCAAGGCCAAACGCGTGATCTATCTATTCATGAGCGGCGGCCCCGCCCAGCACGACCTGTTCGATGACAAACCCCTGCTCCGCCAGCGCAATGGCGAAGCTCTGCCGGACTCGGTGCGGGCTGGCCAGCGCCTCACCGGCATGAGCGGCAACCAGGCGATCCTGCCGCTCGCCGGATCCCATTTCAAATTCTCCCCCTATGGCAAAAACGGAACCCAAATCAGCGAATTGCTCCCCCACACCGGCGGCGTTATCGACGAACTCTGCCTGATCCGCTCGATGTTCACCGAGGCGATCAATCACGACCCCGCGATGACGTTTTTCCAAACCGGCTCGCAAATCGCCGGCCGGCCAAGCCTCGGCTCATGGATCCACTACGGCCTCGGCAGCATGAATGAGGACCTGCCCGCTTTCGTGGTGCTGGTCACCAAAAAGTCGACCGACCAACCGCTCTATGCCCGCCTCTGGGGCAACGGCTTCCTCGACTCCCGCTACCAGGGCGTGCGCTTCTCGTCCGGCAAGGAACCCGTCTTCTACCTAACCAACCCGGACGGCATCTGCGGTAGCGGCCGCCGCGCCTTGCTCGACAAACTCGCCGGCCTCAACCGTATCGCCTATCAAAAAGAACTCGATCCCGAAATTGAATCCCGCATCGCCCAATACGAAATGGCTTATCGCATGCAGACAAGCGTGCCGGAAGCGACTTCGATCGAAGGCGAACCGAAATCCGTTCTCGATCTTTACGGCCCCGACGTGAGCCAGGCCGGAACCTTCGCCGCCAACTGCCTGCAGGCCCGCCGCATGGCCGAGCGTGGCGTGCGCTTCATCCAACTTTATCACCCCGGGTGGGACAGCCACAACAGTCTCCCCCAAGCATTACCGAAGCTCGCCAAAGAGGTGGACCAAGGTTGCGCCGGACTCATCACCGACCTCAAACAACGCGGTATGTTGGAAGACACACTGGTCATCTGCGGCGGTGAATTCGGCCGCACCGCCTATTCCCAAGGTGCCCTAACCAAAGAAACCTACGGCCGCGACCACCATCCCCGGTGCTTCTCAATGTGGATGGCCGGTGGTGGCGTGAAACCCGGCATCGTCCACGGCGCGACCGATGACTTCGGCTACAACATCACCCAAGATCCCGTGCACGTCCACGACCTTCACGCCACGATCCTGCACCTTATGGGACTCGATCACACCCGTCTCACCTATTTCCACCAAGGCCGCCATTTCCGCCTCACCGATGTGGCAGGGCATGTGGTGAAGGAAATTCTTATTTGAGAAACGACCATTTCCCCGCTTTGGATCTGTGGCGAAACTTTTCCGATTGATTCCAATAAAAACCACCGTATCGACCATTGCCCGACACTTGAAATTCAGTAATCCCTCAATTTCCCGAACCATGAAAACCGCATTACGCCCCACCCTGTTTTCCGCCCTAGCCCTAATCATCACGGCCATCCCCGCCTTTTCCGCCGAGCCTGCGAAAAAGCAAATCCTGCTTCTCGCCGGCATGCCATCGCACGGACCCGGCCAGCATGAGCACAATGCCGGCGTCCTCCTCTTCAAAAAATGCCTCGATGAAAGTGGCCTGCCCGTCAAAACCACCGCCCACCTAAACGCCGCCTGGCCGAAACCCGAAGAACTCGCCACCGCCGACACCATTCTCTTCTATTGCGATGGCGGCAAAGGCCATTTCCTCCTCAATGAAGACCGCCTCGCGCAGGTGGAAAAAGAAATGAAACGCGGTGCGGGATTCGTTTGCCTGCACTACGCCGTCGAGTTTCCCTCAGAAATAGGCGGCCCTCAGGCCCTCGACTGGATGGGTGGATTTTTCGAGGCAAACTGGAGCGTCAACCCACATTGGACCGCTGATTTTAAAAATCTACCCAAACACCCGATTAGCAACGGCGTGAACCCGTTTTCGTCTAACGACGAATGGTATTTCCACATGCGTTTCGCGGATGCCTCAAAAGGATCGCGCACCGACATGCTGTCCGCCATCGCACCAGACAGCACCATGTCCCGCAAGGACGGACCACACGAAGGAAACCCGACTGTGCGCGCGGAAGTCGCCGCGAAAAACCCGCAATCCGTAGCTTGGGCATTCGAACGCAAAGATGGCGGCCGCGGATTCGGCTTCACCGGCGGCCATTTCCACCAAGGCTGGGCCAACGACGATCAACGCAAGCTCGTGCTCAACGCAATCCTCTGGACCGCCAAGGCCGATATCCCGGCAACGGGCGTCCCAAGCAAAGTCAGCGAGGAGGATCTCGCCGCAAACCTCGACCCAAAAGGAAAGAAGAAATAACCGGTCACCCGGATTTCACTGACCCTTCGGACCGTAGCCAGCGAGCGGCTTACCATCCTTGTCGAGCTTATCGCAGGACCAAAGCAAACCGCGTGTGACAAAATCGAGATAACGCGCGTCGGATACGGTATCGTTGTTGTGTCCCAACGTGGTCGAGAACACACGGGTTTTCGCGGCGCTGTATTCATTGGTCCAGGCGATGACCTTCTCCTCAGCCCCCTGCTTACCGACGGCGAGCGGCTTGGCGGTCTCATGAACGCGGATATTGTTATAAAGCTCCTCGTTGATCGTCGTCCAATTGACAAGGCCCTTGGTGATCGGATTGGTGGCGTCCACATAGGTCACATTGATCGGCATTTGCTTACCGTGGCCGCTGGACTGGAGACCGAGAAAATCAAACCACATAGCGTGCTCAGCCCCGGTCTGCAGGGCGGTTTTGAAATAGGGTTCCGTGCGATAGCTGTGCATCGCGCAATGGAGATTCACCGCCGGCTTGCCCTTGCGGTGAGGATCCAAGATCCGGTTCACGATCGCCGGGTCGTTGATGTTCGCGGAGCATTCGTCGTGAATAATCACATCATAAGCTTCCGCCCAGTCGGCTTTATCGTAGCAGGTAAAAGTCGCTTTCGTGGTTTTATCCGGCGAGAAACAAACATCGACTTCGATGTTTGCCCGCGCCTCGATGCCGGATTCCAGCAAGTCTTTTTGAACAGCGTAATCATGGCAGCATCCGCCGATGACCAGCAGGGCCTTGAGAGGTTTTACAGCAGGTTCGGCGGAAGCTGATAGAAAAAGCAATGGCGCGAGAGCGGGAATGAGACGGCGGACGATTGATTTCATAAGTGTAGGAGTTGTGATATTTGGAGAAAAAAGTATTACTTATCGTTCTTCAGAACGATGTCCTTGAACTGCACGATCATCGGCTTGCCGGCATGGAGTTGGATGGCCAACAACCCGGTCTTCGCACCAATGGCGGTCTCGTCGGTCACATCCACCGTCAGTTTACCGTTGATGAAATGTTGCAGGTGATTGCCCTTGGCGATGACGACATAATCGTTCCACTCCCCCTGACGAATCGCCGCTTGGATTTCCTTGGTATCCCCGACTGTTCCGGTGACTTCGATTTTCGGTTTGTTGGGTGCCGCGCCCTCATGGAGCACGACTTTCTCGCCGCGCTTGGCAAGGATACCGCGGCCTTTTTCCTCATAGAGGATTCCGCTGTAATTTTTGCCCATCTCACAGTCCGCCTGATAGCCGGAAACGACCGAATATTCCGGCTTCACCATCTTGCTCCGGTATTGCATGCCTGAGTTTCCGGAGTCCCCGGCACTGCCGAACTTGTATTTAAAATGCAGTTCAAAATCACCCACCTCGCCGTCCCAAATCAGGAAGGTGTTTTCCTTTACCGGAGTTGCTTGGGTAGATTCGCCGGTGATAGCCCCATCCTTGACGCTCCAGAATTCAGCTTGGCCCTTCCAGCCCGTGAGATCCTTGCCGTTGAAAAGTGGCTTCTCTGCGGCGGAGCTGAGGGCTGTGCTGGCAGCCAGCGCGAGTATGACGGGTAACGTTTTCATAGGCATGCGCGGTAGTGTGGCGGAGTCTGCGAATCTAAACGCCCGGCGCAATACCATTCTTTCGAATCATTTACCCCCGAGCACAAGGGCGCAGGTTTTAGGCCCGCCATAAGGAGGGTGGACACTCCTGTCCACCCAGCGAATGAAGCGCGCCAATGCCATCATTCTCATTCCATGCGGGGTGGCCCGGATGAATACATGTTAGACCGAGGAGGGGATTTGCGGCAACCGTGGATCGTCGCTACTTGAAGGGGTGGATAGCTCGAACGCGGCCATAGTCTTGGCCGTGATTCAAATCCTCGGTGATCAGTTCGCGCGCTCCGCTGGCTTGGGCGGCAGCGAGGATTATGGCATCCCAGAGCGAAAGTTGCCAACGGGGCTGCAGGGAAAGCCCTAGACGTAAAACAGCCAGCGTGTTGTCAATCCCGCAGGATATTCGTATCCAGAAAACGCTCAGCGGGCATGGGTTTGATCGCGTGTAAGTGGCTGACCGCCGAGGTGATCGCCTTGGCGAATTCGCGCAAGGGCATCCGCAGGAAGCTCGGCGGGGATTTCCTCACGCAGAACAGTTTCCAAGCCCTCAATAATGAGATTTTTGAGGGTTGTCCGACGCCTTGCGGCGGCAATTTTTGTCCGCGCTACAATGCTTTCAGGTAAATCTACCGTCGTTTTCATCAAGCAATAAATATGCGAATATGGTTTTGTCTCAAGCTCTACATGGCCGAACCATCGCGGAAATTGCCGAAATCGAGTGCTGGCTCGGGTGCCTGGCCGTCGATGAGCCATTCGGTCAGGCGTCGGGCGATTCCGGGGGCGTAGAGGCTGCCTTTGGAGCCGAGGCCGTTGAACATCCAATTGCCTCCGGCGAGTGGGCCGATGAGGGGTTCGCTGCGGCGCAAAATCGGTCGAATGCCGGCTTCATGGGCGATTTCTTCAAAGTGACCGCCGCCAAGGCGCGCGGCGATTTCATGAACACGTGCTCGGCCGGCAGCGGTGGGGGTTTCGTCGAGCTGGTTCCATTCGTAGGTTGAGCCGACTTTAAACAATCCACCGCCCAAGGGCACCAGCCAACCACCCGCGCCAATGCGGATGTGCGTCTCGTCCCAACCTGCGGCTTTGAGAGTGAGGATTTCGCCTTTCGCACAGCGGTGAGGACCGTATCGACCGAGCATCAAGCCGACCGCACCTTCGCACCAAATCCGCCCGGCCCCAGGGGCATCCATGCGCATTTCCGCAGCTTGATAGAGTCCGAGTCGTTGAAAAAACTCACGCGAACCATCGATGAAGGAGCGCGTATCAAAGCGTCCTCCGCCCCTGAGTTCGATCGCGCCGATCCATCCGTCGACCGCTATGGGCGCGCCGTCATGGGCCAGCCATGGCGTGACATCCGACCGGGTGAGCTTGGAAAGCATCCGGTTCCATTCTTTTTCGGTATCCGCCAATCGCAGCACTGGGAGTGGATGCCATAGGGGTTTGCCGAGGCTCTGCTCGACCGTGGCATAGAATTCCAACGCTTCCGGAAGGAACGCGCTGATGTTCACGCTAGGCTCGAAATTTTTACCGGTGATCGGATTGATAAGTCCGGCCGCCACCCGCGAAGAGCCGCCATGTTCGCGGTCGATCAATACAAATGGTTCTCCGCGTTTCCAAAATTCCCACGCAAGACAAGTCCCGGCGAGGCCCTGGCCGACGATCGTCCATGGCGACTCGCTCACTTCGGCAGCAAGGCTTCGTTGGAATCAGTGCGCGCGGCGTCGTATCCCTTCGCATAATTGAACAACTGCTTGTGGAGATAGGGGACAAAATTCGCACGTTCGGCTTTGGGCAGATGGGAAACGATCGCATCGTTGAAGGCGCGGGTGAGCTTTTGCATCAGGTGCAGTGTCAATTGCCGGCCTTTGCGCGCTTTTTGCACTTGTTTGTGATTCAATTGCTCCTCGGAGGCATCCACCAAATCGTGGTTACTCAAACCCCAACGGGTCATTTGTTCGTCGAAAGGTTGGGGTCCGTGGTCGCGGGTCAAATCTTGCATGGGCCGTGTGTAGCGCATCCCGTCGGTAAATGCTAGGAATTTGCTTTTTCACCTTGCGCGGAGAATACACTGAAGGGCCGTCTGTGGAAGGGGGGAAAAGAGGTTGCCCGACCTGCTCGTCGCGTGCGTCGGTGGCGGCTCGAATGTGATGGGCATGTTTCACTCCTTCCTTGGCGACGAAGAAGTGCGCATGATCGGCGTCGAAGCCGGGGGAGATGGCATCATTCCGTAGCGTCAAGCCGCTCGCTTCCAAGGTGGCAAACTCGGCATGCTCCAAGGCACGAAGACTTGGCTCCTTGCCAATGACGATGGCCAAATCGAGCTCACTCACTCGGAAGGGATCATTCCAGCGCTTGAGAGTGCGCACGCATGGCATACGTCTCTAAAATCGCTGGCAGCCTGCCAAAATCCTGTATCCTCATCGCCAACCTATCCGGCCGCAGCGACAAGGATGTCGAGCAAGCGTCGAAATACCTGCTCTAAACCCTCGGAAGCTCAAACCCGCCGACGTTTCCACATCAAGACACCCGAGCCCAGCAGCAAGAACAGCGCCGACGGCTCGGGAATGGCCACCGTATTCCATGCCAGCGCGTAACTTTCTTGGGTGACCGCATTGGACAGATCGAAAATCTTGCTGTCATACGTCACTCGGAAGCCGTAACGCCCGGCTTCCACGGCATCGAACCGCAAAAACTCGGTGTTATTATAAGTCGTCATGGATTCGCCAATTTTCGAGGCGAATGCGCCGTTGCCATCGAGCATCCACACTTCCAAATTCAAGTTGGAAAATGCGATGTCGGACCCGGTGTTTGTTAAGTTGTCGAATTCCCTGACAGAAAACCAATTAAGCGCCACGTTGAGCGCGGTTTCCTGTGCGAATGCCGTTTCAAAAACATAGTCGAAGGCCCCACCGAGCGGGATCGTCGCGGAATCCCAGCCTGCGCCTGACATTTGCCGTGCGGCACCCTCGGCGATGTCTTGATTTCCCGAAAAATAGACATCTGCGGCGGTCAGGAGATTCATGGCCCCGGCCCCAGTTTTCACGTCCAACGCTTGGGTTGTGACGTTGAATGCGTTTTGGCCGTTGTTCCAGCCGAGCGTTTTTTCCGCTCCTGCCATCAGCACCGACTTGATCACCCGCGTGTCGTAGGCTTCCGGCTTGCTCTCGGCCGTCCAAACGGAGTTAGCGACATCCTTGAGCAGAGCGATTCCGCCCGCCACAAATGGAGCCGCGTAGCTGGTCCCGTCCATGTTCAGGAAATATTGGTTAGTCGGAACAGGATTGGCGATCAGGAAGCCCAGGGTGCTGCTCGCGCCGATCGACCCGCTATCTCCCTTGTAGGCAGCAAGTGCTAATTGCTCGCCGGGTGCTGCGAGATCGACGGCCACCCGAACGCCGGCATGGTTCGTCCCGCCGCTTTCCGCAGGGTTGTAGAAATCCGCCAAGCCACTTGAGGAAAACGAAGATGGCTGGAGAAAGGATGCCCCCCCCAAGGAGCCGACCGCGATGCTGTTGAACCCGGCGGCCGGCGAGACCACCGTTGCCGTGCCGCCATTTCCGGCAGATGCGACGTGGGCGACGGATGGATTTTGCCGCGCGAGGGCATCGATCGCGAGAGATTTCACCCACGTTGCGGACGAGTCCCCGCCCCCCCAACTGCTGTTGATCACATCTGGCCGGGCAAGTCCCGGCGCCAGTCCCGTTCCTTGGAAAAACGCGCGGTAAGGCAGGATCACCGAGTCATCCGTTGTCGAAAATGATCCCAGATCCGTCGCTGAGAAATCCACGGCCACCCCTGCGGAAACCAAGCTCGCCTCCGGAGCCATCCCCAGACCGAAATTGCTGAACGAGCCTCCATTATCGCCAGGGATATAGCCGCTGCCAGCCAAGACGTGGCCGACGGTGGTCGCATGGTAATCCAGCTCATTCAAGCTTCCGGCCGCCGGGTTCACATAGGTGCTGAAGCCCGTGGTGGCACCGGGTGCACGCACAAACGCCTCGTGGCCAAACCAGATATTTCCCGCCTCGATGTTCCCGATGACCGTGCTGGCGCCGCGGAAACCGCTGTTAAAAAACGCATCCCAGCCCATCACGGGATTCACGAATGTCAGACTCTGGAACACGCCATTTTCATAGGTTCCTGAGTAAATGGCGAGCTTGCCATCCTCCCCCGCCGCCGTGAGCAGCGACGCCCAGCTAGACAAGATCGTCACGCGAAATAGGGGTTTCATGCAGCACGGATTAAGTAAGTGCCGGACGATTGACAATCTCTTATCCAAGGCGAGGAAATAATTATTATGGATGTTTTGCCGTCGTCTGCCGTCAGACGCTGCGGCCGCGAAAGGCCCCGGAACGCTCAAGCGGGAGAACATCCGTCGCCTGCGCGACCACGCATAAAATTCCTTCATTCTGCGTCGGTTTTGCGACTTGGCGGTTCAATCTCTTCCTCATTCTACCGAGTCTTGCATCCGACTTCTAATCTGCGATGATCTTTGCGCATGCCTAACAAGACTCTTTTCGAGAAAATCCGCGATGGGGAAATCCCGGCGGACATCGTCCATGAGGATGAACTCTGCCTCGCTTTCCGCGATATTTCGCCACAAGCACCACTGCACATCCTCGTGGTGCCACGTAATCCCCTGCCCCGCATCGGTCTGGCGCAGTCATCGGATGAAGCCTTGCTTGGCCATTTGTTGCTTGCCGCCGCTGAGGTTGCCCGGCGCGAAGGCGTCGCGGAGTCCGGTTATCGATTGGTCATCAACAACGGCCCTGATGGCGGCGAAGCTGTTCCGCATCTGCACGTCCATCTTCTTGGCGGACGCAAACTTAAATGGCCGCCCGGCTGATCCCTTTTTCCCATGAAATCAACCACTCTGATTTCCTCGATCGCCAGTCTGCTGGCCGCCAGCATCGGTTTGGCTCGCAATCCGCAGCCTTTGAAATTTCGTAGCACTCTTCAGACACTTGAAAATCCGATTGGCCGCGTGGTCCTAGTCCATGGTTTCCTAGAAAACGGCGCGACCTTTCGAACGCTCAAAAAACGTCTCGAACAACAAAACATCCAATGTATTGTGCCAAAAATGCGCCCCAGCGATGGCCGTGGCGGCTTGGAAGGATTAGCACAACGCCTCAAACAAGACATCGAGGCCGCCTATGGCACCGAGCAACCGATTTCGATTGTTGCCTTCAGCATGGGCGGATTGGTCAGCCGCTACTACCTGCAGAATCTCGATGGTGCCGCACGTTGCGACAAGTTATTCACGATTTCGTCCCCACACCAGGGCACCGGCGCCGCATGGTGCTATCCGACCAAAGGTGCCGAACAAATGCGCCCCGGCAGCCAATTTCTCACCGACCTCAACAAAACCCAGTCGAAACTTGAAGAAATGCCGGTGGTTTCCTACCGCACCCCGATGGATCTGATCATCCTGCCCCCGACTAATTCAGTTTGGGAACGGGCGGAAAACCTGGAATTCAACGTGATCCTGCATCCACTGATGCTCAGTTCTAACGCGGTGCTGACTGACATCGAGCAGCGCTTGCTGAGATAAATTCCGCAGAATCAACGGCCGGGTTTGACGTGGCCGAGAACCTCCACTTTCACCGGAACCACGCCGTGCTGTCGAAAACCAAGGCGCTCGGCACAGCCAATTGTCAGGTCGATGATCCGTCCGCGGGTGTATGGGCCGCGGTCCGTGATGGTCACGACCTCGGATTTGCCATTGGTTTGATTGGTCACGCGCACCTTGGTGCCCATCGGCAAAGTCTTGTGAGCTGCGGTAGCCCCTTGATCGCAGAGGCGAGTGCCGCTCGCCGTGCGGGTGCCGGAATTCGTCCGAATGGAATACCAGGACGCTTTGCCGTGCTGGACCGACTGAACGGTCAAGTCAGGGGATTTGGATTTGGCGCTCCCACTGGTTGCACAGCCAGTGAAAAGCAGGACGCCGGCGATTGCCAGGGCCACGGACTTGAGGTTCCGGGTCAGGTTCATCGTGTTGAGTCGTTTAGTGAAACCGCTGGGAGCAGGGGTGCGCCGCCGCGGGGCGGGATTCATAAAGGACTCAGGATGAATAATCAAGCAAAAAACCGTCCCTAGGCGGCTAGCCAAAAATACTCCTTGTGAATCGTTTCCACTCTGAAACTTGGCGGACTTGGCGTTTGAACCAAAGTTTTTGGATACGAGAGCGCTATGTTACCGCTCATCGACTCGCGGAAGCGCGGCGCAGGCGATCCATGATGGCGACGCCCAAGCCGGTTTCACTCACCGGCTCGGCAATGATCGCATCCAGGCCAGCCTCATCGAGCAGGCGCATGACGAAAAACAAGCGAATCGCCCCTTCTGCCAGTTTCCCGCTGCCGGGGCTGAGAGCCTCGACTATTTCCCAGTCGTGCAAAGTGACGTAAGGGCTGTCGTCCTCGCCGCGATAACTGAGAAGTCCGTATTTCTTCCCAGGTTCCGGTTTGAAATCGGCGGGATTTTCCAGCAAAATGAGTGGGGTGAGCGGCGCGTAGTGACTCGGAAGCTGGCCCGGCGCGTGGGGCAAATCGCCGGCTTTTTCCCTGAATTTCTCGACCTTCCCATATTCCTGGAGTTGCTCCTTGGTGATCGGGCCGGCCCGGTGAAGGTGAAAAATCGGTTTTTTTCCCGGGCGGGGTTCGATCGATATGATCGTGCTCTCGACACCCTCCGCGCAGGCCCCGGCATCGACGATGAGCGGAATTCGACCACCGAGTTCTTTCACGACCGCCGAGGCGGAGGTGGGAGAAATCCGCCCGAAGCGGTTCGCGCTGGGTGCGGCGATCGGGCGTCCAAGCTCCTTGTTGATTGCGCGGAAAACCGGGTGAGCGCTCTGCCGAACTGCCACCGTGGGGAGGCCACTGGTCACCAGATCCGGGACGTCCGGATGCTTCGGCAAGATCAACGTGAGTGGGCCGGGCCAGAAAGCGGCGGTGAGTTTTCCCACGATCTCGGCGATTTCCTCCGGCACGATGGCGACCGTTTTCAAGTCCCCGCGGGATGCGATGTGGACGATCAACGGATCAAAAGACGGACGTTCCTTCGCGGCGAACACCTTCGCCACGGCGTCGGGATTCAAGGCATCGGCAGCGAGTCCATAAACGGTTTCGGTGGGCAGGGCGACGATTTCGCCGGCGCGCAGCAAGGCACAGGCCTCGCGCACGGCGTCCTTCATTTCTTCGTCGTCGGCATGGATGATTCGGGTCTCGGGCACGCCGAAGGTTCTGCCAGAGGATGCGGCAGGATGCGAACTCCTATTTTCCCGTTTCCATCGGAGAGTCGGACAGACTAGGGTTTGCCCATGAACCAATCGACCCCGCCACCGAAGAACATTGTTCTCATCGGCTTCATGGGATGCGGAAAATCCACTGTCGGCCGTGAGCTCCACCAACGGCTGGGCTACCCGCTTGTGGACATGGACCAGACGATTGAAGAGCGCGCGGGAAAACCGATCACCGCCATTTTCGCCGATGAAGGGGAAGCCGCGTTTCGCGACATGGAGACGGCGCTCTTGCACGAACTCAACGACCCCACGGCCCCGCGACGGATTATTTCCACCGGCGGCGGGGTGATCGGACGCGAGGAAAACCGGGCGCTGCTCCAGCAATTGGGCTACGTCGTCTGGCTTCACGCCCCGGTGCATGTGATCCTTGCGCGCACCGCGAAAAACTTCAGCCGCCCGCTGCTTCAAACCGAGGACCGCGCCGCCAAGATCTCCGCTCTCATGGAGGAACGGCAGCCACTCTACGAGCAAACCGCCCACCTGAAACTCGATACCGCCGGACTTTGTTTCAACGAGGTGGCCACCGGAATTCTCGAATGCGCCCGCTACTTTTTCACGCATCAACCATGAGCGGCCCCTTGCAGGACATCAAACGCTGGGCGGCGGACTTGGGCTTCGATGATTGCCGGATCGCCAAAGCCCGTGAGGCCACGCACGCGGCGGACTTCACGCAATGGATCGCCGATGGCAAACACGGCGAAATGGCATGGTTAGAACGCACTACGGAACGCCGCTGCGATCCCCGCGAAGTCCTGCCGGATTGCAAATCGCTCATCTGCCTCGCACTGAATTATTTTCCCGGCCACAGCCCGTTTCCCGCGGGTCATGACGGCGGATACAGCATCGCCCGCTACGCTTGGAACGATGATTACCATGAGATGATCGAGCGCAAACTCCGGGACTTTGATGAAAAACTCCAGTCACTCGGCGGCATCCAAAAACCCTACGTGGACACCGGCCCGGTGCTCGAACGCGATTTCGCCACCGATGCCGGCCTCGGCTGGAATGGCAAATCCACCGTGCAAATCCACCGCCGTCTTGGCACCTGGTTTTTCCTAGCGGAAATCCTCACCACCCTCGATCTAACACCCGACGCGCCCTTCGGCGACCACTGCGGAAAATGCACCCGCTGCATCACCGCCTGCCCGACCCAAGCCATCACCGCGCCACACCAAATGGATGCTCGACGCTGCATCTCTTATCTAACCATCGAGCACAAAGGCCCGATTCCCCTGGAGTTCCGCGAAGCCATAGGCGACCGGATTTACGGATGTGACGATTGCCTCGATGCCTGCCCATGGAACCGATTTGCCGTGGCGTCCCGCGACCTGACCTTCCACGCCAGAAACAGCGTGTTTGAAAACAAGCTCCGTGATTTTCTCGATCTCGACGACGACGCCTTCCGCGCCTTGTTTGCAAAATCTCCCATCAAGCGGATCAAACGCCCGCGCTTCCTGCGTAACGTCTGCATCGCCTTGGGAAACACCGGCAATCCGGACGACCTCGCCGCCCTCGTGCGCGCCGAGGCCGATCCCGATCCACTGATTTCCGAGCCGGCTAACTGGGCGATCCGCCAGATCCACTCGCGACACTCCGACATTTAAAATTTCTCTGTGAATCCACCTATCCAAAAAATCAGCATGTCATCGAGCAAAAAACTATGGGTTTTCGCAATCGTTCTCGGGATTGCCGCCACCGCGTTTCTGACATCCCGGCACTTCCAAAAGCCAGCGGACCAACCCCAAACCACATCCCCTGCCAAGCAAGAATCAGTCGTGGCCCCCGAGGACGAGGTCCACGCCGAATACGCCGGCTCCGCATCATGCAAGGAATGCCACGAAACCGCCTACGCCGGCTGGATCGATTCCAACCACGGCCTCGCCGAACGCGAATACCGCAAGGACCTGGATGAAAAAACATTTTCACCCAAACAAACCCTAACCCACGGCAAGGATACCTCCGAGGCCTTTCTAGATGCCGACGGACTCGCAAAAATCCTCACTCGGGGGATCGACAACCAACGCCGCCCCTACCCCGTCGCACGCATCATCGGCAATGACCCGCTCCGCCAGTTTCTCATCCCGGCTCCGGGCGGTCGTCTGCAAACTTGCGATGTCAGCTACGATCCCAACAAAAACGAACTCTTCGATGTCTATGGCGAGGAAGAACGCAATCCCGGCGATTGGGGCTCTTGGACCGGCCAAGGCATGAATTGGAACGCCATGTGCGCCGCCTGCCACAACACCCGCTTGCGCAAAAACTACGAACCGCAAACCAACAGCTACCACACCAAAATGGCCGAAATGAGCGTCGGCTGCGAAGCCTGCCATGGCCCGATGAAAAATCACGTGGAGTGGCAGAAAAAACCGCCCGTGGGCTACAATCCCGAGACGAAAAACATCAAAGATCCCACCATCAAACGGCAATCCCGCAACCAAATGACCGAAACCTGCGCCGCCTGCCACGCCCGCCGCGGCGAAATCACTGGCGACCTCATTCCCGGCGAATCGTTTTACGACCACTTTTCCCTCACCGTCACTGATGAGACCGATACCTACCACCCGGACGGCCAAATCCGCGATGAGAACTACGAGTTCGCCGCATTCTCATCCAGCGCGATGTATCATGCCGGCGTCCGCTGCGGGGACTGCCATGAACCTCATAGCAACAAACGCCTCATCCCCGGAAACCTGCTGTGCATGCGCTGCCATGCCGGCGGCACCGAGCCACCCGCCCCGGTGATCAATCCGGACACCCACAGCCCCTGCACCCCTGGCTCGGCCGGGCGCGATTGCACGTCCTGCCACATGCCGCAAACCACTTACATGCAACGCGATCCGCGGCACGACCACGGCTTTACCATCCCCGATCCATTGCTCACCCAGAAATTCGGCACCCCGAACGCCTGCAACCGCTGCCACACCGACAAGGACACCCAGTGGGCACTCGAAAAAACCAACAACTTTTACGGCGAAAGAATGAACCGCCCGACCCGAACCCGCGCCCAAATGGTCGCCCGTGCCCGCCAAGGCGATCCCACCACCCGCGATGAACTCATCGCCTTCCTCAAAACCGAGAAAATCGCCGCCTGGAGAGGAACCGCCTGTCACCTCCTTGCCCGCTGGATTTTCGAACCCACAGTCACCGAAGCCCTACTCGCCCGGACATCCGATGAAAGCCCGCTGGTGCGTGAAGCGGCGATCCGCTCCCTCACCCATCAAGTCCGCCAAAACAACGCTGCCGTCCGCGCCGCGCTCCAACCATTTCTGGACGACCCGATCCGCTCGGTCCGCGTGGCCGCCGCATGGGCGGTCGTCGATCAACTCGACCTCACCACCAAAGCCGGGCGTGAACTCGTCCACATGCTCGATCACAACTCGGATCAGCCCACCGGACGGATGCAACTCAGCCAGTTCACCTACCTCCGCGGCGATACCCCCGGCGCGATCCGCCAAATCCAAAAAGCCATCGAGTGGGACTCGAATTCGCCCCCCTTCCACCACGACCTCGCTATTCTACTCAGCACCACCGGCGATACCACCGGCAGCATCAAATCCTTGGAAAACGCCATCCGCCTGGCTCCCGATGAAGCCGAATACCACTACAAACTCGCCCTCGCCTGGAGTGAGGCCGGAAATCTCCGGAATTCCGTCACCTCATTCGAAATAGCCCTCGGCATCGATCCCTCGAACGCCCGCGCCTGGTACAATCTCGGCCTCGCCCGCAGCGCCCTCAACCAACCCAATGAAGCCATCGACGCCCTCCTCAAAGGCGAGGCCGCCGACCCCTCGGACTCCGCCATTCCCTACGCCCGCGCCACCATCCACGCCCGCATCGGCCAACGCAATGAAGCACTCGCCGCCGCCACCCGCGCCCTCCAAATCCGCCGGGATTTCCCCGAAGCCATCCAACTCATCCAAGCGCTTTCCCGGTAAACCTAAAAAAACCCGTATTTCCCCGTCAGTGTGCCACATTAAGTGGCGGCAAATTCTGACCACAGATTACTCAGATTACTCAGATTACTCAGATTACTCAGATTACTCAGATTACTCAGATTACTCAGATTACTCAGATTATGGATTCAAATAGGACTCCATTCGCCTCAGCATCGACAATTACTGCACTTTCCAATCAAATCTCATCTGTGAAATCTGCGTAATCTGTGGTTAATTTGCTCACTTTGCCAATTGGTCACCCTAATGCAGGAGCATTGCCTGATTTTGCAGCATGAAAAACATCCTTGCCAACCCTCCATCCGACCTATAAAAACCTCAGCGTTCATTCCGCAAATTCGAGGATGAGCGCGCTTCGTCTGGTCTCTTACGCCATGGTCTCAGGAAGTGTTGAAAGTGATGGCGTGATTAGAACAGACAAAAATGGACATCTACGTGGGCAACTTGCCCTACTCCGCTACTGAAGAAGACGTCTCCGGACTCTTCGCCGCATACGGCCCCGTCGAACGGGTCAAAATCATCACCGACCGCGAAACTGGCAGATCCAAAGGATTCGCTTTCGTAACCCTCGGCGACCAGGCCCAGCTGAACGCAGCAATCGAAGCGCTCAATGGTTACGACTATCAAGGCCGCGCACTCCGCGTGAACGCCTCAGAACCCAAAGAAGCACGTCCAAGTGGCGGCGGCGGCTACGGCGGTGAACGCCGTGGCGGCGGCGGCGGCGGCGGTGGTGGCTACGGCGGCGAACGCCGTGGTGGCGGCGGCGGCGGCGGCGGCTACAAAGGCGGCGGCGGCTACAAAGGCGGTGGCGGCGGCGGCGGCGACTGGTAATCCGCAAGTCAAACCAATCTCATAAACACCCGATTGCCTTTCGATGCAATCGGGTGTTTTCATTTGCACTCGCTCACCTCAAGGCAATCAAGCCAGCTTTTTTTAACCTCGAATGAACGGGAATCGACGCGAATGAAGAGGTTTTAAAAACGAAATCCCTAATTTTGAAAATGGAGTTCTGAAAATTCGTGCCTGTCCATTCGCGGTTCATCTCACATCAAATACCCGTGGGAGCTCCCGAGATTGATTGCCGTGCCACTCACCTATCAAAATTTGACTGTCGGGGCCGGAGCAAAACTAGACAGAGACGGTGCAAATGAGACAGCGAATCTCCTCAAGGAGCGGCGGAACGTGTCCGCCGATGCCCATGAAAAGCCAATGAAGTGAGCGAAGCGCTTCCCAATGTCACTTCATGGGCAGGGCGATCATGCATCGCCCCTCCGGAGCGG
>CAIXKE010000035.1 GCA_903919975.1 Akkermansiaceae bacterium | reverse complement strand
CCGGTGCCTTCCGCGTCGATTTGGCGGCACACCCTCATTCGGCGGACTTATTGAGCGTTTGTATCCCTGATTTCTTTGGTGCGACAAGGCGGCAGGTAGTTGTCGCCGGTCACGACGGGGGTGCCGGTATGGTTTTCGAGTTCGAGCCGGGCGCGTTTGGCAATGCTGCCGCCGGTTTTGGCAGCATTTTCATTTTCCGTCATGCCAGTGGCATCGGTGGTTTCGGCGATCTGGCGGGTGGATAGCTCTGCGAGAGCTGTGAAGATGAGTTCCGCCTCGCTCATGTGGTCGCGCAGATTCTGGGTCTTGAGGTTTTTCAATTCCTTGTGCGATTTCACGCTGACTCCGCTCCATTCCTGATGGATAAGGTTGGTGAGGATGGCGTATTCCTCGCCCTTCTTGATCTCGTGCTCGGCCCAGTAATCGGTGAGCTTGTTGCGGGTTTCCTGTCCCGTCATGCGTTGCTGAATCCATTTCTCGCTGCGTCCGTGCTTCTGCCATGTGGCGCGGGCGCGTTCGAGGGAAAGCGCGGGGTCGGTCATTTCCTGCATCCGTTCATAACCGACCTTGGCGAGCCAGAGTTTGATGGGTTCGGCCTTGGGACTTGGCACGCTCTGGACGAGCCGAAGAAGGGTCTCGGCATTGGCAACGTCCGTGAGGCGCATTTTGCCGTCGTCGGCAGGCAATTTGAACCGGTGACAATTTGTCACCAGTTGACTCCCCTCCTTGCCAAGCCGTTCTTTCAGCTTGTTCCAATACTTCCTGGCCGTCTGGAAATCCGGCTGTTGGGTAAGAATCTGGACGATGTCCACGATGGAGAAGAACCAGGTTTCGGTCTTCTCATCGTAGATGCGGCGGATTTCATGATCCTCAAAGATAGCAGGGGTGATTTTCATAGGGAATGGAAGTCAGGAAAAGAGTTTCCGGTCCAGCGAACGGTATTGGATGGCTTCTAGGAGGTCGTTCGAGCGGATTCGCTCGGCACCTGCTAGATCGGCAAGCGTGCGGGCGACTTTGAGGATGCGATCATGGGCGCGGGCGGAGAAGTTCATTTCCTCCATCGCGTGTTCGAGGTAGCCGGTGCCTTCGGCGTCGATTTGGCAGTGGATTTTCATTTGGCGCGGGTTCATCGCCGAGTTGGTGGCATTCCCGGATTTGCGAAAGCGCTCGTCCTGGATCTTGCGGGCTTGCACGACACGCTCGCGGATCGTCTCGGACTTGTCTCCGGTGGCCGTATTCGAGGATAAGTCCCGGAAATCCACCAATGGCACCTCGACATGCAAATCAATCCGGTCTAACAATGGACCGCTGATCCGTTGACGGTAGTTTTCGATCTGCCGCGATGAGCAGCGACATTGGCGTTTGGAGTCGCCGTAAAAACCACAAGGGTGTGGGTTCCACTTTAACTGTAACCAGCATGAAACTAGAAAAATTCATATTCCTCAGGCACTTCGTTAGTCCTCATTCAACCGGTTCACGAGTTCCTCAAATGCGGAAACACCTCCCTCACCAGCGCACCAATCGCGCACGGCATCCAAATCCACCCGGTCCATTTGTCGCTGACAAATCAGCAACGCTTGATCGAAGTTTGCCCTCGATTTCCAGTGGATGTATCCCGCCAGGCGATCCTTGACGCTATCGGTAGGCGACAAGAGACGCAGCTTTCGTCCTTCTAACTCGATTTCAGCGGGAATCACCGGGTATTCTTCGCCAATTTCAACCGGTCCTCTCGGAAATTCCAAAAACAGGTGAGTGCATTCAGGGTGCTTGAAATAACGTGACTGTGTTGGTTCAAAGCCAATCTTGCCCAGCGCTTCCGTCAGCCGATTTCGACCCAAGTCGTCCGGCACCATGTCCAGATCTCCGGAGCGATAGAGTCCCTCGGTGTAGATTGCCACAACGGCGCCTCCCACCAATACCGATCGGATGCCCTCCCCCTCAAGGTGCCACGCCACGTAGTGCCACAGTTCCTCCTCGGTGCATCGACTCAAATCCGGTGGCTGCATGGCGGTGATAAAATGAATTGATTTTTCGGTCAAATGACCTTATTCTTCGGTCATGATTTCAACCGCACTCCAAGACCTGTTTGGTGGTAAGGCCGCAGAGGCGGTGCTTTTGTCTCTATTTCATGATGGCGAAGCTTATGGACGGGCGATCTCCAGAGATTTTGCCGTCTCCTTGGACGGAGTCCAGCGGCAACTCGACCGTTTCGAGCGATCCGGTGCCATCGTCTGCAAACGACAAGGCCGCACCCATGTGTATGCATGGAATCCGAAATCCAGAGTGGCAGCGAAACTCCGGGACCTGACTGGCGTGATCTACGACGGGCTGGGCAACGAGGCCAAGGAGGCACTATTCCCTGAGCGGCGTCAGCCCAGAGCCAAGGACAAGCCGGTGATCCGCTGATTCATCAAATCCCCTCTCACGAAAACAATTTCCGGTCCAATGAGCGGAATTGGATCGCCTCCAATACATCGTTGGAACGGATTTCTGGTGATCCTCCGAGATCGGCCAGAGTGCGCGCCACTTTGAGGATCCGGTCGTGGGTGCGGGCGGAAAAGTTCATTTCCTCCATCGCGTGTTCGAGGTAGCCGGTGCCTTCCGCGTCGATTTGGCGGCACACCCTCATTCGGCGGACTTATTGAGCGTTTGTATCCCTGATTTCTTTGGTGCGACAAGGCGGCAGGTAGTTGTCGCCGGTCACGACGGGGGTGCCGGTATGGTTTTCGAGT